>NZ_JABSOE010000046.1 GCF_013618865.1 Phocaeicola faecicola
TGTCCAACTGATAGGATTATATGAAAAAACACAGAAAAAGGGCAATAGCAATGGCATATAAAGTGATTATACTCTATCGACTTTATATGCCACCTTACTTTTTAGGGACATTTACTGAATATCCCTAAAGAAAGGTCCGTCTTGCAAAATTCTGTTTGCAAGGCGAACCTTCTTTTCATTACCGTACCCACTGACTCTCAAGGGCCACAGCACGCGGGAAAATCAGGTTATTCTCCAGATGAATGTGTTCATAAAGTGCCGTCATAAATCCTTTTAATTCTTCCATCAGCAAACGGTAAGAAGCACAACCATCGGCCGGAGTCTGGAAATTACCAGTCAGTTCCGTAATACGGTGATAGCGGTTGCCCTCTCCCTCATGTTCCATAAACATCACCCGGATCGGATTCTGTACCGTACCGCAATGCATCTGTCTGATTGCATATCCTTCTTCCGAGGCAGTGAAAAGTTCGTTCAGGAAAGGAAACAGCACATTCTCTTCTTTCTGCAGATGAGACTCCAGGTCTTCGAGCGACTGAGCAAACAGCGCCTGCAGTTCATGCAATTCCGGATGTGCTTCCGCATGCGCGGCAACCACCTTGTCCAGCAAACGGGCAATCTCAGGACCTCTACGACGGATGCCCCGGTGATGTATCTTCAATACATAATCAATCAGGAGATCGAGCGGCCATTCCGCAAATTCAGGGGAAGCGCTGCGGCTGCCTTCTTTCAGGCGGCACAAATCTCCGATGACCTTTTCTTCCGAAAGATTATCCTTCCGGCAAGCCTCCGCCAATGTCTGTCCTCCGTGGCAGCAAAAATCGATGCCGTAAGAAGCAAAAACACGTGAAGCCGCAAAATTCTCGGCAACAATATCTCCTACCGTTCTGTTTTTCCAATCATTCGTTGTTCCATTCATAATCTATACTGTATTTTTTGTTTCTATTTGTATATAAATTCCATCCATCACTGATTTGTGATTGCAAAATTCATAAAAAAGTACAGGTTTTTCTGTCACATATGTTACAAGACTAGTTTTTTCACTATTTTTGACGCTCAAATATAAAATCACGATTCAAAAACATAGCACATGAAAATCAAACATTATTTAGCTGGGGCCTTTTTGCTGACGGCCTCTTCCCTGATGGGCCAGCAGACCGCAGGCTATCAGTTCACGACAGTAGTCAACCAGAAAGTGACACCGGTAAAAGACCAGGCTGTAAGCGGAACTTGCTGGTGCTTTGCAGCAACTTCGTTCGTGGAAGCCGAACTGCTGAGAAAAGGAAAGGGAGAATACGATTTGTCTGAAATGTTCATCGTACGCCAGAAATACATGAACCAGTTGGCCGACAATTACCTGCGCCGCGGCAATGGAAACATCGGACAGGGAAGCCTTACCCCCAGTTGGTTTACGGCTTTCAACCAGGTAGGCATCGTTCCGGAAGAAGTATATACCGGCATCAACTATGACTCCAAGTTCCACAACCACTCGGAAATGGTAGATTACATGACCGTCCTGGCCAACCAGGCCATCAAGATGGGCAAACGCAGTGCCCAGTACGAACAGCTGATGAACAGTCTGTTTGATATCTACCTGGGAAAACTGCCTGAAAAGTTCACTTACAACGGAAAAGAATATACTCCGAAGACCTTCGCTGAAAGCCTGGACATACACGAAGATGACTATGTCATGCTGACCAGTTTTACTCACAAGCCGTATTATGAGGAATTTGAGATAGAAGTTCCAGACAACTGGGAGCATGCCCGCATGTACAACCTGCCGCTGGATGAGATGATGGAAGCCATGAATCACGCCTTGAAGAACGGCTATACCGTATGCTGGGACGGTGACGTGAGCGAACGTGGATTCTCTTTCAAGAATGGAGTAGCCATCAACCCGGATGTAAATAATGTAGATGCTTATCAGGAAAGTGACCGGGCTCGCTGGGGACAGCTGGACCAGAAAGAACGGTTGAATGAAGTCTATCATTTCAAGCAGCCCTACCCGGAAATCAAGGTAACTCCGGAAATCCGTCAGGCAGGATACGAGTCTTTCACCACTACCGATGACCACCTGATGCACATTACCGGTATTGCGAAAGACCAGAATGGCACACAGTATTACATCACCAAGAACTCATGGGCTGCCGATGGCAACGAATTCGGAGGTTATCTGAACATGTCCGAAAGTTTCGTACGTGCCAAGACTATCTATATTCTGACACATAAAGATGCGCTCCCGAAAGAACTGCGGAAAAAGCTCAAACTTTAATACGTTCAGAAACGATTAAAAGATAAATGGAAATCCCCTGTATACAATCAGTAAACTTGCATACAGGGGATTTCCATTTATTCAATAAAAGGTGATTTCCCGAAAATCATTTAATACCACGAGCCTTATAGATACGTTCCTTTGCCGCATTAATCTGCTGGAACTTCTCTTCGGCAGCCTTACGGATATCTTCTCCCAGAGCAGCCACACGGTCAGGGTGATGCTTTAAGGCCAGACGACGGTATGCCGCACGGACTTCTTCATCCGAAGCACTGGCATCCACCTCCAGTACCCGGTAAGCCTCTTCGAGGGAATTGCCGGAAAGATTGAGCATCGAGTCAACCTCCTTGAGGGAAAGCCCCATGGCCACTGCCACCTCTTTCAAGGCGTCTATCTCAGCCGGACAGACATTGCCGTCACTCTTGGCAATCTGAGCCAGGAAACTCAGCAACTGAAGCCGCTCACTCTCCCCCAGATTTGCCGCAATCTGTGCCCCACACTCACGAATAGTCCGCTTGAAAGCCATCGGATCGGTCTGTTCCATCCGCTTGCGCTGTTCGAAAAGATTCAGGAGAATCTGCTCACCCTCTCCTACCGCCTGTTCGCCAAAGTTCACCCGAAGAAACTGACGGACAAACTCCATTTCACTGTGCATGATCTTTCCGTCTGCACGGATAATATAAGAAGCCATCACCAGCAACGAAAACAAGAAACTGTTCCGCTGTCCGGCACAGGCATCCGCTGTGGTTTCTTCCTTACGCTGTTCCAGACTGGATGCGCTGTCAAACAGCGATCCGATAGCAAAACCCGCCAAACCGCCCAAGGGCCCCATGGCCATAAATCCGACGATTCCGCCTATCCATTTACCGTATCCCATAATGTATTTGTTTTCTTCTTTTATAATTTAACGATTCAGTAACCGGAATCCACAGTCCGGATTCCGACCGCCAAATATACGAAGAACTCGCAAAAAAACGGCAAAATTTGGATAAATAAAGTAAGTGTTTGGTATTGAGGAGAGTTAAGCCAAATTCTTCTATACCTTTCCAAATCGCTAAAATGCAGGATAATGAAAGGTTAAGAGAAAGATTTGCTACTTATCCGTTGCCTTTTTTAGCCCCGGATAATCCGGCAAAATAACGCTTAACCACCTGCGGTTTTACCGTTCACCATGCAAAGAACCCTATATTTTGCCCGTAAAGATAACCGTTTTTTTCCGTTTTTCATGGAAATACAGGTTATGTTACCGGCATCCGGGGTTTTATTCTTTGTTCCGCTATAATTTTCACAACTGTAAATAACTCTATATCAAGTAATTTTGCAACATAAAAAATAGAGTTATGAAACAGACGGATGTAACGGTTACGTTCTACCTCAAAAAGAGCGAAATGAATGACGAGGGACATTGCCCGGTCATGGCGAAACTTGTTGTCGGCAAATTTTCAGAAGCAGCTTTTAGTGCGAAAATGTCCGTACCCGCTGCACTGTGGGCATCCGGACGTGCCACGGGTAAAAGTAACGCCGCGCGGGAAATCAACCGGCAACTGGACGATTTGCGAGCTTCAGCCATTGCCATTTATGACGAACTGTCAGCCACCCGTGAGAATGTAACGGCTGAAGAAATAAGGAATCTGTTGTTGGGGACGGCTTTCGGGCAGGAAACCCTGTTGGGTTATTTCCGGACGTTCATCGAACATTTCGAGAAACGTGTCGGCGTGAACCGGGAAAAGGGAACAGCGCAATCTTACCGCTATGCTTGTAACTGTGTGGCCGCTTTCATCCAGGAGAAATACAAGTTGTCGGATGTTCCTTTCACGGCCCTGAACCGTTCATTCATCGACAACTATGACCTCTACCTACGCACGGAGCGCCGCTTTGCCCTGGGAACTATCGTGTTGCTTGTCACACGGTTGAACACGATTGTCGGGGAAGCCATCGCGGAAGGGATTATCACTGCCGACCCGTTCGCGGGTTATGAAGCCGAACATCCCGAGCGGGAACAGAAATACCTTACCGCCGTGGAGTTACAACGGCTGATGACCACACCCCTGCACGACCCGAAACTCTACCATATCCGCGACCTGTTCCTCTTCTCCTGCTACACGGGTATCCCTTACGGGGACATGTGCCGCCTGACGACGGAGGATCTGGAAGTGGCCGAGGACGGTGAGGTATGGATCAAGACCGCCCGCAAGAAGACGAAAATCGACTATGAAGTGCCGTTGCTCGACATACCGTTGCTCATCCTCGACAAGTACCGGGATATGGCCCCGGAAGGAAAACTGCTGCCGATGTACAGCAACAACGAACTCAACCGGACGCTGAAACGTATTGCCGCCATTTGCGGAATTGAACGGAAGCTCGTCTTTCACTGCGGACGCCATACCTACGCCACCGAGATCACGCTTTCGCATGGTGTCCCGCTTGAAACCGTCAGTAAAATGCTGGGGCATAGCCGCATTTCCACGACGCAGATTTACGCCAAAGTGACCGATGACAAGATCGACATGGATACCCGGTCTTTAGAGGAAAAGATTGCCGGTCGCTTCTCCGTAGCTATTTAATCTATCATTGACAATCAAATTCACAACGATTATGGAACCGAATAATAAAGAGATAAAACGTCGCAGCACGTTCTCCCTGCTGTTCTACATCAACCGCACGAAAGTCCGCAAGGACGGAACATGTAAATTGTTATGCAAGGTAAGCATCGATGCCAAGTCGGCCCCGATCAATATCAACGCGTTTGTCGATCCATCGCTCTGGAATCCGGAAACCAAAAGGGCGAACGGACGAAGCGAGAACGCCCGAACGGTAAACCTGGCAATAGAGAAACTGACCGAAAAAATCACCGGACATTACCGCCATATTCGTAAAAGCCTCGGTTTCGTGACGGCCGAGCTGGTCAAAAACGCCGTGGAAGGAATCGGGCAGAAACCGTTCACCCTCCTTGCCTTGTTCCGCGAGCATAACGAGGAGTTCCGCAAGCGTGTCGGCGTGGATCGCAAGGAAGAAACCTATGAAAGTTACGAGAACTCCTATAATATTTTAGCCTCCTTCGTGAAAAAAAGGAAGGAAAAGGAGGATGTAGCGTTGCGGAGCCTTGACCGGGAGTTCTACGATGATTTTGAAATATTCCTGCGTACAGATCGTGAAATGAAACCCAAGACAGTACACGAGCATCTTTACCGGTTGAAGAAAATGACCAAGCGGGCTGTCAGTCAGGGTACACTCCGGCGCGACCCTTACGGGAAGCTGCACCCGGAACTGCCCCAGCGCAAGAGCCGCCATTTGAAACTCGAAGACCTCAAAAAACTGATGGAAACTCCCGTCGATAAACCCAACCTCCAGCGGGTGCGGGACTGGTTTCTCTTCGCTACCTTCACGGGGTTGTCCTACGCCGACCTGAAACGCTTGTCCGAAAAAGACATCACGCAGTCGGACGACGGAACGTACTGGATACACATCCGGCGCCAGAAGACCGAAACGCCCTCGGCCATCCGCCTGCTGAACGTGCCGTTGCAGATCATCGAGAAATACCGCCACGAGCGTAAAAGCGACAGGATTTTCAACCTCTATTGCCGGGGGTATCTCATCAAGCTCACCAGAGAACTGGGACGGACATACGGCTTCGACATGACCTTTCACAAGGCGAGGCACAATTTCGGGACACATATCACGCTCTCGTTGGGTGTGCCTATCGAAACTGTCAGCCGCATGATGGGACACAAGAGCATTTCCACCACGCAGATTTACGCCAAAGTGACCGACCGCAAGGTGGACGAGGACATGAAACGTCTGAAAGAACAGACCAAAGGCCGGAAAATAAATCTCTACGAGGAGGACGAACCGGAAACGGCAGATATTATAACGGTAAACGGTTGAACAGTATAACAAAAATTGATAAATTTGTATGACTATGACGACAAGAGAACCTATCAGCATTGAAAACGGGCGGGTGGAAATCCACACGCCGGAGAACCGTGTATGGCTCACGCGCCACCAGATTGCCGACCTGTTCGGAGTCTTCGTTCCTGCCGTGGGGAGCAACATCCGCTCCATACTCAAAAGCGGCATACTCCGTGAGGAGCGGGTTTACCGCCGGGAGCGCAACCGTGACGGCGGTATTGTCGAGCTGTATTCGCTCGAAATGATCGCCGCGCTGGCTTTCCGCTTAAAATCCGGGAATGCAGAAGCCTTCCGACGGTGGTTTGTCCGAAGGGCCACGACGACCGCTGTCGTCTGGCAGCTCCCCGGCATGAACACGATATTGAATTGAAAAAGAAGAACGGCCAACGTTTTGGCCGTTCTTCTTTTATACCCATTCCTGTCCCCCGATACATTTCTTCCGGGAATCTTCCAGGAGTTTCTGTATCTCGGATTCCATGTATAGTACCTTGCCCTGAATCAAATAATAGGGAATGATTCGCGCCGTGCGGTATTCCTGCAATGTACGCCTGCTGATTTTCAGCAGCCGGGACAATTCCTCGTCGGTGACGAACCGCTCTCCCTTGAGTGTCCGGCCTCCGGAGGATTCCAGTTTATCCAGTGCCTTGCCGGCCTTTTCCAAACGCCGGAAGAGATCCGCCACACGCGGATCGTGCTTGTCGATGAAATAATGGCTCATAACGCGGCGGTATTAGGATAGTGCGACGATTGCAGCAGCTTCCCGACATCTTCCGGTTTGTAGAAGATTTTGTGACGGATGCGGCTGAAAGGCAGCAACCCTTTCTCCCGGTAGGTTTGCAGGGTACGTTTCGATATACCCAGCACGTCACAGACATCCTGGTTGTCCAGCCATTTTTTCAAACTCACGTCCTCTTGCCTGCGGCATAACGCCTCGGCTTTTCTTTCAATGGCTTCCACGTGCCCTGCCAGCGCGTCGAAAGCCTTCACGTCCATACTTATTATTTCCATGTTCTGTTTCATTTTTTGTTTCCCGGATGCCCAAAAGTACACAAATGGACAGTATCTTGTTATCAGCCAGTGGCATATGGACGTATCCGTCTTCAAAGTGGCAGCGAGTGGCGCCACGTCCGGCGGAAACGATCCTCCGCCGATACGGGATCGGCACGCTCCGATACGCCAATCGCCCGTGAAAGGAAATGTTCGCGGGCGATTTATCATTCCATGCAGGGTGAGCCGTGAACCGACTTTCTCGAGCGTTCACGGCATATCGTTTTCTCCCCGTTTCTCTCCCATAACCTTTTCCTCTCTTTTTTTCATGCCGCGGAGCGCGGTATGGAAATCTGTTGTCAGTAGCAAAGGTAGTTACGGGGCTCACGCTGCTGCAAGATCGGGCCGCGGGGCGGTTTGCCGCAAAATCTTCCTCTTTCCCTGCGGGCGAGCGTATTTTCCGACAAAATCTTGCAGCAGCTATCCCCGACACCTTTTGATGCTACCGAAACAGATTCCATCCATACCGGCTCCGCTACGGCATAAAAAAAAAGTCAAAGGTTATGAGAAACGAAGAGAAAAATAAATGGAAACAGAAATCCTCCAACCTTCCACTTGGCATAAAGGCAAAGGTCGGGTTGGCGGTAAAGGTCGGGGCGGTGGCTTTGGGCTTCCACGTGTGGGGTATCGACTTTATTTGGGTCGTTTTGGGCTTCACGTTCTGTTATGACATCCTGCGGGGCATTTTCTCCTGCCTTGTTTCTCTCGTGGCTCTAATCGGCTTTTTCTATTTCCTATTCACTCACATCTTCTAAATTATTACAGGTATGACAAAGTACATTTCATTATTCGGAGCGACTACCACGGACACGCAGGTGCAGGTAGTCAAGGAAAACCAGGTTATCATCGGTATCGGTGCGGGTGCGAGCAGAAAGCGTTACGTCGTTTACAAGGTGGAACACACCGCCCGTGGCTACGTGTACCACATGGTCGATACCGAAACAAAGGAAATCAGCCAAACGGACATTCTGCGACCCCTCTCGCAAACATTCGGTATCGGCAGGTACTACGACGACGTGAACCCCGAGTTCATGGACGCTTTCGAGGTGGCTTTGCTTGTGGGGCAGGCGGAAGAGCAAGCCACGGCGCAGGCCATCGCCGCCGCCAAAGAGAAAGCCGAGCATGACCGCATAGCGGAAATAGGGGCGCAGAGGTTACGCCGCATCATGCCCGAAGGGGTGCAGGGCGTAATCATCGCCGAACTCAACGAAACGGAATACACTGACCCCTCTTACGAGTGTTCGACCACCCGAAGCGTGCGTACCGTCATTCTCGGCTTTTCGGCCACCTCCCGCAACGGCTTCGGGGAGTTGAGAAAGGCGGCGGCCAATTTCCCGCAAACGGCGCACCTCTCCGAATACGACCCCAAGAACGAACACCGCTATCCCGTTTTCACGCTCGGCAAAAGTCCGAAATACGGGTGGAGTGTCTGCAAACTGGCCCACTACACCCGTGAAGGGTACATTGACAGGCTGGCATATATCGCAGGAAACGAGGAGAATATATGTCTGCCCGAGCCGAAAGACGAAAAACGGGCGGAACGCACTGAAACGAGCGTGCAAGGCGGGTTTATCATCGTGGACTATTCCGAGAAGGCGATAGCCGTATTCGGGGACACCAAGCCCGTCAAGGACGCCCTTCACGCACTCGGGGGACGCTTCAACGCACGGCTGACGCATGACGGGCAGAAGAGAGCGGGATGGATTTTCCAAAAGACCAAAGAGGACGAGGTGCGACGGCTTCTCGGAAAGGACGAATAAATGTTGAACACGGGGCGGCTCGCCGCCCCACAATACCAAAAAATCATGGCACAAGGAACAGATTATTTCAAACTGACGATACAGAACTATCTCGACGCACGGGCACGGGAGGACGAACTTTTCGCACCCCGATACGCCAACCCGAAAAAGAACATTGACGATTGCTGCACTTTCATCATCAACCAAGTACGGCAGAGCGGTTGCAACGGGTTTGCCGACGAGGAAATATACTCTATGGCACTCCACTATTACGACGAGGAGGACATCGACATCGGCAAACCCGTCAGTTGCAAGGTAGTGGTCAATCACACCGTCGAACTGACCGAGGAGGAAAAAGCCGAGGCACGGCGGAACGCCATACGGAAGGCCGAGAGCGAAGCCTACGCCAAGTTGGCGAAAGCCAAGTCCAAACCCAAGAAAATCGAAGATAACAAACTAATGCCCAGTCTATTTTAGTTATGAAACCGAGAACAAAATTCCAACAGAACGTCGTGGCGGCAAGCAAACACCTGCCGCCGCTTACCCCCGCACAAATCGAATGGGGGTACAAGAACTGCATCGAGCATATCGGACGCCGCACGCCGAAAGGACTTATCACCTGCACCGAGTGCGGCCACACGTGGCAGAGCGAAAACGGAGAACTCACGGACAATCTGTTAGGGTGCGAGTGTCCGCACTGCCACACCACGCTGAAAGTGGAAACCACCCTGCGCCGCAAGTTCAACGATTACGAGTATTTGTGTATCGTAACCCGCTGCAAGGGTTTTCAAGTCCTGCGCTTCGTCTATATCGAGTGTTGGGCAAAAGTGGGACAGACACCCGTTTACACCCATATCGAAGCCGTACAGCGGTGGATTGCCCCCGACGGACGCTCCGCAACCTTCGCACGGCTGCGCCCGATGGGCTTCTTCGTTCACGGGTGGAGTTGGTCGAGCGCATTGGAACTGCGGGCGGAGAACGACGGGAAATACAACATCACGCCCACACGCATCTATCCCCGGCAACGGCTTATCCCCGAACTGCGCCGAAGCGGTTACGGCAAACAACTCCCCGATGTAACCCCTTTCGACCTTATCCACCTGCTGCTCTCGGAGAACAAGGCCGAAACGCTGCTTAAAGCGGGACAAACGGCACTCGTGCGATTTTTCGCCCGTTCCTCCCGCAATATCGCAGACTATTGGCCGGCCATCCGTATCGCCATCCGTAACGGGTACGCTATCGGGAAACCGACGGAATGGTGCGACTACATCGACCTGCTGCGATTTTTCGGGAAAGACCTGCATAACGCCCATTTCGTGTGTCCCGCAGACCTGCCCGCAGCGCATGACCTCTACATGGCTAAAAAACGGCGGCACATGCAAATGGAACGGCGGCAGGAGGAACGGCGCAAGGCGTTGGAACAGGAAGCCTCGTTTGTCGAAGCCAAAGGGCGGTTTTTCGGAGTGGAGTTTTCCGACGGGGAAATCTGCATCAAGGTATTGGACAGCGTTGAAGCCATACGGCAGGAGGGCGAGGCCATGCACCATTGCGTGTTTACCAACGAATACTATCTGAAAGCCGACTCGCTCATACTCTCGGCCACAATCGACGGCAAACGTATCGAAACGATAGAGGTGTCCCTAAAACGCATGGAGGTCGTGCAGAGCCGTGGCGTGTGTAACAAGAATACCCCATACCACGGGCAAATACTGAAACTGATGAAGGGGAACATGTCCCTTATACGGAAACGAATGACAGCATAAAAATCGGGGCGGCGAAAGCCGCCCGCAAAAACAAAATAGAATGAACCAAATAGCATATAAATTCGTGTCGTGGGACGTTCCCGCACTCGAAAGCCTTGCAGGCTCAAAAGCGTACATATTACGCAAACGGCTCAATGACGGGGGAACGCTCACCCGTGAGGAGAAAGACTGGATTACCCGTGAGGTAAACCATAACACCTATTTCAAGGACTCCATTCCGCTTTTAGGGTATCGTTTCAACTTTGTCGATGTACTGAAAACATTCGTGGTAAAGCAGTACGGGCATTACACGGAATACAAGGGCGTGGACAAGACGAGCATACGCTCCATGTTGTATGGCAGAGTGGAAAGGATTGTCGAATTATAAAATCGGGGCGGCGAAAGCCGCCCTACAAAAAAAAATATAACAATGAAAATCATCTATAAAAGCTACATGGCACGCCCGCTCAAACCCTTCGGGGAGTGGGATTGGGAAGTTCGGGAAGCAGTCAAGACGGCCCTTGCGCTCGTCGAGGGGAAAAACGGGTTCAAAACCCATTCCGAGATATGGCGAAGGTGCAACCTCGTCATTACCGTGGGACACAACATCTACACCACGAGTATCGAGATACGACCACCCGAGCAGGACGTGATACGCCGCAGGAGCAACTGGCATAACGGCTACGCCTACTACTGCAACGGCGTGTTCTGGGCGAACATGAGCAGGGTTAGAGTGGAACTTGTCTGATTAAAAAATTTCGGGGCGGCAAAAGCCGCCCGTAAAAAGCGAGAATATGAAAACGAATGAAGTAAACAAGGAAATCTCCTATGAAACGCTGCTCGTAACCTTCGGCGAGGGTATCGGGCGGCTCAACACCATGTTCGACGACCCGCAGGTGTGGGGCGTTGCCACGCTGAAGCAGTGGATCGACGGGTATGAAACTACGCGCTTCACCGAAATCGACGACCGAACGGCGGTTATCACATCCGAATACAACATGGACAGCGTGAAGGAATGGCTGCAAAAGAACACACCGATTATCAACCTGGAAAAACGATAAAATCATGCGCAAGTACAAATTATTCATCGGCTACCGGCTGCTGGGAGAGTTTTCCGGTATATGGGAAGCCAAAAATTTCGCCGCTGAAAGCGGCATGAGCGGAATTTTCTCGCTCGTGGGAGAAAATTACCGGGACAGTTGGTACGAACCAAAAAAACAGGACAAGAATGGAAACAAAGATTAAAGACATCACGGGAGCGGAAATAACCGTTACCGACTTAAAAGAGGCGGTACGCCAATGCCGGGAGTGCCTCGCAAGTCCCTACCTGATGCCCTCGGGGCATACCGTGGGGGAAAACCATGCCTACATGTTGCGGCAACTGCTCGCCCTGCAAAGGCGGAAACGGGAACACGGCAGGCAACGGCCGTGAAAATACGACGCGAAAAAAATCGGACGATAACTGAAGTGCACCCCAAATATTGGACGGATTAGTATTTGTTTAGATGGCATGAGTTCGGTATTGTACCGGGCTCATGTTGTTTAAGTATTTCTTTATCCGCTTGTTATTGTAGTAGTCGATATATTCTTCCAATTTTTTTCGGAAATGGTCTATGGATGAGAATTTTTGCAAATATAATAATTCGGACTTCAATAATCCAAAGAAACTTTCCATAGCAGCGTTATCCAGACAGTTACCCTTGCGCGACATGCTCTGTGTAATACCTTTCTGTCTTAAACGGAGCTGATACTGCTTCATCTGATACTGCCAGCCCTGGTCGGAATGCAAGACAATACCCGGAGAATCCGGTATTCTGGCAAACGCATCGTCCAGCATCTTCATGATCTGCATAAAGTTAGGGCGTTCAGCTATTTTATAGCTAATAATCTCCCGGTTATATAAGTCCATAATCGGCGATAGATATAACTTTACGCCGCAAACCGAAAATTCCGTAAGGTCAGTAACCCACTTCTGATTCGGTTTTTCGGCTGCAAAGTCGCGTTGCAGAAGATTGGGCGCTATCCGTCCGATCTGTCCTTTGTATGAACAGTATTTACGGAGCCTGACCTGACTTTTTATCCCGCAAATATTCATCAGCTTAAGTACGGTTTTGTGATTTATCGCATATCCGATCTTATTCATTTCAACGGTAATGCGCCGATAACCATAACGCCCCTTATGTTCGTGATATAACCTTATAATACTCTCTTTTTCGCGAGCATATTTATCGGGTTGTTTTGATTTTCTGAAGTGATAATAAAATGTGCTTCGCGCCATCCCTGCGGCTTTGAGCAATACTGAAAGCCGGCACTGCGGCCTTAGTCCTTCGATGGCTTGGGCTCTTTCCCGCTCTCGCGGACAATGCGCTCCTCGACTAAGGCCTGCAATTTTTTTAAGTAAGCATTCTCGGCACGAAGATACTCCAGTTCCTTAAGCAACTCTTCGTGCGGAGTCGTTTTGAGTTTGACTTTTTTAGTCTTCGATTTACTCATGGCCGGCCTCCTTCTTTGCGGTTTACGCCGCAGGCCTTCAGCACCTTGGTTTTGATAGAGCCGCTCCCATTGACGAATAACAAAAGGGCCCGGAATGCCGAAATGCACTGCTGTCTCCAGCAAAGATAGATGATTTTGGTGCATATGCTTCAAAACTGACAACTTAAATTCTGCACTGTAGCTACCGTGGCGCAGCTTAAGGCCGGCAAGGCCATGGCGCTCGAATAATGTTACCCACAAGTGAACTTGCGAGCGGCCACAGCCCAAGTGACATCCGGCTTCCCTAACCGAAAGTCCGCCTTCGAGTACCAGTTTTACGGCCTTTAAACGAATCTCATAATTATATTTCATAAAAAACACCCCAAAAGTGTCCAACTTTTGGGGTGCAGTACAAACCGTCCGATTTTTTTGTTTCCCGTCAATCGACCGCCGTATGGTCGCCCAGCTTCCCGTGCAGTTCACGCCCGATATGTCCGGCAATGCCACGGGGAGAAATTTCAGAGATTGAACCCCACCCGCCATGCGTGTATATGCACGTCTTGAGCGGTTCGGTACGGGAAAGGTAGAACAGATAGCCGTTGCGGAGCAGGATGCCCACAAACACCGAGCCGACCTCGATGTCGGCGATCTCGTCAAAACGTATCTTCCCGTCATTGTATAATACTGCCGTGCCATCCGCATCGGGAATGACGAACAGATCGTCTTCCATGACAATCCCGTGCAACTCGATTAGCGACCCCAGGCATTCACTCGCCGATACCCGGTCGTAATCACCCTTTACCTCATTTGTCGATTTCGTTTCCATATCGCTTTTCTTTAGGTTCAGACAAATACCATACGAAAAAGGCGTGAGAATACGTTAAATACCGGCATTGAGGTACAGCCAAGCACCCATCCACTCGATAGATAATTTCTCCCCACGCCGCTATCGCATACGCTTGACGCATATAGACACGACGATGAAGAAGAGAACTACCCATTATTTTGCGAGCGGATTAAAATTTGGCTGTTTTCAATGCCCCACCATAATGTGTTCCTTCCGTATGTAAATCGCCCGGCGGCACGCCGCCGGAGGATTCGATTGCAAATATAACGATTTCATTCGGGTATCGGCGACAACACGTGCGATTTTTAACAACCTTCCTGCCAAAGAACTACCCGCCGTCCTACAATTTCGGCCCCCGGGCGGGTTTGCGGGGCGCGACCTTCGGCTGCGCCTTCTTCTCCCTGGGCGGTTCGACGATCCGCAGTTTGAGTTTCTCCGTCTTACGGTCGTAACGCACCTCGCAGCAGTCAATCTCACCCGCAACCGACGTCCACACGTTGTTCACACGCACCGCGCCGCCCGAGTAGAGGGTCTTGTATTGTTCGTATTCGAGCGGCTGCCGCAATTTCGCGTCCACCTGACGGTGGAACGAGTAGATATTACGTCCCTTTGCTATTTCGTCGGGAACGTAAACCCGCAACTCGGGATGGGCGGCCTCGGCATAGAGGCACAGATCCGCCGTGCGAAGCTCCCTCGGAACCCACTGGATCATCCTCGGGTCGCCCCGCACGGCCGTATCGGCCACGAGCGGCGTGATGGCCCTCTGGGGAATGTCGTACAGCACCCCCGCATCCTTGCGAACGGCCTCCAACGCCACCTCCTCCGTTACAAGCCGGCGGTTCAGGTGCAGGACACTCATCAACCGGTGTATCTGCTGCGGGTCGTCCTGCTCGCGGAACACCTGCAAGACCAGGGCGGGGTCGCTCAACGCGCTGATAACCGAGAAATCGGTTTTGTCCTTCCCGTAGGTACGCTCGAAAGCCTCCCGGCTCATCTCCGGCGTCCGGGCTTCGCGGGGGACGCCTTTCAGGTTTTGCGGGTTCTCCCGCACCAGGCTCATGTATAGATCCGGGCTTTTCATGCTCTCGGGCAGGTGGGCGATGGCATAGGGACTGCGCCGTATGGCCTCCATGCACAACTCCGGCGTTTTCCACTTCTCGGGGACATATTGCAGGTAGCTCCCGTCGTGCCCGACGGCCCGGCGGCACATCTCCTCGTTCTTGGCGTGGTCGGGAAGGTTGTAGAACAGCTCCGGCTCCAGGGCGAAAATTTCCCGGGCCACCCTCGGCGTGAGGAACCAGGGGTTCATGTTCTCCAAAAAATCGAAGGTCTTATCGTAATTCGTGCAATAGAACCCCAACACTTTCAGGTGTATCTCCTCGAAGGGGATATAGCGGAGGACACGCAGGTCGTCGGTACGGGCCAACGCCCGGTTGCAGACCTCCGGCGTGAGCTGTTCGGGGTTGAAAAAGCGGATGGCCAGGGGATCGCGCTCCAGCGCCATCCCGCACAGACGGTCGGTTTTCAGATGTTTCGGAACGTACTCCAGTGCCAGGTAGTTCGAGGACACGGCGGCCTCGCAGACCCGTTCCGTGCGTAATTCCTCCGGCACTTCATGGAGCAGGATGCCGTCCCCGCTGACGGCACGCAGGCAGACTGCCTCCGTGCGCAGTTCCACCGGCACGAGCGAAAGGCAGGACGCGTCCATCCCCACGCCGTGAAGGGCCAGTTCCCCGGTCATGACCTCCGGGGCAATGGAGGCGAAAATCTCGAACTTGTCCACGAACGACATCCCGAATTTTTTCAGCCCTTCCAGGCATATATCGGGATACGGAATGTAAGGGAGTATCTTGTAATCGGCACTGTCCACCGCTTTCAACGCCGCACGGCATATTTGCGGCGTCCTCAATTCCCCGGGGACGGCCTCCAGCACCAGACCGTTGCGCTTCACGGCCGCCATGCACAGTTCGGGGGTCTTCAACCCCTCCGGAACGTAATACAGCGCGTAGCTGTTGCTATCGACGGCGGCACGGCACATTTTCGGTGTCTTCAGACGGTCAGGGACGAATTTCAGTGTTTCGCCCCGGTGGCCGGCCGCGGCAAGACAAAGTTCCGGCGTTTTCATCGCTTCGGGAACGAACTCGATGTTGAAAGCCGATTTCTTGATGGCGAAACGGCAGACTTCCGCCGTTTTCCGATCCTCGGGCAGCGTCTCGAAAAGGTTCTCGCGCCACGGGTTCTCGTACACCCCCGTATCGAGATAGGCTATATCTATTCTCTCTTGCTCTGTCATGGTTTTCAGTATTTATGGAAAGCGCCCGGGTGACGGGCGCTTCTCTTGGTTAGACATATTCCGTTATCGTTCCGTTTCCTCCGTCCCGTTCTCGCTCTGGAACGTGAAGGAGGTCTTCACGACCTGACCCGTGTTGTCCTCGACATAGACGTCGATGGTCTGCTGGTCATCGCTGCGCGATGTGTAATAGAGGCGGAACACCTCACGGTCGAGCGGATAGCGGTCGTTGGGCAGGAACACCGTACCGTCGTCCATCCTCAACTCACCGCGCCCGTCGGGCTGGAAATAGCGGATCGTGTAACGCGCGCCGTCATATCTCCCCTCCCGCACGAGCGTGCAGCGGATTTCAGCGGTTTCACCAACGGAGATTCGCTTCTGAACGGGCATCGTTTCCAGAGAGAACGTGTACGCCTGCTGTATATCCAGCCCGTTGTCGCAGGATGCGCATAAAAGACCCAGGGCGGCGATCCAGACCGCCAGGGCCAATATCTTTTTCATCTTTTTCATGTCGCTTGCAAGTTTAATGGATTATGAATTTCACGCCCAGGCCGAACTGCGCGTGGAAATGTCCCGTTGTAGTGCCCCATAGGATACGCTCACGCCCCGTCAGCGAGAGGATAATCCTGTCGGTCAGGTACGCATCGACCTCCAGCGTGACGGCCCCGCCATAGAGGAAACGGTCGCGGTGGCGGAGCGTAGAGCCGTCATAGAGCCGCCTCTCGCCCCGGTTCACGCTCTCGTAACCGGCCAGCGCCGAGCCGCCGAGGTAGAAGAAAAAAGTCCTGGACGGGTCAGCGAGGAACTTGTAATAGTAACCTCCCTCGGCCGTGAACTGCGCCACCGGGATACGTTCCGACTTGTAGGGGTAATAACGGTTCAGGAACTCCGCGCCGAACACCCACTTGTCGGCATTCTTCGCGTAACGGCTCATGGCCAGCCCGAACCAGTAGCCCGTTTCGCTGCGGCTGTCCCGGGTATAGAAGCCGTCGGCCATGCCTCCCCGTATTTCCAGCCCGCGCATGGCGGGCAGGGCACGCTGGGCGTGCGCCCCGTCCGAAAGGAGGAGGCATAACCCCAGCGTGAGAATGAATATCGCCCGTTTCATATCACTTTACCTTTAACTCGTTGATAACACGTGCGCGCACCAGGTCGGCATTCTCCACCGTGAAAGTCTGGTGTCGCCCGCCCTGCTGCTCGTGCAGTTCCACGACCAGCTGCTTGTCGTCGGCCAGCGTGAACTTCGGGAGCGTGAAGACCATGCGCTCGGTACGCTTGCCGCCGATGACCTGCACGTTGTTGTACGCACGCACGGGCCATACGACCTGCTCCTGGATGGCCGTGCGTTTGGCCACCTTCTTGTCCGTAATCTTGAACGTCAGGTAGTCCACGTTGAAAGGCACGTTGGAGGAGTTTTTCAGTTGGAGGTGGAAATAAAGCAGGTCGTTATGCACGTAGATACCTTTGAGGAGGTATTGTACCCCGAAACGCTTGCAACCGATATGCTTGATCTCGCGGCGGTCATTCTTGTAAATGGACTGCATGATCAGTTTGACCAGCAGCGGAGATTCGCATCCCAACTCCTGCAAATAGATGTCCAGCGCATTATTGGGGCGGTTTACCGCCTCCCCGCCATGCAGGAAGTCCGCCATCTCGACCGACAGTTTCACCGGCTCGTCGGCATACTTGACATTGAAGCTGTAATAGGCCCCGTCCTCGGTAATGACCGAAAGGTTGCTCTCGCGCGAGAAATCACGCAGGGCCGCCTTTACACGCAGCACGTTTTCCGTGCCGTCGGCTTTCGCCGCCAGAAGATCCGAAGACCCCAGATCGACGTAACGGATGGCCGAGGGGAAAATCACATGAACGGTCTTGCTGAACGTCACCTCCAGCGCGTAGGGCGGGATAACCCGGTTGAAGGTCAGCGGACGGGTAAGACCGTCGTACAAATCGCCCGTGGAGGGCTTTTCCTGCGCGTGGGCAGCGAACATGCACCCGATAAAAGCGAGTGCCAGAAGAATCTTTTTCATACTCGATAATTTTTTGATTGTTGATAAAAATGGATTTTTTCAGTGGTGTACGGAAGTACGTCGTTTGTACCCTTATTGAAGGGGCGGGAGCAGCAGGACGCTGTAACCGGCCTTGAGCGTGACCTTGACCGAGCGCATCTTCTTGCTCACGTATTGCGACACGCCCTGGATGGCGCTGCGCCCCAGGTCGGAGAGCAGTTGCGAACCGGCATCGTCCGTGATCGTGATACTGCTGCCCATGCCCGCACCCATATTGGCGGCGATCTCCTTCACGGCATTGAGTTCTTCCGACCCCGGCACGGGAATACCCTCGTTGCCGTTCGTGTCATAGACCGACAGATCGACCGGAACGACCGCCCCGCCGTGCTGGACAGCGCTGACCTTGACCGTCAGCCGTTCGCCGTTGATCCTCGCCGCCCCCGTTACGGGCGTACCCGAGGGGATGAGCAGCTCTCCCGCCATCATCGGTTCCAGCAGCCGGAAAGTAACCTCCCCGCCATCGGTGAGCGTCACGGTTTGCTGCACGGCGGCACGGATACTGTTGCGCTCGGGCTCGCGAAGGTCGCTCCCCACCGTGTTGAAACCCCAGTTCCGGGGCTTGACGAACTCACGGGCGAAGACCGAATCGGGCAGCGGGGCGGCGAGCAGCGACACGATGTTACGGCGCACCTGGCGCACGGGCTGCACGGAAGCCTTGCCGGAAACGGAGGCTTTCTGACGCGGGGCTTCAGGGGCTTGACCGCCATTCATGTAGCGGGCGGCGATCTCGTAGGACTTCTCCAGCAGCGCCACCTGCTCCTCCTGGGCCGTTTTCTGCGCCTGCTGTTCTTCCAGGCGGCGTTCCAGTTCCTCGATGCGGGCCTGCATCTCGCGCTCTTCCCCCGTTTCACCGGCGGTGTCCTCGTAGAAACTGCCTAACTGGCGGTTGATGTCGGCATAGGCGGCACGGGAAGTCCGGAAAGCTCCCGACGAACCGCCGGCAGGGCCGGAAGACTTATCCGGCACGGCAGCGGGCATGACGGGCTCTTCCTCCTCGTCCTCCATCCCGAACGCGAAATCCTGCAAGGAGCGCATCTTTTCCCGCTCCCTGCGCCGCATCTCCTCCTGCACGTAGGCATCACGCTTGTCCGAGAGGATACCCTCCGATTCCGGGGTCGGCAGCTCCGTGTTGAAACCCGCCGAAGGCTCCTCCCGTTCTTTTTCGCCGGGGGAGAAGATCAGCCACATGCACCCGGCAAAGGCCAGGAAAAAGAGCGGGAAGACCACCATCTTCTTCCGCATCTGTATCTGCCGGGGCGTGAGTTCCTTTTTCCCCGCCTCCGGCTGTTTATTCTGTTTTTCGTTCGTCGTCATAATTGAAATCTTTTAGATGTTTTACACTGTCGGCCTCCTGCCGTTGTCTTAATTCCAGTTCCAGCCGCTCGATATGCCGTATCTGCATCCGTTCCCCGGCTCCCTTGCCGAAGCGGTAGATGGAAGACACGGTAAAGTAGAGCGACAAGACGGAAAAGAACAAGAGCAGCGTGAGGATCACGATAATCCGCTTATCGGGCGAGAGCGCCCCGCAAGCGCGGCGCAGGTGGTCTTCGACCCACTCCCCGAAAGCCTTTATTCTCTTCTTTGCCATAGCCTTATCTTTTTAATGTACGTAAATCGCGGTTCTCCAGAATCTCGAATTTCTCCATGATGAAACCCTGCGGGTTATTGTCCGAACGCCCCGAGTTGATCAGCTCGCAGCGCGTGACCAGCGAACGCTCGGTGATGTTGCTCTCGCGGACAATCATTTGCCGGGCATAGGTCATGGCCCGGTAGGGATAGGCGTTGAAGTCGCACACCACGGAGTCCACCTCGATACGCTGGCTGATGTTCCCCGACACCACACGGTTGTAGTAACCTTTCTCCTGCATGTCCTGGTAATAGGCGAAGGCGCTCTTATCGACCAGGAACAGCGCGCGGTTGATGTTGCTCTCGATGGCCGCACGGTCGGGCGAGAGGGTGAAGAACAACTCGTGAAAACGCCGGATATGTTCGCGCGCCTCCACGGGGCGGTTCTGGCTCAAATCCTGCGAGAGCGCCAGCATCAGCGACTTGCCCCCGTCCAGGACGTAGATCTTCTCGCGCTGCTTTTCGGCGAAACGGAAGCTCGCGACCACGCTGAACACGGATACCAGCGCGCACAGGCAGAGGAACACGATACCGAAAAGCCGAATCTGCCTGAAACTTGTTTCGATGTTTTTTAATGACTTGAATTCCATTGTCCAAATTGTTATGAATGATTATTGTTACCTTGTGTTGCCAGGTTGCGCCCGTTGGGGGCACTGCCCGAAGCCGGGCCGCCAACGCCGCCGTTACCGGAGGAGGAACCGCCACCGCCGCGACGCCCGAACGTGCGGCCGATCATGTTGCCGGCGATACCGCCAGCGACACCCGTGGCGAATGCCCCGGCCTTGTTGATACCGCCCATAGCCCCGCCGGCTCCGCCCGACTGGATCACCCACTCGGCAACGGTGGGGATCGTGAAATAGCCTATGATACCTATAATCAAAAAGATAATATAGACACCGCTGCCGCTGTCGGGAATGTAGTTGGGGTCTTGCAGGGCCAGGACGTCCGCCTGGAGCATCAACGTCTGGATCTTGGCCAGCACCGCGGAGAACAGGTCGGCGATGGGAAGCCAAAGGTACACGCTGATATAGCGGGAAATCCAGCTCGCGAGCGTCGAGTGGAAGCCGTCGTAAATGGAGAGGGCGAACGACAAGGGCCCCAGAATCGACAGCACGACTAAAAAGAATGTCCGCAGCGTGTCGATGGTAAGCCCCGCGGCGTTGAACAACAACTCGAAGAAGTCCCGGACAAGCTGCCGGAAACCGGCCTTGATGTCGTACCACGTGCGTTCGGCCCACATGCTGATAATCTCGCCCAAATCCGTGATACCCATATCCGCAAGCCGTTGTTCATACACCTCGTCGTCCACTAACCAAGCCTTGCCCTCGCGCCTGCGGGCCTCGGCTTCCAAATCGTCCTTCTGTTGCTGGTATGCCTGCAAATCCAATGTCTGCCCCTCCAGTATGGCGTGCGTGCCCTGCACCACGGGCGACATCACGGCGTTGATCGTCCCCAGAACCACGGTGGGAAAGAACATCACGCACAAGCCGATGGCGAAAGGCCGCAGGAGCGGGAACACGTCGATAGGCTCCGCATTGGCCAGTGCCTTCCATACCCGGTAAGCCACGTAAAAGAGCGCACCCAGGCCGGCGATACCTTTCGCCACCCCGATCATGTCGCCGCATAGCGGCATCATCTCCTGATACAGGTTCCGGAGAACCTGGTGTAAATTGTCGAAATCCATGACTGCCTCCGTTTTCAGGTTACCAATATCTGTCGTTCGGGTTCCCGTAAAGTGCCAGCACCCGGTGCGCGTCGCCCTTTTCGCGGCTGCGGATGAAGGACACGGAGATGGTCTTGCGCGTGTAATAGCGCGTGAGGTTGCGGTACTCCAGCATCTTCGTGTAAACCTGATCCACCACGTCCATCCGCTCCTTGTCCGAGAGCGAGAGGCCGTTGCCGCCGGTTATGACCGTCTTGAGTTCCGTCACCAGCGCGCCGCCCTCCTCCAGCAGCCGGGCGTAACCCGCCGAGATCGCCGCCAGCTCGTCCACCGTGAAGTTCGGGTCTGAAACCATACGGTTGAATCCCGAGGTGTAGATTTCCGTGATCTCGCTGACCATTTCGAGTGTCAGCTTCACCTTCCGGGCATCCTTGATGATGTTATGCACCGATTTGAGGGCGTCGTAGTAAGCCTTGCTCTGGTTATAAATCTTGATACTCTCTTGCAGCGACTTGACCATGTTGGTCGCCGTGGTCGAGCTTTGAACCGCGCTCTTGATGTTCTGAACGAGGTTCGACGGGTCGATGACCGTCCACTGCGCTTTTGCCTGGTACGTGAAGCAAAGAAGCCCCACGAACAGCGTTAAAATCAATCGTTTCATCCTTTTCATTATTTAATTCGTGAATACTTGGGCGGTCATTCCGACGCCCGGTAATAATCCCCGTAGGCGGAGAGCTGGAGCACCTCGCGCCCCGCATCGTAGGCCAGGGCGACATACCCGTAGAGGTCGAAGTAACGGATACCTCCCCAATACTTCCTCACGGGACGGGAGAAGCGTGTCCCGTCCTTGTAGGACACCTCCACGTAAAAACCGCCGCCCCGGCGTCCCGGGTTGCGGTAGATGCGAACCCGGGGAGAACCCGAGCGGCTTTCCCACTCGCCCGCCACCTCGTACAGCGCGAAGTCCAAACGCGCTGCCGTGGGGTCTGATCCGATACACTTGCGATACATGGCCTGCCCTCCCTTTAACGTTTGCCCTCGGCGAGCTGCCTGATCGCCAGTTCCATATCACCGCCCAGCTCCCCGGCAAGCCGCTGTACCTCCACTTTCTCCGTTTCCTCGGTCGTGTAGGCCAGGTACTCCGGGACGCTGACCTCCGTGGCATAGACCGCCGACTGAACGCCGCCCAGACCGATCCAGACCTCCTTGTATTTACGGGAAGGGTCGTTGGACTGGTTGATCGAGAGAATCTGCGCCTTCTCCTTGTCGGTCAGCCCCAACAAGGACTGAATCGCGTCGAAACGGTTCATGAACTTGCGCTGGTCGAGCAGGATCTTGCAGTCCGAGTTGTTGATGATCGCCTCCTTGACCACCGGGCTGGAAATGATGTCCTCGACCTCCTGCGTCACAACGATGGCCTCACCGTAGTATTTGCGGACTGTTTTATACATATAACGCAGATATTCAGCCATATTGGCCGTAGAGAGCGCCTTCCAGGCCTCCTCGACGATGAGCTGTTTGCGTACCCCCTTGAGCCGTCTCATCTTGTTTATGAAAGCCTCCATGATGATAATGGTGACCACGGGAAAAAGCTCCTTGTTTTCCTTGATGGAATCCACCTCGAAGACCACGAAGCGCTTCGAGAGCAGGTCGATGTTGGCCCGGGAGTTCAGAAGGAAGTCGTAGCGTCCGCCCTTATAATACTGCCGCAGGGTGATGAGCATGTTGTCGATGTTGAAATCCTCGCGGCTGACCCGGATCTCCCGCTCCTCCAGCTCGCGGCGGTAGTCGTCCCGCAGGTACTCGTAGAAACTGTCAAAACACGGCACGATATTCCGGTCGGCGCGGATACGCTCGATATAGGCGTTCACGGCACTGCCCAGCTCGCCGCTCTCGGTCTTCGTGATCTTGTCGTCCTCGGTTTTCCAGAGTGTCAGCAGCAGCGTCTTGATGCTGTCCTTCTTCTCCACGTCGAAATAGTAGTCGTCGGTGTAGAACGGGTTGAAACTGATGGGATGTTCCTCGGTATAGGTAAAATACACGCCGTCCTCACCTTTGGTCTTACGCCGGATCAGCTCGCAAAGACCCTGGTAGCTGTTACCGGTATCCACCAGCACGACATGCGTGCCCTGCTCCCAGTATTGGCGAACTAAATGATTCATAAAGAACGACTTGCCTGACCCCGAGCCGCCTAACACGAATTTATTCCTATTCGTAATGATCCCTTTTTTCATCGGTTCGTCCGAGATGTCCAGGTGCAGGGGCCTGCCGCTTATGCGGTCGCACAGCTTGATGCCGAAAGGGCTGGACGAGGATTTATAGTTGGTTTCCTCCGTGAAGAAACAGACCGCGGGCTCGATGAACGTGTAGAACGATTCCTCGGCGGGGAAATCCCCCGCGTTGCCCGGCATACCCGCCCAGTAGAGCGTGGCGGCGTCCACGGTGTTGTGGCGCGGGCGGCACTCCATCAGAGCGAGCTGGCTGCCCACATCATTGCGGATATGCCGGAGCTCCTGCACGTCGTCCGACCAGGCCAGCACGTTGAAATGGGCCCGGACGGATTGAAGACCGAACGAGTGCGCCTCGTTGAGATACTGGTCGATGTCGAGTAGGTCAGCCCCCTTACGGGAGCTTTCCCCTCTAAGAACCGTACGTGAGAGTTTCCCCTCATACGGCTCAAGCAATTCAAAACTTTTATTTGTAACTAAAAGCCGGCTCATAGTAACTTCCATTTATTTCTGTTAGTAATTCGGCTGCAATGATCATGTATTAGGACTTTCGCCTTTCTACTGCTCCCTGTCATTTCAGTAATTTTCCAGGGAGTTTCCCGTGTGATGTGCTTGCCACACACAGGGCAACATTGCATTTGCTGATTCCACAGGCGATAGATATATTGCTTGCCGTCTAAGTGTGCAAGCATTCTTCGGGTCTTGTATTGATCGAAGAAATCTTTCCAATCGGCATCATATGGGTTGGCCTCACTGCGGATTTTGATATGTCGCTTTATTTTCGTATCCGACAATCTCACAAGAGTGTGGTATTTATCCACTTTCCTGTTTTCAAGCGGTACGGCAAAAGTCCAGCTTCTACCTCTTACAGTGTGATAATACTTGTTGGCAATCCATCGTTTACCTTTTTTGGGATGTCTTCTGCGAGACCATCGCCATAGTTTGTTGAAAATTTGTGCATCTGTTTTACGGAAAGTTTCCGATGCAGAACACCCCTTGTAGTAGTTCGCCCATCCTCTAATGACTGGGTTTAGCAATCGTATCAAAGATTGTTGCTTAGAAGACTTGTTCTTGTCCACTATTTCACGAACCTTATCTAAAAATCTCTTTCGACTCTTCTTGGATGGTTTTGTGATAAACTTGCCTTTATATTTTCTGATATTGAACCCAAGAAAATCAAACCCTTCTTCTATATGAGTTATCTTAGTCTTTTCTTCTGATAAGGTAAGCCCTCTTGCTTGAAGAAACTCAATGACTAATGGTTTAACATGGTTCTCCAACAACTCCTTACTCTCTCCTGTGATAATAAAATCATCCGCGTAGCGAACAAGATTTATCATAGGAGTATAGTAATTTTTCTTCGAGCGGTTTATCGGAAAGCTATCGGCAAGCAGTTTTTCCAGTCCGTCCAAAGTCATATTTGCAAGAGTTGGGGAGATGATGCCGCCTTGAGGAGTTCCCTCCTCTGTCGGAAAAAGTTGCTTGTTGAAAATAAATCCACTTTTCAACCATTTACGGAGCAAAACTTTATCCATAGGGATATTGTCAAGCAACCATTCATGACTGATATGGTCGAAACAACCTTTGATATCACCTTCTAAGATCCATTGTGGGGATGTCGTCCTTGCCAGGTCATTGAAGCATTGTTGAACGGCATCTGCCGTGCTCCTTTCTTTTCTGAAACCATAAGAATTGGCATCAGCCGTTGTTTCAGCTACGGGAGCCAGTGCCATCAGATACAATGCCTGCATAGCCCGGTCTTTCATAGTTGGTATACCCAATGGTCTTAATTTCCCGTTACTCTTTCTGATATGTACTCGTCTCAGAGGTTGGGGTGTATAACCTCTCCTTTTCAGTTCGGTTATTGCACACACTTTAGCATCTGGCGTTTTCCATGTTACCATATCGACGCCAGCCGTTTTACTCCCATTATTGGAAGTTACACGTCTTACCGCTAATGCTTTAGCGTAAAACGAGTGGGTCAGTGTCCACTGCAAGGCTTTGACCTTGTTGTGGCGACCCTCTTTTTGAGCCTTTACAATACGCGCTTGTAGCTTTTGAACCGCAGCTTCGCATTTGAGCCAATTTATACTGTCCCATTTGCTCTGCGTTTGGTCAGTCGATGCACACGATTTTTTAATTTCGTTCATTTGCTTTTCTCCTTTTAAAAGTTCTAAAAGTTTCTTGTAAAGAATCACCTACCGCAGAAGTCAGCCTGCTTTCGCAGCGGGATGATGTTTCAATCCCTATTCACCCCATTACAGGGTGGCATTCGCTTTTTCTGCAATCCTATACCCGCACTCCATTCGGCATTCCTTACGGTCTGCTTACCTGTCATTGGCAGGAGAAATACGGGCTTACTACGTTCCGTGCAAGTAACTTATAAGTGGGTTAGGTTCTGTCTATTACACCGGCAGTACTCTGTTCGTGTATTCCCAGAATGGAGAGGAATAACCGACTGCTTCCCTTTTGGGCTGAAGCCTATCAGTATCTTTGGCTTCTTCAACCTTACGACGTTTAGACGACAGTTCGCTTACGCTAACCATACCACCCAAGCCAAGCTCCCTGACTGTATGATACTAACAGCCATTGTCTTTCCCTCACGGTTCTGACTGCTCCTTTCGGAAGGGCTACCTTGTCTGGACAGCTTTGATACAGTATATTACTATTGGTGCATCTGTCCATAGGCTACCGTTGACGAAACAACGGGTTAAATCTAAGTTTAACAATTACTTACACAGCGACGTATCGCACCCACTCCTTGTTTATCTGGTTCCCGCGGGAGTAGCGGGAAAGGGACTGCATGTTGCGCGCACGTTTCTCGAACATACGCAGGTTTTCGTCGCTGTCTTCCAGGAACACGTACTGGTTGTAAAGGTGGTCGCAGGAAAGCAGAAGCCCCACGGGGGCCGCGAACGAGAGCAGGCAGTCCGAACGGTCGGTGGAAAGACGCTCGTAACGGGTGTCCGTACCCACGTGCCCCGGCAGGTCTTCCGTGTCCGAGAGCGTGTGCAGGCACACCCGTTTGTTACCCACGCGCAGAACCTCGGCCCCCAGCTCGATGTCCTGAAGAGAAGTCGTCTCCGAGAGCGAGAGGGAAAAGTACCGTTCCAGCAGGCCCGGACAATCCGCCGTACCCGTGATCTCGTCCCCCGTGAGGCGGACAAGGGTCAGGAAACCCGAATCGTTCAGAATACGCTCGAACTGTTCCGCCGCCTCCAGGAATTTTGTCGCCGATTCCCGGTTTACCTCTTTGGGAATGATGTTGCCCCGGCAGAGGGTCGAGAAGTCTGAACGCATGTGCATACGCTCCCTCGTCGTTTTCGTCAGGTAGAGGAAGCAGGCGTGGGTCAGGAACGGACGCTCGTTGAAATGCCGCTCGTAACTGCGGGAGAGGAAACTCATGTCCCCCTCGCCCGTGGCCGGGCGGTAACGCTCGCGGATGAACCAGTCCTGCTTGTGTACCACGCTGTATTCGGGCAAGACCTTCAGGGCCTTGCACCAGGCGGCGTGGATCGCCTCGTACTCGGCGGACGTGACGGTGAACAGCTCCGGGAGTTCGACCCGATAGACGACCGTTATGTCCGCGTCCTTGCTGATGATACAACCGCCTTCCACGGCCAGGAGCGGGAACTTGCTTTCCAGCGTGGTAGCTTTCAAGATGTTTCTCATACGCGGCCCCCCTTTCTTTTCAGCAACCGGCGCAGGGACTTGCGGTTGAGCAGGTAGCGGGGATGCCGGCGCGCGGCGAGCAGCTTCATCAGCCCGTGTTCCCCGTAACGGGCGTTCAGGCGGAAGGTAAGCCAGACCAGCACCGAAGCCGCCGCAACGCCGAAAGCGATACATACCCACTGATCGACCCCTGCCATGTAGAGGATGACGAACACCACGAAGACGGCCAGCAGGCCGCCCGCGAAGATGAAGAGGTACTGCGCCTTCAGGCCCCGGAACTCCACGCTCTTGCCGATTCCCTTGTTGATTCCATATTCCATAATTATTTGCATGACAGGTTGGACTACAAGAAGAAAGAGCGTAGGATCGTCGCGGCGACAATCAGGAAAATACACGCGCCGAACCAGCTCGCGGCGGTCTTCGACGTGTCGGGGTCGCCGCTCGAAAACTTGTTATAGACCTTGATCCCCCCGATAAGGCCGACCACAGCCCCAATCGCGTAGATGAGCTTCGTTCCGGGATCGAAGTAGCTGGTTACCATGTTGGTAGCCTCCGTAATGCCGGCGATGCCGTTGCCCTGCGCGAAGGCGGAGGAGATGGCGGCAAAGAGAAATGCCGCCGGAAGAAGAATCTTGTTCTTTCTCATAACTCGATAATGTTTGAATTGTGGCGCGGGGATGGATAGGCCCCGCACCGGGTTAAACTTCTTGATTCGGATTTTTTCAGTGGTTCGAGGATAGCCTCACGCGCTACCCGTAGTCTTTTTCTTTCATCGTGATGTCATTATGGGGTTAAACAAACTCACGGACGTCGAAACCCGTGAGAACCGAACCCTGCGGAGATGGGCTTTCCGCAGACCTCTCGGACATACGCCGGTGAAAGGCCGAGAGGTAGGTGTCGATCAGGGATTTTACCCTGTCGTTCCCGTCGGGGCGGCCCGAAACGATGACCTCGAACATGTCGGTCTGTTTCAGGCCCAGGAGGACACGTCCCGTTTCCTCCCTTTGCTCGTCTGTTGAAGGTGGATCGTGTACCACGTGGCGGTAGGCTTCGCCCATCTGTTCAAAACTAACCCCCTGGGCAAGCGAGCGGCCCAAAAGGGGCAGCTCTTCGGTGTCGTCTTCATCCTCGTCATAATCCGGCTCCTCCGCGTCCGCATCCGGGAAAGATTCATCGTACAGCGGAAAGTCGATTTCCAGAGGTTCGTTAGGCTCCCCCTCGGGAGCGACACCGAACACTTCATCCAGGTCTTCCGGCGGAATCTGCCGGGGGTGTTCGGGTACATTCGTGGGCACAAATATATCGGCTTTTTCCGTAACTTTTTCAGTTTCAGATTCTACGGCAGCTTGTGGCCGGGAGTGGCGCGGGTCGAGGACAAAGCGGCTCCTGCCGATGATCTCCTGCCGGCAGGGCGTGTCTTCGGCAACGATCCCGTCTGCCGGTTCGTTACGTTCCATCCGCCGCAGGCGGAAAAACGCCCACAAGGCATACCCCACGGCAAAGAGGGGCAGCAGCCACAACGCCCCGTTCATCGCTCCTCCGCTTTGGGTTGCAGGGAGGCCACGGCCTCACGCTCCTCGAAAAGCCGCTCGATGGTTTCCCGGTTATCGTCCAGGTGCGCCTTGAGAACCTTGTCCACGTAGGCCGTGATCGTCACGTCGCCACGACCGATGACACGGGTGATCTCGCGGATACGCTCGTGGTACGACGGACGTATCTTCACGTGCTTGTTACCGGCGAAAGGCAGCCGCAGCAGGCAGATGTAACGGGCCAGGTACTCGGCCTCGGGGGTGGGGACAGTCCCCACGGCGACCTCCCCCGAAGGGCCGTCGGGGACGATAAGGGTTTTCATCCTGCGCCGGTAGCGGCACACGCGGAAGATGAAGGGTACGGCGACGCAAAGGACGGCCGCCAGGATAACAGATAAAATAATTGCTTTGTCTGACATGATGGATTGTTTTTAATGGATTGTAAAAATATTGGGTTCATAACTAAAAAATATCGGAGTTCCGTTTCTTGTAGAGTTCCGAAATTTCCTCCTGATAGGTCGCGAAATGCTGCTCCAGCACATTGTCCAGGTAGCTATACAGCGAGAGTTCGTTCTTACCGATAACCTGCACTATCCGGGTTATACGCTCGTGAAACTCCTTGCGGATATACACCGTTTTGCCGCTTCGGGTATTGGAGGGGGCGTTCCGGATAAAAAGACGCTCGTAATCCTGGCCTTTCCCTCTTCGGCGGCGTCCCTCCTCTTTCGTAGCCGACGAGGAGGCGGCCTCGCCGGACGGTTCCGATAGAGCCGATGCCTCCTCCTCTTTTTCCGGCGTGTAAGGATGTAGTGGCCGGTTTCGGCTTTTGGCCTGGCTGATGATGAAGGAAGCGTCCAAACCGTCGTCATGTTCTTTTCCGCTCATAAGATTCTACTTTAACAGTTCGATCAATTCATCCACGAGTTTATCCAGGTTGCTGCCCCGGATCAAAGAACGGTCTGCCGGGAAGAGCGTGGAGCGGAAGACAGAGCGACGGCTGGCGTTCTGCTCACGACGAAAACGCTTGGTGTCAGGCAGGAAGGTCTTCAGAACAGGAAGCTCCAACTCTTTCATTACCGCCTCGTAAACCTGATATAATTCTGTCTTTTCACGTCCGTCCACCATGTTCCATAGCATATACAGCCCTTTCATCCGGGACTTCTCGCGGCCCATTATATGCTCCTTTACCACAACTGCGTAATTCAGGGTGCTTTCCATGACAACCCGGTCGGCACTGATCGGGGCGACGAGATAATCCATTCCGGCCAGGGAATGAATCAGATCCTCGTTATTGATCGTACCGGGAAGGTCGAAGAACACATAATCGAAATCACCTTGCGGCAGGAGGTAGTCGGCATCGGCCAACGCCTCTTTCGTGTTGCTTTCCACGACAGGATAGGCTTTCTTTTGAAGCCGGGTGAATTGTTCGTAAGCTAACCTCTTGTAATGTTCGTCTTCGAGGGCAAGCTTCAGGTCACGTTCCCGCATCTCCACGATGGAGTGTTGGGGATAATCGCAGTCGATGACCGCGACATTGAAACCCTTTACATAGTGCAGGTAAGAGGCTGCCAGCACCGTGAGGGTGGTTTTGCCCGCTCCGCCTTTTTGGGTGGAGAAGGCCACGAATTTCGTTTTCTCTTTCATTGTTCCATGCGTTTTTAGTTATACAATCGGGTAATCGTTCATCTCTTCACGTATCCGGGCAAGTGACGGCATGAGATTTTATGCAGGTATGCCGGCACGCATATATGCTGGTGCGCTGGCAGGCTGTTACGCCGGTATGCCGGTGCATGGGCGCGTGTCCGATTTTATACTCATGCGCAACCGCATTTGCTTATCCGGACAAAGACCCGCTTTTTCCTCTGCACACGGTGTTTTCTGCATCCGTCCGCACGTGTGCGGACAGGAGGATGTGTCATTGCCCGTATCCGTTCTCACGTGCAAAGTAAACCCTTAAAAACACGGGTTGTATGCTCTTTTTCCGCTATGGCCGCGTGTGGCGTCAAAGTGGACGCAAGTGGCATAATCGCTTGTGGTACAAGCGATTGAATAGGTAGGTATCTTTGCCTCGTGAACGATCCCGACGCTAATGAAGCCGTCCTTGCCCCGTTTTACGGCGGCTCTTTCAATGTTCTGTCCGCGAGCGGGCAGAAGGTATTTGCAAAGGGCAAATAGCAAGCTGTGTTTTCTGCTGCACGATTCTCGTTTTGCAGCAGAAAACAGCTTGCCCGCAAGGGGGAGAAAGCACCTCCGGAGTCGGTGCTTTTCAGAAGGGCGGCAAGCCGCGAAGGGATCGGAATTTTCAGGAACCGGTGGGGCCCTGGCCTCTCCTTAAAATTTCGATGCGATGGAAAAGAACAGAAAGCCCCGAGGGGGCAAAGGGGGACGACCCGCGAAAAACGACCCGGCCGTTTACCGCTTTTCGGTAAACTTTTCAGCCGTGGAACATGCCCGTTTCCTCGACCTTTACGAGCAGTCCGGGCTATTGTCCAAAGCCGCTTTTATCAAAGCGAGAGTGTTCAACGAGGCGTTCCGGGTGGTAAAGACCGACCGGGGAACGCTCGAATACGTGGCGAAGCTGACCGCTTTCCACGCCCAATTCCGTGCCGTGGGAACGAATTACAACCAGGTGGTGAAGGAGCTGCACGCGCATTTTTCCGAGAAGAAAACACTCGCGCTGCTCTATAAACTGGAGAGAGCGACACGTGAACTGGCGGCCGTCGGGCAGCAGGTCGTGTCGCTCTCCGAAGAGTTCAAACAGCGATGGTAGCCAATATCACCACCGGAAAAGACGTGTACGGCGCGCTGGCGTACAACCAGGAGAAAGTCGATCGGGGCGACGGGAAGGTGCTGCTGACCCACATCGTGAGGGAGCCGGCGGATGGGCGCTTCAACGTGGCCGCGACGGCAGAAGACCTCCTGCGCTGGATGCCCTCGCACTACCGGACGGAAAAACCCGTCGTGCACGTGTCGCTCAACCCGGCTCCCGAAGACCGCCTCGACGACGGGCAACTCGCGGAGATAGCCGGGGCCTACATGGAGCGCATGGGCTGGGGAGGACAACCTTATATCGTATTCAAGCATACCGACATCGGACGGGAGCATATCCATATCGTGTCGGTGCAGGTGGCCCAGGACGGGCGCAAGATAAACGACAGCAGGCGCAACGAACGCAGCGTGGCCGTTACCGAGGAACTGGAACGGGAGTACGGACTGCATCCCGCCAAAGGGAGAAGGCGGGAGAAAGGGCAAGGGATCGTCCCCGCCGATTACACGCGGGGCGACCTGAAACGCCAGGTGGCAGCGGTAATAAAACCGGCCGTGGCGACATACCGCTTCCAGACCCTCGGCGAGTTCCGGGCATTGTTGTCCTTATATAATATAGGTATAGAGGAAGTCCGGGGAGAGCGGAACGGAACCCCCTACCGGGGATTGCTCTACACGCTGCTGGACGAGAACGGGGACAAGGCAGTGGCCGCGCCGCTCAAATCCTCACTGTTCGGTAAAGAGGTCGGGTATGACGGGCTGGAACGGCACATGGAGCGCAACGCCGAACGGTTCGGGAAGGACGACACGAGGAGGCAAATCCGTGGCCGGGTCGATAAAGCGCTTCGGGGAGAACCCACGGAGGAAGAACTGCGCGAACGCCTGCGGGGAGCCCGGGTGGATCTCTACATACGACGCAACGAAAACGGCCGCATCGTGGGAGTGACGTTCATTGACCACGAAACACGGACGGTCGTGAACGGATCACGGCTGGGAAAGGCATACTCGGCCAACGCCTTCGAGCTGCGCTTCGGCGGGAAACGGAATCCCGGGGAAAACACGAGGGACTTGTCCCCGAAACAAGCGCCTGCCGGACGGGACGGGCAACGGAAGCGGAATACCTCACGACGGAGGAAAGTATAACATCTCAATTATCATTCATTTATTAAATTTTACGGTTATGCAACAGGAAGACGACCTTCGGGGTCTTGCAAAAACAATGGATTTCATGCGGGCATTGAGTATCTTGTTCGTGGTTATCAACATCTACTGGTTCTGTTACGGGCAGATACGGGAATGGGGAATCAATATCGGCGTGGTCGATAGGATTCTGCTGAACTTCGACCGCACCGCGGGGCTGTTCCGGAATATACTATGGACGAAACTTTTCGCCGTCGTGTTCCTCGCCCTTTCATGCCTCGGGACAAAAGGAGTAAAAGAGGAGAAAATTACCTGGCGGAAAATCACGGCATCGCTGGCCACGGGAGGCGTGCTGTTCTTCTTCAACTGGTGGCTGCTGGACTTGCCGCTGACGGCGATGGCGAACGCGGCTTTCTACATACTGACCCTATCGGCCGGGTATATCTGCCTCTTGATGGGCGGCGTGTGGATGTCCCGCCTGCTGAAGAACAATCTCATGGATGACCCTTTCAACAACGAGAACGAATCATTCCAGCAGGAAACACGCCTGATCGAGAACGAGTACTCCATAAATCTGCCGACGAAATTTTACTATAACAAACAGTGGAACAACGGGTTCGCCAATGTCGTAAACCCGCAAAGGGCTTGCATCTGCATGGGAAGCCCGGGCAGCGGGAAGAGTTATTGTGTTGTAAACCAGTTCATTAAACAGCAAATCGAAAAGGGCTATACCCAATACATCTATGACTACAAGTTTCCCGATCTTTCGGAAATCGCTTACAACCACCTGCTGAATCACCAGAAAGGTTACAAGAAAATCCCGACTTTCTACGTCATAAATTTCGACGACCCGCGCCGCTCGCACCGCTGTAACCCCATTCACCCGGACTTCATGACCGATATTTCGGACGCCTACGAGAGCGCCTATACCATCATGCTCAACCTGAACCGAAGCTGGGTGCAGAAGCAGGGCGATTTTTTTGTGGAAAGCCCCATTATCCTTTTTGCGGCCGTGATCTGGTTCCTGCGCATCTACGACAACGGGCGGTATTGTACCTTCCCGCACGCCATCGAGTTCCTGAACAAGCGGTACGAGGATATTTTCCCGATTCTGACATCCTACCCGGAACTCGAAAACTACCTCAGCCCCTTTATGGATGCCTGGCTCGGAGGCGCTCAAGACCAGCTCCAGGGCCAGATAGCATCGGCCAAAATTCCGCTTTCCCGCATGATTTCGCCCCAGCTATATTGGGTCATGTCGGGCGACGATTTCACGCTCGACATCAACAACCCGGACGATCCCAAGATACTCTGCGTGGGGAACAATCCCGACAGGCAAAACATTTACGGAGCGGCTTTGGGATTGTATAATTCCCGGATTGTCAAGCTCATAAATAAGAAAGGCCAGCTCAAATCGGGCATCATCATCGACGAGTTGCCGACAATCTACTTCAAGGGACTCGACAACCTGATCGCCACGGCCAGAAGCAACAAGGTCGCCGTGCTGCTGTGCTTCCAGGATTTTTCACAGTTGAAGAGGGACTACGGGGACAAGGAGGCCGCCGTCGTGATGAACACGGTGGGCAACATCTTCTCCGGGCAGGTCGTAGGTGAAACGGCCAAGACACTCTCGGAACGGTTCGGTAAGGTATTGCAGAAGCGGCAGAGCATGACGTTGAGCCGCAGCGACAAATCGACATCCATATCCACGCAGCTGGACAGCCTGATCCCGGCCTCGAAGATCTCGACGCTCACGCAGGGAATGTTCGTCGGGGCCGTGGCGGACAATTTCGACGAACGTATCGAGCAGAAGATTTTCCACTGCGAGATTGTCGTGGACAACGAAAAAGTGAAAGCGGAAACGGCCCGGTACAAGAAGATACCACAAATTACCGATTTCACGGACGAGAACGGGACGGATCACATGAAACAGGTCGTGCAGGAAAACTACGAACGTATCAAGGCAGAGGCCGGCCGCATCGTCGCCGAGGAACTGGAACGTATCAAGAACGACCCGGTGCTTTGCAAGCTCCTGCCGGAACAGAACTAAATGAACACAAACACCCCCGCAAACAACCTCCGTGACCTTAACCGGGGCTGTTTCCTGGTTTTATAACCGTACAGCCGGTGTTTTGGAGCATAAAGTAGTGATTATGTGAACGGAAAACATTATTTTTGTGTTCGGAATCCTTTTAATTATAAGTATGACAGTTACCGATATATACGAAGCAATGAACAGCAAGGCGGAAGCGTTTTTCGAGTGGTTGCAGGCTCACCCGAAATACGGGTTGCTGTTTGGTGTCGGGTTGCTTGCCCTATGGCTTGCAGGGTTGCTGTTCCGTTGGAAATGGGCGTGTCATTGGCAGTTTAACAGCAAACTGTGGTTATTTGATGATTGCAAGCCTGAAACACGCCGCAGGGTTCAGATTGTGTTGGTCAGCGTTCTGATTATACTTATATTGGTTGGTTTCTTTGTATGGAGATAACGGTATGGAAAAGGACAATCGCAAATACCGGATCTGCTTCATCGACTATATGTGGTATGTAGCCGAGATATGGCACGAAAGGGAGCGTACCAATCTCAACGGACGTATGCTACTGTTTTGGTGCTGGCTCTTCGTCCTACTCATACCGCTTGGGTTTCCGCCGATATTGCGCCTTTTCGGCTGGATGATTGGTTTGGCCATAGTGATTCCTCTCTGCTTTCTTCCCGATTTATTCTGCAAGCTACGCTATACAGCCGGACGGCGTGAAGCACTCCGTGAACATTACGGGAAGATGAAACATCCCGGCAGGAAGCTCGCCAAAATAGTTCTTATCGCTATCGCCCTGATCGTGGCAAATGTAGCGCTGATGTTCCACCTCGGATTTATACATTGGGCATGATGAAACGGCAGGAGAATAAGCAACGGTTTTATCTCTGGGACTACCTCTGGTGGATGGGGGAGAAATGGAAGCAGGCAAGACGAACAGGCAGGGTCGATGGCGAAATGATGCTCTCGATTTATATCTTCGCTCTTTTGATATTCCCTATGATGACTGTTACTATCCGGCTTTTTCCAGGTGTGTCGGCATTGTTGCCATGTGTCGTTTTTAGCATTGTCACATTTGCCGTTATGTCGCTCGTCAGCAGGATTTACAAATGGCGAGGCAAAGCAGTGATGTCTCACTATGCCAAGTGCAGGTTTAACGAACTCCTTGCGGTTCTGTTATTTTTCCTTGCGATGGCCATTATCTGCTTTATGATGTATCTTCTTGACAAAAAGTGATACATACTTTGATACGGACTCCGGGCCGTTATATCGAATGGTCTAACTCGATGTACCAGTTTCCCTTGATGGGCTTGTAAAGCGTGGTGTCGTTGTACGTCCTGCGGTAGATCTCGTTCAGGTCGCCATGTTCGGTGATACGGATATTCCGACGGCTTCTCAATCCGGGATCGTAAACGAAACTCTTGGACGTTCCGGCATCCACGATGCCGTGGGAGTAGTACGGCATAACGAGGCTCACATATACCGAATCTGCCGTTCCCCATTCCCTGCGATCAACAAGGATAAAACCGCATCCAATCTCTGATAACAGGGAGTCGAGTAGGATTCGCTCCGGCTTCAACAGTCCATATACCGGGATGTCTTGTTCATCATTCGTTTCATGGGATGTATCGCTTTGCTCCATTGAATCAAGTATAATAACCTCTTCCGGAGAAAGCGGCGGGTAGTGAAAACTACCTTCTGAACTCTCTGCCATGATTTCGTACACCTTACGGAACGCCACCTCGTGCGTGGTGAAATGGCGTATCATTTCCTCGTCCGACGGCGGCATGGGAGGCTCTCCGCAGCTTACGGCAAGCAGGATTACAAATAACAGGATTATGACTGGTGTTCTCATTTTCTAATGTTTAATGTTCTGTGGCTAACCAATCTTGTTTAGGGAGTTGAGCCATTTGTTAATAGCATCCAATCTGTTATTCTGTTTAATGGTATCTTCATTTCTACATAATTTGATTTGCCGAATAACAGAGTTCTGCATAATTGAATCGGATTTGAAAAGCAGTTCTAAAACGGCTTCATAACATTTGGAATATCTGGACAATTCATCCAATATATTTGCGTCTTTTAGAATATACAGGTTGAAATTGTACACAAATGACTTGTAACTGAAAATCTCCGACTGTAATGCTGCTGCATCAAGACAAGTATAAAACAATTCCTTATCGTGCTGATATAGCCACATATAATCAGATGGGTTCAGGTTGTAGTGCAATAAAGTTTCCGAACGGACAAATGGAAGCCCCGTATTTGAGCCTACCAGATAACGGTATGTCTCATTGACTATTGACTCAACTATTTCAATGGATTCTGATTGTTTGTCCGATTCCCGTATTTCTGTAAATGTATCGGCAATAAGAACTTCCACATCCTGCGATTTGTAATATATACCGTTTTTTTGCCAGCGGAATCTACGGATATATTCTTCAGAAGTCGGACAACAGAACAGTAAAGTATTTAACAATCGGTTCAGATATATTCGCTTATCTGGAATATGACAACGGTGTAACCCTATTATGGAGCCATAAGCGTATAGCTTTCCAAACTCGTTTTCCTCCGAATTTGAATTTTTAGGCATGTAATACAACCGCACAATATTGGAAATGAAATAATATATATCAAGATATTTCAATGTATCAGCCGATTCTCCATATTTGTTAAGTAAATGCCGCTCCAGTTTCTCGCCATACCATAAGTAGCCATCGGGATTTATTTGAAACAACCGATGAAACTTAGGTCTTGATAATGAAAAGTTCTTGTTTCTACTTTTCATTCGTTCCAGTAAGGCGACAATAATTCTATTCGTTATATCCATAGCTGTAATGGTTTGCAGCGTTCCGCCTTATTCAGTCGGTAGTGCTGTTTGTTATAAACTCTTTTTTCTTTATTCTTTTGCCGTTACATGTAAAGCCATAAGCAAAAGCTGCATCTATGGCTTGTTTTGCACTCTCAAGAATATAATGATACAAATTATCATATTTACTAAAGCATGGAGAAAGAATGTAGAAGTTTTTAATATTGTAGGCTCGGTAATGGACGCCTTGCCACCTTTCGGTGGTAGGTTTCCCATAACCTGCCCCCGAACCGTACGTGCAGGTCTCCCTGCATACGGCTCTCCACTGGTAATATCAGTTTATTTGTCATGT
>NZ_JABSOE010000047.1 GCF_013618865.1 Phocaeicola faecicola
TTGCTGAATCATTCAATGCTAAAATCAAACTCTTTAGAGCGAATCTCAGGGGAGTTGTTGACAAGAAGTTTTTCTTATTCCGCATTGCGAACTTATATGCATATCCCCACTAAAAAGCTACTGACCCGTAACCAGGCCGTAGAAGCCTATCGCATCTATTCGAAACTGGAACCGGTAAGAAACAGTGACGGAAGTACATCTTATAAAATTTCACGTCCGGCAGCTCCTTATCTGAAATGGGAACGAAACGATCAGGTAAACGTCGGAGTCGACTTCGGAACCTTGAACGGCCGACTGAGGATTACAGCAGACTGGTATCAGAAATACTCAAAGGACATCTTGCTGGAAGTGGCTCAGCCTACTCACATGGGATATCCGGGCTTGCTGATGAATGCCGGTGAAATTAAGAATACAGGTATTGAGTTTACAATCAGTGCCGATCCGTTTACAGGTAAAAATTTCAGCTGGCACAGCGACCTGACCCTTTCACACAATAAAGGTATCTTTAATAAAATTCCGACAGCCAACCACAGACAGCAGCAGGCAGGAAAATACCAGAACGTACTCTTCCAAATGATTGAAGGGGAAAAACTTGGAACTTTCTGGGGATATACATTTGAAGGAGTATGGCAGGAAAATGAAGTAAATGCTCCCTTTATTGATGCCAACGGACAGCCCAATGGAAAAACTAACGGAGAAGTATATAAGGTAGTAGCCGGAAATTCCAAATATACAGATGTCAATAAGGACGGTTTGCTTAATGACAAGGACCAGGGGGTAATCGGTTGCGGACAGCCGACCTTCAACTGGGGATGGAACAATACATTCAATATCCGGAATTTCGATTTATCATTCTTCCTGGTAGGATTCCACGGTTTCGACATTTACAATGCAACTCACCAGATGGGATTCAACTTAGTAGAAGGCCAGAACATGGCTGTAGTAACTCCAATACGTGATTATCTTGACCGATGGACACCACAGCATACAGACACCAATGTACCGGGATTTGTAAAGGGAGGTACTGAGGCTAAAGTATTCAGCAGCAGATTTGTAGAAAACGGCAGTTTCATTAAGATGAAAAGCATCACCCTGGGATATACTCTGCCCGATGCAACCTGCCGGACACTGGGTATTAACAACCTGCGTATCTATGCTTCGGTACAGAACCCGTTCCACATCACCAGCTACTCGGGTCTCGATCCAGAAGCGACCTTAGGAAGTCCGCTCGTACAGGGAGTAGACTGGGCAGCCTATCCTAACAGCCGTAACTATTTATTGGGATTGAATTTCTCATTTTGATTACTAACCTAAACTAATACAAAGAATATGAAAAAATTAGCTTATATAGCCACTATGGTATGCGGTCTGACACTGGCTGGAACGTCTTGTGTTGACCTGGACCAAGAACCGCAATCGTTCATCACAGAAGAAGATTATTTTGAAACGATGGATGTGAAAGCCATCGAACAGGCAGCTTCCGGACTCTATAATAATTTATGGGCTCAAAATTATGGGTTCAATTGCCGTATTCAGCGAATGAACGTATGTGCGGATGATATTACTTACCGGGCTGCCAAAGCGAACAACCCACTGGCATTGTATGACCGTCTGTCTCCCAATACCATCGAGAATGCCCAAGACCTGGACATCAGCTGGAGCCTGTTTTTCACTGTTATCAACAATGCCAACAAACTTATCAACAAAACCAAGGCCCCGTCCAATCCTGAAGATGCAAAGAAGTATAACGAAGTAATCGGAGAAGCTTACTTCCTCCGCGGATTATCTTATTTCTATCTGGTCCGTATCTTTGGAGACGTACCTTTGATTCTAAAGGATGAAGATGCTTCTCTTCATATGCCTAGAACTGCAGTAGCTACCGTATACGAACAGGGAATCATTCCTAGTCTGAAAGAAGCAGCCCGCCTGTTACCCTCCAAAAGCCGCAGCGGATTCAGCTCCACACCTTCCCTATGGGCAGCCAAGGCTTGTCTGGCAGATGCTTATATGACAATGGCAGGCTGGCCGCTGAAGAAAGGGACAGAATATTACAAACTGGCAGCAACTACGGCAGAAGAAATTATTGATCATGCAGGAGAGGCAGGTCTGAAGCTGACTGCATCCTACGCCGATCTGTGGAAAGAAGCTAATAAAGAACAGGCAAACGAAATCATGTTTGCCCTTCACCACAGTGCCAAAATGAAAACAGCCAGCAATTACGGCACATCATACTATCCCAGTGATTTTGCTCCTAATGCCGGATGGGCAGATTACTATGCCAATGAGGCATTTTACTTAAAATATCCAGATGACACACGTAAAGAATGGAACTTCATGACACAGTGGAACACCAAAAACGGTATGGTCACTTATCAGCAAAGTGCAGATAAGCTTCCGGCAATTTCAAAATATTATGATTACAACGAAGGAGCTCCCGGAAAAAGTGCCCAGGCCAATGGTATCACCTGTATCTACCGATATGCCGAAGTATTGCTGATGTATGCCGAAGCTTCTACCCGGGCAAACAACACTGTAAGTGAAAAAGCGTTGGAGCAGCTGCAGGAAGTGCAAAAACGTGCACAAGGATATCCTGAAAATCCGACACTGACCGAAACAACCGACCCTCAGGCATTCTTGAAGGCCGTTTCAGATGAGCGTGGATGGGAATTCTTTGCAGAGATGAAGCGCTGGTTCGAACTGGTCCGTCTGGAAAAAGTGAGCGAAGTAAAACAGGCTCAGTGGAACGGTTCAATATTCCAGTCGTTTAACCACTACTACTTCCCTATTCCTCATCAGCAGATTGAACTGACCGGCTGGCAAAACAATCCGGGATATTAATCTGGAAAATACAATTTAAAATCATCACTTATATAAATACCACAAAGAAAGCCGCTCCGGTACTTACCGGAACGGCTTTTATTCATTGACAGGGTATCAGCTATCATCGCCCGCCCTGCTCTTTATTGTTTCTGTAATACCTCACCCCGGATAATTCAGATTGGCCTCTGTAGCCTGTTCCAGTACCTCTTCGAGGTATTTGGCAGCCTCCCAGCGAGCCATCGGAAGATTCATCATCAGATAGTTACCGCAGTCCTTGGCACTGGCTCCCGGCACTTCACCTTCGTAGTCGGTAATGAAACGAAAGGTTTCTTTCATCAGAGGAAGGATATCAGCCGAGGTCAAATCGCCCTTCACTACCAGGTAATTTCCGGTAAGGCATCCCATCGGTCCCCAGTAGATAATCTTATCAGCCCATACCGGATGATTGCGCAGGAAAGTCGCAGCCAGATGTTCCATGGTATGAATGGCCGAAGGGCTCAAAGCCGGCTCACGGTTGGGCTCCTTCATGCGGATATCGAAAGTGGTCACCACTTCATTGCCTACTTCATCCTTACGGGATACATAAATGCCCCGTAACAGACGGATATGATCGACTGTAAAACTAGGTATCTTTTTCATAACTCATCGTTTAATTAGACATGAATATATATGTTTTCCGTTCTGTACTGCAGCCTTCTTACAGACGGTTGGGCAACGCCTTCAGGAAAGTCTCTGTTACCCGGAACGAACGGTCGGCCATCTCTCCCCAGAAATTCTGATACTGCTCGAAATGCTTGTCGGCACCCGGAGTATCGCTGATGATACGGAAGCTGATGAAAGGCACTTCATACAGGTAGCATACCTGTGCAATGGCAGCCGATTCCATATCGACAGCCAGCCCTTCGGGGAAGTTTCCCTTGATGACATTCAGTTCACTGCGGTCGGTAACAAACTTATCACCGCTACAGATCAGACCGCCATGAATGGCCGTTTCCGTATCCAATGAGAGTGCACATTCGAACAAGGTCTCATTTCCCTTGAAAAAAGTGGGAAGTCCTTGAATCTGGCCGTAAGCATTGCCTTCGCCGCACCATACGTCGTGGTATACAATCTGCTGGCTGACTACCACGTCCATGACTTTCAGGCAGGTATCGATTCCTCCGGCCACTCCGGTACTGATGATACAGTCGGGATGGAAATTACGGATCATCTCCACTGCACCAGCAGCAGCATTCACCTTACCGATTCCACATTGCATCAATACAACCGTATTCGACCGGATATTTCCTTCTACATAAGTAAACGGGCCTTCCTTCCGCTCCGTTTTGTTTTCCAACTGGCTTGCCAACTGCTTCTGTTCAGAAGACATGGCGGTAATGATTCCTATTTTCATGTGTATTTTTATGATTTTCGAAGACAAAGTTACTATTTTTCATGGACTATTGTGTTATCTTTGCCAATCGAAAACATTAATTAATAAACTGCTATACGATGAACTTACTGAAAAAATTACTTCCTGATATTGTAGCAGTTGTGCTTTTTATCGTGATCTCTTTTGCCTATTTCTATCCGGCAGTCACCGAAGGACGTGTCCTGGCACAACATGATACAACAGCAGGTATCGGAGCGGGCCAAGAAGCCAAGGCGTTTCAAGAACAGACCGGAGAGACGACCCGCTGGACCAACGCACTGTTCGGAGGAATGCCGACGTATCAGATTTCTCCCAGCTACCCTTCCAGCCGTACGCTGAACGGGATACAAAACCTGTATCATCTGTATCTTCCGGGATGTACCTGGTATGTGTTTATCCTGCTGATAGGCTTCTATATTCTGCTGAGAGCCTTCAACTTTAAGGTATGGATGTCGGCCCTGGGCGCGATTATCTGGGCCTTTTCTTCTTATTTCTTCATCATTATTGCGGCCGGACACATCTGGAAGCTGGTTACGCTGGCCTACATCCCTCCCACAATAGCGGGTATGGTATGGATATACAGGGGAAAATACGGTCTCGGGGGACTGGTAACGGCCTTGTTCGTAGCCCTGCAGATTGCTTCGAACCACTTGCAGATGACATATTATTTCCTGTTTGTAATGCTCTTCATGGCCATAGCCTTCGGGGTATCGGCCTGGCAGAAAAAAGAATTACCTAAGTTCGTAAAGAGTTCCGCAGTGCTGGTCATTGCCGGACTGGTGGGTATCTGCATCAACTTGTCGAACCTCTATCATACGTACCAGTACAGCAAGGAAAGTATGCGTGGAAAAAGCGAACTGGTCAAGGAGAACTCGGCCAATCAGACTTCCAGCGGACTGGAGCGCGACTATATCACGCAGTGGAGCTACGGCATCGGAGAGACTTTCTCCCTGCTGGTGCCTAACGTGAAAGGAGGAGCCTCTGTACCCCTCTCACAGAACGAAAAGGCCATGGAAAAGGCCAATCCTGCTTATATGGGACTGTACAGCCAACTGGGACAGTACTGGGGTGAACAGCCGGGAACGGCGGGACCGGTATATGTCGGAGCCTTCGTCATGTTCCTCTTTATACTGGGATGCATGATTGTCAAGGGACCGATGAAATGGGCCCTGGTGGCAGGAACCGTCTTCTCTATCGTACTTTCATGGGGAAAGAACTTCATGGGAGTGACCGATTTCTTCATTGATTATGTACCGATGTACAATAAATTCCGTGCAGTCTCTTCCATCCTGGTCATTGCCGAATTCACCATTCCGCTGCTGGCCATCATGGCGCTGAAAGAGATTATAGACCGTCCTGCGGTGCTGAAGGAACGGGCCAAGGCTTTCTATCTGAGTCTGGGACTCACCGGCGGCCTCTCTCTGCTCTTTGCCCTTGCTCCGCGGTTCTTCTTCTCCAGCTACGTATCCAGCATGGAAATGGGGGCATTGCAGAATGCCATTCCATCGGAACAGCTGGTTCCTATCCTGATGAACCTGGAAGACATGCGCGTCGCCGTCTTTACTTCGGACGCATGGAGAAGCTTCTTCATCATCCTGATCGGTGTGGGCCTGCTTTGGGCTTTCCAGGCCGGCAAACTGACACGCAACTGGCTGGTGGGACTGCTCACCCTGCTCTGCCTGGCTGATATGTGGAGCATCAACAAACGGTACCTGTACGACGGACAATTCGTGGCAAAAGGTTCGGAAATGAAACCGTATCTGTCGCCCTCGGAAACCGACAAGTACATCCTGGCCGACAAGACCCTGGATTTCCGTGTACTGAACCTCGCCGGAAATACGTTCAACGAAAACGAAACCTCTTACTGGCACAAGAGCATCGGAGGCTATCATGCTGCCAAACTGCGCCGGTATCAGGAAATGATAGAAGAACATATCCAGGGAGAAATGGGAAATCTGTTCAAGGAACTACCCGCTGCCGGAGGAGATATGTCGAAGGTTGACGGAACACATTTCCCGGTACTGAACATGCTGAATACACGGTACTTCATTTTCCCGCTCCAGGGAGGCAAGACCGCCCCGATATTGAATCCTTATGCCGGAGGCAATGCCTGGTTTGCCGATGAGGTGAAATACGTGGACAATGCCAACGAGGAAATCGCAGCCTTGCATGAGGTGAATCCGCTGAAAACAGCTGTGGTGGACAAAAAATTTGCCGATATCGTCACACAGACGGTTGCTGACAGTACCGCTCAGGTTACCCTGACTTCCTACAAGCCCAACGAACTGATTTATCAGGTAACCTCGGCACAGGGAGGTACGGTGGTATTCTCTGAAATCTACTATCCGGGATGGCAGGCGTTCGTAGACGACCAGGAAGCGCCGCACGGACGTGCCAACTACATCCTCCGTGCCATGCACGTACCTGCCGGCACACATACGGTACGCTTTGTCTTCGACCCGCAGTCACTGCATGTCACCGAAACCGTCGCTTTCAGTGCCCTGGCTCTCTTGCTGCTGGCCGTCCTCTTCATAGCCGGACAGGCCATCCGAAACCAGCGGCAGAAGTCCTGATGCATATCCATAAACAATTACAGGCCGGTCTTTCAGAACGTATGGTTTCTGAAAGACCGGCCTGTATATTATATATCCCGGCGGAGACTCCGCTATTTTTTCCAGCACAGACGAAATACAAAGCCGATATGGCGCACCACTGTACTCAGCGTACCGTAATGCTTGCACATGATATGAAAACGCTCTTTCAGCGAAGCTTTGTGGTTGCGGGTAGTCATCCCCTCGCTCAGGTAATCAATCAGCACGAGATGAGTATTATGCAGTAAACGGCTCTGTTTCATGACCCGTATGCACCAGTCGAAATCGGCTGAAAAACGATAGTGCAGATCGTAAGGCACAGCCTTCTCACGCTTAGCAAAAAACGCCTGATGGCAAACCAGCATTCCCTGTCTGAAGCTTTTCCAGTCGAGCTGCTCCGGAGCCGACAGGCGGCGCATCCGAAGGAAATGTCCTTCCCCGTCTACAATCGCCGTTTCTCCGTAAATCACATCCGGCAGTTCGCTGCAGTCCGACAAAGAGTGTACCATCTGACACAAGGTATCGTCTTCGTGAAAGGCATCACCTGCGTTCAGAAAACACACATAATCGCCCGTAGCCAGCTTCAGTCCTTTATTCATGGCATCATACAGCCCCTTATCGGGTTCGCTCACCACCGTGTGGATATGCGACTGGTAACGCTGGACAATATCCAGCGTATGGTCGGAAGATTTCCCGTCCACGATGATGTACTCTACGTTCTTGTAAGTCTGAGTAATCACACTCTGTATGGTATCCTCCAGCACACTTCCGGCATTATAGGTCACGGTAATGACCGAAAACTTGGGATGAAAACGATGGGTAAAATTATGCATTGCTACCTGTTATCTGATTATAAATTTGAATATACTGTCTGGCGACAATCTGCTCCGAATAAGTACCGACGGCTTTCCGGCGGGCCTCGTAACTGAGACTTTCGTAATCGCCTTCGGTCAGCGACCAGTGAATGCCGTTGGCCAGGTCTCCGGCCGACTTATACTGGGCTACGTAGCCGTTATGAAGGTGATCGATCATCTGCGGGATACCGCCTACATTAAATCCGACACAAGGAACTCCACAGGCCATGGCCTCCACAATGGTATTCGGCAGGTTGTCCTGCAACGAGGGAGTAATGAACAGGTCGACCGCATTGTACATGACAGGGAGTTCTTTCTCGCTGCTCATATAGTCGATGCAATATACCGGGAAAGGAAACAGTGAAGCATACTGCTGGGATTCCTGGCCCAAGACCACAATTCCCAGTGACTCCGAAAATTCAGGGAAATCTTTCTGCATGATAAGGCAGGCCTCGATCAGGTAATCGATTCCTTTCCGCTTATCGGTTATCTTCATGGAACTGAACAGCAGGAGTTTCTTTCCGGAAGGAAGATGCAGTTTGCGACGGGCTGCTTCCTGGTCGGCCGGACGGAACAGGTTCGTATTAATGGCATTGGGAATATTGGTAATCTTGCATCCGGCAGCCAGTGCACTCTGACCGACTACCCCTTCCAGCCAACGGCTGCAGGTCACAAAAGTCAGATTAGCCGACTGATAAATCTCCTGTTTACGGCGGAAAACCTGATGCGACAGGTCCTGGCGCTTCGGATGAACGAGCATCGGACAACTGTGACAGGCCTCCTGGTAGCGGTTACATTCGTTGGCATAATGACAGATACCGGTGATCGGCCACATGTCGTGCAGGGTCCATACCACAGGCTTTCCCGACTGAAAGATTTTCTGCAAGTCGTTCAAGGACAACATTCCCTGATTAATCCAGTTGAGGTGAATGACGTCAGCCTGCGTAAATTCAGGCAGGGAGGTGATATCGGTTCCGGTGTTTGCGATGTCCACGGCCATCAGGTTGTGCCGCTTGAAGCCATTGGCCATCCAGATAACCAGACGCTCCCAGATAAACTGCCATACCTTCCACCACGACTTCCGCAAGGGAACCACCGTCACCTGGTCCGTCTGCTTGTCACGTACCAGCATCTTCGCCTTGATTCCACTGCTTTTCAACGCCTCCATCAACCGGTAGGTGGCAATCGCCGGCCCTCCTTTTCGCTCAAATGTATTAATCAGTAATATTCTCATCTTATTCTCATCAAATTCGTGTATAACTCCTGATAAGCCGAAGCGACTACAGCTATATCGTATTTTTGCTTTACATATTCCCTCAATGATGCTTTCGGTATGGCGGCTCCTTCCGTAAAGGCCCACCATATTCCTTCTGCCAGACTTTCTTCGGACAGGTAATCGGCCAGATAGCCGTTCTCCCGATGACGGATGATACCGCTTTGTCCGCTGTTGCCGAACGATACGGGAAGGCATCCGCAGGCCTGCGCCTCAATCAGTGTCTGACCGAAAGTTTCGTAATAGGAAGCAGAGACCAGCACATCAGCCGAAGCATACAGACGGCTCAGCTGGTCTGTACTGTTCACACTGCCCATATAGGTGTATGGAACCGTGATTTTCCGGAACCATTCGGGCTGTTTCATGTGACCGAACAATACCAGATGTATCTGTGAGGCCAGTTCCGGATGAACGGAAACCAGGCGGTCCAGGCTCTTTAAAAACAAGGGAAATCCTTTAATGGGATCGTCTATACGGGCAGCCCCGAAAAGTATGATTTTCTTATCGGAAGGCAAGTGGCAGATTTTCCGGCTTTCCGCTGCCGGATACATGGTAAAATCCTTCATCGACAAGGTATTGGGAATCACAGAAACCGGAAGTCCGGACAAGAGGCGGCTCTGCATGGCCTTTTGCTGCAACCAGGTACTTACGGCCACAAAATGTACCTTGGCGTCCTGAAGCAGTTGCTGCTTCTTCCGAAAGACCCGTACAGAAAGATCGTTGGTACCGGGAACACGCAGATACGGACAATGCTGGCACTGGGTTTCAAAACGGCGGCACTGGTAGGCATGGTGACAAATGGCCGTGCATTCCCACATATCGTGCATGGTCCATACCACCGGTTTGCCGCAATGAAGAATCCGGTCAATTTCCTTCAGAGAAAGCATTCCCTGGTTTACCCAGTTGAGATGAATGATGTCTGCCTCCTGAAAAGCCGGCAGCGAAGTGACAGACAGTCCGGCAGAAGCAGTAGACACCTTAAACAGGTATTTCCGGCTGAAGCGGTTACTGATCCATATCCCCAGACGCTCCGACAAAAATGCCCACTTCCGCCGCAGACGACTGCCCACCTGGATGACGTAAGGTTTGTCGCTCTGCTTGTGCATGACTGCCATTTCCGCAGTCACTCCGGCCGCCCTCAACGCCTCCATTAACCGGTTGGCCGCAACCGCAGCCCCTCCTATCTGTTCGGAAGTATTAACGATAAGTACTCTCATGACATTTGTCGGTTAATTTGAGTACAAAGGTACATTATTCTTTGTTTTGAATATACGAAACGCTTTTTATTTTTCACCGGAAAACAACAGAAAGATAAAATCCTTGTTTTTTAATCTTCCCGCTGTTTTCCTACGAGTAAAATCCTTATCTTTGCCCCGTATAACCCCAAATGCAGTTTGATGAAAAAGTTGTTTTTTGTACCCGTAGGAGGCTTGGGAAACCGCATGCGTGCCATTGCCTCAGCCGTAAGCCTGGCGCAGCACCGCAGGCTTTCCGTTCATGTAGGATGGTTTCAGGACTGGGCGCTGAATGCCCCTTTTTCATCATTGTTCGAGACGCCGGAGATTGCCGGACTGAAAATAGAGGATGTCCCGGGTATTTTCTACCTGACCCTGGACCGGCCCCGGAAAAAGAATCTCTATCTGCCCCGGCTGTTCCAGCACTTTCTGTTCGACCAGTGTATCTACGAAGAGGAAATGGATCAATGGTACCAGAAAAAGACCGACTTCAATACTTTCCCGTTCAAGGGAGAAGCGGTTTATATGGCAACCTACCAGCCTTTCTTCCCATACGAACGGACCTTGCTGACACAATTGTTCCAGCTGAATGCTCCGCTCCGCAAACGACTCGACAGCCGTTTGCAGGATTTCTCGGCACACACAATCGGGGTACACGTACGACGGACGGACAACCAGGCTTCGATACAACAGAGTCCGCTCGAACTCTTTTTCGAGGCCATCGATAAGGAACTGGAGGCCAATGCTGAATTATCGGTCTTTCTGGCTACGGATTCCGAAGCTGTCAAAGCAGACATGCGGAAACGCTACGGAAAGCGTATCCTGACTGCGGAAGCGGCTGCCGACCGGAACTCTGTCAGCGGCATACAGGACGGCATTCTCGACCTTTATACCCTGGCCGGCACCCGCCGGATCTACGGATCTTTCCGGAGTTCCTTCTCAGAACTGGCTGCCGAACTGGGCAACATTCCGTTGACTACGGTACTGAAAAAATAACTGGAATCAGGCCCCGAAATCTCCTTTCAAGGTCCTTTTGATACGACGCAATGCCTTTGCCCAAAAGTTATTGGTGCGATAGTAATAGCGTTCAAAGGCCTTTCGTGCCTGTAAATCTTCTTGTATCGGGGTAATCTGTCGTACAGGAAGGGGCTGCATCCACAGAGTAGAATCGTACAGGCCGCCCCCACCGCAATGGGTCCCGCTGCCGTCAAATCCTGCATTCCGGACCAACGAGCGTCCGACATTCAATGACAGGATATCCTCCAAAAAAAGACTGGCATTCCAACGGATAGCCCATGAGTTGTTCTTGCCCTCTGTCTGACGCCGGAGCATCCGGGTAAAGCCGTACTTACCGTTGAAATCAAACCGACGGGTCAGCCTGCGCTGCTGAAGCTGATGCAGCAGTTCCTTGCCATCGGGGTTGAAATGCTTCCATGCCCGGTCCCAGGTGGCCCACCCCCAACTTCCGGTGAATTTGATCAGAAAAGTATCCGGCAGGGAAGGATCGCCGGTAAAATCACAGGCCTGAATATGCCCTACCCTTTCTTCGTCCTTATATACCTCAAGCGCCTCATTCATAAAACGCAGAAAATAAGGAGACACAATCAGGTCATCCTCCAGTACAATGACCTTTCCGTATGCCTTTACCTGTGCAGTGACTCCATCGATAATGTTCCTTGCCAGTCCCCAGTTTTCAGAGCGCTCTATCACCGTAACCTTTCCGAAACCTTCTGTCTTCCGCGCCAGACGGCGCACCTCTTCCACTGCCTCCTTATCCTTCTCACTCCGGTGGCAGTCGGAATAAATATATAGTTCGCTCTGTGCGGCCAAGTCATTCCTTCTCAAAGAATCGAGCAACTGCCGGGTATGTGCCGGGCGGTTGTACACAAAAAGTAAAACGGGAGCATAAGTATTCATCATATCCAGTTGGTTATTATCAGTTTCTATAGTTGTTGCAAACGTTCCATCAGCCGGGACGCGAAAAAATTCCATCCATTGTCATCCAGGAACTTTCTGTAATCTTCCCAGACCACCGGTTCCTCCTTGAAGCGACTTACCAGGCCGGGAATCTCTTCCAATTCCCTGAACGTATATACTTTCAGCAATTTCTCATGCGAATAGTCGTTGAAGGAGCCTACAGACGGACCGATTACCTTGGCGCCGAAAGAAAGGGAATCCATCAGCATCCCCGAACTGAGGATGGACTGAGGAGCATAAGGAGCCAATACAAAATGAGACTGTGCCATATATACGGCCAGTTCCTCAAACGAAACTCCCTTGAAAATCTGGGTCACATAGGGAGAGGCATAACGCTCCAGCTGATGGCGTAACGCATCCGAAGGGCATTTCCCCACCATGCAGATACGCAGCTGCAGGGAATGACGCTGTACAAAATCAAGGAACTCACGTACTCCCTTATAAGGAGTAACCGTACCCCATATCAACAGGTCGTATTTCTTTTCAGTGTCAGCCGGCACCAATGACAGCCGGTTTCGTGTAGGATGGTGCAGAAAAAGTACCTTTCCTGCCGCATAAGGATATCTCTCCTTCACAAGGTCTACTCCTTCCAGTGAATGCGTCAGAATCAGGTCGGCACGCCGGGAAATAAACCGTGCCAGGAAACGCTTCAAGCCCTCGTATCCGACGGTATGCGGACGACGGTTATGAAGTACCCACACCACTTTTCTCCCCGACAATTTCAGCCAAAGAATCAGCAGACAGGCAATAATGGCCTGCAAGGGACCGTATTTATAGTCAGGAATGCTCTCAAACCAGTTGAAAATATACACCTTCCCCCAATTTTTCCGTGCCAGCAGACTAATCAAGGGGTTCTTATGAGGGGCATTGACCACCTGCGCTTTTCCACTCGCATTAAGGGCAGCTATGAAATCCTTGATATAAGGATTGGAAGTCTGATCGGTACCCTGTTTCAAATTGGGATAAATGCAACATTTCATCATCGGTCTCCGTATTTATTCGTGAATAAACTCCTTGTAAAACTCCTGATATTCATTTTTCAGGAAAGCGTGGCATCCAAAGGGCAGACGGCCTGTCAACCGATACAGGTACGACGGACGCTCCTCGAAGGAAAAATACATGGCTTCGCGGGTAGAAGGAATCTTCCATTTCAGCGTGCTGTCTCCCAGCATGGCATAAAACAGGTCTTCATTGTGATTCAGCCAGGCTCCGGTATAATCAGCCACCCGGTTATGCTTTCCCATAAAGCGCTGCAGGGCCATCGGCAGTCTGTGCAAAGGTCCGCGGTACCGGTAGTATCTCCAGATACCCCTCCAGGTAAGAATCCTTCCCTCATGCTCGAACAGGCGGATAAAAGAGGCGATTTTTCTCAGAGAAAAACCTCCGTTGCCACAGTTGTTCCAGTCCACTTCCCGGTTCAGTTTCAGAAAAGGAGCTCCGATATAGTCGTATCCTTTATTGCACCAGTCCATCAGTTCGTCCTGAAAGACATAGGCATCCAACTGATAGATGAGCAGGTATTCCCATTGCCGGAAACGCAGATAAAGCTCCTTTGTCAGCATCAGCCGGTTATACCCGCGCTGACTTTCGAAAAAAGAAGAAGCAAATCCGATGTATTGAAACGTCTGCTGACAGGTTTCAAATACGTGACGATATTCGGACAGATTCAGCGAATCGGGTCCGAACAGACAAATGTCATAATTTCCCAGTACCTTCAGGCACTGACGCAGTGAAAGGGATTCAAAGGAATCCATGGTTTCCTTGTATACAGGAATGGCTATGACAACTTTATTTTTCATCGGTGGAATATTTTACGGATATGTTGAAGGGTCTCCTGCAGCATGACAGACCCCGACAGATACAATAAAGCCAGGTAACAGACACCTACTACCCCAATCTTTCCCAACAGACGGAAATAGATATTCGAAATGCCTTCCGTGGCAAAATAGGCCACGGCAATACCGGCACCCGTAAGGAGGGCAAAAGGCAGGATATCACGGAAAATCAGGTCTTTCAGCCGCAGCGGAATCTGACGGGACAGCACATAGAACCAGACAAAGAACCAGCAGTAGTTGACGACAATGTAGTTGCTCACCATACAAATCAGTCCGTACGGAGCCGACAGATAGATGACCAACAGCTGCACCACATCCAGCAGTACCGTTCCATACATGTATATATTCGATTTTCCCCGGCTGATGATGGCATTGGTAAACAGGTTGTTGATGGGAGTAATGATGCCCCACAGGCAGAACAATTGCATGTAAGGAATACTGTGAGCCCATTTATCGGTTACAGTCACCGATATGAACTCGGGAGCCACAAAGGCCAGTCCCAGCATGGCCGGACAGGCTACGTAGGCCACGAAGCGTACCAGCTTGCGGAACACCTGCTGCTGACGCTCGGGAGTATCGGCCACCTGCGCCAGTACCGGCTGGGAGACGTTGTTGACCATTCCCCAGATAACACTGTAGGCAATGTATCCCCATTTGTATCCCTGTGCATAGTATCCGGTCTGAGACTTGGTATAGAAACGACCGATTAAAATGGAAAAGATATTGTTGTTCAGAATATTGAAAAGTCCTGTCAGCAACAGTTTGATACTGAACGGGAAAAAGGTCCTTAAAGGTTCTATGCTGAACTGAAAGGAAGGACGCCAGGGGGAATAATACCAGCGCATCATGCAACTGACGCATCCCTGTACCACCATCTGCACAATCAGACTCCAATATCCCATTCCTTTCCAGGCCATTGCCACGCCGATAATACACGACAGCACATAAGCCGTCAAGTCGGCCTTGGCCCGCTCCTTGACCATCAGTTTCTTGATGATAATGGCATTGTGTACCGTACACGTACATCCGAACAGGAACCAGATGAACATCACCCGTGCTCCCCAAAGCAGTTCGGGAGCATGATAGAACTCGGCAATCCAGGGAGCCGCCAGGTAACCGGCCATATAGAGCAGGCAACCCATGGAACAACTGAACCAGAAAACCGAATTGTAATCTTTGTCGGTAGCCTTCTTCTTATTGATCAGTGCCACAATAAAACCACTCTCCTGGAGCAGTGCGGCCAGAGAGGTAAAGACAATCAGCATATTGAACAGTCCGTAATCATCGGGAGACAATATACGGGCCAGACATATTCCAAACAGCAGGCTCAACAACTGCTGCATGCCGTTGCTGAGAGCCCCCCAAAAAAGCCCTTTTGCCGTCTTCTCTTTCAGCGTCTGTTCATCTGCCATACTCTCTTATTGTGTTACTTAAAAATAGGAGACAGTCCTTCTTACCAAGAGGGACTGTCTTCTGAAAAATACATGTGTATATCGTGATTATTTCACTTCACTTCCCGGTTTTACTTCTTTCAGCAGTGAAGTAACCGCCAGTGAACCGTCGAAGTTCTCAGCACTCAGAATCATACCTTCACTTACCAGGCCGTTCTTGAACTGACGAGGAGCCAGGTTGGCAATGAACAATACCTGCTTGCCGATCAGTTCTTCCGGTTTGTAATGCTGGGCGATACCGCTGACAATCGTACGGTTCTCCAGACCGTCAGCAATCTTGAACTTCAAGAGTTTCTTCATCTTAGGTACTACCTCACATTCCAATACGGTTCCCACACGGATATCGAGCTTTTCAAAGTCTTCGAACGAGATAGTCGGCTTGATCGGATTCGCCTTATAAGCAGCGGCTTCGTTGGCTTTCTTCGTATCCAGCAGTTTCTGTACCTGTGCCTCGATGACGCTGTCTTCAATCTTTTCGAACAACAGTTCCGGCTTATTCAGTGCATGTCCGGCGCTCAACAGGTCGGTGCGTCCCAGCTGTTCCCATTCGAAGGTTTCCATGTTCAGCATCTTACGCAGTTTCTCACTGCTGAACGGCAGGAACGGTTCGAAGGCGATGGCCAGGTTGGCAACCAGCTGCAACGAAATGTTCAGAATAGTAGCTACACGCTCCATGTCTGTCTTGGCCAGTTTCCAAGGTTCTGTATCAGCCAGATACTTATTACCGATACGTGCCAGGTTCATGGCTTCTTTCTGTGCGTCACGGAACTTGAATACATCCAGCAGTTTTTCTACTTCTGCCTTAACATCCGCAAATTCCTTCAGGGTTTCCTTATCGTAATCGGTCAGTTCCCCACAAGCCGGTACCTTGCCGTCAAAATATTTATGAGTCAATACCAGCGCACGGTTCACGAAGTTACCGTATACAGCTACCAGCTCATTGTTGTTGCGTGCCTGGAAATCCTTCCAGGTAAAGTCATTGTCTTTGGTTTCCGGAGCATTGGCAGTCAGCACATAGCGCAGCACATCCTGTTTGCCAGGGAAATCCTGCAGATATTCGTGCAACCACACAGCCCAGTTGCGTGAAGTCGAAATCTTATCTCCTTCCAGGTTCAGGAATTCGTTGCTCGGCACATTGTCCGGCAGGATGTAACTGCCTTCAGCCTTCAGCATGGCCGGGAATACGATGCAGTGGAACACAATGTTGTCCTTACCGATGAAGTGTACCAGACGGGTTTCAGGATCCTTCCACCACTTTTCCCATGAATCAGGCAACAGTTCCTTGGTATTTGAAATATAACCGATAGGCGCATCAAACCATACATACAATACCTTTCCTTCTGCGCCTTCTACCGGTACCGGAATACCCCAGTCGAGGTCACGGCTTACGGCACGGGGCTGCAGTCCCATATCGAGCCAGCTCTTGCACTGACCGTATACATTCGGACGCCATTCCTTGTGGTCTTCCAGGATCCACTTGCGCAACCATCCTTCGTGCTTGTCGAGCGGCAAGTACCAGTGCTTGGTTTCCTTCATCACCGGTTTGCTTCCGCTGATTGCACTCTTAGGATTAATCAGTTCTGTCGGTGAAAGGGTGCTTCCACACTTCTCGCACTGGTCTCCATAAGCCCCTTCGGCATGGCAGCGGGGACATTCACCGGTAATATAACGGTCGGCAAGGAAAGTATGGGCTTCCTCATCATAATACTGCTCAGAAGTCTTCTCGATAAATTCTCCCTTGTCATACAACTTACGGAAGAAGTTGGAAGCCATTTCGTGATGAGTAGCCGAACTGGTGCGGCCATAAGTATCGAATGAGATACCGAATTCCTTGAATGAATCTCTGATCAGTGTATGATAACGGTCCACTACATCCTGCGGAGTGATTCCCTCCTTCTTGGCACGGATGGTAATGGGCACTCCATGCTCGTCCGATCCTCCGATAAAGAGAACCTCTTCTTTCTTCAGGCGCAGATAGCGTACATAGATATCGGCCGGGACATATACTCCTGCCAAATGTCCGATATGCACCGGACCATTTGCATAAGGCAGTGCCGATGTTACGGTAGTTCGTTTGAATTTCTTTTCCATATATGTATATGTTTTATTGTATATTCATTTTCTGGTACCTACTTCATACCGTCTGCAAAGATAGTCATTTCTCGGCGAAGTATATGAGTTGCCCAAAGATTTATAACGATTTAGCCGGCCCAATTTTCACGGTCCAGATTACGGTAGCTGATGGCCTCCGCCAGATGGTGCGACTGGACATGAGGTGCATCCTCCAGATCGGCAATGGTACGGGCCACTTTCAGAATACGGTCGTAGGCACGGGCTGAAAGATTCAGGCGCGACATGGCATTGCGCAACAGCGCCATTCCGGCAGCATCCGGCTGAGCATATTCACGCAGGAGGGCAGGACTCATCTGTGCATTACAATGTACACCGGGAACCTGGGCGAAGCGTCTGGCCTGTACCTGACGCGCCTTGACAACCCGTTCACGGATGGTCCGGCTCGACTCTCCGGGAGCCTGTTCCACCAGTTTCTCGAACGGTACCGGAACAATCTCAATCTGTATGTCTATCCGGTCGAGCAGAGGCCCTGAAATCCGGTTCAGATAGCGGTGTACCTGACCGATGTTGCACACGCAAGCACGGGTTGGATGATTAAAATAACCGCACGGACACGGGTTCATGGAAGCTACCAAGGTAAAGCTTGCCGGGTATTCCAGCGTATATTTAGCCCTCGAAATGGTGATACACCGGTCCTCCAAAGGCTGACGGAGCACTTCCAGTACCGAACGGCTGAACTCCGGCAACTCATCCAGAAAAAGTACCCCATTGTGGGCCAGACTGATTTCTCCAGGCTGAGGATTGGCCCCTCCTCCCACCATTGCAATCTGCGAAATAGTATGGTGAGGACTCCGGAACGGACGTGTGGCAATCAGCGAAGAGTCCTTTCCCAGTTTACCTGCCACAGAATGAATCTTCGTGGTTTCCAGACTCTCGGAAAGCGTAAACGGAGGCAGGATTCCGGGCAGACGCTTGGCCATCATCGACTTGCCGCTTCCGGATGCCCCCACCATCAGAATATTATGTCCTCCGGCAGCAGCTACTTCCAGGGCACGCTTCACGTTCTCCTGTCCCTTGACATCCGCAAAGTCAAACGGAAAGTTTTCCTGATGATTGCTGAACTCCTCCCGCGTATTTACCTCCGTAGGAGTCAACGTATCTTTCCCGTTGAAAAATTCGATGACCTCTACAATGTTACTGGCTCCATATACCTTCAGGTTATTCACTACCGCTGCTTCTCTCGCATTCTGCAGAGGCAGGATGAAACCTTCGAATCCTTTCGCACGGGCAGCGATGGCGATGGGCAATGCCCCTTTGACGGGCAACAGCGTCCCGTCGAGGCTCAGCTCTCCCAAAATCATGTATTTACCCAGTTTTTCCGCAGCGACTCCACCTGTTGCAGCCAGGATACCGATGGCCAGCGGGAGGTCGTACGAGGCACCTTCCTTGCGGATATCCGCAGGAGCCATGTTGACCACAATCTGGCAGGTCGGAAATTTATATCCGTTTACCTGTAAGGCAGAAATAATCCGTTCGTGACTTTCTTTCACCGCCGAATCGGGTAATCCTACGAGAAAAAATTTTATTCCACGCGAACTGTTGACTTCTATCGTTACGACAGTAGCATCAATACCTTGTAAGGCAGCACTAAATAGTTTGACTAGCATTAGATTTTCGGTTGTTTTTATTTTTACTTTGAAGCATCGGTCAGTTGCTTCACCTTTTCGTACAAGTCCTGACGGAACAGGTCTCTTGCGATAATCTTCCGGTTCCGGTCAACCAGGATATTCGCTGGCAGCCTCCACACTCCGTTCTGACGGATTACCTGATTGTCCCATGCCTTGAAATCGCAGACCTCTACCCACCGTTCAGCATCTTCCTTGCACTGACTGTACCACTGCTCCTTTCCATAGTCGAGCGAAAGGTTCAGTACCCGGAACTGTTTTTCCGGCAACTTCCGGGCTATCTGTTCAAGGGAGTCTCTCACCACCAGGCTCTGAGGGTCCCAGCTTGCCCAGAAGTTGATCAGCGTATAACTGTCGGGAGCATTATTCCAGGCTACATACTTTCCCTTCCGGTCTTTGCAGGAGAAATAACTGACGTAGTCCTTGTTCACCGTCTTGTTTTTATCGGCAATGGCTTCAAGTGCCCCACCCAGTATATAAGAGTCCTTCACCATACCGTCCAGCGGAGCCAGTATGGAAGCCAGCTCCTCCAGGTCGGGCTGTGTACTTTGAATAAAGAACTGATGAATGATGTATGCAGAAGCAAACGACTGCAGGTGCGTACGTACAAATTCCTTGGCCTTCATCCTGACAGCCGCAGTATCCGTCCGTATTTCATCGATGCTCTTCAGAAACTCTCCGTAAACCGCATTCTCTCCTTCTCCGGAGATTACAGGAGCGTCAAAAGAACCTGTCAGCTTCATCTTTTCCTTAGGAGAGACAAACACCGGAATGCTTTTTCCTTCCGAAGAGAGCAGGCGGCACAAGTTCAGGGTATCCGCTTCCGTCTCATAAGTAAACTTACCGTTTTCCGTATAAATGGTATCTATTTTCAGCATCGGGTCATCATAAACCATCCACAAGGTATCCGACTGTACATCGTCCAGCTCTGCCTGAAGTTTAAAACCCGAATTTCCCTGACATCCGGCCCACCCTACAGTCAGGACCAATAAGAAAAGTAACTTATTCATATTCACGCATAGTTTTTGCGAAAATACACAAATTCTCGTAATCCTCCATGTTTTTCACCATATTATTCCCCCGAGAGCCCGGAGACAAAAAAAGGCCGGAACCATGCGTTCCGGCCTTTTCTGAATATTATCAGATATCAAGTTAAATATTACTTGATTTCATTTGCATATTTAGCAAATTCACGGTCTGTCTGAGCCTTAGCAGCCAAAGCAGCATCTTTCTGAGCTACTTTTGCCATGCTTGACTTAACCAGGTCAGCGTTGTTTGTTCTAGCACCTACGATAGCCATCAGATAATCTGTATAAGCATCCGGATTCTTCACAGCAGCCAAAGTGTTTTTAGCCTTGTTGTAATCCTTAGCCAGGATCTGAGCCAAAGCAGCTGAGTTAGTCTTAGTATCACCGAATGCCTGAACAGCGCGTTCATACTGACCCTGTTTGATATACAGGTTACCCAGAATTTCGTTAGCAGTGTTTGCACCAGTTGACTTGCTCAAGTAAGTTTCAGCGTTAGCTACGTTACCCTTAGCCAGTTCGATCAAACCAAGGTTAGTGTTTACTTCAGGAGCGTTAGCGTTCTTGCTGGCAGCCTGTTTGAAGTAGTTTTCAGCAGTAGCCTGGTCACCCTTAGCATAAGCCATCAGACCCAAGTTGTTATAAGCACGGAAGTCTGAAGGATACAGTTCGATAGCTTTCTTGTAGATAGCTTCCTGACGAACTTCGTCGTTAGTCAGAGTAGCAGCATACAACAGTTCGTCTACGCTCAATACCTTAGCGTCAGTGTCGAATGCTTCGTTGATTTCTTCGTCGCTGCGACCGATTACATCGTAGTTAGCAGTCAGGCGAGCACGACGCAACTGAGGCAGGATTTCGTCAGCCAAAGTCTTGTAAACTGAAGAAATGTTCTTGATTTCAGCTTCACGCTGTTCAGGATCGCTGTACATAGACAATACACGCAAGATCAGGTCTTTATCCTGGATGTTTGATTTAGAAACCAATTCCTGGAAACCGTCCCAGTCCTGAGCAGTGTACTTAGTATCTACTTCAGTTTCGATCTTACCCTTCTTCAACTGCTGGTTCATGTATTTTTCAGTGTTGTTCTGACGGTTTTCAGCCAAAGTTGTATTCAACTTCACACCACCATCAGGAGAAGCGTAAGCAGAAATTTCGATGTTGTTCAGTTTATAGTTCTTAGTGTCACCAGCCACAGTTACTACCTGTTTGTGGAATTCTTTCAAACCTTCAGATTTCAATTCGCTTGCGCGGAGGTTAGCCTGCTGGATCAAGAACATGATCTGAGCTTCCTTAGCCTGTTTGATGATTCTCTGGAATGCATCCGGAGCCAAAGCAGCGTTAGCAGAATTTACAGTAGGAAGTTCTGATGTAGCGATAACACCGTCAGCAATCTTTACAGAAGGAATAGTATGAGATTTCTTTCCAATTTTGATCTTGAAATCCAAATACAGTTCAGATTTTGCCATTTCAGGAACATAGTCGAAAGAAGCCTTCATTGTGTAAGTACCACCAGCCTTGTATGAAATAGTCTGGTCGTTACCCTGTACTTTTTCACCCTGGAATGTAGCCGGCTGGCCTTTAGCTTCACCACCGTCCCATCTCAAAACCGGAGTTACTTCTACAGTAGCGTTCTTCTTGAAATATTTTTCAGGGAACTTACCTGTAATTGTAACAGGAACCTTACCTCCTACTGCTTCCAATACTTCAGGGTTAGTTGTGAAGTAGTCAGCAGACAATTCACCCATTTTCTTACATGAAGAAAATGCGAGGACTAACAATGCCACTAAAGGCAAATACAACTTTCTAATCATGATTTTTAATATTAGGTTTATATTATGAATTTTATCTCTATATATTCATCACAATATTCGAGGCAAAGATAAGAAAAACTCTATATAATAGTTCTCTATTCCTTATTTTTTTTCAAATAAGTAATCGAAAAATTGATTTAGTTGAATAAAAACTAGGCTTCCAGGTCTTTTTTCCGGTTTCTCGGATGGTGTTCAATGATTTCCTGCCGTAAAAGCGTCCGGTCGATGTGCATGTAAATTTCAGTCGTTCCGATGCTTTCATGCCCCAGCATGCACTGTATCGCCCTCAGATTGGCACCGCCTTCCAACAAATGTGTGGCAAACGAATGCCGGAACGTATGCGGACTGATACTTTTCTTCAGTCCGATGGCCGCTGCCAGTTCCTTGATGATATGGAACACCATGATGCGGGAAATGTTTTTCCCGAACCGGCTGATAAATACAAAATCTTCATATCCCGGCTTGATCAGTCCCTGTTCCCTGTCCAGAAAATAGTTTTTCAGTTCCGAAACGGCCCTCGGAGAAATAGGTACCAGGCGCTGCTTGTTTCCCTTTCCCTCCACTTTAATAAATCCTTCGTTCAGATACAGGTCGGAGATTTTCAGGTTGCAGAGTTCCGACACTCGCAATCCACAGCTGTACAGCGTCTCCAGAATCGCACAGTTGCGCTGCCCCTCCCGCGTACTCCGGTCGATCTGCCCGATCAGGGCATCGATTTCCTCCACCGTCAGCACATCGGGCAAATGTTTTCCGATCTGCGGAGACTCCAGCAGTTCGCACGGATCCTGTTCGATATAATCCTCCAGCAGCAGAAACTGATAGAAAGACCGTATGCCGGAAAGAATGCGGGCCTGCGACCTCGGATGAATCCCGATGTCATGAAGCCCCGCCGAAAAATGCTCCAGATGCTCCAGCGTCACCTCGGTATAATCAATCCCCTCGAGCGTCAGATAAGCCATCAGTTTATCCAAATCCGTCAAATAAGCCTGGACCGTATTTTCCGACAAGCCCTTTTCCAGTTTCAAATATTGCCTATACTTTATTATTATCTTTTCGCTTTTTTCTCGGGTTTTCATTTCTTTTTCGTATCTTTGTCCCAAATTTTTTCGCAAATGTATTAAATATTTTATTCGAATGGGAAGAAGAAGAATACAAATAATCAATGGTCCCAATATCAATTTATTGGGAAAGCGTGAACCTTCTATCTACGGGAGCCGGACATTCGAAGATTATTTGACTGATTTGAGAATGCAATATCCGGAGTTGCAGCTGGACTATTACCAGTCGAACACCGAAGGATTCCTCATCGACAAGATTCATGAGACAGGATTCTCGTACGACGGAATCATCCTGAATGCCGGGGCATACACCCACACTTCAATCGCCCTTCAGGACGCCATCCGCGCCGTGACCGCCCCTGTCATTGAAGTCCATATCTCAAACGTCCATGCGCGGGAAGAGTTCCGTCATCGCTCCATGATATCCTGTGCCTGTCTGGGGGTGATCTGCGGATTCGGGCTTGACTCATACCGCTTGGGAATAGAAGCCTTGTTACAACATAAAAAAACAATTTCAGATTAAATAAATTTATATGATGCTCAAACAAACAAAAATCGTAGCGTCCATTTCGGACTTGCGCTGTGAAGTGGATTTTATCAGAGATCTTTTTAATGCAGGTATGAACGTTGTCAGAATGAACACGGCACATGCCAGTCGCGAAGGATTTGAAAAACTGATAGCCAATGTCCGCGAAGTTTCAAACCGTATCGGTATTCTGATGGATACAAAAGGCCCTGAAGTACGTACCACAGCCAGTGCAGAAGGTCCGATTGATTTCAAGACAGGTGACAAAGTGCAAATCGTAGGCAATCCGGACCAGGAAACTACCCGCGAATGCATTTCCGTAACTTATGCCAACTTTGTTCATGACCTCTCGGTAAATGCACGGGTATTGATTGACGACGGAGAACTGGAACTGAAAGTGTTGGACAAGAACGAAACAACCCTGTTTTGCGAAGTTTGCAACGATGCCACTTTGGGAAGCCGCAAGAGCGTCAACGTACCGGGAGTGAGAATCAATCTTCCTTCACTTACCGAGAAAGACCGCAACAACATACTTTACGCCATCGAGAAGGACATTGACTTCATTGCCCATTCTTTCGTACGCAACAAACAGGATGTACTGGATATCCGCGAGATTCTGGATGCGCACAACAGTGACATCAAGATCATTGCGAAGATTGAAAACCAGGAAGGTGTAGACAACATCGATGAAATCCTCGAAGTAGCCGACGGAGTCATGGTAGCACGTGGTGACCTGGGTATCGAAGTTCCTCAGGAACGCATTCCGGGTATCCAGCGTATTCTGATTAAAAAATGTATCCTGGCCAAGAAGCCCGTTATCGTGGCAACCCAGATGCTGCACACCATGATCAACAATCCGCGTCCGACACGTGCCGAAGTGACCGATATCGCCAATGCCATCTATTACCGTACAGATGCCCTGATGCTGAGTGGTGAAACGGCTTACGGAAAATATCCGGTAGAAGCTGTAAAGACCATGGCCAAGGTAGCTGCCCAGGCAGAAAAAGACAAGATGGAAGAAAACGATATCCAGATTCCTCTGACACCGGAAAATACCGACGTAACTGCATTCCTTGCAAAGCAGGCTGTACGTGCCACTAACCTGATGCCGATCCGTGCCATCATCACCGACTGCTTCAGCGGACTGACTGCACGCAACCTGGCTGCCTTCCGTGGAAAATATCCGGTACTGGCTATCTGTTACAAGGAAAAGACCATGCGTCACCTGGCTCTTTCATACGGTGTAGAAGCTATCTACATGCCTGAGAAGGCCAGCGGTCAGGAATATTATTTCACAGCTTTGCGCAAACTGCTTGCCGACGGAGTACTGTCTCCGAAAGACATGGTGGCTTACCTGAGTGGAGGTAAGAAAGGTACACATACTTCATTCCTCGAAATCAATCAGGTAGAAGATGTGCTGGAAAATGCCGGCGAATATGTGTTGCCCAACCGTAACCGCTATCTATAATTAACTGATACAAGATAGAAAATGCAGGAAATGAAGGAGGGGTTAATCGCGCCTGCTTTCGTTTTCTGCATTTCTTTTTCCTAAATGCTGCACAATGAAAGAAACAGATGCACTGGATGATTACATCCTTAGCCACATAGACCCGGAAGGAGAATATCTGAAGGCCTTGTACCGTGCCACGCACGTCAAGCTGCTGCGTCCGCGAATGGCTTCCGGACATCTTCAGGGACGGATGCTCAAGATGTTTGTACAGATGATACGCCCCAAACAGATCATCGAAATAGGTACATACAGCGGGTATTCGGCACTCTGTCTGGCCGAAGGACTGGAGGAAGGGGGCATGCTTCACACCTTTGAGATCAACGACGAACAGGAAGACTTTACCCGCCCCTGGCTGGAGAACTCTCCCTATGCAGACAAAATCCGTTTCTACATCGGCGATGCCCTGAAAATCGTTCCGCAGATGGATATCTGTTTTGACCTGGCTTTTATAGACGGAAACAAGCGTAACTACATTGAGTATTACGAGATGATTCTCGCGAAGATGAATTCCGGAAGCTATATCATAGCCGACAATACCCTGTGGGATGGCCACGTACTGGAGGAGCATCCCCATGCCACCGATACCCAGACCATCGGTATCAAGAATTTCAATGACCTGGTCGCAAGCGACGAACGCGTAGAGAAAGTGATACTTCCCCTGCGTGACGGTCTAACCATTATCCGTAAAAAATAAATTTATATATAATATAAGTATGGAAACAACCAGACAAAACAAAATTTCACGTCTCATCCAGAAAGAGCTCAGTGAAATCTTCTTGCTGCAAACCAAATCGATGCCGGGAGTATTGGTTTCCGTCAGTATTGTCCGCATCAGTCCCGACATGAGTTATGCACGCGTATACCTCAGCGTTTTCCCGTCGGAAAGAAGCGAGGAAATCGTAAAGAACATCAACGACAACATGAAGTCCATCCGCTTTGAGCTGGGCAACCGGGTACGCCATCAGTTGCGCATCATTCCCGAACTGAAGTTCTTTGTCGACGACTCACTAGACTACGCCGCACACATTGACGAATTATTGAAAAAATAACTGTCTGATATACAGATTATCCTTGACCGGTACAAGGCACATGGAACGCGTCTTCGCACAGGGCTCTATGTGCCTTTGCCTTTTTGAACAAGCAGCTCCGATATATGAATTTTCCTTTTTACATCGCCCGCAGGTATCTCTTTTCAAAGAAGTCGCACCATGCCATCAACATCATTTCCGCCATCTCGGTATGCGGTGTGGCACTGGCCACCCTGGCACTGGTGTGTACGCTTTCGGTTTTCAACGGATTTCAGGACCTGGTGGCTACCTTCTTCACGGCATTCGACCCGCAGCTTAAAATCACTGCCATCCAAGGCAAAGTATTCCATAATACAGACGAAAGAATCCTCCGTGTCAAAGCCTTGCCGGAAATCGAGGTCTTTTCCGAATCGCTCGAAGACAATGTCATGATTCAGTATAAGGGACGACAGACAATGGCCGTACTGAAAGGTGTAGAAGACAATTTCGACCGGCTCACGCCCATCGACAGTATCCTGTTCGGAAGAGGAGAATTGAAACTGCACGACGAAGTGGTGGATTACGTGATACCGGGCATCCAGCTCGTATCCACCCTTGAATCGGGCATACGTTTCCTGGATCCCTGGGAAATATACGCTCCCCGCCGTGGCGCCAAAGTCAACCTGGCCAATCCTTCGGGCAGTTTTACCACGGGACAACTGTTTGCTTCCGGACTGGTATTTGCCGTCAATCAGGAAAAGTACGACGGATCTTACCTGCTTACCTCACTGAAATTTGCAAGAGAACTGTTCCAGTATACCGATGAGGTGTCTGCCGTCAACCTGAAACTGAAGGCCGGGGCGGACGAGAAAGCCGTAAAGAAACAAATTCAGGAACTGTTGGGGGACGGTTTCCGGGTACAGACACGCTACGAGCAGCAAGCCGATACGTACCGCATCATGGAAATCGAGAAACTCATCTCCTATTTCTTCCTGACCTTCATTCTGATGATTGCCTGCTTCAATGTCATCGGTTCGCTGTCGATGCTGATCATCGACAAGAAAGAGGATGTGGTTACCCTGCGCAATCTGGGGGCCGACGACCGGCAGATTACCCGCATCTTCCTGTTCGAAGGACGGATGATTACTTTCTTCGGAGCCATCTCCGGTGTCCTTCTGGGTATCCTGCTGTGCTGGCTCCAACAGGAATACGGACTCATTTCCCTGGGTAATTCAGGCAGTTTCGTAGTCGATGCCTATCCGGTCAGCGTACACGCCACCGACGTGATACTTGTGTTTGTCACCGTGCTGGTGGTCGGCTTCCTGTCGGTATGGTATCCGGTACGCTTCCTGAGCAGACGACTGCTGAAAAAGGGCAGCGAGAGCAATTCCTGACTTCCGGACAGCCTAGTCTCTACCGGGCGGGCAATCGTTCTTCTGAGACCTTTATATTCAGTATACAGATAAAAAATCAGGGTGTATCCGAAACTGAAACAGTTCGGATACACCCTGAATGGTGTTTATCAATTCATCTTACGCTCCAAAAGTCACATTTTCATAAATCTGCTCACCCTTTACAGCACCGTCCTTGGTCAGGATAGTAATCTTTACGGTGTGAGTACCCGACAACATATCTTCTGTCAGGTTCAGACGGAGAATATAAGAGTTGGTAATTGCTCCGGTAACCGGCAGGTCATTCAAAGAAACATCGGTGAAGGAAGCATCTGTCCGGATGTTGGTACCACCTGTATAGATACTGAAGAGCCAAGGCTTTTCCTCATACAAGTCTCTCCAACGGTATGTTTCTTCCGGATATCCGTTCAAATCGCTGAAAATAGTATGTATCGTACCTTTATTTACGTTCCAGTTATAGTATTCAGATTCCGGATTTACAGTTTCAACCGACCATTCTGCATGTCCGCCCGGCTGGTTCGGCTCGTCTGTAAAGTGTACATAAATACGGTTGGCTCCCTGACGGAACGCAAAGTTCTCATCCGCAAAATGCAACATGATACCTCCACATTCTCCCCCGGCAGTTCTGTACTGCTGCGCAGCAGCTTCCAGTTCATTTTTGTCCGGTCCGCCAAAACCTACCGTACGGCCTCTGCCTGTAGAACGTTCCAAATATGTATGCAATGTCTCTACATCGGTAATGTTCAATGCACCATTTACAAAACTATGGTCAATACCTACGCAACCGAACTGTACGTCCATGACCTGTGAGATTTTTGCAGACCAGTCCAGAATTTCACGGGCTACCGTATTGGCTTCCTGTCCCATACTTCCGGAGTTGTCAACCAGGAATACCACATCAGCCTTTGCCTTGCTGGCACGTGAAGCCACTTCATCAGCGTTAACAACAGTCACAGCTTTCGGCTTTCCGTCGATTTCCACCCATACGTTCTGTTCAGCATGATTGGTTCCATACAACTTCATCCAGTCTTTGTCCGGTGTCTGGATACCGGTCAGACTCAGACGCAATACTTTATTGTCTGAACCTTCTTCAATGAACGTCTGGAAGTTAGGAATACTGATATTCGGAGTTCCTCCGATAGAAGGATTGCTCTGTGCCTCTTCATCTGCAATACCAATGGCACCAGTTTCGTAAGATGCCTCATCTTTTGAACATGAGGATATTCCCATCACTGTCAAGAAAATACCCAACCAAAAATTTTTTACTCTCATAACTTTATCTTTTAATAATTTTTTACAAAACTATAAAATAAAATAAAGCGTAAGAATATAGTAATACAGAAAATTATACCATACAATGCATTTATGTGATTAAAGGAATAAAAAAAGGAACTATTATGACATTTTTTTTACATCTTCACCCAGATATTCCGAAGAGAAAGGTAACAAAAAATCCTCTATCCGGGAAGGAATAGAGGATTCAATGCGGTGCGGACGGGACTTTAACTTACACAATCAAGAAATCTCACAAAGCTGCAATATGTTGATAATAATCAAGTTATTACAAATCAACTATATTACTAAATATCATTAAATACCTTTTGCTGTTTCAATTATTGGGTGTATATTTGGGTGTTGATTTTAATACACCCAGCTATGAACATCAAGAGAAACATCATCTTTTCATTGGAAAGCCGCAAGAAGAACGGAGTGCCAATCGTGGAGAATGTCCCTATCCGTATGCGTGTTGTTTTTGACAGCCACCGCATTGAGTTCACAACAGGCTACCGCATTGATGTTGCCAAATGGGATGCCGACAAGCAGCGTGTAAAGAACGGATGCACCAACAAGCTGAAGCAAAGTGCATCGGAAATCAATGCGGACTTGCTGAAATACTACACCGAAATCCAGAATATATTCAAGGAGTTTGAGGTGCAGGGATTCATGCCGACTACCGAGCAGGTAAAGGACGCATTCAACAGATTGCACAATGAAAAAAAGGAAGATGAGGAACAGGCTCCGGTCGTATTTCTGCCTTTGGAGGTGTTTGATGAGTTCATCAAGGAGTGCGGTACGCAAAACGGCTGGTCTGATGCCACCTATGAGAAATTTGCCGCAGTCAGGAAACATCTTGAAAAATTCGACAAGGGGCTGACATTTGAATCGTTGGACGAGCCCAAGCTAACAAAGTATGTGAATTTCCTGAAAGACACCGAAGATATGCGGAACACATCCATCATGAAACAAGTCGCTTATCTGAAATGGTTTCTGCGCTGGTGTACCAAGAAAGGGTATTGCATGAACAATGCCTATGAAGATTTCAACCCCAAATTGCGAAGCACACCGAAAAAGGTGATATTCCTCACTTGGGAAGAACTGAACAAACTCAAAAATTATCAGATACCCGACACAAAGCAATATCTTGAACGGGTGAGGGATGTCTTTCTGTTCTGTTGCTTTACCGGACTCCGGTATTCGGACGTGCATAATCTGAAGAAAAGCGACATCAGGGACGGATATATAGAAATCACCACGGTAAAGACCGCAGAAAGGCTTATCATCGAGCTTAACAACCACAGCAAGGCAATACTCGACAAATACAAGGGTGTGGAATTTGAGGGGCACAAGGCTCTCCCTGTCATAAGCAACCAAAAGATGAATGACTATTTGAAGGAACTGGGCGAACTTGCCGAAATCAACGAGCCTGTAAGTGAAACCTACTACAAAGGAAGCAGCCGTATAGACACCATTACACCCAAATACGCATTGCTGGGCACCCATGCCGGGAGAAGGACTTTCATCTGTAACGCTCTGGCTCTCGGTATTCCGGCACAGGTAGTGATGAAATGGACAGGACATAGCGACTACAAGGCGATGAAACCCTACATAGACATCGCCGATGATGTGAAAGCCAATGCGATGAACAAATTCAACCAACTGTAAAAACAATCAGCAAGTTTCATGGAAAACCTGTAATTGGGCTTACCTTTGTAACTTTCAATACATACAACAATGAGCAACAACGATAACAATATAGAGAAAAGAAGTTTCGAGGCTTTTGTCAATGCCATCGGGTCAGAAATAGAGCAGGCGCAAGTCCGGCTCATCAGTGCAGCCAATGCGCAGATGCTGTTCCACTATTGGAAGATGGGCAATTATATCCTGTACCACCAGAACCGACAGGGCTGGGGCGGCAAGGTCATCAAAAGACTGGCACAAGCAATACGGTTCAACTATCCTGAAAAGAAAGGGTATTCGGTCAGGAACTTGGCTTATATGTGCCAGTTCGCACGCTCCTATCCATTGGGCGCATTACGGAGTTTTATAGAAACCGATGCGAAATTACTTACTCCAAGTGTGCAGAAAATCACGGATGAACTTCAAGGCCTGAACAATATGACATTTACGCAAGAGCCTCTTGCGCAAATTCAATCCTCAGACAATAAGGAAATTGCAATTGTGCAAGAACCTCTTGCACAAATTCAGGATGTAGTCCAAACAGTAGCCGCCGTTTATCAAGTACCGATTGAGGACATGGAAAAACTGTTCCTGGCATCACCTGTCGCAAGAATCAATTGGGCAAGCCATGTGATTCTGCTGAACAGTTCCCTTCCGTTAGGTGTCGATTACTGGTATATGAAGCAATCTGTGGAAATGGGATGGAGCAGTAATGTCCTTAAAATGCAGATTGAAAGCAAATTGTACGAACGGCAAATCAACAGCCGTAAAGTCAATAATTTTACCGCCACGCTTCCTGTACCTCAAAGCGACCTTGCCAATTACCTGTTGAAAGACCCGTATATCTTTGACTTGGCAGGAGCCAAAGAACGTGCGGACGAAAGGGACATAGAAGAACAGTTGGTGAAGCATGTTACCCGTTATCTTTTGGAAATGGGCAACGGATTCGCCTTTGTCGCAAGACAGAAGCATTTCCAGATTGGCGACAGCGATTTCTATGCCGACTTAATCCTGTATAACATAAAACTTCATGCCTATGTGGTCGTGGAACTGAAAGCGACCCCGTTCAAACCGGAATATGCAGGACAGTTGAATTTTTACATCAATGTAGTGGATGACAAGTTGAGGGGAGAGAACGACAATAAGACCATCGGACTGCTGTTGTGCAAGGGTAAGGATGAGATTGTAGCACAATATGCGCTGACAGGCTATGACCAGCCTATCGGCATCAGTGACTATCAGCTCAGCAAGGCTGTGCCGGAGAACCTAAAATCGGCGTTGCCGAGCATAGAACAGGTGGAAGAAGAACTGACTATGCTTCTTGACAAAGAAAAGAACAAGCAAAAGTAAGGTACCTATGGCAGACAATATACAGACGATGATTCCCCGATACGGGGAACTCAACAGAATATACAGGGACTATATAGACAATTACGTTTTCTCTTTCGACAGGCAGAAATTCATTTTTGATTTCTGTCAGGAATACAATGACATGAAGTCTTTTGAGGCAGCTATCCTTGAACTGGTGCTTGACAGGCAAAAAGAACAATACACCTTGATACTCAACAGCCTGAAAACCGAAATTGAAAAGAGCATACAGGCCTATGAAACACGCCCCATAAGTGACAGTGCCGTAGAGCGTGTTTGCCATCAGCATTTGGAAAGATATTCCCTTGAAATTGAAGCCCAGTTGGATGTTACAAGAAGCTTGAGCAAGCCGCTGAATGAAGCCAACAACAGGTATGATTCCATTGGCTACAGGGAACATACAGCCGAAGAAGAAAAGCAGGCAGAGAAAGAATATGAACGCTGCAAGGCTGAATACGACAGGGAAAAAGCCAAACTGAACGAACTCTATGACCTGCAAAAGGCAACAAGAAAGGAGGCATTCCAATATATGAAGAACCGTTGTGCGGACATATACCGCCAAAGTTGCCTTTTTCTGGATATATTGAAGAAATACATTCCTGACGGGAAACGACAGGACGAGCCGGGCAAGCCAATCAGTCAGCAGGAAACGGCGGATGAACAACAAGAGTATTTCAGCATGAAATTGCTTTCGCTCATTCATGAGGTATGTGTTGGAGAACAGTTCGAGGAAATTTCCGCACCGGATTTTTATGCCAACATGAACCTGCACCCTTGTAACTGCAAGCTGAAAATCAAACCGAGAGAGAAAATACGTGTATGTTATCTGATATTTCTGATGGGCGAGAAACTCTCCAAACAGGACAGGGAAAAATGGAAAGCCGGAATACTGGAACTGCTGGATATTGACGACAGCTATTACAAGTCAAAGTACAAGGAGCCTGTTTCCGATTTTCCGAGTGACAGCAACCAGAAATTCGCTAAAGAAATGGAACATATATTCAGATAATCGGTGACATATCCTGATATTTTACGAAAGTTCCACTTTTACCACTCAAATTTATTTTTTGAGTGGTATTTTTATTTTCTGATATTCAATAAGATACAGCGATATTCGGATTATACCGTCCCCATCCTTACCACCCATAACCCTACCTAATTTTGCATCGTTCGAGAACAGAAATAACAGCCAGTGCGCAGGGCTGATTGTTGAATCAAAAAAAGTAGAACCATGCAAAATCTACAAGAGTTATTATCCAAACCCGTCTGGCAGATGACAGGCGAAGAGTTCATCATGTTAAGCAGGCACGCATCCGGTCAGCCGGAAGCGCAGCCGCAGCCCGTAACGGACACAAGCAGGAAATATGTGTACGGAATACTCGGCATAGCCAAACTGTTCGGGTGCAGCCTGCCTACCGCCAACCGCATAAAGAAAAGCGGAAGGATAGACAAGGCTATCACCCAGATAGGACGCAAGATTATCGTGGATGCGGAACTTGCCCTTGAACTGGCAGGAAAGAAAACTGGTGGACGCAAGTAATGGGAGGCATTGCTATGGACTATATGAAAGACATCCGGGAAATATCGGACGAACAGGCGGTAATCCTCTGGCAAGCCTCACGGTTGAGCCTGTCGGGAAAATACGAGAAAGCGCCCGAAATCCTCAGCGTGAAAGGTTCCGTTATCGGCACGCTGGGAAATTTCAGCGCATCCATCGGAAAGGCCAAAAGCAAGAAGACATTCAATGTGTCGGCTATCGTGGCTGCTGCATTGAAGAACGGCACGGTACTCCGGTATGCGGCTGAACTTCCCGAAGCCAAGCGGAAAGTACTTTACGTTGATACGGAACAAAGCCCTCACCACTGCCTGAATGTGATGGAACGCATCATGCGCATGGCAGGGCTGCCCGATGACAGGGACAACGAGAACCTTGAGTTCCTTGCCCTGCGGAAATATACGCCGGAGCAGCGCATAAGGATTGTCGAACAGGCAATCTACCATACGCCGAACCTTGGTCTGGTGGTGATAGACGGTATCCGTGACATGGTGTATGACATCAACAGCCCCAGCGAATCGACACGCATCATATCGAAACTGATGCAGTGGACGGACGACAGGCAGATACATATCCACACGATACTCCACCAGAACAAGGGCGATGAGAACGCGAGGGGACATATCGGCACGGAACTGAACAACAAGGCTGAAACCGTGCTGCTCGTTGAAAAGGACAAGAGCAACGGGGACATAAGCAAGGTTTCCGCCATGCACATCCGTGCGATGGACTTCGAACCGTTTGCCTTCCGTATCAATGACAGGGCATTGCCTGAACTGATAGAGGATTACCAGACAGAAGCCAAAGCACCCGGCAGACCCCAAGGCGAAAGGTTTGATGCCTGCAAGGACATTTCCGAGCAACAACACCGGATAGCACTGGAAGCAGCATTTTCGTTGCAGGACGAATACGGATATAAGGAACTGGGCAAAGCATTGAAAGAGTCGTATGCCTTGGTGGGTGTTCCGTTAAGCGACAACAAGCTGGTCAAACTCATCACAGTGTTGAAGAACAAGCGGATGATAGTGCAGGAGAATGGCAGGAAGTACAGGTACATGCCGGATTTCCACTATTGAGCCGCTTCTTCACAATCACTTCACTTTATTCTCCGGGTCTATATATTAGGATAAAGCGAAGTGGTTCAGGGGCACACCCAACCGCTTCACTTTAAGCCGTATCCTATATATACGACAATAAAGTGAAGTGGTTATACAGCCAGTAACCTATAAACAGGTACTGGCGAAAAGAAAAACAAACAATAACCGTTAAAGACAATCATTTATGGACATACAGACAGCAAAACAAATCAGGCTGGAAGAATACCTTCACAGCTTGGGATATAGCCCGGTGAAGCAACAGGGTATCAATCTCTGGTACAAATCACCGTTCAGGGAAGAAACCGAAGCATCGTTCAAGGTGAACACCGAGCGGAACCAATGGTATGATTTTGCGCTCGGCAAGGGCGGCGACATCATTGCACTGGCTTCGCACCTCTACGCAACGGACAGCGTGCCGTACCTTTTGAAACGCATAGAGGAACAGGTACCGCACGTGCGCCCCGTTTCTTTTTCTTTCTCTTTTCGCAAGCAGTCATTTACAGAGCCGAGTTTCCAACAGTTGGAAATTGTGCCGCTTTCTTCTCCTGCCTTGCTCGCTTACTTGCAGGAAAGGGGAATAAATCCGGCACTGGCGAAAAAAGAATGTAAGGAAGCGCGGTTTACGCACAACGGCAAACGGTACTTCGCCATTGCATTTCCCAACATGTCGGGCGGCTATGAAATCCGCAACCGATATTTCAAGGGCTGTATCGCACCGAAGGAAATATCCCACATCAGACAGTCGGGAGAGCCAAAGGGCACGTGTTTCATTTTCGAGGGATTTATGGACTACCTCTCATTTCTGACCCTACGGCTCGAAAACTGTCCGCAACACCCTGACTTCGACAGGCAGGATTACATGGTTCTGAACTCTGTTGCCAATGTTTCCAAAGCACTTTATCCATTGGGAAGCTATGAGCGAATCCACTGTTTTTTTGACAATGACCGTGCAGGAATGGAAGCCCTTCAGCAAATCCGCAAGGAATACGACAACACCCGGAATATACGGGACGCTTCACAAATCTACAGCGGATGCAAAGACCTGAACGAGTATTTGCAGAAACGCATGGCGGATAGAAAAGAGCAAATGCAATCCGTCAAAAAGAGGAATGATGCGTTATCCAAGAAATCGAAAGGCTTCCGGTTATAGCCCACTATAACTACACGCTTCGCTTTCGTAGTTGTGGGCTCTCCCGAGGGGCTTAGGACGCTGCCCTAAGAACCCGGCAAGAGCTTTCAGCCCTATGCAGCCCGACCAAAGAGTGACCCTCTCTTTGGAAACTCCGCTTATGGGTTACACCCCTAAGACCCCCCTGCGGTTATGAGCGGGAAGCAGCAAACAAAATTAGTAATAACCGAATCAAAAATTGAAAAGATGGCAACAAAATCAAGCATACATATCAAGCCTTGCAACGTGGCATCAAGCGAGGCTCATAACCGGAGAACTGCCGAGTATATGCGCAACATCGGCAAGTCCAAAATTTACATCGTGCCTGACCTTACGCCTGATAATGAACAGTGGATAAATCCGGATTTCGGCAGTCCCGAATTGCAGACGCACTATGAGAACATCAAACGCATGGTCAAGGAAAAAACAGGACGCGCCATGCAGGAAAAGGAGCGTGAGCGCAAAGGGAAGAACGGAAAAATTATCAAGGTGGCGGGATGCTCGCCCATCCGTGAGGGAGTATTGCTCATCAGACCGGACACCACGCTGGAGGATGTGCGTAAATTCGGTGAAGAATGCCAAAAACGCTGGGGCATCACACCGCTCCAAATTTTCCTGCACAAAGACGAAGGACATTGGCTGAACGGACAGCCTGACCCGGAGGACAAAGAGAGTTTCCAAGTAGGAGAAAGATGGTTCAAGCCGAATTACCATGCCCATATTGTATTTGACTGGATGAACCATGATACAGGAAAGAGCCGAAAGCTCAATGATGAGGACATGACCGAAATGCAAAGCTTGGCATCCGACATTCTGTTGATGGAGCGTGGACAGTCAAAGGCCGTAACAGGCAAAGAACATCTGGAGAGGAACGATTTTATCATTGAGAAACAAAAAGCCGAACTGCAACGCATTGAAGCCGTAAAGCGGCATAAGGAACAGCAAGTGAATCTTGCCGAACAAGAACTCCGTCAGGTGAAATCGGAAATACGCACGGACAAGCTCAAAGGCGCAGCCACCGATGCCGCTACGGTCATTGTAAGCGGAGTAGGTTCTCTTTTCGGCAGCGGAAAAATGAAGAAGCTGGAGCAGTCCAATGAAGTATTGCATCAGGAAATAGCCAAACGGGATAAGGGAATTGATGACCTGAAAGCCCAAATGCGACACATGCAGGAACAGCACGGCAAGCAGATACGCAACCTGCAAGGAATACACAATCAGGAACTTGAAGCCAAAGACAAGGAAATATCACGGCTGAATACCTTGCTTGAAAAGGCTTTCAAGTGGTTTCCGATGCTCAGGGAGATGTTGAGGATGGAAAAGTTGTGCGCTGCCATCGGCTTCACCAAAGAAATGATAGAGAGCCTTCTGACAAAGAAAGAAGCTATCAGATGCAATGGCAGGATTTATTCCGAAGAGCACAGGCGGAAGTTTGACATCAAGAATGATATTTTCAAAGTAGAAAAGAATCCAACCGATGACGGCAAACTGGTTCTGACCATAAACAGGCGGCCGATTGGAGAATGGTTCAAAGAACAATTGGAAAAATTACAGCAAGGACTACGTAAATCAGCAGAAGAACCAAGAAAAAGTAGAGGATTTAGGATGTAATTCGATGGTACTTGATTGGATTTCAATAAAATTCTGTATTTTTGTAGATGGATTGAGGTAACTCTTTCCAAGACATACGAGAAAAACAAGACATACGAGAAAAACAAGACATACGAGAAAAACAAGACATACGAGAAAAAGAAGAAGCGTTATGCTTATCTTGTAAGTTGAAAACCTGGAAAATTTCATAAAGCCAATAATAATAAACTAAAAATCAATCAAATATAAATAAATACATATTCAATTTCAAGGAACAAAACAGAAACAAAATGGTCTTTTTTAGCGATTCTGTGTTTTTTTGGCAATAACCATTATAGGGTGACTCCACCTCGCCCTCTTTCAATTTTCCAATCATACCGCCCCTCTGCGACATCGCCAACCTCTTTGAGTGTGTGGCGATGTTTTATTTCGTCAAAGGGCTGTCTCTCCGCATAGTCACAATACCATGGAAAGAAAAAATGCTTATGTCTTATCCTGATATAGGTAGACACATTTACAAACTAATAAATGTGTTACTATTATGACTTCAAAACGAAAGCTTTATCGTGAAGATGAAAAACTGTTTTTTCTTCACTCTTACTACCAATCAGGT
>NZ_JABSOE010000048.1 GCF_013618865.1 Phocaeicola faecicola
ACGGATTACGAAAACCTTCTTCCCATGACAATATGCAAATAATAATCGTTAAATTTGTGGACTCTTTTTTAGACGGGTGCCTGCTGGCGCCCGTCTAAAAGGGGACACCCTAAAATTGGAAACTTACTACAGGTTTCATCGGACACAGACCGGATGGAGTTGAAATATGTATGCCCAGGAAGAAACCAAAAGGAAAAGAGCTTACTGCTGTTGAAAAACAAGAGAACAAGCGGATTTCCGGAATCAGGATTAAAGTGGAGCATGCCATAGGTGGTATGAAAAAATGCCGTATTGTCAAAGAACGATTCAGATGCCATAAATTCGGTTTCGAAGATATGGTGATTCTTATTGCTTGTGGATTACACAACTTCAGAATCAGCCACAAAATGAGTCATATAACAAATTAATCTATATAATGTCTAAATTATATTTATTCTTATATCGAACTCACGTTAATTAGATGTTATTATAAATCTTGGAAATATAAATGAACTTTTTGGGCTTGTTGTATAAATTCTTTTTTTATGCATATTTTGTTTGAGATACAAAATATACAACAGTCATATACTCTAAGTAATAACTCATTATGATTAGAGAAGATGGCGAAATGGATTAAGAATGAAGGCAGATCGCTATTTCTTATTAAATCCATGTAAGAAACCAAATTTTCTTTGTTTATTTGATAATAATGACTAAACTCATAATGCTGATGGTTAAATTCAGTATTGATTCTAAATTTTTCAAGTGTTTGAAAAGCAGAGCAATCTTCTAACTCAAAACTGTCAATAGCTAATATTGAGTTGTTAGGGAGTTGAGAGAAAATTTGAATCAAACCATATTGCTGTAAAGGAATATACATATCTTGAACAACAATATCATTTTCTTCACATTGGGTAATAAACTCCTCTGATAGTTTTATTTTATCAGATATACAAAATAGCCCTTTATAAACAGCTGCTAATGGTTCCAAATAGGTTTCTTGACAAACGAAATATTCAGAATCTATTAGGTATTTAGAGACATTTACATTCTCTAATATTTGAATAAAGGTTTGTATATTAGATTTATCTATCTGGATAAAAACTCCAGATAGATAAATGTAAGTGCTAAAATTAAGTTTTATTTCATAGTCTTTAATTAAGTTAAAGACATAATCATTCCTAATACTTTGATTATTAATTTTTATTATAGAATTATCTGGAAGTTGAGAAATAATTTGAATTAATCCTCTTGTTTGTAATTTGTTCTGCATATTATTTAATGTGTTTATTTACTAAATTTAGAAAAATATGAAAATTTTCCTCTTTGGTCCCAGGTATAGGGAGGCGTATCCATTTTCCATCTCTTAAATAAAAAAGTTCTATATTTGCATGGCGTACATAATCTTGAGGATGTAAATTCATATCTTTAAAAACATTATTAACTCCTGCATGTGTTTCTACTCTAAAATGTATTTTTAAATCTCCTTCTATTAAAGTTACTCTAACTTCTTGTGTACCGGTTACAGGTTGCAATCCAGGTTTTAATCTTTCTGCAATATTACGAATTTTTTCATTGCTACCTATAGAAGGTTGTGGACTACTTGCAAGAGGGGTGTCAGGTTTAGGCGTTTTAGGCATAGCATCCGGCATCACTTCCGGTACAGAGGTTAATGAGCCGGTTTCTCCTACAGCTGTATTTTTCTATGAAAACATTCCTCTTCCCTGTGCGATGGCATTTCCGTGCCAGAAGTTCTGTCCTTTGATGATGGCTGTTCCTCCTCCAATGACTCCTTCTAATGCACCTCCACATATCGCTCCTGAAAAGGCTCCCATAGTCCCGTTTCCCAGTGCATTGAGAAAACTTCCTCCTGCCATGAGTGTGTTTCCCATTCCGAGTGTGAATCCTGAAGCGGATCCTCCCACCATTCCTGAAATCGCTCCACCGATAAATCCTGCCCCTCCGACAGTTCCTCCGGCCAGTGCCCCTGCGGCAGCACCTACTCCGAAATATCCGAAAAACTGTCCGACGCTTCCAATGTTATCCCAATGTGTTGCTACATTGATGGCTCCGCCTATGAGTGCTCCCGCTATGATCCATCCGATAATTTCCCCGTTCTTGTCCACATAGCACAGGGGTCTGTTCATACAGTATCCGTACCCGTTCATAGCCTGTGTAAAGTCGGGCAGCTGTACGTAACTCAGGAATCTTCCCAGTATCGGGTCGTACAGTCTCGCATTCATGTGGATAAGTCCGAATCCGTCCAAATGTTCGTGTCCTGTAAACCCTCTTCCTGTCATCAGGCTTGGTACTTCTGTACCGGTATAGATTTTCTGTGTGTCGGGGTCTTTTCTGCTTCCCCATGCATCGAAGCTGTTTTCCTCGATGATCTTTCCTTTGTTGTCTGCCACCTGCAGGATGCTTCCCAAGTAGTCCCGGTGCAGGAAGCGGATATCGGTTTTCCCTTCTTTTTTGACGAAGAGTGCAGGCGCTTCGTAACAGTCTCCTCCTACATAGAGCCTTTCTTCCGTTCCGCTACTGTCGCAATGGACTTCATAGTTTCCTCCGAGGTAATACCTTGTGTATACGGTCTTTCCCTCTTCTATCATTCTCATCCGTACCTTGTCGAACAGAGCATTGTAGGTGAATTCTGCCCTTCTGCTTCCTTCCTCTATCCATGCGGGTCTGTCCGCAGCAGTATATCCCACCTGCAGTCCGCTGTGTATGCAGGCTTCCTTCTCCGGTGTGTTTCCTGTAACGGCATAGGGACGGTTGGGGTTTGTATATACCATTTCTCCTGCATCCCCTTTGCGTACGATGTTTCCGTCGGGTGCTTCTTCCCTGACACTTTCCACCTTTCCGTATGCATCATAAGTGTAGTAGGTACTGATCGCTTAACCGATATCGATTGTCTCTATAAAAAAGCCATTCCAACACCTTAATCGTAAGGTATCGAAATGGCTTATTAAATAAAGATGATTTTGGATTTATCTGGACTCAGTTTCCATCACCTTTTTCAATTTTTCTGCAAATTCCAGATAATCTTGTAATTCGTTTCTTGCTCCACGGGTAAAACGGGAGTTTTCATCCTCTTTCATACAACCGGATAAATCAGTCTCAAAATCTTGAATATAATAATTCAATCTCCATAAAGCGAGGTCTTTTCGCCCTTCCAAATAGTATGCAATGGGTAATCCTATATGACACCAAGTTTCAAACTTGGAGTAAATAAAACCACTTTCCATTTCTGCGATCAAATTTTTTCTGTCCGATATATAGTCCATATAGGGAATGGCTTTTTTAACAATCGCTTGTGTCATATCGTCTATTTGTGGAATTATATCTTCCTCTTTTCGGAATGTCCAGCATAAGTCATCAGTTCTCACAAGGTTGAGTAGCATAGTATAAAAAGTATTATAGGTATAATGGGGATAGGGGAAATGAAAGTTGAAGAACTTTCGCTTCAAATTGAATTCGTCCTTATAGCCTACTGCAATCCCTGGATATATAGCTTTTACACCATGATGATAATAGGAGGGAGGAAATTCTATTCTTTGCCACACATTCTTGCTTATATCTCGAGTGAAACAGTTTCCACTTCGTTTTACAAATCCATACGGTGCCAAACGTTCTGCTAAAGCTTGTATAATTTGTTTTTGTAGTTCTTTCATTTTTATCATTGATTAGTTGAATTGAATTTTACAGAAATCATATATTCTAAGTGAGATAAGGCTATATGAATCTAAAAGCTAAATTTAAAAATAATATCTGCAAATTACAATATATTTACCAGTATATTTCCCTCCTACCAAATTGTTGAAGGCTGGTACATTTTTTGCATTATTACCAATAGGAATAAAAGGTGGAGTTTGCTTTTGCATTATGGGGATGTTGATTTTTTGGTTAGGAGTCATTCTTGCTGTAGGTCCATTCTTGACTTCAAACAAATGTAGAAGTCCGTCTTTTTCTCCAACAAAATCAAAACGGTTCCGTACTCCATTCAATTCTATTGTAACTTCTGTTTGATGAACAATCCCTCCTTCATCTTGAAATTCAGTGATAGCCCTATTGACTCCCTCCTGACCTTTTTGGTATGGAGTAAGCCGTTGTGCTTGTCCTGCTGTGCTTGTCTGTTCTGAGATTTTAGGCATAGCATCCGGCATCACTTCCGGAACAGAATTTAATGACCCGGTTTCTCCTACAGCTGTATTTTTCCATGAAAACATTCCTCTTCCCTGTGCGATGGCATTTCCGTGCCAGAAGTTCTGTCCTTTGATGATGGCTGTTCCTCCTCCAATGACTCCTCCTAATGCACCTCCACATATCGCTCCTGAAAAGGCTCCCATAGTCCCGTTTCCCAATGCATTGAGAAAACTTCCTCCTGCCATGAGTGTGTTTCCTGTAACGGCATAGGGACGGTTGGGGTTGGTATATACCATTTCTCCTGCATCCCCTTTGCGTATGATGTTTCCGTCGGGTGCTTCTTCCCTGACACTTTCCACCTTTCCGTATGCATCATAAGTGTAGTAGGTACTGATCGCTTAACCGATATAGATTATCTCTATAAAAAAAGCCATTCCAACACCTTAATCGTAAGGTATCGAAATGGCTTATTAAATAAAGATGATTTTGGATTTATCTGGACTCAGTTTCCATCACCTTTTTCAATTTTTCTGCAAATTCCAAATAATCTTGTAATTTGTTTCTTGCTCCACGGGTAAAACGGGAGTTTTCATCCTCTTTCATGCAACCGGATAACTTAGTTTTGTTTATATACAGGAAATTTTCTGGTGAAAATGATGCATCCAATTTTGATTGACAATCCAATTAAAAGTTAGATTATGTTGTAGGAAAATGATATTTTTATCAGAAATGTTTCCTTGTATCTTTATTCCATCTTTTGCTCTTATTTTTTACCTATAGTTTAAAAGTTGCCGAAGTATTGTCAAAAATGATGCGTAGTATTTTATCTTCATCTTGACAAGAGAAGACAAAAGAAATTCGATGCACTTTTTCATCGCTCCATACATTCAACGCAATAAAAACTATTTGCAGATAGGTTTTTAAATCTTGCTCTGATAATCCGGAAAGACTTTCATGAAAGATAATAATATCTTTTTCCAAAATCCAATGGAAGTCATAATATAAGTCAATTAATGCATCCCAGTTTTTCCCGAAATAGCCTGGAAAATGAAGAGCATTAGAAAGTTTAGTAAATAAATCTAATTTATTACTTACAGGAGCTATATGCGCAATGAAAGCTTTCGAATCTAAGCATTCGTTAATTTCATCTGTAAAAAATAATCCATTCATAGTTTTAAAATTTCATTTTATATAATAATCTGGAGTAAACCAGATACCGTTATTTCCAATAACAATCCTCATAGGTCCGGGTCTTGTTGCATTTTGCGGGTTAACAATATGTACATATTCTTTATAAACATTTCCATCCTTTAGTGGAGGTAAAAGTCCTTTGTCATTATGGTAAATTGTTCCGTCATGCCTAAAGGTATATAATTTCCCTGAATATATTCTATCTATTGTGGGTTTTAAATCATGTGTAATACCGTTGGATTCTACAATAAAACGTGTATAATCATGTTGGGGTTGGTATATACCATTTCTCCTGCATCCCCTTTGCGTACGATATTTCCTTCGGGTGTGTATTCCACCTTTTTCCCGGCATAGAGGGTCAGTCTCCTCGATTGGGAGTATTAGAGCTTTTATAGACCTAATAACAATAAAAAATTATTCGAACAGACCTATTCCTTGTAGTAATGCTTGAAACAGCGGAAACCACCGGAGTGAAACAGGATTAGGATAACCATAATCTCAGCTTAAATGAACTTGAATATTGAAAATCTCATAGATTGAGCTTAATAGACCCCCTCTATTTCTGTCTTATAAACTAAGACCGAATAGAGGGGTTTTCATTATTAACAAAAGAGAAAAAACAGATTATCTAAACTTCGATATACAATAATGCTGTCCTTTGCTTCAGAAAATCCATTGAACGCCCAGCTGCAAACGCCTTAAACTACCATCCGTAACAAACTTTCCTTCCCTGAAGAAAAAAACATCACTATCATGCTGTCCATCATTATAACCTACATAAAAATAACGAAGAAGAAGGCTACACCGGCGCCCAAGTGAATAAGAAGCGCCCAAAGATAACCCAGCTTCATTATAATTATTATTCTTTCCATCCAGCCCGCTTTGAATAGCTACAGACGCCAGAGCTTCTCCAAACAACTTTACTCTATTCTTCTGCCAAAAAGCATATTGTCCGTATAATCCGATAGATTTGTATTTATCGGCAGCCAACTCAAAACGTGTTTTTAGCCCGGCAACCCAGCGACTACTGAACTGATAGCCCAATGTAGGGGATAAAAATACATATCCACTACACTTATCATAATAATTGTTGACATGTCCATATCCAACATTCAATTCAACAAACAGGCCCGATTCTTTTACTTGAGCAGAAACCAATACACAAGAACATAATATACATAATGATATAAATAATGTTTTCATCTTCTTTATATTATATGATTAACGTACTATTTTATCGAGGACTCACATATAAATTTTTTCTACCATATTTAAAGTTGTAATTACCTACATTAACATTATCCAATAAATACCACCCATTATGAGTTCCATTCTTCCATCCCCAATTCATATGGAAATAAAGTTTACCATATCCTGATTTTGCAGGATCAGAACAAGAAGGGTAATCCGGACTAGAATAACTATAATATCCAGGACCTCCATGACGATATTCTATAAAATAAAGAGTCTCATAATCAATATCATTTGCACCATCACAAACCCAAGCATGTCCATCCCAGTCCCAGATTAGAAACTTATTGTCTGCACCTCTCATATAAATAGGCCTCTTATGAACAAATAATTCATTAGCTGTCTCACTGTAATCAAAATCTTTTATTACTGCATTGTACTGAAAATAGTTTGAAAAAGCTTTTTGTGCTTCTTTAATATTTGAGCCGGATTCTTTAGCTCCATAATCCATATGGACAGCCTTTCCAACCTCATATATTAAATGTTGTGTATCAATAGTTGCAGTTGCATCTGGCATATTATCCCAGTTGTAAGTATCAGGATATTTATGATATTTCATAATCTGAGCCATGGCAATAGCAACGCATCCTGCTTTACTGTGATTTGGACATTGAGCATTAAATGGCAAATCTTGATGCCATACTGTAGTCAATAAAGGCCCTACTGTTCTTGTCCTTGTATTATCTTTGATTGCAACAATCGTATAATTTTCAGGCGAACCATACTGTGATGCACGTCTTTTAAAATCTGAAAGAATTTCTTCACCCCCATATGAAAAGAAGCTAGAAGCACAGTTAGATAAAGGATAAAACCTATATCCTGGATGTGACTTTCTTAATTCTGTAAGTCTAGCAGCATATGCATTTGATTCATCAATTGTTGAGCGTGAATATGACATTGTATTACCATTATCTACTCCCCCATATAAAGTCCACAAATAATGAACATGTGATTGAAGTGTATCTTTTACTTTCTCAGAATTTAATATATTCTTTTTAATATACTGCATCCACTCTTCTAATCCAGATATCAAATACTCTCTAGAAAAATTACTTTTATCAGAATATGCCAAAACTGGATAATATGTTTTCCTGGCACTTATTATTACGAAGCCACCTCCAGAATAATTTATCACATACATTACTGGAATATTTAGAGAATCATTTATTGTAAAAACTCTTTCTTCTTTACAGCCTATTTTTCTTGATTTTTCTTTAAAAAGGAAATTTCCGGCCACACGTAATGCTATAGCTTCAGTCACTTCAACAGTTTCATTATCAACAGAAGTTTCGCTAATAAGTTCATCTGTTTGATTCTCCAAGAATAGGTCTTGAGACTCAGAACAAGCACACAACAGAGTTAAAAATAAAATAAAAAGATTTTTTTTCATAGAAGTTAAAATTTAAAGTCTGATAAACGAATTTAATAAAAAGGTTTTTATTAAATTCATTATTTATACGATATCGGTTTAATATTTATTCATTTTTAGTTATATATAATTATCAATCTTGCTCTACCGTAAAAACTACAGTGTTCTTTTAATTGTTAACTAATAATCAAATGTTTACATTTTTCAAAACTCTTTTTCATCAAACATTAAAATGTTGATCAGTTCTTTTATTATAAAAACTCTTGTATGATCTATATGAATGAAAAGTCACTCCAATAAGAAGTACAATATCCTTTAAATTACCAACTACTGCACATTCACAATATTCACAGATTAAAGATGATTTTACAAACTGGTACATCAATATTCAAAGTTCTCTTTTCCATTTAATCGTTATTGTACTTCATTTGCACAAATACGTTTTACGATTCGCTCTTTTTAAAGTATCTTTGTCCCATAAAACCATCAAGTTAAACTATAAAGAAAGGAAATACAGTGGCAAAAGATAAAGAAGTGGTAATGACCCCCATGATGAAGCAATACTTCGATTTAAAATCCAAACACCCCGATGCGATCATGCTGTTCCGGTGCGGCGATTTTTACGAAACTTATTCTGAAGACGCGGTCGCTGCCGCTGAAATACTGGGAATTACCCTAACCAAACGTGCCAACGGACAGGCCAAAACCGTAGAAATGGCCGGTTTCCCACATCATGCACTCGACACTTACCTGCCCAAACTCATCCGTGCAGGACGACGGGTAGCTATCTGCGACCAACTGGAAGATCCCAAGACAACAAAAAAACTGGTGAAACGCGGTATCACAGAACTGGTGACTCCCGGTGTAGCCATCAGCGATAATGTACTCTCTTACAAAGAAAACAACTTCCTGGCAGCCATTCATTTCGGTAAAACGGCCTGTGGAGTCGCTTTCCTGGATATTTCTACCGGCGAATTCCTGACAGCCGAAGGAAATACAGACTACATAGAAAAGCTGCTTACCAACTTTTCTCCCAAGGAAGTCTTGTTCGAAAGGGGACGCAAACCGATGTTTGAAGGAAATTTCGGAAGCAAATACTTTACCTTCGAACTGGACGACTGGATTTTTACGGAAAGTTCGGCACGGGAAAAACTGCTGAAACACTTCGAGACCAAAAACCTGAAAGGATTTGGTGTGGAAGCCCTTAAAAACGGTATTATCGCTGCCGGTGCCATTCTTCAGTATCTGGACATGACACAGCACACCCAGATCAGCCACATTACTTCGCTGGCCCGCATCGAAGAAGACCGGTATGTACGTCTCGACCGATTCACCATACGCAGTCTGGAACTGATACAGAGCATGAACGAAGGAGGAAGCAGCCTGCTGGATGTCATCGACCATACCATCAGTCCGATGGGAGCCCGTATGCTGAAACGCTGGATGGTATTCCCCCTTAAGGACATCGCACCCATCAACGAACGGCTCGATGTGGTAGAATATTTCTTCCGCGAACCCGACTTCAAGGATTTCATCGAAGAGAAACTCCACCTCATCGGCGACCTGGAGCGAATCATCTCAAAGGCGGCCGTCGGACGAATTTCTCCGAGAGAGGTGGTACAGCTGAAAGTTGCCTTGCAGGCTATCGAGCCCATAAAGAACGCCTGTCTGAATGCAGACAACCAAAGCCTTCACCGTATCGGAGAAAAGCTGAACCTGTGCGCAGACATCCGTGAAAGAATAGCCCGCGAGATTACCAACGATCCTCCACTGATGCTGAACAAGGGAGGTGTCATAGCCCAAGGAGTCAATGCCGAACTCGATGAGCTTCGACAGATTGCCTACTCGGGAAAAGACTACCTGCTGCAGATTCAGCAGAGAGAAAGCGAACTGACCGGTATCCCCAGCCTGAAAATTGCCTATAACAACGTCTTCGGATATTACATTGAAGTCCGCAACACGCACAAGGACAAAGTTCCGGCCGAATGGATACGCAAACAGACCCTGGTCAATGCGGAGCGCTACATCACTCAGGAACTGAAGGAGTATGAAGAAAAAATTCTGGGAGCCGAAGACAAAATTGCGATACTGGAAACTCAGATCTACACCCAACTGGTGCAGGAACTGGCCAATTACATCACCGATATCCAGGTCAACGCTTACGAAATCGCCCAGCTCGACTGCCTCCTGTCCTTTGCCAGCACGGCACGTGCCAACCGGTACATCCGACCGGTAGTGGCCGATGACAACGTACTGGACATCAAGCAAGGAAGGCATCCGGTCATCGAGAAACAGCTTCCTCCGGGAGAGCCCTACATAGCCAATGACGTATATCTCGATACCGAAACCCAGCAGATCATCATCATTACCGGACCGAACATGGCCGGTAAATCGGCCCTACTGAGACAGACGGCACTGATTACCCTGATGGCACAGATAGGCTGTTTCGTACCTGCCGAAAGTGCCCATATCGGACTGGTAGACAAAATATTTACCCGTGTAGGAGCCAGTGACAACATTTCGGTGGGAGAATCAACCTTTATGGTGGAAATGAACGAAGCCGCCGACATCCTGAACAACCTGTCTCCGCGCAGTCTGGTACTTTTCGACGAACTGGGACGCGGTACCTCGACCTACGACGGTATCTCCATTGCCTGGGCCATCGTGGAACACATACACGAACATAAGAAAGCCCGTGCCCGCACCCTATTTGCCACTCACTACCACGAACTGAATGACATGGAAGCACAGTTTCCACGCATCAAGAACTATAATGTATCGGTGAAGGAGATAGACAATAAAGTCATCTTCCTGCGCAAGCTGGAACGGGGCGGCAGCGAACACTCTTTCGGTATTCATGTAGCCAAGATGGCCGGTATGCCGAAAACCATTGTCAAGCGTGCCGACGAAATACTCCACCAGTTGGAAAAGGAAAACCGTCAGGAAGGACTGTCGGCCACTGCCACGACAGAGAAAAAGACCGGAAAGAAGATGATATCCGCTTCCCGGCAAGATGGTCTGCAACTGAGTTTCTTCCAGTTGGACGACCCGGTTCTCTGTCAGATACGTGACGAAATACTGCACCTGGATGTCAATAACCTGACTCCGCTGGAAGCATTGAACAAACTGAATGAAATTAAAAAAATAGTAAGAGGTAAGTAAAAACAAGGAGAATTTTACCTTGTGAGAAGACACACAACAAGGGCTGTAAAATATGGGTAAACTCAACCAATAGTCTTCCAACTATTGAAACATCCTTATTTTACAGCCCTTATATTCTTCAGTTCAAAAGTCAGCATTCACTCCACAGCCTTTTCCCACTCAACTGTCCCGGACATGAATCCCGATACTTTGCCGGCAATTCTCATTATTCCCCCATTACCAGCTTCAGCCGACTGCTTCCGGTACGAGCCTTCAGCCAATCGTACATTTTCTGCTTCTCCGGAGCGGAAGGCAAAGAAGTACAGTCCACAAAAGCAAACATCACCGTATCAATCTGCAAACTGTCGATATTCAGCTGAAGGTTCCGGGCAATCGAAATCGTATTGACAAACGGGAAAAGCACCTTAATTTCTGCTCCTACCTGTCTGTCCACCCAACTGGCTCCTGTAAAGTCGGCCAGTGCCTTCTGCAGAGAATCTGATTTCTGCTCCAGTGCATGAATTTTCTGTTCGCTCCGTTTATAGAAATCTTCCAGCACCATCGACTTGATGTTGCTGATATCTGCCCCATCCTTACTGTTCATTCCCTGGAAAACGGTCAGTTTGGTTTCTCCCAGGTTATATTTGTCCATCTTCATGCGAGCCGTAGCCAACTGATCTTCCGATACCTCACGGCCGACCAGCACCACCTTAATTTCCTGATCATGATAAGATACCTCACGGCTCAGAATCTGCGATTCCGGAAAATTCAGCTCCGAATTGATAAAATTGGTAGCCGCACTCGTATAGAAAGTTTCCTTCACAATGCCGTAAGTCAGATAAATGGCCGGGCACATGGTAGCCACCGAAATCGCAATAATGTATTTGCGCACCAGACTCTCGCGTGCCTTGTCCATAAACTGCTTCCGCTGGAAGTGCATCACACGCACCCCGATGAAAGTAGCGAGACTGATAAATACCGAATTGATGAAATACAGGTAAAATGCACCCAGAAAATAAAACAGGTTGCCCGTAGCCAGTCCGAATCCGGCCGTACACAAAGGAGGCATCAAAGCCGTTGCAATAGCCACCCCGGGAATCACATTTCCTTTTTCCTTGGTTGCCACCGCCACAATACCGGCCAGTCCACCCACCAGTGCAATGAATACATCATAAATGGTAGGCGAAGTACGTGCCAGCAGCTCCGACTGCACATCATCGAGCGGAGTAAACGAAAAATAGACAGTCGCCGTCGTCACACTGAAAAGTGTAGCCACCAGGTAACTCTTCAGTGAACGCTTCATCAGTTCAAAGTCATTGATGCCGACAGCCAGTCCCACTCCCATGATCGGCCCCATCAAAGGAGAAATCAGCATGGCACCGATGATGACAGCCGTAGAATTTACATTCAGTCCCAAAGAAGCAATGAAGGTAGCGAAAATCAATACCCACAGATTGGTTCCCTTGAACTCCACTCCGGAACGGATTGCCGCCACAGTGACCTGTTCATCTTCCTTGCTCCGGTTCAGGTCCAGATACTCATTGAAAAATTTACGGATCAGAAATTTTCTTTCCTGGTTTACTTTCATAATACACCCTTTAAGATTTGACAAAACGGTTCAACAGCGGAATGCTTTTCAACGGAAGATCTTTCCTGATGATATATCCCACAAAGACCAGCAGCAGCAGACTGCGGAACACCAGACGAAGCAACGTGTTTTCGATATGTACCCCGTAAGCCACTCCAAACAGCAAGGCAGCCAGTATCAGATACATACCCATGGCTCCCAGCGGATAACTTACCGGATATTTCCGCTGCCCGATGACATAGGACAACAGCGTAATGACGCCATATCCCGCTACCGATACCCAGGCAGAAGCCACGTATCCGTAAGTCGGTACCAGCCAGACGTTCAGTGCCAGAATAACCGAACAGCCGATCAGTGAAAAATAAGCTCCCCAGTATGTCTCATCTGTCAGCTTATACCAGAACGAAAGATTGAAATAAATACCTTTCAGAATTTCCGCTCCCATCACAATCGCTACCACTCCCAGTCCTTCCCGGTAATCACTGGCCACCAGGTACTTCAAGATATCCATATAAAACATCACCGCCAGAAAAGCCAGCAATGCAAATATAAAGAAATATTTCATGGCTGCCGAATACATTTTCTTACTGTCCTTCTCTTTGTTCTTTCCAAAAACGAAAGGCTCATACGCATAACGGAAAGCCTGTGTAAACATAGCCATTACCATGGCCACCTTGCTGGTCGCACTGTAGATGCCCAGCTGCACCAGTCCCTCCTGACGGTCGTCGAACAAGAACGGATAAATCATCTTGTCGATGGTCTGATTCAGAATACCCACCAGCCCGAAAATCAGAATCGGAAACGAATAATGAATCATCCGTTTCATCAGTACCGGGTCTACCCGATACGTAACGCACTTCAGTTCCGGTATGAAGAAGAACATCTGTAGCACCGACATGATCAGATTAGACACAAAGATGTATCCTACCAGATAGTCCGGATTGTAAAACCAGGAAACCAGTTCGGGCGAATGCCGGTAAAGATACGGGCAAAGCAACAGGAAAAACAGGTTCAGTCCGATGTTTCCCACAATATTGAGCAGCTTGATAGCCGCAAACTTGATCGGTCTCTTCTGATAACGCAAATAAGCGAAAGGAATACACTGGAAAGAGTCGAGTGCCACCACCAATATCATCATGGCGATGTAGTCCGTGTGGTCGGGATATTCCAGCAGGTTTGAAATGGGTTGCAGGAAAATCATGCAAAGCACCACAAACAACAATGACAATCCTCCGATGAATATCAGTGAATTGGCATATACCTTTCCGGCATCCTCTCCCTGCTTGTTGGCAAAACGGAAAAATCCCGTCTCCATACCAAAGGTCAGCAGCACCAGAATCAATGCCGTATACGCATATACATTAGATACTACTCCGTAACCTCCCGTAGCCGACGGAATGACCGCCGTATAAAGGGGTACCAGCAAATAATTAAGAAAGCGACCTACGATACTGCTCATCCCGTAGATCGCTGTGTCTTTAGCCAAAGATTTCAGTCCAGCCATATTTTTCAGTTTACCTAATAATTAGTCAAACAACGTCTTGCTACTGTTATAGATACTTCTTCCCAAGTGCTTGTAGGCCAGTTCCGTCACCTCACGGCCGCGAGGCGTACGCTTCAGGAATCCTTCCTTGATCAGGAACGGTTCATATACTTCCTCAAGTGTACCCGGATCCTCTCCCAGCGCCGTAGCGATGGTGGTCAGACCGACCGGTCCTCCCTTGAACTTATCAATGATGGTACAAAGTATCTTATTGTCTATTTCATCCAGTCCGTAACGGTCGATGTTCAAGGCCTCCAGCGCAAAGCGTGCAATTTCCACATCAATCCGTCCGGAACCCTTGACCTGTGCAAAGTCGCGTACACGACGGAGCAGTGCATTGGCAATACGGGGGGTTCCACGACTGCGCGAAGCGATTTCTCCGGCAGCATCCACATCGCAGGGTACTCCCAGGATACCGGCCGAACGCAGGATAATGCGTGACAACACCGTATCATCGTAATACTCCAGATGCAGGTTGATACCGAAACGGGCACGCAAAGGCGCCGTGAGCAAACCGCTGCGGGTAGTAGCTCCCACAAGGGTAAACGGATTCAGGTCCAACTGGATACTGCGTGCCGAAGGACCTTTATCGATCATGATATCGATGCGGTAATCCTCCATTGCCGAATACAGATATTCTTCCACTACCGGACTCAGACGGTGTATCTCGTCAATAAACAATACATCGTTCGGTTCCAGACTGGTCAACACTCCGGCCAGGTCGCCCGGCTTATCCAGCACCGGTCCTGAAGTCACTTTAAATCCCACTCCCAACTCATTGGCAATGATATTGCTCAGCGTAGTTTTTCCCAGTCCGGGAGGGCCGTGCAGCAATACATGGTCGAGTGCCTCCGCGCGCAGACGGGCTGCCTTTACAAAGATACGCAGATTGTCGACCACCTTGTCCTGACCACTGAAATCTTCAAACTGAAGCGGACGGAGGGCGTTCTCAAAATCACGTTCCTTGCCCGAAGGCTTATAATCGCGTATGTCAAATTGTTGTTCTTCCATCATAGCTGCAAAAGTACAAATAAAAGAAAAACAAGTATGCAGAAAAACGTTTTTTTAAAAGAGATAATTCTGACCCTATATTTGCTTATCTTTGTATCTGTAACTTATTTATCCTATATAATTTTACTACAATGAATGCATATCATACTACCCGTATCGTATTCTTCTCTCCCACGCATACCTCGGCACGTATCGCACGTGCGGTGGCCGAAGGCATCGGTATGCCCCGAAGAATAGAGACCGACCTGACACTGGACGAGGCTACCACTCCCATTGAAATCAAGGATGAACTGACGATTATCGCCGTACCGGTATATGCCGGACGTGTGGCCCCTGTAGCCTTGCAGCGCATACAGCGCCTGAAAGCCGTCAATGCTCCAGTCATTCTCATCACGGTATACGGAAACCGGGACTATGAAGATGCCCTGCTGGAACTGAAGGATACGGCCGCTTCCCTCGGATTCACTCCTCTTTCGGCCGGTGCCTTTATCGGGGAACACAGTTACAGCACTTCCGACATGCCTGTGGCAGCCGGACGTCCGGACAGTTCCGACCTTCAACGTGCCATTCAGTTTGGCAAGGACAGTCTGCAGAAATTAACCGGACGGGATTCGCTGGAGCCTTTTTTCATTAAAGGAAATTTCCCATATAAAACCGTACAGCCGAACCCCTCTCCCATTTATCCGGAATGCAACGAGCGCTGTTTTGCCTGCGGAGAATGTATTGAGGTCTGCCCTACCCATGCCCTGAGCCTCAGTGACGACGGCAGCCGGGTGGTCACCGACAATTCCCGCTGCATCCGCTGTTGTGCCTGTGTAAAGGTCTGTCCGAACGAAGCCCGCGAATATCATACTCCTTTCACGGCCATCCTGTTTGAAAAATTCAGTGCCCGGCGCGAACCTGAAGTATTTTTCTAAACAGCCTTTTTCATTTTACGATACACATTATTATATTATATGAAAGAAAAAGAAAAAAGAGTACTGGTAGGCATGAGCGGAGGAATAGACAGTTCGGCCACCTGCATTATGCTTCAGGAACAGGGGTATGAAGTGGTAGGAGTTACCATGCGTACCTGGGATGTTCCGTCTCATTTCAGTACCCCCGGTCAGACGCAGCCCGATGAGGTACTGGAAGCACAGGCACTGGCCAGCCGGCTGGGCATCGAGCATCATGTAGCCGATGTCCGCAAGGAATTCCGCAAGGTCATCGTACAATACTTTATCGATGAATACATGCACGGGCGCACTCCCAATCCGTGTGTGATGTGTAACCCGCTTTTCAAGGAACGCATTCTCTGTGAGTGGGCCGACCGGACCCAATGTGCCTGGATAGCTACCGGACACTACTGCCAGCTGGAAGACCGGAACGGCTACCGCTACATCATCACCGGTGACGACCCGACCAAAGACCAGTCGTATTTTCTCTGGAAACTTCCTCAGGAGATTTTACGCCGCATGATGTTCCCTCTGGGCGGAATGACCAAAGCGGCTGTCCGGGAATACCTTGCTGCCAAAGGGTTTGAGGCCAAGGCACGCGGCGGAGAAAGTATGGAAATCTGTTTTATCGACAAGGATTACCGGGAGTTTCTACGCGAACACTGTACGGACATCGATGAAAAAATTGGTGCCGGATGGTTTGTAGACAGCAAGGGACTGAAACTGGGACAGCATAAAGGCTTTGCCTATTATACCATCGGGCAACGGAAGGGGCTGGAAATTGCCCTGGGAAAACCGGCTTATGTACTGAAAATCAATCCTGCAAAAAATACAGTCATGCTGGGAGATGCCGACCAGCTGAAAGCTACGCACATGCTGGTAGAAGATATCAATGTGGCGGATATGAATGAATTGCTGACTTGTAGCAATCTATCGGTGCGTATCCGTTACCGCAGCCAGCCTATCCCCTGCCAGGCCATTCTGCTGGAAAACCAGAAACTGCTGGTAAAATTTGCAACCGAAGCTTCTGCCATTACCCCGGGCCAGTCGGCGGTATTCTATGACGGCAACCGTGTACTGGGAGGTGGCTTTATTGCATTCCAGAACGGAATCAAGAAACTGGCGGCAGAAAACGAAGAGCGATTCTGCAACTAAAGAATTTACGATAGCAGGAGATGACTTCATCCTCCCGCATAAAAAAATGGAGAAACCCCAGTCGCACAGACGGGATTTCTCCATTTTACTATTTCAACCGGATTATTATTTATTATCCAATTCTTTCAACAATTCTTCCACAGCGGTTTTCAACTGAGTATCTTCTCCTTTCACCACAGTTTCCGGTGAATTCAGAATCAGGATATCCGGTTCCAGCTGTGTATTTTCCAGATAACTTCCATCCGGCAAACGATAACCGACTACCGGAATACCAAATACCATGCTAGGATCCTGCATGCGTACCCAGTTGACACTGGTCATGGTGCCCGGAACAGGAGCTCCTACCAGCTTGCCCAAGTTACGGTGACGGTACACCCACGGAGTACCGTGCGCATTCGAATAGTTGGCTTCACACTGTACCATGATAGAAGGCTTGTTCCAGCGGCGGCTCGGCATATCACAGGCTTCCCGTCCGCGAACCACCTGAGTAAAGTATTTCTCTCCACTGAACAATACCTCGATATCTTCGTGCAGACGTCCACCTCCATTAAAGCGGGTATCGATTACAATACCTTCACAGTTATTGTATTTACCTAAGATGTCTGAATATACGGTACGGAAACTTCCGTCATCCATAGATTCGATATGTACATATCCCAAACGGCCGTTCGACCAGCGGCGCACATCTTCCGCACGCTGTTTTACCCAACGCTGGTAAAGCAAGTCGCTGAAAGCTCCGTTGCTGACCGGTTTAACCACCTCTTCCCAACGGGCTTTTGTCTGCGGATTATAGAAAGAAACCAATACTTTCTTTCCGGTCTTTCCATTCAGCAGAGACACATAATCCACGTTCTTGCGAAGCGTTTCTCCATCAATCTTCTCAATAATGGTTCCTGCTTCTACCTTGCTGTTCTTACGGTAGAAAGGACCTTTTTCAACTACTTCAGCTACCTTCAGTCCGTCTCCATCGTATTTCCAGTCGAACAACAGACCCAGATTGGCAGTGGCCTCTCCGCGTGACGGAGCCGAATAACGTCCTCCTGTATGAGATACGTTCAATTCTCCCAGCAACTCACTCAACAGTTCCGCAAAGTCATAATTGTTGTTGATATGCGGCAGGAAACGGCGATAGTTGGCTACCATGCCTTCCCAGTCTACCCCATGCATGTTCACCTCATAGAAACGCATTTTTTCTTCACGGTACACATGCTGAAGCATATATTCGCGTTCGGCAGCCAGATCCATCTTCACTTCCGCTCTGTACGAAATCGGTTTCAAGGCTCCGGAACCCGCATCCATTTTCTGCAAGTTTCCTCCACCCAGGATAAAGATATTCTTGCCGTCAGCATCTGCTTCCATACCGGCCCATCCGGAATTCATCTTATGCAACAGTTTGGTATCGTGCTTGCGGAGATCCATCTTCCACATATCGAAACCACCTTCGAAAGCCGACAGATAATAAAGTGTCTCCCCATTTTCCGTTACAATGGCCGAAGCAATGTTGGATGAATTCGGAGTCAGACGGACAATACGGTCTTCGATACCTTCCAGTTCGACGGTAATCAGTTTTTCCTTCTTGTCTTTATCGTCCTTTTTATCGTCTTTCTTCTTATCTCCTTTCTTGTCTTTCTTATCTTCTTTCGCTTTTTCCTTTTCAGCAGCCTTTGCCTGTTCCTTCTCCAGTTCTTTCTGCAACTCATAGTCTTCCTTGCTCAGGCGGAACTTATCGTAAGCATTCTGATTCAAGAACACCATCATCACATCGTCCAGTGATCCCCATGAAGCATGGTTGCGCATACCGTAACGCTCAGTCGTAAACAGAATGGCATTTCCATCCATGGCCCAACGAGGAGAACCGCTGGCATAACCGCTGTTGGTCAGGTTAATGATTTCCCCTTTACCGTCGGCACTTACCAGACCGATATCAGAATACGGATCGTGACGGTTGCCGATGAAGGTCAGTGTAAACCATTTACCGTCGGGCGACCATGAATAATCAAAGCCTCCTGCCATGGTATACCAGGTAGAACCGTCGGTTACCTGACGCACCTTTTTGCTCTCACAGTTATACACCATCAGTTTATTCCGTCCTTCGATAAAGGCAATTTCTTTACCGTCGGGAGAGAACTGAGGATAAGCCCGGTCTACGTCCTTCGAAGCCAATAACGGTTTTTCTTCAATCAACGTAGCATTCGGGAAGTTCAAATCTTCGTCACGTACAATCTTGGCCATGTAAAGTCCGTAATTACCGTCTCTCTCACTGGCATATACCAATGTACGGTTGTCGGCACCGAACGTAAGTCCCGATTCAGCCTGCGGAGTATGCGTAATCTGCTTGGTAGTACCATACTCTACAGAAGTAACGAACACCTCTCCACGTACAACGAAAGCCACCTGCTTTCCGTCCGGAGAAGGAACGGCCTCCGTAGCCCCACGGGTAAAGGTGAAAGTGGCCGGAATATTCTCATCATCGCGTACCAGATCGATGGCTACCTTCACCGGTTTTCCACCTGCCTTTTGCGTATAGATTTCTCCATTATAAGTATAACATAGTTTGTTGTCGGCTCCCATAGAAAGGAAACGCACCGGATGTGTCTTGAAAGAAGTCACCTTCTCCACCTTTTCCGGAGCATTGAGCGCAAAACGATATACATTGAAAGAACCCTTGTTGCGTTCACTCAGGAAATAAACCTGCGTTCCGTCTGGAGTCAGTACCGGATTCCGGTCCTCACCGGCACGCTGTGTCAGGTTGGTATGCTTGCCTGTAGCGACATCGTATTTCCATACATCACGGGTGATGGAAGAAGTATGATGCTTGCGCCATTCATCTTCAAAACCCTTACGGTCCTGATACAGGAAAAAGTCGCCTTTCTTAGAGAAACTCACCATTTCGGCAGGTGTACCCAGTACCTGTTCCGTACGTCCCCCGGTAACCGGTACCCGATACAGTTCTGTCAGTGCTCCTACCGGATTCAATGCACTTTCCGCAGGGTCCTGAATAGCCGCAGAGAACAGTACATATTTTCCATCAGGTGTAAAAGCAGAAGGAACTTCCGAAACCGAACGGCAGGTCAGACGCTTTGCTTCTCCCCCATCTGCATTCATGATAAACAAGTCGGAGGTTCCGTAACGGTTGCTGGCAAAAGCAATCTGTTTACCGTCGGGCGACCATACCGGACTAGATTCATATGAATCCTGTGTAGTCAGCTGCACGGCCTTGCCTCCTTCGGCACTCACCTTATAAATATCCCCCCTGTAGCAGAACACAATTTCCTGCCCGTCAGGAGATATGCGCACATCGCGCATCCACAACGGAGTGACTGCCTGCAAGGCAGAAACTCCTGCTCCTAAAGCAATAGACAATAATAGTTTCTTCATATATATTTTTCTGTTATGTTTCTTCATCTTGCAAAGATACATATTATGGAGAGAAGCGAAAAAAAGTATAAATTTATTTGGAGTATATCCGTACATTTTTCTATCTTTGCAACGCTTTCTGAGGAAAGCGCCAAGAAGTTTGGACTATGGTGTAATGGTAGCACAACAGGTTTTGGTTCTGTTTGTCCAGGTTCGAATCCTGGTAGTCCAACGGACAAAAAACGCCCTAAGAATATCTCTTGGGGCGTTCTTTTTTTATCTTATACATACTAAATCTGAATAAATCCTTGTCCGAATTTCCACTCTGATCCTGTCATGATGCGATAGCATGACTATCCTGTATCCGGATCCTATTAAGTGTACTTGTCAGGAACCCGACTCAACCGTATCGAACACCTTATTATATTATAAACAAGGCAGTGTGAATTGGGCGGATCAGCCTGTTCAAATTCAAAAAATATCAGTGAAAAAGAAAGAGAGATACCCTCTTTCCAGAGGTATGGACATAAAAAAAGGAGTACCGCTGTACTCCAACCTTTGTTAACCTTAAATCTAATACTATGAAAAACACAGTGCAAAGATACGGACTTCTGAGTATTCTGCAAATAAAACAAGAAAAAACAGGTGTTTTATAACATGTTTTAAGAGGTTATCGTCATTTATAAATCTGTATTAACAAAAAACAGATGGAATATGTCACCACATTCCATCTGTTCATATCTTTTGACAAGTAATTTTATATAAGAAGTAAACAGTTGATTGATACCATAAGTTCTTTTTCACAAAAGCGTTTTCAACCGCATCGGCCGAGATGCAAATACCGATGACAGTTTCTCACTTTCTGCGGATGAGAGTCTACTGCTGTTTCATTTCAAAATCAAACAACATCGGTTTAAACTCTGCTACCGGTTGTTCATTCAGCAGTACCTCCTCTGCCACAAAATGAAACTTCAAACCGGCAGATTCGACTTCGTAAGCATTGCCGCTTTCCACAGCACTGATCTGTACTTTTACGGCAAACTGCTGTGCCTCCTCTCCTTCCGACGGCAAACTGAAAGTCAGTTCCAACGGTTTCGGATCAAGTGCAAGAAGCACGCTGTCTTTGGCCTCCGTAAGACTCGGAGTGTACCCTATCTTATAGGCAACGGCCCCAATTGCCTCTACAATCTGGTTGGCAGTTTCCTCGTCGTTAACGACAGAAAGGATAATATCTTTAACCGGAATACTGTCGAAAGCAATTGTATCATTATTCACTGCAGCTGAAACCTCGGTACCTGCAGTTCCCTCCTCTTTTTCCACCAAAGAAGTGAACATCTGTCCTGCATAATCACCGAAAACCACATCGGTCGTAATTTGCGCAGGTGGAATTACCGATGAATTTTCATCGTTATTATCACAAGCAGCCAATCCTAAAGTCATCACTAAAACGGTCAAAAAGGTCCTTGACTTTTTCATATCAAAAAGCTTCATAAATTTAAAAATTAAGTTTTTACTAATTGATTTATTTTAAGTCGACTCACTTTCGGAATTCCATTTATAAAATCTCCGGAAAGGCGGAATACTGCAGGACATACTTGTTAACAAGTAGTGAACCTATGTGGATAAACCGTTAAAATGTGATTTTAGTCCCATGATTATCAATAAGATATAAAATCATACCCAAACAAAGGAAAACTCATTAATTATACTTTATTAACTCAGCCTATGTATAAAAATACAACAGGGAAAAAGGAGAAACGAAACTCCGCCTCTCCTTCTTCCCTGTTGTTTCAATGTAATTTCAATATGATTATTTCCGATATCAGAGACCCAGTTTTTCAGAAATCTCAAGCATATTGCGAATCGGACGGATGGCCTTCTTTGCCACTTCCTCATCGACCTTTACTTCCGGCCATTCGTGTTTCAGTGTCAGATACAGTTTTTCCAGTGTATTCATACGCATGTAATTGCATTCGTTGCAGGCAGAAGCCCCGTCTTCGGGAGGTACCGGAATGAAATTCTTTTCCGGACACTTCTTTCTCATCTCATACAAAATACCGCTTTCCGTAGCTACGATAAAATCTTTCAGTTCGCTTGCCATGGCAAACTTCAGCAGACCGGCAGTAGAACCGATTTTGTCTGCCAGCTTGGCAACAGTTCCCTTGCACTCCGGATGCACCAGTACAGCCGCTTCCGGATATTGCTTTTTCAGTTCAATGATTTTTTCTACAGAGAATTTCTCATGGACGTGGCAGGCACCGTTCCAAAGCAGCATATTACGCCCTGTAATCGAATTTATATAGCTTCCCAGATTACGGTCCGGTCCGAAGATAATCTTTTCATCAGCCGGAAAACTTTCCACAATCTGCTTGGCATTGGTAGAAGTCACCACTACATCCGTAACGGCTTTTACCGCCGCACTGGTATTCACATAAGAAATGACCGTATATCCCGGATGGTCTTTCACAAATTGAGCGAAGGCTTCGGCCGGGCAACTGTCAGCCAGTGAGCATCCCGCATTCAGGTCCGGAATCAGCACTTTTTTGTCCGGGCACAGAATTTTGGCAGTTTCTCCCATAAAATGAACTCCGCACATCACGATAATTTCCGCATCTGTCTTCGCAGCCCATTGTGCAAGCGCCAGACTGTCTCCGATGAAATCCGCTATTTCCTGAATTTCGTCCGACTGGTAGTAGTGCCCCAGGATGACAGCGTGTTTTTCCTTACAAAGTTTTCTAATCTCAGCCTTCAGGTCCAGACCTTGTGCTACGGGTTCATCTACATATCCCCTTTTCAACCAATTTTCTTTATTCATACTATTAATAATATATTTTTTCTTCTTTTTAAAAGAAAAGTATGATAGTAATAATAGCCGGTTAATAATGTTAGTAAAAATAGCTGTCCGGTTTTGCTTTTGAAGTTATTAGTGTAAAGTATCCGGATATCAAATTCTCATTAACATGTTTACTGGCTGATTTTCTTATGTTTTATTTATCTATTAACAAATTGTTGATTGATGACAAAGTTAAAAACTTTCCGACTATAAACTAGCTAATTTCGCTGAAAAAATATGTTTAAACTGATCGTGAAACTTTTGGCTAACTTTTTTGGATTGTTGATTCTCAATCTGCTATAATACATTGCATTCAATAATGCAAGAAATATTTTTAAATTGATATGCGTATGTTTTTTACACCTTTTCAACGCTTTTCAACAAGGTTATGAAGATAGTTTTTATCTTTGTACGGAATTTATAAAGGAGCAGATGGCTATGTCGGAATTAAGAAAGTTGAAAATAGTGGAAATGAATCGTCTGACGGTGGAAGAATTCAAAGAAGCTGAAAAACTTCCATTGGTAGTGGTATTGGATGAAGTGCGCAGTCTGCACAATATCGGTGCGGTGTTCCGTACCTCAGATGCGTTTTTGGTAAATGCCATTTATCTGTGCGGCATTACGGCTACCCCTCCGCATCCGGAGATGCATAAAACGGCGCTTGGAGCGGAATATTCTGTCGACTGGAAATATTTTAAAAAGACTCAGGAGGCTGTAGAAGACCTTAAGAATCAAGGATATACTGTGCTGTCAATTGAACAGTGCGAGGGCAGTACCCTGTTGGATGAACTGACCCTGGAGAAGGATAAGAAGTATGCCATCGTCTTGGGAAATGAGGTAAAAGGCGTACAGCAGGAAGTCGTAAACATGTGCGACGGATGCATTGAAATACCTCAGTACGGTACCAAGCACTCTTTGAATGTATCGGTAACGGCAGGCATCATGTTGTGGGAATTTGCCAATAAACTGATTCGGTTGAAAAAGAATTAAACAGAAAAATAATCTGGTACATTCAGTCGGCTGAAGTTGCGTGGTGACGTGCTTCAGCCGACTGTTTTTATTAGTGGAAAATACTTGTTGATAACTTATTGATATGTTGTTAATTTATTGGTAACCATATAATTGCAATTGATAAATCGGATTATAACTGTCCGTTTTCGACCAGTATGATAATTCTTTCCACCATTTTATCTTCATCCTCCGGTTGGTATTCTTTCTTGAGACTGGCACCGAATACTGCGGCAAACGTCTGATAGAAGCCTGCCTTAAAAGGTCCCATAAAAGCCTTTACCAGTTGATAAGACGACTGGTTGCACTCGCGGTTGACCAGTTTTATCAATAGTTTGCCTTGTGAAAACGTCAGTTTCTTCATTTTAGGCGTATACTGTTCCTTCAATCCTTTTTCCACCAGTTTGATATGCCGGTTTTTGGATTTCTCATCGGGTAATGTCTCCAGAAACTCATACGTCTCGATGACGATCTGTTTGATTTCCTTTGCCAGAGGCAATGTCTTCTTCACGTCTCTGACCAGCTTGTAGTAATATTTTTCCTGGCGCTTGTTTTTAAAACGCAATTTGGGGTATATATATATGTTTTTCAGCGTTATACTAGGTATAGTATCTCCTTGATACACACAAACAGGAACCATATAGCCGTTTGTGGATGGGGGAGATGTATGCTGCGCCTGTACCGATAAGGTGACCAGCCAGAATAGCACTATGTATATACCGTGTCTCATCGCACGCAAAAATAATGATAATAATAAATTCCCTGTCCTCTTATACCAAAATTTAACGTATATAGGCTGTTAATAACTGTTGGATATGTGGTTGATAAAGTTTGCTTTTATTTGTGTTACAGTGAGTTATAGTTTTGTATCTGTATCTGCTCAGTCTTCGTGGCTGGAATGGAGCGAAGGCAATGCCGACGAAGGCGGTCCGGCGTTTCAGGAAGAAGAATACGAACGCTTGAGTGAACTGGCAGCCCATCCTTTCAATATCAACACCATTACCAAAGAAGAGCTGGAGCAGCTGCCTTTTCTTTCCGATTCCCTGATTGAACACATCCTGTATTACGTATACAAGTACGGTCCGTTGCTCAGTCTGAACGAATTATGGGGAGTGGAGGGAATGGACTGGCAGACCAACCGATTCTTGCGCGACTTTATTTATATCGGTCCGTCCGGAAAATCTGATTATCGTTTCTCTTTTAAACACTTTTTGAAATATAATAAACAGGAACTGTTGACAAGGGTGGATATCCCTTTGAACCGGAAGGCGGGTTATGCTTCTTATTCAGCGGAATACCTGGCTGATCATCCCAATAAAAAATACGAGGGCAGTCCGCTTTATCATAATTTCCGGTATCGGATGGAATATCAGAAAAAAGGGTTCGTCGGAGTGACTGCGGAAAAAGATGCCGGAGAACCTTTTTTCTCCAAACACAACCGGAAAGGATATGATTTCTATTCTGCTTTTCTGTTTCTGCAGGATATCGGTCGGATCAAAGCGCTTGCATTAGGAGATTATCGGGCCTGTTTCGGTTACGGACTGGTGATGAACCAGGGGAATTTCACTATGGGTAAACTTGATAGTCCTTTGGCTATGAGTCGTTTGGGTAGGGGAATTTCCAGATATTCCTCCCTGTCGGAGTACGGTTATTTTAGGGGAATGGCGACCACGCTTCGGTTAGGAGAAAGGTGGGAATGGTCGGTCATGTATGCGTTCAACCGCCTCGATGCAAGTGTGGAAAACTCGTTTATAACCTCGTTGAAAACCGATGGATTTCATCGTTTGAAAAAAGAGGAAGAAAAGCGTAATTCAGTAACTAATAATATGATTTCAAGTAATTTATATTTTAATACTCCCCGGTTGAAAACTGGAATAACAGTTGTTTATAATGTTTTCAATAAGGTGTTAAATCCTTCTTTCCGTCCTTATAACCGCTATTATCCGCGGGGAGACCGCTTTTACAATGCAGGTATTTATTACAAATATTTCTTCGGACGCTTTGCGTTTTCCGGAGAAACCGCTGTCGACAAGAAGGGGAGGGTTGCTACCCTCGGTCAACTGACTTATTCACCGTCTGTTCATACTTCCTGGCTGTTTATTAACCGGTTTTATGATAAGAAATATCAGTCCATCTACGGAAATGCTTTTGGAGAGCACAGTCAGCTTCAAAACGAGATTGGTTCGTATATTGGATTGGAAACCAGTGTGATTAAGAATATCCGACTATTGGGATACATGGATTTCTTTCATTTTTTCTATCGTAAATTTCAGGTGGATAAAGATCATACCTCGGGAATGGAGGGAGGATGCCGGATAAGTTATTCACCGGACAATTCACTGATGATGTTAATAAAGTATACGTGTAAAAACAAGCCTAAGAATCTGCTTTTACCGTCTCAGGAAAAGTATGTGATGCCTCATATCCGCCACCGCATCCAGTTTCAAACCCATTATGCACTTCATTCACACTGGCTGTTGAAATCGAAGGGAGAGTATGTGCATACCTCGTATGGAGGCAATCGTCCGGCCGACGGGTGGCTGATTAACGGTGGAGTAAGATGGCAAGGAAAACAGTGGCAGCTGGATGGGAGTGGGGCCTATTTTTCCACAAGCAGTTTTGATGCACGGGTCTATATGTATGAACCGGGTCTCCTCTATGTCTTTTCGATGCCTTCTTTCTCCGGCAGAGGATACCGGCTTGCCTTGAACCTGCGTTATGCTTATAAGAAATGTCTGGTGTTTCAAGGTAAATGGGGATGGACGCATTACAGGGACAGGAACCGGATCGGTACGGGACTGGAAGCTATTCAGGGGAATGACAAGGCCGACCTTCAATTTCTGTTAAAACTGAAATGGTAGTAGCGGAGAATCGTATACGTTGGATGGGTTTTTCGCTATATTTGCATTGTATGTGAATATAGGATATGGCTTGAGCAACGGCCCGTTCGATCAGGTTATTGCTCTCCTTGTTCGCTATGTATGTAATTTAAACACGTGATTGAAGATTGAAAACTATGGCTACAGTTATTTATCCTTCTCCTATTTTTGGCCCCATTCACAGCCGTCGTCTGGGGATATCATTGGGAATCAACTTACTTCCCGGTGACGGAAAATTCTGTTCATTCGACTGCATCTACTGTGAATGCGGATACAATAAAGATCATCGTCCGACTCAGAAACTGCCCACCCGTGAGGCCGTGCGTGAGGCACTGGAGGCCCGTCTGCAGCGCATGAAGGAGGAAGGGGTGGCTCCTGATGTATTGACCTTTGCCGGTAATGGGGAACCGACGGCTCATCCTGATTTCGGTGGAATCATATCGGATACCCTGGCTCTGCGCGACCGTTATTTCCCGGATGCGAAGGTGAGTGTATTGAGTAATTCAACTTTTATTCACCGGCCCGAAGTGTTCGAGGCGTTGAAAAGGGTGGATAATAACATCCTGAAACTGGATACCGTGGATATGGAATACATCCGGCGGGTAGACCGTCCGAACGGACAGTATGATTTACAGGCAATTATTGAGCGGATGAAAGCGTTTCAGGGACAGCTGATCATTCAGACCATGTTCATGAAGGGATATACCGATGAAGGAGAGGAGGTAGACAATACTTCCGACCGTTTTGTGTTGCCCTGGATAAAGGTAGTGAAAGAGATTGCTCCCCGGCAGGTGATGATTTATACCATTGACAGGGAAACTCCCGACCAGTCGCTGAAAAAAGCCACTCATGAAGAGCTCGACCGCATTGTGGATTTGTTGAAAAAGGAAGGCATTTCGGCTACTGCATCGTATTGACGAGACATAAGGGCATAAAAAAAGGAGTACCGCTGTACTCCAACCTTTGTTAACCTTAAATCTAATACTATGAAAAACACAGTGCAAAGATACGGACTTCTGAGTATTCTGCAAATAAAACAAGAAAAAACAGGTGTTTTATAACATGTTTTAATAAAAACAGAAGACTTGAAATTTGCTTTAACAAAAAGCGTTTCCCTGTTCATTTGTACATGAAGACAGGGAAACGCTTTTCTTTTGGATGGAAATATTACTTTTTCAGTATATTTGTCTGTTCTATTTCACGTCTTGCCACTTCCAGGGCCTCATTGATGTTGCTGCAGATGTTTTCTTTTCCCAGCAATTCGTAGAAACCTGACTTCTCAAGTACGGCATGTACTTTTTCGTTTACTCCGGAGAGAATGATGTTGATATTCTCTTTTTGCGACATCTTACACAAGGTAGTAAGGTTGTGAATACCGGTTGAGTCGATGAAAGGCACCTTTCTCATACGGATGATACGGATTTGCGGACGGTCGCCCAGGCGGGCCATGATTTCTTCGAATTTGGTAGCGATACCGAAGAAATAAGGACCGTTGATTTCATATACTTCCACTCCCTGCGGAATGATCAGATGTTCTTCGTGTACTTCCAGATCCGATTCCTTGTTAGGGTCTATCTCGTCGGTGATGACAGAGATTTCAGTCGTTTCCATCACACGTTTCATGAAGAGTACGCACGCGATGACCAGTCCCACTTCGATGGCAACAGTCAAGTCGAAAATCACTGTCAGGAAGAAAGTAATCAGCAGTACCGTTACGTCTGATTTCGGGTTTTTCAACAGACCTTTGAACACCCTCCATCCACTCATGTTATACGATACAATGACCAGTACACCTGCCAGACAGGCCATAGGGATATACTGTGCCAGCGGCATCAAGAACAGCAAAATCAACAGCAGGACCACTGCATGTACGATACCTGCAATCGGAGAACGTCCTCCGTTGTTGATGTTTGTCATCGTACGGGCAATGGCTCCGGTAGCCGGAATACCTCCGAACAGCGGAGTGGCCAGATTGGCGATACCCTGTGCAATCAGTTCCGTATTGGAGTCGTGGCGGTCGCCGATGACACCGTCGGCTACGGCTGCAGACAGCAGCGATTCGATGGCGCCCAGTACGGCAATGGTAATGGCTACCGGGAACAGGTTTTTCACAGCCTCCCAGTCGAGTTGAGGTACGGCTGCTTCCGGCAACTGGGCCTGGATGCTGAAGCGGTCACCGATTGTGTCAATGCAAGTGATGCCCCCGTACATTTTCAGGAAATACACACCTACCGTCACCAGGATGATGGCTACCAGTGAACCGGGAACCTTCTTCGAGAATTTAGGAGTAATGGCAATGATAAATACACTGACAACGCTCACTATCACGTTCCACCAGTTTACCGTATCGAAATGATGGAAGTACAAGATCCATTTGCCGATAAAGTCTCCCGGAATCTTTTCATCGCCAAACTGCAGACCGAAAATGTCGGCAATCTGAGTGGTAAAGATGGTTACGGCGATACCGCTCGTAAATCCCACGATAATCGGGTAGGGAATAAACTTGATGACGGTACCCAGTTTGAAAACGCCCAGTAAGATGAGCAGTACCCCTGCCATCATGGTGGCAATCATCAGTCCTTCGAGGCCGTATTCCTGAATGATACCATAAATAATGACGATAAAGGCTCCGGTCGGTCCTCCGATCTGTACCTTGCTGCCCCCCAGGAACGAAATGATAAATCCGGCGATAATGGCTGTGATAATACCTTTTTCAGGACTTACTCCGGAGGCGATACCGAAGGCAATGGCTAAAGGAAGTGCCACAATACCTACAATGATACCTGCCATCAGGTCGGTCATGAAATCGGCCTTGCTGTAATGTTTCAGCGTGTCGAATAATTTCGGTTTGAATTCAAATGCTTTCATATTATGTTGTAAATGTTATAAATTACAAAAAGAAGTGCAAAAGTATATAATAATTCGAACATTCTTTATATTATAAGGTTATATTTATATAAAGGGAATTTAAAATATTAATATATCCTAAAAGTAAATTGTAATCATTACAAATTTGAAAAAAAATACTACCTTTGCAATATCAAATTAAAAACGAAGAATTATTAACCAACTAAATAACTACGATTATGGAAAAAAGCATTAAAGGAACAAGAACTGAGAAGAATTTGGCGATTTCATTTGCAGGTGAATCACAGGCCAGAATGAGATATACTTACTTTGCAAGTGTAGCAAAGAAAGAAGGTTTTGAACAGATTTCAGCAATCTTTACAGAAACAGCTGACCAGGAAAAAGAACATGCAAAACGTATGTTCAAATGGCTGGAAGGCGGTATGGTAGAAATTACTGCAAGCTACCCGGCTGGTGTAATCGGTACTACTTTCGAAAACCTGAAGGCTGCGGCTGCCGGTGAAAACGAAGAGTGGTCTTTGGATTATCCGAAGTTTGCTGACATTGCCGACGAAGAAGGTTTCCCGGCTATCGCTAAGATGTACCGCGAAATTGCCGTAGCAGAAAAGGGTCACGAAGAAAGATACCTGGCTTTGGCAAAGAACATCGAAGAAGGAAAGGTATTTATGAAGGATGTGGAAACTGTATGGCAGTGCCGTAACTGCGGTTACTTGTATGTAGGTACTGCAGCTCCTGAAATCTGTCCGGCTTGCTTGCATCCACAGGCTTATTTTGAAGTAAAGAAGAACAACTATTAATGTAGTATTCCAAACTGTTCTGAGAAGTAGATAATATGGCAGGGAAGCTTTGTCGGTCGCACAGGGATTGAAAAGTTTCCTTGCCTTTTTTCTCATCTGAAAGGGGATGAAAATACCTATTTTAAGGTATTGCATTGTGTTTCAGAACTTGGCAACTTTGTAAGGAAAAAACAAATCATCAATTTAAACAGTTAGTACAATGAAAATTAAAGCTATTATAGGTCGGGAAATATTGGATTCACGTGGAAATCCTACCGTGGAAGTGGAAGTCAGACTGGAGTCGGGCGTAATGGGTCGTGCCTCGGTACCTTCCGGAGCTTCTACCGGAGAAAATGAGGCACTGGAACTGCGGGATAAGGATCCGAAGCGTTACGGTGGAAAAGGGGTGTTGAAAGCGGTGGATAACGTGAACAAGGTGATTGCACCGGCACTGGAAGGGTGGTCGGTACTTGAACAGCGTGCCATCGACCACAAGATGCTGGAACTCGACGGAACCAAAACCAAGTCGAACCTGGGTGCCAATGCGATTCTGGGTGTGTCACTGGCGGTTGCCAGAGCGGCTGCCAATTACCTGAACATTCCGCTTTACCGTTACATCGGAGGTGCCAACACGTTTGTAATGCCGGTTCCGATGATGAACATCATCAATGGAGGATCACACAGCGATGCCCCGATTGCCTTTCAGGAATTTATGATCCGTCCGGTCGGTGCTTCTTCTTTCCGTGAGGGACTGCGCATGGGAGTGGAAGTGTTCCACGCCTTGAAGAAGGTGCTTCACGACCGTGGATTGAGTACTGCGGTAGGAGATGAGGGAGGCTTTGCTCCGGCACTGAACGGTACGGAGGATGCCCTGGAATCGATACTGGCAGCCATTAAGGCAGCTGGTTATGAACCGGGTAAGGATGTGATGATTGGCATGGACTGTGCTTCTTCTGAGTTCTATAAAGACGGAGTATACGATTATACCATCTTCGAAGGAGAGCACGGAAAGAAACGTACTTCTGCCGAACAGGTGGCTTATCTGGAAGAACTGATTGCGAAATATCCGATCGACTCTATCGAGGACGGTATGAGTGAAAACGACTGGGAAGGCTGGAAGCAGTTGACGGAACGTATCGGCGACCGTTGCCAGCTGGTGGGAGACGACCTCTTTGTAACAAACGTCGACTTCCTGTCGAAGGGTATCGCTACCGGTTGCGCCAACTCGATTCTGATCAAGGTCAACCAGATCGGTTCGCTGAGCGAGACACTGGATGCCATCGAAATGGCTCACCGTCACGGATATACTACGGTGACTTCACACCGTTCGGGTGAGACGGAAGATGCTACGATTGCAGACATTGCCGTAGCTACCAATAGCGGTCAGATCAAGACCGGTTCACTGAGCCGTTCCGACCGTATGGCCAAATATAACCAGTTGCTCCGCATTGAGGAAGAATTGGGAGATTTGGCAGTCTATGGCTACAAACGCATTCGCTGAATAAGCATGATATAAAAAAATTGGGTTAACAAAAATATCGGGTAATTCCAGCTTTGTGCCGGAATTACCCGATTATTTTGTATCAGCCGATACGGTTATTGTTATTACAGGTCATTATTTCTTGCGTTTTTTACGCTTCGCCCAGCCTTCCTCCATGAAATCCGGTTCCATGCGACGGAAATCCTTGTCGTCATCGTGCTGGAAGAACTGCTTCCAGTCGTCTTTCCGTTTCGGGCCGCGTGCGGCTGTATATCCGCGTTCTTCCCGACTGGGTTTTTCCTTCTTTCCGGCTGCTTCTTTCTTCTCTTTCTTTTCCTTGGAGGTATTTTTACCTTCTGCGGCATTTTCTTTCCGGCTGCGCTTCTTTCCGCTCTTGTCGCTCTTGCCGTTGTTTTCTCCTGCCACTTCCACAATCACTTTTCTGCCACCGTTCAGTACCACCTTGTTCAAGGCCTTGATTACCATCGGTGCCTGACTTTCAATGATTTCGAAGAAAGAGAAATTCTGCATCAGGTCGATCCGGCCAATCTGGATATGCTCTTTTTTCAGGTTGCGGTTCACCAGTTCGATGATCTGGTTGGCATAGAAACCGTCCGTTTTTCCCAGATTGAGGAACAGACGGGTATAACCCTTCTCTGCCTTCCGGGCCGTTTTCTCACGGTCGGTTCCCCGGTCTTTCCGTTCCTTGGCTTCTCCCTTCTTATCGTTCGACTTAGGCTGTTCAATCTCAGGTGCATTCTTGTAGTAGTTCAGGAAGCGGTTGAACTCCATTGATACCACTCTCTTGATCAGGTCCTCTTTGCTCAGCCATTCCAGTTTGCGGTAGATGTTCGGAAGGAAAGCCTCGATTTCCTCTTCGTCCACCTTCACCTTTTCGATGTCATCGATGACTTTAATCAACTGCTGTTCACAGATGGCCTGTCCGCTGGGGAGGATGCCTATTTCAAACTTCTTTTTGATGATGCGTTCGATTTCCTTCATTTTGCTCTTTTCGCGCAGGTTCATGATGGCAATCGAAATACCCGTCTTTCCGGCACGTCCCGTACGTCCGCTCCGGTGAGTATAACTTTCCGTATCGTCGGGCAGTGCATAGTTGATGACGTGCGTCAGGTCGTTTACGTCAAGTCCGCGTGCAGCCACATCCGTAGCTACCAGCAGTTGCAGATGGCGCTGGCGGAATTTCTGCATGACCAGATCGCGCTGCGCCTGGCTCAGTTCTCCGTGCAGTGAGTCGGCATTGTATCCGTCCTGAATCAGCTTGTCGGCGATTTCCTGTGTTTCCTTTCGGGTACGGCAGAAAATGATACCGTAAATCTGCGGATAAAAATCCACTACGCGCTTCAGTGCCAGGTACTTGTCCTTGGCATGCACGATATAGGCAATATGGTGTACGTTCTTGCTTCCTTCATTCTTGGTACCGATGGTAATTTCCTTGGCATTGTGCAGGTAAGTCTGTGCAATGCGTGAGATTTCCGGACTCATGGTAGCCGAGAACATCAGGGTGTTGCGGTCTTCCGGAACCTGTTCCAGAATGGCGTTGATACTCTCGGTGAAACCCATGTTCAGCATTTCATCCGCTTCGTCCATTACCACGTCCTGAATGGTTTCCAGACGAGCCACTTTGCGCTCCATCAGGTCAATCAGTCGTCCCGGAGTAGCCACAATAATGTGTACTCCTTTTTTCAGACTGCGTATCTGGCTGTCAATGGATGAGCCGCCATATACAGGAAGTATTTTAAGGTTGGTAATATACTTGGAGTAATCCGTCAGGTCACCTGCAATCTGCAGGCAGAGTTCACGGGTCGGACACAGAATAAGTGCCTGAGGCACACAGTTCTTTACATCAATTTTCTGAATCAGCGGCAGACCAAATGCGGCTGTTTTTCCGGTTCCGGTTTGCGCCAGAGCCACTACATCGTTGCGGTTTCCCAGCAAATACGGTATCACTTCTTCTTGTACAGGCATCGGGTATTCATACCCCATTTCTTCAATCGCCTGGCGTATTTCTGCAGAAACGCCGAGTTCTTCAAATGTCTTCATTTATTTCAAATATCTAATTCGGCTGCAAAGATACGGACATTTAATGGATTATCTGCTATAAGAGTGCAGGTATTTGTGGCAGTGTCATGAGTTTCAGCGTTTCATGCTTGTGAAACTTCAGTTGCACTGTCAGGAAACTTGAGTTTCACAGTCTTGCAACTCGAATATCAAGGCCGTGAAACTTTTTCATAAAGTAGAGGAGGGCGGAAATGCAAGGTGTTGTCGCCGCAGCGATTACTCTTCCTTTTTATTTTCCAGCCTTTTCCACCATTTGGTGTATTTCCGGGTGACTTTGTAGAAGACAAAGGTACCCAGATAGAGCCAGATGATGCTGGCAGTGGTGCGCCATCCGTGACTTTCAATGAGCGGGAAGAAAGTCAGAAAACAGATGATTTCCATTATGATAAGCATGGAAATAAAACTGATGGTCAGGTAAAGAAAGGCCATCGGGCGTCCGTAGTTGCTCCAGTGTTTCATAATTGGCAGGTATTAGAAGGTTTGGGTGATAAGGTTGCTGGCTTGTAGGCTTACGGCATGGGAGCCGGCTCTTTCCACACGGGGGTCTGCGGAATCTGCCGGACAATGTATCCGATGCTGACGACGGTCAGGACGACTCCCAGTACCGCGATACCGGCCGCCCCTCCTGTTCCGTAAGTCGAAATCAGGGTAGCCTGCGGATCTTCGGCAATGAGGAAGGTACACACCGCCGTACCGTTGTTGACAAAGTGCATCAGGATGCTTGGCAGCAGACTGCCGGTGCGGTAATACATCCATCCCAGGGCAGTACCCAGTACGAAGGCAAACGGAATCTGCACCGGATTGCCGTGTACGGCACCGAAAATGAGGGAAGAAAAGAGGATGGCCCATACCGGATTTTTCCATTTCCGCAGCAGATGCCCCTGGATGCTTCCCCGGAACAGAAGTTCCTCTACGAGGGGAGCCAGGATGACGATGGAGACGATGCCCAGCGGGTGGTGCATCATCTTGTCGAACATCTCCTGGAAATTATTAGGCAGGTCGGCCAGTTCGTTCAGGTAGTTGGTCCATAGTCCCATGCCTGTGACAAGGACGATGGAGGAAAGTCCGATTTTTATCGTCTGGAGAGTGTTCCACCGCACCGGGTGTACCGATGTATATTTGCCAGCCAGCAAATGAATGCCGATGGCCACGGTTGCCAGGACCGAAGCCCATAAAAGCAGGTTGAAATAAGGGCCGTCCGAAATACCCGGCACTTCGGTGGTGTGGTTGTAAATCATATAGCTGCAGATAAACACCCCGTTGAATGCCAGCTGGTAGGCAAAATAATAAAGCAGTAGTTTGATGGTTCTTCCCATAATCGTCGGTTCTTTGTCTGGTTCAATATGCAATGGTTCGTACGAAAACATCCAGGCGGCTGAGCGTAAACAGCCGTACCCGCGGCCGCGGTAGCAAGGAGATACCGTCAGCATCTGTTTCGTATCATACGAAGATAGCACTTTACCCGTAGATATTGAAATAAAAACCGGGTTTTTCGTTTTTTGCCGCCAATGTATGGAAGAAATTCTGTACTGACTGCGGCGCATTTCATCCGCCAGGGCCGGCGGGATCCGTGCAAAAGCCCTTCGGGGAGTCTTAAAATTTCAATATAATTTTTATCTTTGTAATCGGCGTGCGACAAGAAGTCGTACAAGTAATTGTTCAGCATGATGTCTGAACCTGTTGTTCCGTCAACAGTAGCCTAAAGAGGCGTGCTTTACGAGTAATTGTTTGGTGCGAAGCCCTCTTGACAATATGGT
>NZ_JABSOE010000049.1 GCF_013618865.1 Phocaeicola faecicola
AGCTATCGCAATTTGGCCCAGCCCCTAAGGTAACTGATTCAAATATGCGACAAGCATTTTTTGAAAACAAATATTGTAAATCAAATAATTAACGAGTCTTTTTACAATTATTAAGAGACACTAGTGACACAGGATGAGTCCGCGCTGAATGAAATCCGGAATGGCCATGAGACATTTCGCAAATTGTTGGCTCTCGTGTACGAAGGTCTTGCCGCCATCAAGAACGATCTGGTTTCCATGAACAGGAAAAACTCGTCACAGGAAAGACTTGGACAGGTCTTGTCGGAAATGCATAATGAACAGCGGCAAAACCAGGAGAAAGTGGAAACCCTGTTTTGTGAGACCAATGATACAATCAGAAAGAATGCCGTCAAGACAAGTAACATCAATCATCATTTCAGCCTGAGCTTGGAATCCCCGTACATCCTTGGGAGTTTTTCCGTGATGTTCGCAGCAATCATGGCCCTGTCCGTGGCTCTCTATTTTTCGGTGAGAACTGACAATGCACAGGCTGATAATGATCTGAAGTTCCGTTATGTCAAGATGAAAGGAGAGGCTACTCCCGAACAGCTTGTAGACCTTGAAAACCTCTTTGGACCGAAGCGGGATACCGAACGGATCAGGCAGATGCGTGAGGACGTGGAAGCCTACGAGGAGGCGGTACGGAGACAGGCCACCCTGACCGAGCAGGCACGGCTGAAAGAACAGGCCGCGAGAGAACTGAACAGCAAGGCGAAGTCCATCAAGGACAAGTCAATTACGGACAAACCTAAAAATTAAGCCTATGGCCAGTGTGAAAGTGAAATTCAGACCTTCCACCATAAAGGGAAAGGAAGGAACCATCTATTATCAGATTATCCAGAACCGTGTAATCCGTCAGCTAAAGACGGATTACCGGATATTTACGGATGAATGGAACGAAGCCGGAAGCTGTATCTTTGTCGGTCGTTCGGAGCGAAGCAATCTGCTCCTTTCCTTGCAGGAACGCATGGAATGGGACCTGAAACGGCTGGACATGATTATCCACCAACTGGATAACCGAAAAAGTACATATACAGCGAATGATATTATAGTTGCCTTTCAAAACAGGGTGGATGAACAGTCATTTTTTAATTTTATGCAGGGCATCATCAAACAATTAGAATTATTGAACAAAATACGGACATCAGAAACTTATACAGCGGCATTGAACAGTTTCATGAAGTTTCGCTATGGACAAGATATCCTTCTTTGTGAAATTGATAGCGATATGATGATGCTATATGAGGCATGGCTGAAAAGCAAAGAAATCTGTCCCAACACAGTTTCATTTTATATGCGTATTTTGCGTGCCGTGTATAACCGTGCCGTGGAAAAAGAACTGATTGAACAGAAGTACCCGTTTAGACATGTTTATACAGGCATTGACAAGACAGTGAAACGTGCTGTTCCTCTAAAAGTCATCAAATATATCAAGGAACTTGATCTGACATTGAAGCCGCATCTTGATTATGCAAGGGATATGTTCCTTTTTTCGTTCTACACCCGTGGAATGTCATTTGTTGATATGGCATATCTGAGAAAATCGGATTTGAAAAATGGTATTCTGACATACAGGAGAAAAAAAACTAGCCGGCAACTCACCGTTAAATGGGAAAAGTGTATGGGAGAGATTGTAAATAAGTATGAAAGTTATTCTGACATGCAATATCTATTGCCAATAATCACCCGATGTACCGATGAACGGATACAGTACAGAAATGCCATCTCTCGTGTAAATATTGCATTGAAAGAGATAGCTCGTTTAGTCGGTTTGACTCATCCGTTGAGTATGTACTGTGCAAGACATGCCTGGGCAAGTATCGCTAAAAGCAAAAATATCCCTCTTGCAGTCATTAGTGAAGGTATGGGGCACGATTCAGAAGAAACGACACGCATCTATCTTGCTTCGCTTGACACGAATGTGGTGGATAAGGCGAACGGACTTATTCTGAAAGACTTATAACAGGACAGGCATGAAAATTGTTTAGTAAAAAGCCGAATCTCTTGATAAGAGTTATAGTTATGATGCAAAGGTACACAAAATACTGAAGAATAAGCATAAACAACTTGTTGATAATGCCATAAATTGTATTAAAACTATCCGCCTGTTGAGCCAATCAAATTCTCATAGGTACAGAACATACTGATTTTCAAATGTGATTTTACTTGCATTTATCTCTTATCAAGAGATGAATTTCAAGGAGATACTGCATAAATTCCGTACCGAATCATTCACGGAAAAGGAGAAAGGTACAAAGTTCGAGCGACTGATGCGCTCATGGTTGCTGACAGACCCACGTTACAACGAGTTGGAAAAAGTCTGGCTATGGGAGGAGTTTCCGGGACGTAAGGATTTCGGAGGTACAGACACAGGTATAGACCTTGTGGCAAAGACAGAAATGGGCGACTATTGGGCCATCCAGTGCAAGTGTTATGCCGAGGATGCCACAATAGACAAGCCTGCCGTGGATTCGTTCCTTGCCACCTCCAGCCGCACATTTACAAATGAGGTTACATTTCAAACAACCCGTTTCTCCAATCGCGTATGGATTTCTACTACCAGTCATTGGGGGAGCAATGCCGAGGAAGCCATCCGTAATCAGGAACCGCCAGTGACACGTGTCGGCATGGCCGACCTGAATTCATCCCCAGTGGATTGGCAAAAGCTGTTGGATGGTCTTACGGGAAACTCTGCACTCGTAGAAGGCAAAAAACCGCGCAAGCATCAACTTGATGCCATCTCCAAGGCATATACGCATTATATTACAGAGGGAAACGACCGTGGTAAGCTCATTATGGCCTGTGGTACAGGAAAAACCTATACCTCGTTGCTTATCGCCGAACAGTTGTTGAATGGCAAGGGGCTGGTGTTGTTCATGGTTCCGTCCATCGCCCTGCTGGGGCAGTCACTCAACGCATGGTCAGCTGATGCGGGAAAACCCATAAAGGCGGTCTGCATCTGTTCGGATTCCAAGGCTTCACGTAAGATACAGAAAAACAAATATGATGATGCAGATGACAGTGTGGTAGACCTTGCCGTGCCGGCATCTACTAATCCGAAGTCCATCGCCTCGCAACTGAAGAAGTACCGCAGCCATGACGGACTGGTGGTAGTGTTTTCCACCTACCAGTCCATTGATGCCGTGTCAGAGGCACAACAGGAGATACTTTCCGAAACAAACGGCGAATATGGTGTGTTCGACTTCATTATCTGCGACGAGGCACACCGCACTACAAGTGTAAAACTGTCTGATAAGGACGAGAGCAATTTCACTAAAATACATTCAAATGACAATGTGAAAGGTCGAAAACGGTTGTACATGACCGCCACGCCGCGCCTGTATGGTGAATCGGCCAAAGTAAAGGCTTCTGAAAAGGATTGCATCCTCTGTTCAATGGACGACGAAGCACTTTATGGAAAAGAGTTCTACCGTGTAAATTTCTCCTATGCCGTACAGAACGGGCTGTTGACCGATTACAAGGTGCTTGTCCTTACCGTCGGTGAAAACGATGTGCCCGATAACATTAAGCGAGACATCACCGATACGACCACCGAACTGAATTTTGATGATACGTCCAAACTTATCGGTGTAATCAACGGCCTCTCAAAGATGATACAGGGTGATGACCATCGCACATGGGATACCGACCCAAACATGATGCGCCGTGCTGTGGCGTTCTGTTCTTCCATTGACAAGAGCGCAAGCAGGGCGGGCATCGCATCCAAATATGTGGCTTCCGTACTGCCGCAAATATCGGAAAAGTACGACAAAAATCTGGATGCGGAGAGTCTTTCGCATACCGTTTCGATAACCGCAAAACATATTGACGGCTCTATGAACTCACAAGAGCGCAATGGAATTCTTCAATGGTTGGCAGAAGAACCGGAAAATGAACGCGAGTGCCGTGTAGTGACCAACGTACGCTGTTTGTCTGAAGGAGTGGATGTTCCGTCGCTTGATGCCGTATTATTCCTTTCTGCTCGTAATTCGCAAGTTGATGTAGTGCAGTCGGTAGGTCGTGTGATGCGTACTTTCCACAAGGGACAGCCCGATGAGAAGAAATACGGATATATCATTATCCCTATTGTAGTGCCGTCTGATGTTTCGGCTGAGGATGCACTTGATAACAGCAAAACCTTTGATGTGGTGTGGAACATCCTGAATGCACTCCGTTCACATGATGACCGTTTTCAGGCGACTGTTGAAAAAATCGCACTCAATAAACAGAAGCCAAACAAGCAGACCTATACACCATCCGTCACCATTGGCCGGCCAGGACTTGATTTTAATGAAGGGACAGAAGAAGCGCGGCAGATGGAAAACGCGGAAATTGCCCGCCAGTTGGAGCTTCGTTTCGGTGAGTTACAGGACGGCATGTATGCCAAGCTCGTGGAAAAGTGCGGCGACCGCCTTTATTGGGAAAACTGGGCAAAGGAAATCGGACTTATCGCCCATAAATTCATTGAGCGCATATCCAAACTTATTCAGTCTGGAGTACACAAAAAGGCATTCAACGAATACCTCAAGGGCTTGCAGCGCGACTTGAATCCGTCAGTGGATGCAGCACAGGCCATTGAGATGTTGGCGCAGCATATGATAACCCGTCCGGTTTTTGATGCCTTGTTCTCTGATTATCAATTCGTGAATAATAATTCCGTAAGCCGTTCCATGCAACGGATGATTGACCTCTTGAAAGAGCAGGCTTTCGATAAGGATACCGAGGTATTGGATAAATTCTACAAATCGGTACGCATGAATGTTGGCGGCATTGATAATTTGGAGGGCAAACAGACCATCATCAAGAACTTATATGAGAAATTCTTTAAGGGCGCATTCCCGCTCACAGTGGAAAAATTGGGCATTGTTTATACGCCCGTAGAGTGTGTAGATTTCATCATCCGCTCTGTGGATGATATTCTCAAGGCGGAGTTCAACACTTCGCTGACCGCACAGAATGTACATATCCTTGACCCGTATGTGGGCACAGGCACGTTCATTACACGGTTGTTGCAGTCCGGTCTTATCCGCCCGGAGGATATGGAACGCAAGTATCTGAACGAAATCCATTGCAATGAAATCGTGTTGCTGGCCTATTATATCGCGGAAGTGAACATAGAATCGGTATTCCATGAAATAACACATCGAAAAACTTACCTGCCATATAGCGGAATCTGCCTGACGGACACCTTCCAGTTGGCAGAGAAAAAGCATAACGAGCTTTTCACAGAGTTCTTCCAGGACAATTCCAAGCGAGTAAAGAAACAGATGGCTACACACGTGAGGGTGATCGTAGGGAATCCGCCGTATTCTATTGGGCAGAAGTCAGCCAATGACAATGCGCAAAATTTATCATATCCTTATCTTGATAACCGTGTCTCAGAAACATACGCAGCAAAAAGTTCTGCTACATTGAGCAAATCCCTCTATGATAGTTATGTCAAGGCATTCCGTTGGGCATCAGACCGTATTCCAAAGGATGCAGGCGGAGTGGTAGCTTTTATAAGTAATGGGGCATGGCTTGATGGTACAGGCCAAGACGGAATGCGCCGCAGCCTTGAGGAAGAATTTACGTCCATTTATGTATTGAATTTGCGTGGAAATCAACGCACTTCTGGTGAGTTGTCACGCAAAGAAGGTGGTAAAATCTTTGGCAGTGGTTCGCGAACTCCAATTGCAATCACATTCCTTATCAAAAATCCGGCTAAGAAAGGACAAAAGGCAACCATCTATTATCACGATATTGGCGACTATCTTACCCGTGAGCAAAAACTCAAAATGGTAAAAGATTTCCGTTCTATTTCCTCGCAGAAGTTAGATTGGCAAATTATCAAACCTAACGATAAGGCTGATTGGATAAATCAGCGTGACGGTGTTTTCGATAGTTTGATTCCACTAGCTCCTGAAAAGAAACTAAATAAGGACTCCCATTCAATTTTTATTATAAATGGGCCAAATATCGCTACTGGCAGAGATTGCTGGGTTTACAATTTTTCTTTATGTAAGGCAACGAATAATATTAAAAGGCTTGTATGTAATTACAATTCAGAGATTAAATATCCTATAGATGAAATTACTAATGACCCAACAAAAATCAGTTGGACTGCAGGGTTACGTTTAAAAGCAATGAAAGGTCAAGAGATAGCATATGTCCCCCAAAAGTTAGAAATAGGAATGTACCGTCCATTCTGTAGGCAATATATATATTATGGAAAGGATTTAATAGAACGTCCAGGCATTCAGTCTACAGTGTTTCAATCAGATAATCTTATTATCTGCGTTAAAGGAATTGGTGATAAAAATTTTTCATGTTTTATTTCCGATATATTATCAGATTATCAGCTTTTGTTCAACAGCCAATGTTTCCCTTTATATTGGTACGAAGAAAACAAAAATCCGCAAGGTACACTATTCGATGATGCAAAAACCAACCGTTATATTCGTCGCGATGGTATAACAGACTGGATTTTGAAAGAAGTCCGTAATCGTTTCGGAGGATCACGCGCTATTACCAAGGAACACATTTTCTACTATGTGTATGGACTACTTCATTCTTCACAATATCGTAAACGCTTTGCCGATGACTTGAAGAAATCCTTGCCTCGTATCCCCATTGTGGATAATGTGCAGGACTTTATGGCCTTTTATAAAGCAGGCAAAGAACTTGCCGACCTGCATCTAAATTACGAACAAAACATAAACGAGCAGGCTATTGGGCAAGATGGAAATTATCTGTTTTTCGCAGCAATGCCTATGTCTGCTCATAGGACTTGTGGCGTAGAAGTGAATGGCGATATGGATATTTGGCAAAATGACTGGACGGATGAAACCTACCAATACTTTGCCGTTGATAAAATGAGGTTTGCCAAAGTTCGTGACAAAAACGGAAAGCTCGTTACTGATAAGACCCGTATCATCTATAATGCTCATATAACCATTGAGGACATCCCGCTCAAAGCATACGAATACATCGTTAATGGTAAATCTGCTATTGAGTGGGTAATGGAACGCTATGCCGTCACAATCGACAAAGCATCCCAAATCAAAAATAATCCCAACGCCTGGTCACGAGAACACGAACAACCTCGTTATATCCTTGACCTGCTCCTATCAGTAATTATGCTCTCTTGTCAAGCGGTAGATATAGTCAGCACTTTGCCAATATTAAGACTTTAATTTTATCGTTTTGTAAGCTTAGGGGTTCTTGAATCTGGTTTCTTTGTTGGAGCATTGATTTTCACAATAAGGGGCATTGGAAAATCAACTCCAACAATTAAAGCTTCACCTTCTCCCAAGATAGGAAGGAAAGAGAGAATATTTTTATTTGCTGCAGATGCGGCACTTTCAACTGCTTTTTTATCTTGCTCATTAATTAACCTATGAACTAGAAATGTTCCCATTTGGCTTAATGTCCCTAATGGTATATCACGAGGCATTTGGGTAGCAATACATAAAAACAAACCGTATTTACGGGCTTCTTTTGATATTTGTTCAAATGCATCAAGAGGTTTAGCCGAAAAGTATTCGTCAGCAATACTCTTGTTTAGAAATTGATGAGCCTCATCAACAAAAACGACTATTGGTTTTTCTTTGTAGATGCCTTTTCTTGCGTTATTTAATAAATAACTACCAATAGCATTTACAAGGATTTCTCTAACTTGGTAGTCAAAACTTACTTTAGAGAAATCCAACCTTAATATACTCTTGTCGCCTTTTAAAAATTCTTCAATTCCAAGTTTCAAATCTTTAGCACCCTGTATAGATGCTCTTCTAAATCCGAAAATCTTATTATATTCGGAGGTGGACATTACATTGTTTACTCGAGATATAAGACTTATACAATTTGACACGTCTGTATCGTTTCGTCCGCCATATAAAGTAGAATTACTTCTATCAGTATCCCAGATACATTCATTTGTTATTTGGGAAGCTAGCATATTAAAATCAAAATTGCAGAATTTATCTTCAATTTCAACTATATGTTTATAATAGAATACTTCAAATGTTCTCTTTTCTTTACCTGCTTTTACAATATTACCCTTAATTTGCTTTCCAGTATTATCTGTTTTATAATATAGGGATAATTCAGAATTATCATCAATTGCAACCATTTTTAGTGATCTAATGGCTTCCATTAATTTAGGGACTTGCGTTTTTGAAGAAGGATGCAATAAATAATATAACTCGTCAATAGACAGATTCTTGTAATCAAAAATAAATTCGCCAGTTCCCAATTCAATGCTTTCCATATTGTCGCTAATACAATTATATTCACCAGTCGCATCAATAAGAATACATTTATTGGAAGTTTTAGAAGAAATAAGTTCTAATAATTTTGCTATTGTCCAGCTTTTCCCACCTCCTGTAGTTCCCAGCACTGCACAATGACGACCAAATAACGAATTTAAAGAGATATTGCATAATGAATCATTTGAAGTTAACTTTCCCAAGGGAGCTAAAGGAACATCAATGTCATCTTTTTTAATGCCAAATTTTGCAATATACAGTCCCATTTGTTCATCAGAGCAAGAATAGACTTTGGCTCCGACAGATGGGTACCGAGATACAGTTTTATTAATCACTTCCGGCTTATATACATCAAATAAAGCAAGCAGTTCTATTTTTGCTATCGGATGAAACATCGTGTCTTTTTCGTTAATGTTTTTATCCGTTATTTCCGCTCTTTCACCTTGAGGAAGACTTTGCTCAAAAATTCGACCAAGAAATCCATATTCTTGACCTTCAATAACAACAAAACTTCCAACAGATCCACCAAAATATATTTCTCCATCAAAATAAAAGGAGTGTAAAAGTCGGGCTGAAGGGATTTGCATACGCACATATTGAGGAGTTACTTCGCAAATATATCCTATAAATTTATTATGATCAAATGGTTTCATCTTGATTTGGTAAGTTAATATTATATGAGTCGTTGTACGGATAATTCTCTACAAAAGCTTTGAATTTAGAAAAAATGACTGTAACATTAGGCATAACTTTTCCATCTTCAGAAACATATTCTGGTACTAACTGATGGGTTATCCCACTATCAATCCATTCTTCTTTTGCAGGGTCTTCTCCTGTTGTTATTTTTTTCGTTCCATAGCATACTATGAGCAAGTGAAAATTAGGGTTTTGAAATACAGCTTCTTTTATTGCATTCTGTATATGTTTATCTTGAAATCCAAAGCCGGCAACTATCAATAATGTCCCCTCTTTTCGCAATGTAGTTTGCAAATGGGACATCATTTCAAAATAAGGTTGCTCGTAACTACTTTCATACTTTTCACTTGCCGGATAGATAATACAAGGATGTTCTGTACTTTCTTTTTGGTATATATTATCACCTACTTTTTCCCAATCTATGCTCCCGTGTAACTTAAATAATTGTATTACATTAGGAATAAAACTTTCTTCCTGTTTAATCCTTGTATGTTCTCTAAATACAATATCATGGTTAAAATTAGCTCCATTGAATATACGAGGATAAGAAAATGAAAATCCGTCAATTATTGTAAAATTCATTTTTTGCGCAGCTTGTTCAAACAGTGTGTCATAGTTTGTTGTATATAACTGTACTCGTGGTTCCGAAGGTTTACGAGCAGTCACCTTCCTAATAAAGTCTTGATGGTGCTTGTTTGTTACATCTAATTTCAGCCGACAAGCGTCTGCAATTTTCTTCTCCAATTTATTCCTTAAAGAGTCTCCATTTTTATCTTTTATTTCTCCATTCAATTTTTCATATAGGATTGTGAATGATAAAAAATCCTCTATATTTTTAGATTGAATTATCGAAGAACATTTTTCTTTTAAGCACCCTTCTGTTGCCATAAGGACTTCCCCTATTGCTTCTATTTCTTCCTTATAGCTATCCCATAGTTCTGTTCTTGTTTTTCCTCCATTTTCTCCATTTTCCATAGATGTTCCTGCTGCCGTCAAAACGGCGACATTTTTAAAATGACTTGTGTAACGGATGATATCATTCGCTATGATACGGAAAGACTCAGCTCTTGCGTTTGACTTAAATTCAGCGATTCCATCGCCATCATTTTGAGGTTGCGGTTCATCGTTTATATACCAATGAGTTTCATCATATGAAACAGACTTTACAGCAGTTTTATATAAATAAATTTTGTCCATTACAATTCACCATTTAGTAGTTTTATAATTTTATGAATTTCAGAGTACGCTTTCAAATCCTCCGGCGATTCTTTACAGAGTTGGCACAACTTTTATAGAGGTTGGTACGTATGAAATATCGCTTTGTCTTTTCATATCCCGGCATGTATTTCTGCAATTCAGGAAGCAGTTGGTCGTAACTTTCATATCGCCGACAAACTACATTGGATAGAAAGTGGAGCAAGAACCAAAATTCCGTACATGGATTCGTTTCTATGAACATAACCTTTCCGGCATATTTCTTCTTGTTATACTCTTTCTTTGATCGTTGGTATAGTTGCATTTCGGAAGGATATTGATACAGCCTATCCATATCAAAAAGGCATACGATATAATCATATTGCTTATTTAAATAAGATTTTACCAATTTTAGAATATGATTGATGTCACTATGCTGCGGAAAATCAGGCGCAACCTTGAAAGGATAACGACATGCTACCCTCAATGAATCAAAATAGAACCACTCGGTTTCTCCCTCGCCTATGATGGCGATACTTTTTGTTACTGTCCGCCCCATATCATTAGTCATTTAGGTTAATATACTGGCTACCTAAAAACGGCAACTTTACTAATTTTCCCTGCTTGTAAGCATTATACGGGGAAAGATTCTTGTGTAAGCCTAAAGATGAAAGACGTACTATTTTGGTCTCGCCATATTCATCTTTGTCGGTAAACCATATCGTATCACGTCGAATGAAATCCTCATTAAGAAGATTGATGTCGTGTGTTGTCAACAACATTTGGGATGTTCCTTCACTGTTCGCTAAAAATACTTTTATAAAATAAGCCAGCAATTCATAGTGGATGCTTGTCTCGACTTCGTCAATAAGCACAAACCGGTTGGTCTTCAACAAGAAATTCAGAATTACGGCCATTCCCAAAAATCTCATTGTACCATTGGATTCATATTCTTCAGACAAATCGTATAGTTTGTCGCCAACCTTATGCTTGAATGTCAATTCTGCATTTGTGATTTTTCCTTTTCTAAGCATTTCAGCTTTTGCCTCATTATCAATAGGGGCATTTTGAATCAATTGCTCCAATTCAGGGGTAATCAATTCTTCCTCTTCATGCAATACGACATCTTCTATGTTAAAATCAGATGCTTTCAAGAAATTTAAAATGAACTTCTTCAAATCGCCTGTTTCATCTTTATCCAATCGTGATTTTACATATCCCGAAAGTAGCATGCCAGGAGCCAATACATCTTTTACCTGTTTGGCAAAGTAATCGTACACATCGTTCAACCTGGTACGCTCCACATTACTTTTGCCAAATGCGGCAAGTACACTGCAATTATTGATCGTGTTGCCGGAAATCACATCCTGACTCTTCCGTGGCATTTTCAGATTTACGCCGAAATCTATTGTTGTGGAATCTGTAGTTGCATCATAACTACGACTGTACAATTTGGTAGGACGGATGGAATCGTAAACAACCAATGTCTCAGAATAGATATATTTTGCGTCCAATTCAAAAGTAAGGATATACTTCGACTTATTAATATAGAATACCATAGACATCTTCGTCCTTTCATTCCTTGATGTGTCATCCAGCATAAAAGGAACGACCCCGGTTTTCTCATTTCGGTCTTTGGGCATCCTAAGAACAAGCATTCTGAAAAATTCCACAGCATTCAAGATATTGGTTTTTCCGGAAGCATTTGCACCATAGATGATGCCCAATTTCAACAATCTTACCCCATCCTTAACTTCATACGAATATTCGTCAGACATAAAGTTATCTGATGAAGGTTCAAAGCTTATCTTTTGTGGAGACTTTATCGAGAAAAAATTTTCAATGGTGAATTCTGCTATCATATTCGTTGAATTTATCTGTCATATGATGCAAAGATAGGAATAAAAATCAATATATGAAATTATAGTACGTATTTTCGTAGTAGAATTACGTAATTTGAATACAAAACACAACTTCAAATATTTTTATAACAATATAATAACGCAAATAAAATGGAGATTGTATTATTCCTTCATGAAATTTTTCTCTTCATACTATTTTTTATGATTGAGAAATTTCATATCTTTGAAACCTAAAGTAAACGTTCTTTCATTTATGCAAAATCTGGCAACTTGAAGAAGTCTACTCGTTTCTAAATCGTTACCTGTCTAAAAAATAGAACTTGTAAGTTTCTTATTTTCAATGAATAAGAAAAGATGTAATGCCTAAAGCAGTGCAGGTGTACCCGATGCTTTATTCCGGCTTTCCTTGCTGCTTCTTTCAAGATCTTAACCAATGCGCTGGGTGAGTATTGTTCGCCTGCCTGTTCGCCCTCAAAAAGCCATTTTTGCGGTCTGTATTCCCAGTAGTAATCCCTTAGTTCGTTGAGCAGCTTTTCCGACAGTAGGGAATACCTGCACTTCTTGCCTTTCCCGGCAATCCTGATTAGCATCCGTTCGCTGATGATGTCTTGGGCTGTCAGGTTCAGAAGTTCGCTTCGACGTAGCCCGGCAGAGTAAATGAGAGAAATCATGCACCTGTGTTTCCGATTGGATAACTGTGCGAAGATGCTTTTCATTTCTTCCCGGCTTAATACTTCGGGCAATGCCTTGTACTCTTTTGCACGGGCTATCCCGCCATAATATTGCCGCTTGCCTTTCCGGACTTTCTCGTAATAGAACTTGATAGCGTTGATACGCATATTCTGCTGGGTGGCGGATATGTGCTTTTCCTTTACCATGTGGAGCATATAGCTGTTTATGTCCTCGACCGTCAGCAGGTCAAGGTCTTGCCCCTTGTGGTATTCCATGAAGTCGCTGAAATAGATTTTATAGGCTTTTATGGTGGAAAGGCTGTACCGCTTCTGTTCCAGCAGTTCGAGGTAGCCTTTCGGCAGTGTGTATTCCCTTTTGGGTTTTGGATGCCGCACATAAACCCGGCTGTAATCAATATAGGCGTGGGGCGAATAGCGGTCGTAGAAATCCGGCAGCTTAAAAGCGGTGGCAGGCATGTAGGCAGAACTGTTGCCTGCCTTTTCCACGTCCGTATCTTGGGCGAGCAGCAGGGCGACAGCCTGACTGTTTACATACTCTATTCGTATGTAGTCCGCACCGTTTCTTTCTTCCTTGTACAGAACGATGCTTCCTCTCTGTTTCTGAACCTTATCCATGTCGCTGAATTTTGCTTCGCTCCAAAGATAAGATAAAAATATCACTTTTTGAACATCTGTTCAAAAATAATAGAGGTTAAAAAAACAAAAGAGTATCAGGCTTTAAGCAGCGAATAGATATGGCGAAAATTTTCTGCCAGTTCGTCCACGTTCAAACCGTTTAGAAATGCTTGTTCGTATGACAGTCCTAAAAACATTTGCCGGAACATGATAGCCGTTTTCTTCACGTCCGTGTTGCTCCTGATTTCCCCGCTTTCTTTTGCCTTCTGTATGACTTTCTCCCATAGGTCATAGTCTTGTCGGTAGATTTTCTCAATTTTCTGCCTGATGCCCGGATAGTACATGCGCACTTGTGACAGAAAGTGAAAGTAGTAGAAGTTAGGACTACAATCATGCGGGCTACTATTATCACCTATCAGTTCAACAATCCTTTTCATGGAAGCGGCTACCCCCGCCACGTATTGCCCGATGAACTCCGCCAACGTATCGGCAGGAGCGGCAAACTTGTTTTCCGGTTCGTGCATTTGCAACACGTATTTGTCCGCCACAGCCATGAATAAATCCAGCTTGTGCGGAAAATAATAAACGATACCCGTTTTTGTCACCCCGCAGGCTTTGGCAAGCGTGATGATGCTTGCTTTCTCGTAGTTCATCCTGACAAATACGCCGAACGCTTTATCTATTACTTCTTCACGGTTAGTTATTATCATACACGTTTGTTTTTAATCGGTTACGAAGATACGGATTTTGTTTTAAGCATTTGTACCCCAGTGCTTTTTTTTAGTGCAAGGTGCAAGTATATATTTATATATATAGCTTGCACCTTGCACTAACCCAAAAATATTTATTATCAGATATTTGCGAGTTTCAAAAGAAAGCCGTATCTTTGAACCCGAAAGTTAGGCAGACAAACAGCGGTCAAAGTTGGACAAGCCCAACATTTAAAAATCGTTACTGTTTCGTTACCTATTTGAAATTTTGAAAGCAAAGTAGCTGAAATATAAGCGGTTAGATTTGTAGGTTCAAAACCCTGTCTCTCCGCTGAACGTTACGGACAAAACCGGACAACGAACAGACAAGTCCCACAAATTCAATGATTTGTGGGACTTTTTTTATCCCCTTGTGTCTGCCTTAAAGTACATTTTTTCGCCCCTAAAAGACAAGGTTTCTAACCTAACTCGTACCCCGGACAAACAAAATCAAAAAGGGGGTACAGATAGTCGGAAATTGGCGAACTTCTGTCGGTGTTTGGCGAGCCTGCATAAAACTCATTTTTAAGTATTTACAGTATTTTTGTAACTAAAAAGTGAGTATATGAAATCGACATTCAACATTTGCTTTTACGCAAAGAAAGACAAGCAGAAAGCGGGCGGTGCGTACCCCCTTTTCGCCCGTATCACAGTGGACGGTGTGGCAAGCCGTTTTAATACTAAATTGGACGTGTTGCCTGAAATGTGGGACGGTAAGGCTGGCAAGGCTATCGGACGCACAGCGGAAGCCGGACGTATCAACCGTATGTTAAGCGATATAAACGCATCGCTGAACACCATCTACCACGAAATGCAGCGGCGTGATAATTACGTTACTGCCGAGAAAGTTAAAAACGAGTTTTTGGGACACAGCGAGAACCACGAAACCATCCTTACCTTGTTCCAAAAGCACAATGAGGACGTGAAACAGCTTGTTGGCATATCCAAGACGATAGCGACCTACCGCAAGTATGAGGTTACACGCCGTCACCTTGCGGAGTTTATACAGAGTAAATATAACCTTTCTGATATTTCCATCCGGGAAATAACCCCGATGTTCATTACCGATTTCGAGTTATATTTGCGTACAGCCTGCAAGTGCGGTTACAACACCACCGCCAAGTTCATGCAGTTTTTCAAGCGCATCATCATCATAGCCCGAAACAATGGCATACTGGACAAAGACCCGTTCGCCAGCTATAAAATCCGGCTGGAAAAAGTAGACAGGGGCTATTTGACGGAAGACGAGATAAAAATCATCCTCAAAAAGAAAATGGCTTCCGAGCGTTTGGAACACGTCAGGGACTTGTTCATCTTTTCCTGTTTCTGCGGTCTGGCTTACAGTGATGTCGCCAACCTGCGGCAAGAGAATATCCGAAAGTCATTTGACGGTAATCTGTGGATAATGACGAAGCGGCAAAAGACCAACACGGACGTGAATGTTCCCCTGTTGGATATTCCCAAAATGATATTGAAGAAATACAAAGGCAAGCTGCCGGACGGAAAGATATTACCTATAATCAGCAACCAAAAGCTGAATGCCTACCTGAAAGAGATTGCCGATGTGTGCGGGATTAAAAAGAACCTCACATTCCATCTTGCGAAACATCATACAATCTCTATCTAATTGAAAATTAAACAGTTATTTCTGTTTAATTAATATCAGGTAACGATTTAGAAACGAGCGAATTACAATATTCTGTTTTCTTTTGCCTCTGTCAAAGAACGATTCTTTCAATGCAAATATACACTTTACTTGTGACAAAAGCAATCTTTTTCTACATTTAATCGACTTACAGTCAGCCTTAAAGAGGGTATCTGGTCTCATTCCATCTTCTTCCTCAAAAATAACATAGCAGTCTAAATTGGTTTATGTATGGGATAGGTCTTGTTCATTCGATCCGGTAGACTACTATACATAAAAGTATAAAGGCGAGATACGACAAGGAGATGCCATGCTTTTGTGTAAGGGGAATCTCTCTTAGCTTATCGCAGACCATGTATAGCTAAGTGTTTTGAGAATAAACAGTCTGTAAAAAACGGAAAGACACCGATTATGGGCCGTATCACCATCAATGGAACCCAAGCCGGTTTCAGTTGTAAGAAAGAAGTGTCCCTCGCTTTGTGGGACGTCAAAACCAACCGGGCCAAAGGCAAGTCCGAGGAGGCCCGTACACTCAATCAGGAGCTTGACAATATCAAGGCGCAAATCACCAGGCACTACCAGTACATCTGCGACCACGACAGTTTTGTTACAGCCAAGAAAGTCTATAACCGCTATGTCGGCTTCTCAGAGGAATGCCACACCCTTATGAACCTTTTCAGGGAACAGCTGGAACCGTATAAAAAGAAAATCGGCATAGAGAAAGCCGAAAGCACCTACTGCGGTCTGGTTGCCGATTACAAGAGTCTCCTGCTTTTCATGAAAAGCAAGAAGAATGCAGAGGATATTGTCATCGAAGAACTTGAGAAATCATTCATCGAGGATTACTACAACTGGATGCTCGGTACATGCGCTTTGGCAAACTCCACTGTCTTCGGGCGTGTCAATACCTTGAAGTGGCTGATGTATATCGCGCAGGAAAAAGGCTGGATACGGGTTCATCCGTTCGCATCATTCGAGTGTATGCCCGAATACAAGAGGCGTTCTTTCCTTTCCGAAGAGGAACTGCAAAGGATAATCCATATAGAACCGAGATACAAACGCCAGCGTGCCATGCGCGACATGTTCCTGTTCATGTGCTTCACCGGTCTTTCCTATGTGGACTTGAAAGCCATAACATACGATAATATCCATACCGACTCCGACGGCGGTACATGGCTGATGGGCAACCGTATAAAAACGGGAGTGGCGTATGTCGTAAAATTATTGCCCATTGCTATTGAACTGATTGAAAAATATAGGGGTACGGATGAAAAGAAAGACTCCCCGAATGTGTCTTTCCGGTAGGTGAATACAATGCCATGCGGCTCAGTCTTGGAATCATAGGCAGGAAATGCAACTCCGGGGCGAGGTCACCCCGCACATCGGACGCCACGCATTTGCCGTTCTGGCCATACTCAAGGGGATGCTGCTGGAAACTCTTCAGAAAGTGTTTGGGCATAAGTCCATCACATACGTCCTGCGCATCCATTCACTTGTCCGGCGCAGGCGGGGCAATCTTTTTCTGGAAGTCGCCCATCTGTACGACCAGCGTGCTGACCAGCTTTCTCAACTCCTAATACGCGCTTGTTTCAATAATTGTCAGTTCCATACTAAAATTCTTTTTAAGATTCTGAATATGCGACAAAGTAACGCACATCCTATATCCTTTCCAAACAGATAATATCAGAGTCTTCCGTTGGCGTGCATTGGCGTATCCAACGTTAAAAGAGAAGGTCCTTCACCTGCATCCATGCGGCAACGGAACTTCCATTCCCTTACTTGTTTTCCATAAATTTATAGGATTAATTTCTGGTGCATGATATTAATAGTCATTATTCTGTCTGCTTTTTTTGCTTGCATAATTGCAGCTAACAGTTATCTATTCCAGAACGCATTGTTATGGAAAATGGCAAGCTGTTTTGTTGGTTTATGGATATTGTGTATGATAATTACCGTCTTCGTTTGTCGTAAACTTGAATGCTCTAATTAAAACAGTACGGTTGTCATGCTTTGTGTGTTTTATTATAAATATTATGAATTATTTGGAATTGATATGTAATATAGATAATTTTGCAGTCGGGAAATGGTTTCGGGAGGTTTACGCCTTCCGAATGAAAAGGGAACCCGGTGAAAATCCGGGACAGTACCCGCTGCTGTGAGTCCACAAAAACGGACATCGAACTTTTGCCACTGGTGTAATACCGGGAAGGCACGATGACCGGGACGAGTCAGAAGACCTGCCATGACCGGAATGAGATTTACACCTGCGGGATATACGGGTCGTAATCAAATAAGGAATAGCTCATCGGCCATTCAATATTTGAAGACAGACATATTCCCGTTCGTGTAAGTCCGCACGAACGGGAATTTTTTGTGTTTGTTAATAATATGTTTAGTGACCTATGAAAAGAAAATTACGCTTTCTGGCAGGTGCCTGTCTATTTACCGCAACCGCCTTGTTCTCTGGCTGTAGCTCGGACGATGACTTTTTGATGGACCCGGTTGATTCCGGAACTTCGCAAACCCGTGCTGTGACAAATTCGGACGGTACTTTAACTATCACTTTCGATGATTTCGATCCCGGCATGTTAGCAGGACCTACCTCGGCCGGAGAAAATCTTTATTCGTACCAAGGGTATCCTCAAGTAACCACCATTTACGACAATACTCCGGAAGAATATCTCTTCCTTTCAATGTTTAATACTGTAGGTGGAAGCACAGAGTATTCCAGCGGCGGCATCGCACTTTCCAACTGGAACATCCGCTCCAATCAGTCGGGAAATACCGGAGACTGGTGGTATTCTTATCTAAACCAATGTTCTGTCTATAACACTGCGGTGGAAGCGGAAGGACAGAATAAGGAAGCCGGGCACAGCGGTTCCAATTTCGGTGTCGTTTACGGATATGTGGATGCTTACAATCAGGCATGGATGGCTAAACCAGAATTTTATTTCAATGTTCCCCGGAAATTGGTCGGCCTGTGGATCTGCAACACCTCATACACTTATGGTGTCATTACTTATGGTAATCAGTTCGGTTCTACGGGGGTAGCGACTCCTCTGAAAGAGATGAAAGGGTATTTCCAAGTGAATCTGGAATGTTATGATGCGAATGGCGGTCTGATCCGCACTTACAAACGTCTTTTAGCCGATTATCGTAACGGCCAACAACAGGTTGATCCTATCACGACATGGGATTATTGGGAAATCAATGCCGAAGGGGTGCAAAGTGTGAAATTCAACTTCGAGGGTTCGGATTCGGGAGCATACGGTTTGAATACTCCGGCTTATATCTGTATTGATGATATCACCATACAATAAAAAGAATACAAGGATATCCCTTCTGTCGGGGGTATCCCTGTTATTTTTCTAAAATCCACACATCATGCATCGTTTTCACTATTTTATTATTTCTGCCTGTATGCTGTTCACCTCCTGCAACAAGGATGAAGTCATTACCGAAGAAGTAGGAGGACAACCTATAATAGAACTTGACAGCGAGACCGGTATTTACACGGTCAAGGTCGATCACGAATTGACTATCGCCCCGACATACCAGAATGTTGAAGATGCTCTTTTTGCTTGGACGATAGACGGTACGCTGGTTTCTTCGGGTCCGTCTCTTCAACGTACATGGAATGAATGCGGGGATTTTTATGTCAAACTAAGAGTAGACAATGCGGAAGGCTATGCCGAAGAGGAACTGAAAGTAGAAGTGAAAGAACTCACCCCTCCGGTCATCTCACTGGCACTACCTTCGCAGGGGCTAAAAGTCGTCCGGAATACCGATTACACATTTACTCCCGATATTCAGCATTCGGATGTCGAAGGGTTCAAAATCGAATGGGTACGGGAAGGAAAAATCGTTTCCACCGAGAATACTTATACTTTCAATGAAAAAGAACTCGGTGTTTATACGGTGACAATCAACGCTTCCAATATAGATGGGACAACAACGAAAGACGTAAGCGTAGAGGTCGTGGAAACGATGCCCTACGTTGTCAAATTCCCGACCCCGTCTTACCTGCAAACATCCACGGACAGGTACACTTTTGCCGACCGTCCTGTTTTCCTGCGTCCGTTGTTGGAGTATTTCGACAATCCCCGTTTTGAGTGGAGTGTGGACGGTCAGGTCATGGAAGGAGAAGTGGAACGCATGTTCAAGTTCACGCCGTCCGCACCCGGAGAATACACCGTCTCCTGTACTGTGTCGGAAGACACACCGACGGAAAAAATAAGCAGGAATATCGACAAAGGGAAAACGGCTGTCACTGCCACCGTAAAAGTCGTTTGTGTGGACAAAAAGGAACAAGACGGCTTCCGGGCTTCGGGAAGTTCCAAGCTCTGGAATAAAGTCTATGAATATACCCCAGCTCCCGGCCAATTTATCAACGAGACGAGCACGATAGGCGGTATGACCGGCAACGAAACATCCCCTGAAGCGGCTGTCGCATGGGCAACACAGCGTTTGAAAGACAAACTGCACGTCTCTTTAGGTTCTTTCGGGGGTTATATCATCGTCGGCTTCGACCACAGTATTCCCAATTCGGGTAACCAATATGATTTCTGTGTTCAGGGGAACGCCTTTGACGGCAGTTCCGAACCGGGTATCGTATGGGTCATGCAAGATATAAACGGAAACGGATTGCCGGATGACGAGTGGTACGAACTGAAAGGATCTGAAGCAGGCAAGGAAGAAACAATACAGAATTTTGAAGTGACCTATTACCGTCCGGAAGGCAAAAAAATGGATGTCCAATGGATCAGTTCCGACGGTAGAAACGGCTGGGTAGACTATCTGTCCGCTTATCATACACAAGACTATTATTATCCGGCTTGGATTTCGGAAAACAGTTATACCCTGACAGGCACTTGTCTGGCCGCCCGCAACACCCAAGATTCTCAAACCGGTTATTGGGATAATCAGAGTTATGACTGGGGGTACGTGGATAATTTCGGAAACGACCAGATAGAAGGCGGCAGTACGGTGGATGGAAGCGGACAAAGGAACGGTTTCAAAATTTCCAATGCCATCCATGCCGATGGAACGGAAGCCAATCTGCAATATATTGACTTTATCAAAATACAATGCGGTGTTCTGGCCAAAAGCGGCTGGCTGGGCGAAGTTTCTACGGAGGTATTTTCTTTTGAGGATCTAACCAAATAATAAAAATTACAAGTATGAAAATTTATTTTCTTCCCATGCTCCTATCCTTGTTCTTTTTGGGAGCGTGTGACAAAAACGATGAAATTATACCTGAAGATGCAGATGAAAATTTCATCACATCGGTCGTGATGACCGTGGACGGGAAATCGTACACGGCCGACATTACGGACAATACAGTAACAATAACCGTTCCCTATACGGTATCGCTGAACAACGCCGAAGTGGAATTCAAGTACACAACTTCTGCAACAATCATACCTGATCCTGAAACGGTAACGGACTGGGATAACGAACGAACCTTCCGGGTGACATCCTATAACGGAGATGCCCGCGAATATACCTATAAGGTCGTGAAAAGCGAGATAGAATCTGACGGAGATGTGGAGTTGAAGACCACCGAGGAGGTAGCTTCTTTTGCCGCAACCAAAACAACCGTTGTCAAAGGGAACCTGATTATCGGCTCTGATGCGGAAGAGGCAGAAAAAATCACTGACATATCTGCATTGGCATCTTTGAAAGAGGTTACTGGCAACATTGTCATTCGTAACAGTTACAACGGTGCAGACTTGACAGGGTTGGATAATATCGTTTCTGCCGGAGGTTTACAGGTAGGTTCGACCGATGTCGCCTCGAAAGCTACGGAACTTCACATGATTTCCATGAAAGCATTGGAAACGCTCTCCGGAGACATATCGGTATATAACGACCAAGTGACGTATGTCCTATTCGAGAAACTGGCAACTATTGAAGGAAGCGTGATGTTCAATGCGTCGTCGTTACAGAGTTTTGAGTTTCCGGTTCTGACTACTGTAGGTCAGGATCTGAATCTTCAAGGACTCAATGAAGAGAACACAGCAGCCGGTTCGATTGCGTCTTTGGAAATACCGGAACTGACAAGTGTCGGAGGGGTCTTGTCCGTAAACAATCTTGCCAAGCTGACTTCCATGAGCTTCCTTAAGCTGAAAGAGACCGGTGGCCTTGATTTCCATACCGTCCCCGTGATGTTGGAAACCATCAACCTTCCGGAAATCGAAACAGTAAACGGAAGTATTATTATGGAAGCCAATATGGAAGCTCCTCCTACCGGTAGTTTTGTTCCCCAACGAAATGACGTGCTTCAGGCTTTCGGTGGAATGGACAAACTGACAACGATAAAGGGACAGATAAAGATAAAGAATTTCACGGCACTCAAACAACTTCCCGACTGGAGCAAGATCACCACACTTGGAAGCATCACGCTGGATTATCTTGAAGATGTGAGCGGAACACTGCTGTTGCCGAACGCCCGATTTGAAACCTTCGGAGAAACAGCGCCCCAGATTGAAATTATAAACAAGGTGCAGCTCTCCAAAATTGAAACAGCCGAAGATTTGTCAAATGTAAATTTTGTCATCACCAGTCTCACGAATAATAAGTTCCCTGAAATCACGTTCAAGAATATCAAAGACTTCACTTGTAAGCCAACCACCAACAATACCGATTATACCATATCGACAATTCAACATGTATATGGAAATCTAAATGTGACAGGCCAAATGCGAAGCAATGCCAAATTTCCCGACTTGGAAATCATAGATGGATATGGATATATCCAAATACCCATGTTTGCTTCAATCACAATGCCAGTCTTGAAAGAAGTGGGAGGACAGTTCTATTTATCTGGAAATTTTACCAGTTGTAACTTGCCCTTACTATCCAAAGTTTGTTGTTCAGCTTCTCCTGTATATTATAAAGAGGGAGAGGGTTCGTTAGCAATATCTTTACAAAGTAAATCGCTGGATATTCCGGAATTGCTTCACGTAGGAGGTGAAGGGTTGTTCGTTAATAAAGCAACAGGCATTACTTGTGATAAATTACAGACTATAGATGGTACACTACAGATAAAAAGTGCGACTTCTCTTTCTCAGGAAACACTTTCCATGGAGAAGTTGGAGACCTTGCATGGGGTTGTTTTTGACGGTTTGACGAAATTTACCGACTACACTTTCTTCGGCAAGTTTATAGAAAACGGAATGATTACGGGGGAAAGTTGGAGCGTGACGAAATGTGGGTATAACCCAACCTTCCAAAATATGAAGGACAAACAATATACGCAGCAGGATTAAACCTTATACCTTAACCAGAGTACCCGTAATGATTCGGGTACTCTTTTTTATCCGAATGACAATGAGCAGAACAATACAACGGATTTGCCTTTTTCTTTTCTGCCTGCCAGTTTTCGGCAGTTGCATGAAATGGGATTACGGAGAGATGGAAGATTTCTCTGTATCGGCCTCTGGTCTTTTCATTACCAACGAGGGGAATTTCCAGTACAGCAATGCCACGCTTTCCTACTACGATCCCGCCACGTGCGAAGTGGAGAATGAAGTGTTTTACCGTGCCAACGGGTTCAAGTTGGGCGATGTGGCCCAGTCTATGGTTATCCGGGACGGTATAGGCTGGATCGTGGTGAACAACTCGCATGTGATTTTCGCCATCGACATCAATACTTTCAAGGAAGTGGGCCGTATCACAGGTTTCACCTCACCCCGGTATATCCATTTTCTGTCGGATGAGAAAGCCTATGTGACGCAGATATGGGACTACCGTATCTTCATCATCAACCCCAAGACATACGAGATTACCGGCTATATCGAATGTCCAGACATGGACATGGAATCGGGTTCCACCGAACAAATGGTACAATACGGCAAGTACGTCTATGTGAACTGCTGGTCGTACCAGAACCGCATCCTGAAAATCGACACGGAGACGGACAAGGTCGTGGACGAACTGACCATCGGCATACAACCTACTTCGCTGGTCATGGACAAATACAACAAGATGTGGACCATCACGGATGGCGGTTACGAGGGTAGCCCATACGGTTACGAGGCACCGTCTCTCTATCGTATAGACGCCGAGACTTTCACCGTAGAGAAACAGTTCAAGTTTAAGCTGGGCGACTGGCCTTCGGAAGTCCAGCTCAACGGTACACGGGATACACTTTACTGGATCAACAACGATATTTGGCGAATGCCGGTGGAAGCCGACCGTGTTCCCGTCCGGCCTTTTCTGGAGTTTCGGGACACCAAATACTACGGCCTTACGGTCAATCCCAACAACGGGGAGGTATATGTGGCCGACGCTATTGATTACCAGCAACAAGGTATCGTGTATCGCTATTCGCCGCAAGGCAAGCTGATCGATGAATTTTACGTGGGAATCATTCCGGGAGCTTTCTGCTGGAAATAACGAGGAAGGAGGACAAAAATGAAAAGACATCTTATTCTATTGTTCGTGGGGGTAAGCCTGCCCTTTCTGCTTGCCGCCCAGCAGAAAAATTCCGTCAGCATTACCAAAAGGGTACTACGTATTCCGGAGGTTACGGTGGTGGGCAAACGACCTATGAAGGATATAGGCGTGCAACGAACCCGTTTCGATTCCATCGCCATGAAAGAGAACATCGCCTTGTCTATGGCCGATGTGCTGACATTCAACTCATCCGTTTTTGTCAAGAACTACGGACGCGCCACGTTATCCACCGTGGCTTTCCGGGGTACCTCTCCCTCGCATACCCAAGTGACGTGGAATGGTATGCGCATTAACAACCCGATGCTGGGCATGACGGATTTTTCCACCATCCCTTCTTACTTTATCGATGATGCCTCGCTGCTGCACGGAACGTCATCGGTAAACGAAACGGGCGGCGGCTTGGGTGGTCTGGTCAGGCTCTCCACTTCTCCGGCCAACCATGAAGGGTTCGGGTTGCAGTACGTGCAGGGAGTGGGGTCGTTCAGCACGTTCGACGAGTTTCTCCGCCTGACCTACGGTGACAAACACTGGCAGTCCTCCACCCGTGTGGTGTATTCCTCTTCCCCCAACGACTACAAATACCGAAACCGGGACAAGAAGGAAAACATCTATGACGAGGACAAGAACATCATCGGTTCCTATTACCCGACGGAACGCAACCGCAGCGGGGCTTATAAGGATCTGCACGTCTTGCAGGAAATTTATTATAACACGGGCGAAGGCGACAAGTTCGGGCTAAACGCCTGGTATATCAATTCCAACCGGGAACTGGCGATGCTCAGCACGGATTACGGGAACGACATGGACTTCGAGAACCGCCAAAGGGAGCAGACGTTTCGCGGCGTCCTCTCGTGGGATCGCGTGCGGGAGAAATGGAAGGTCGGTGTAAAAGGCGGCTATATACACACATGGATGGCCTATGATTACAAGCGGGACAAGGGAAACGGCGAAATGGCTTCGATGACCCGCTCACGCAGTAAGATTAACACGTTCTACGGAAGTGCGGACGGGGATTATGCTCCTTCAGAGAAATGGCTGTTCACGGCCGGTGTTTCCGTACACCAGCATTTGGTGGAAAGCGCGGACAAAAATATCATCTCGCAGGAAGGTAACAAGGCTGTTGTCGGGTATGACAAGGGACGTGTCGAGTTTTCCGGTTCCGTTTCTGCGAAATGGCGGCCTGTCGATCGTTTTGCCGCCTCGCTTGTCCTTCGCGAGGATATGTTCGGTACGGAATGGGCCCCGGTTATCCCGGCTTTCTTCATCGACGGGGTACTGTCGAAAAAAGGCAATATCGTGGCGAAAGCATCCATCTCCCGGAACTACCGTTTTCCCACGCTGAACGACCTCTATTTTCTGCCGGGCGGTAATCCCGACCTGAAAAGCGAGCACGGCTTCACATACGACGTGGGGTTGTCGTTCTCGGTGGGGAAAGAAAATGTATATGCTTTGAGCGGTGGTATCAACTGGTTCGATTCGCACATCGACGACTGGATCATCTGGCTACCCACAACCAAGGGATTCTTCTCCCCCAGAAACCTCAAAAAGGTACATGCTTACGGGGCAGAGACCAACGCCCACCTTGATATAATGCTCGGAAAGGACTGGAAACTGGATATGAACGGAACTTTCTCGTGGACTCCCTCGATCAACGAGAGCGAACCGATGAGTCCGGCAGACCAATCCGTCGGCAAACAGTTGCCATACGTGCCGGAGTTTTCCGCAACGGTGACCGGACGTCTGTCATGGCGGACATGGAGCCTGCTTTACAAATGGTGTTATTACAGCCAGCGTTATACCATGTCGAGTAATGACTATACCCTGACGGGCTATCTGCCCCCTTACTTCATGAATAACGTGACACTGGAAAAACAGCTCTCTTTCCGATGGGCCGATCTGTCGCTAAAGGGCAGCATCAACAACCTGTTCGATGAAGAATACCTTTCCGTATTGTCCCGTCCCATGCCGGGCATCAATTTCGAGATATTCATCGGCATAACACCCAAGTTCGGAAAAAACAAAAATAGTAAACGATAATCTGCATCAATATGAACGCATTAAAGAATTTAAGCCTGATTTTGTTGCTTTCTCTGGCATTTACAGGCTGCCACAACAAAAGCTCAAAAATCAATGATTTCAACCTGCTGCTTTATGCTCCCGAATATGCCTCCGGCTTCGACATCAAAGGGGCGGGCGGGAAGGAAAGCGTACTGATAACCGTCAGGAATCCCTGGCAGGGAGCGGACAGTGTAACCACATGGCTGTTTATCGTCCGCAACGGTGAAGAGGTTCCCGAAGGGTTTGCAGGACAGGTACTCAAAGGAGACGCCAAACGTATCGTGGCGATGTCTTCCACTCATATCGCCATGCTTGACGCAATCGGTGAAGTCCGGTGTATAACCGGCGTTTCGGGAATCGACTACATTTCCAACCCAGACATCCAAGCCCGCCGCGACAGTATTGGCGATGTCGGCTATGAAGGGAACATCAACTACGAGTTGCTGCTCTCGCTCGATCCCGACCTCGTTCTGCTCTATGGGGTGAACGGCGCAAGCGCAATGGAAAGCAAACTCGAAGAACTCGACATACCGTTCATGTATGTCGGCGATTATCTTGAAGAGTCGCCTCTCGGCAAGGCCGAATGGATGGTAGTGCTTTCAGAAGTCACAGGAAAACGTGAGAAGGGTGAAAAAGCCTTTGCCGCAATCCCGGTCAGATACAACGCCTTGAAAAAGAAAGTGGCCGACAGTACCCTCGGCACTCCTTCGGTTATGCTTAATGTTCCCTATGGCGACTCGTGGTTCATGCCTTCAACCCAAAGTTATGTAGCCCGCTTGATTACTGATGCGGGAGGCCGCTATATCTACCAGAAGAACACGGGAAACGCTTCTATCCCCATTGACTTAGAAGAAGCATATCTGCTCGCGTCGGATGCGGACATGTGGTTGAACGTGGGAATGGCGAACTCCCTTGACGACTTGAAGGCATCATGTCCGAAATTCACCGATACCCGATGTTTCAAAAATGGAGAGGTGTATAACAACAACGCCCGTACCAACACAGCCGGGGGTAACGACTATTACGAGTCTGCCGTCGTGAATCCTGACATCGTGCTCCGCGACCTCGTGAAGATATTCCATCCTGAACTGGTGCAGGAAGAGTGTGTGTATTACAAGCAACTGAAATAGATGCGTTCCCGTTCGACTATATTATTCTCCATATTGATTACGCTCACGGTCGGTCTTTTTTTACTGGACTTGGCCGTGGGAGCTGTCAACATTCCGATCCGCGATGTATGGGCAGCACTGACCGGGGGAAATTGTTCCCGTGCCACGGAAAAAATCGTACTCAACATACGCCTCATAAAAGCTATAGTGGCACTGTTGGCCGGGGCTGCCTTATCGGTCAGCGGTCTTCAGATGCAGACCCTCTTCCGTAATCCTCTTGCCGGTCCCTATGTCCTTGGCATCAGTTCCGGTGCAAGTCTCGGTGTGGCACTTGTGGTACTTGCCGGGATCGGTTCATCAATAGGCATTGCCGGAGCAGCGTGGGTGGGTGCGGCTGTCGTGTTGCTCGTGATAACTGCCGTCGGACAGCGAATAAAAGACATCATGGTAATCCTGATTCTGGGCATGATGTTCTCATCGGGCGTAGGTGCTGTCGTGCAGATATTGCAGTACCTCAGCAAAGAGGAATCGCTGAAAGCCTTTGTCATTTGGACGATGGGGGCTTTGGGTGACGTCACCTCCGGACAACTTCTGATTCTTGTTCCATCGGTGTTTGCCGGACTGCTGTTGGCTGTACTGACCATCAAACCGCTTAACCTCCTGCTGTTCGGAGAGGAATATGCCGTAACAATGGGACTGAATATTCGGCGTTCACGCAGCCTGTTGTTTCTCTCGACAACGCTGCTCGCCGGAACGATAACCGCTTTTTGCGGTCCGATAGGTTTCATAGGTCTCGCTATGCCTCATGTCACAAGAATGCTTTTCCAAAATAGCGATCATTATGTCCTTCTGCCCGGAACAATTCTTTCGGGAGCATCGATATTGCTTCTTTGCGACATCATTTCTAAAATATTCACCTTGCCGATCAACGCCATTACAGCTCTATTGGGAATCCCAATCGTCGTATGGGTGGTTTTACGCAACAAATCCATCACCGCATGATAGAATTACAGCATTTTTCCATAGGTTACAAAGAAAACTCGTTGCTCCACGAGGTAAATGCCACGATAAAAAAAGGTCAACTGACAGCCCTTATCGGAAGAAACGGGACAGGAAAATCGACGTTGCTCCGCGCCATAGCCGGTCTGAACCGGTGTTATTCCGGAAAAATCATTCTCGACGGGCACGACATCGCCTGCATGAAAACCGAAGATATGGCAAAAACGCTGGCTGTCGTCACGACCGAGCGTACGCGCATCGCCAACCTGCGGTGCAAGGATGTCGTAGCCATAGGCCGTGCTCCTTATACCAACTGGATAGGTAGGATGCAAGAAACAGATAAGGAGATAGTCATGCAATCGCTCATTTCGGTGGGAATGGAGGCTTATGCAAACCGCACGATGGATAAAATGTCGGATGGCGAATGCCAGCGTGTGATGATTGCTCGTGCATTGGCACAGGATACTCCTATCATTCTCCTTGATGAACCGACTTCCTTTCTTGACATGCCTAATCGCTACGAACTTGTGGCGTTGCTTCGTAGGCTTGTCCACGACGAGAAAAAATGTATCATGTTCTCGACACATGAACTTGACATCGCGTTGTCCATGTGCGATTCGATAGCATTGTTAGATACCCCGAATTTAAGTTGCTTGACCGCGTCTGAAATGCAGAAAAGCGGATACATTGACAGACTTTTCCAAAATGAAAACATCCGTTTCGACTCCTTATGCGGTACAATGATTTTGAAACAATGAGTATATACACTGTAGAAAATTTTACTTCAGACATCACTGTTGAAGGATACATCGCCGAATTCCGTGACGAACCACATTTTCTTGAACTTTGCAAACAATGTACCAATTACGGTAAAAGTTGGGGGTGTCCTCCATTTGATTTTGATACGGAATCGTTTCTCCGACAATACAAGTATGCACATCTTATGGCAACGAAGATAATCCCTGAAGACAAAGATATTCCGATTGAATATACACAAAAACTCATTTTACCGGAACGGATACGAATCGAGAGCGAATTATTGGATATGGAACGGAAATATGGAGGGCGTTCATTTGCCTATATAGGTAAATGTCTTCACTGCTCAGATAACGAGTGTACGCGTAACTGCGGCACACCATGCCGACACCCGGAAAAAGTGCGTCCGTCACTCGAAGCCTTCGGATTTGACATAGCCAAAACGCTTTCTGAACTTTTTAACATCGAACTTCTTTGGGGAAAGGATGGCAAATTACCTGAATATCTTGTTCTCGTAAGCGGATTTTTTCATAATGAATACGAACTTTGCAACATAGCATACTAATGATTCGGACATGAAATAAACAGACAAACTAACCACATTCGGTTCAATCTGTTTTGTGATTTCAAATGAATTATAATTAGATATGTAAAAAGCGACGCTGGAGCTTGAAATAAGTAACGGTTTATCGGTGTATTCTCCGTTAAACCGTCCTGTTTTCGTTAAACGAAAACACAACTTGCTGTCCGCAGGAGCGGACCACATTTATCCAATAATTATTGTGTATTAGCCCATTGTATGGCTATTCTCCTGTGATTTACGAGGCATTTCCATCAGGTGTTTGCCGGCTGCTCTCCCCATAAAAGGGTGGATATCTCTCCATAATCATATGACTTACGTCCATAATTCGGGAATAAGGAGGCGAATATACGGGAAATCTGCCCTTTACATGCCCTATTGTCCATTAATGGATTGTTACTTCTACACATCTACAAATGGAGAGCGGCAGTGAGCCGTATATGGTTTATGGTTTTTCTGCATTATCTTCATTAATGGATTACTACTTCTACACTTCTGCAAATGGAGAATGTAGCCGTGTACACCTTATGGTCTTCCTTCATAATTCTCCATTAACGGATTAATACTTTTACACTCCCATAGACCGATAATTTAAGAATCCGTATCCGGACGGATGCGCGCTCTCACGCCTGCCCATAAGGATTAAAAAGGAACGGTGGACAAGGAAACGGAATCCCGCTCGCTTTTCCACACCACTACGGGCCTCTGATGTCGCCTCCGCATAGGAAGAACCGTCCGAACGGAACGGCATCTCCGTCCCCCCCCCCCGTCATGTGTATCATGACAATAACTGACTTTGGATGACTATAAGTGACAGGTGGTTTCATCCTGTTCTCTTCTTCCTTTATTTTGTATTCCGAGACAATACCAGTTGTGTAATTTAATAATTTAAGATTTTAAAATATGGATTCAGAAAAGGAAAAGAACCGGCTTTCCGATATCGTTCTCGAGAGGGTCGGACTCACGGGGAACCTTCTGTCAGCTCCCGTTTCCCCATCCCTGGAACCAGTGGTGGAGATACCAAGTCATGGAAGTCAGGTCCGGGCAGGGAAAGTGACAGGTCCGGAGGAATACAAGAGGAGGTTTCTGGTTCCCGCTCCCAGAGCCGCTGAGTGGAAGACCGCCTACATTGATGGGAGACTGCACCGCCGGATTGCCATGCTGGTCAGGGCCGCCGGCTGCGGCAGCATCTCCGGTTTTATCATCCGGTTGTTGGAACTCCATATGGAGGAACACAGGGAGGACATCGCCTCCCTGCTCGGTGAGGTCTACCGTCCCTGGGATGAGGACGGACAGCCGGGAGGAACACCTCGCCGATAAAACGTTGTCATTGTCCAAGAAGGCATATCATGACAGGAAAGAACGTAAAAGAGCGGATTGGTCTTGGCGGGATGGACGCGGACCGCATCCGTGAGATCATGGGGGAAGCACCTGCCTGTCCCCGGAAGAGACGTGGAACGTCCGGTAACGACATTATACGTCCCGCAAGGAAAAATGGCCCCATGCAACCGTCCGTCTACGGGGAGGAATACCTGCATGGCATTGCGGGCGTGCAGCGTCGGTCGCTGCATATTCCCGCCGCCCTGCACCGGAAACTGTCCATCCTGGCGGGAGCCTCGGGAAACGGAAAGGTCACTCTGGAGGGGTTCATCAACCACCTTGTCTCGCGGCATCTGGAAGAATACAGGGAAACGACGGACATGATTCTGGAGGAGTCCCTGCCCGGCCCGGTCATAAAGGCTCGTCCCCCATGACAGGGGATCTCCCCCGATGGGAGCATTATTTTTGTTTCTGAAACAATAGTGTTTAACTTTTAATGAAAAAGAAGTATGATGAAAAAAGAAAAAGAGTTGTTGGTTGCCATCGCCAGCCAGAAGGGTGGCGTGGGAAAATCCGTCTTTACGGTACTGCTGGCCAGTGTCCTGCATTACCGCAAAGACGTGCGTGTGGCGGTTGTGGACTGTGACTCCCCGCAGCACAGCATCGCCCTGATGCGTGAGAGGGACATGGAGAATGTCATGAAAAATGATGACCTGAAGGTGAACCTGTATCGGCAGTACGAAAGAATCCGTAAGCCTGCCTATCCGGTCATCAAAAGCGACCCGGAAAAGGGGGTGGAAGACCTGCGGCGTTATATGGACGAAAAAGGGGAGACTTTCGATATCGTGCTCTTCGACCTTCCCGGAACGCTCCGCAGCGAGGGGGTGGTTCATACCGTTGCCGCGATGGACTATATCTTTGTCCCGCTCAAGGCGGACAACATCGTCATGCAGAGTTCCCTGCAGTTTACCAAGGTGCTGGAAGAGGAGCTGATCGCCAAGGGGAACTGCAACTTGAAAGGAATCCGGCTGTTCTGGAACATGGTGGATAGAAGGGGACGGAAGAATTTGTATGATGCCTGGAACCGGGGCATCCACAGGATGGGGCTGCGGCTGCTGTCCTCACACATTCCGAACACCCTCCGCTACAACAAGGAGGCGGACCCTGTCTGTAAGGGTGTCTTTCGTTCCACGCTGTTTCCACCCGATCCCCGTCAGGAGAAAGACTCCGGCCTTCCTGAACTGGTGGAGGAGATATGCCATGCCATCGGTCTGGAGGAATCCGATACCGAGCGGTAGCGGATGATAGGATACAGACACCTTGAATAAGGGCTTTTAGCCTAAGATAAAGTAAGATAATTGCATGATAATAAGTTTTTTACAGATGTGACTTCTCCTATAAAAGCATTACCTTAGTAGTGTAATGTGCGCCAAGAGGTCACACAAGTAATTGTTCAGCATCGTGTCTGAACCTATTGTTCCATCAATAGTAGCCTGAAGAGGCGTACGTGACTGGCAACGGTCGGGTGCGAAGCCCTCTTGACAACGACGTTCCAACCTAAGCATCATAGGCGAAGAATGTCAAAGCTGACTGATATGAGTAACCTAAGTGAATCGCCGTACCATCGTGACTATGAATTAGCTCACGGATATTTATGGGCCATTCCAAAAGGCAAGCAGTCAGGATAGTACGCTGTTACATCGTGCTACACGGATGTCGCACTGCTGGTGGATAGGCGGAGTCTAAGTCGGTCGTCAGTTATTTGTGCGAAACTTGGTAAGCCCGTATCTCTCCCGTCAGCCAATAACCGATGGGTGGCCAATTGTAAGAGCGGCCGAATGAGGTGCGGGTAAAGGATTGTGGAGAAAGCGAATGCCATGGTGTAATGCCCTGGATAAAGGTTTCAACGTCACCCTACGCGAAAGCGGGCAGACTTCCACAGGGTAATTCTTTGTGAAACGAATTGTAGAACTTCAAGTATAAAGAAACAGCAAAGGAACAAGGCGCAAGCCGAGTGTGCATCTTCAGCCGGACGCAAAACCGTGTGGAAAGGAATAGACTTCGCACGATGCGAACGTAAGGTATCAATCGTTCACTGACTGCTATGTTCGGTATTAATGCAGACTGAATCCTTAATCATTTATCCAAACTCTTGAAATATCAAAGCCTGATTTAAGTGCAGATAACTGATAGAGTTTGGATAAATGGAAAGTTTGAATAAAATACATTATTATCAATTTCTACAGATATTTTTCCTTGCGCTCACACCCCACTGCATATTTGAGAAAACAGAATGATTTAACATACTATTTTTCATATCCAATCTTTTTTAATACTCCCCATGATAATACTCACTATAAAAAGTCCAATCGAATAATTTTACGCGGTGATAAATGAAATTAATAGAAAGCGATTACCTTTGAAGAAAAAGTCTGTAATTTGGTCAAGAGAAAAGTACAATAGGTCAAAACATGGATATTATAATTCGCTTTATTTGCACTACCATTTTAAATCTAATTGTATTAATCCTTATTATAAACTTTAATATCTGCACTATGAAGAGAAAAGTACTATTAAGCACATTGTTTCTAATACTACATTTCACTGTAGCATTAGCACAGCAAGTAACTATTTCAGGGCAAGTGTTGGATGAGAAGAGTGAACCTCTTATCGGTGCCACGATAAATATCGAAGGTACCACCAATGCAGTAATCACCGATTTAGAAGGAAAGTTCACGATAAAAGTACTTCCTTCTGAAAAACTGGTCATCAGTTATCTGGGATATAAGCCCAAAACTATCACTATCGGAAAGAACCGAAGATTTGATATCATTCTAGCCCCTTCAGTCACAGAGATGGATGAGGTGGTTGTTGTAGGCTATGGTAGCCAGCGAAAAAGTGATATTGCAACCGCCGTTGCTTCTGTGAATATAAAAGATATTGTAAACAGTAGTTCTACGCAGACGTTGCAAGCACTACAAGGCAAAATCAGCGGAGTACAGATTATCCCCACAGACGGTTCATTGTCAAGCGGAATGACTTTCAGAATCAGAGGTGTCAACTCCGTCACAGGAGGAACCCAGCCTCTCTTCGTCATTGATGGTGTACCAATGCCTACTCAACAGATTACCAATGAAGATACCGAAACGGTAAACAATCCTCTGCTGGGACTGAATCCAAATGATATTGAATCCAATTTGAATTATTGGAATCCTCGTCCTATCAAAAAGGATAATCCATATTTGACCGTCCAAAGGAAGCTCTCTCCACAGACTGTGGAGGATTTCGCCAATAGACTGTTCATCTACCAGGTAGGAAAAAACAATCATATCGGCTTTCCATTCCGCAAACCCTCCCAGATGGAAATCCTTAACTTTGAAATGAGGAACTATTTTGCAGAGACCAATACCAATTATAAAGCCTTTGCCACGGGTGGTGACAAGGCACAAAGCTGTTGGATGGCCAATTTTGTTCCTTTTGACAAGGTTACAGACATATATCTCTTTGAATCCGCTATTGACGCAATGAGTTTCTACGAAATAAACCATTATACTAAAGAAACCACATGCGCATTCATAAGCACGGGGGGATATGTCACCAAATCCCAAATAGAGAATATAAGCCGTATATTCCCATCTGATAAGGTAAAGTGGAATTGTTGCTATGACAATGATGCCAGCGGTAATGGTTTTGACATCACCACAGCATATTATCTCAAAGGTGAGGAATGTAAAGCTTTTGCAAGGACCAACACTGGAGACACATATAAGACCATCTATTTAAGTTTCCCGGATGGAAACACACAGACCTTCAAAGAAGATGCATTTTCCTCCGGCGAGTATCTTAAACAACATGGTATAGACAATGTAAATATCATCAAACCTTCACGGTACAAAGATTGGAATGAGCTTCTTGTCTATTACAAAAGATTTGATTTGAACCTGGGTCCAGGAATGAAATTCATCCCGGCTATCGAAAAGACCATATCCCAACTGAATCTAAGAGGATATGAACAATTGGCCAATAGTATCAGTTCTTCCACAAAAGAACTGGCGGATTCTCTGCTTGAGCAAGCCAATTACTGCATTTCCGCACCTCTTGCCGAGAGCGGCGCTTATACTCTTATGGTAGACTGTAATGTCTTCATGGGGCTGGACACGATGGTACCGGTACCAAGCAACTTATATGTTATAGAAAAGTGCACGCAAAAAAAGATATCGGCACATGCCATAAATGAATTTCTTAAAAAAGAATATATAAACATTTTTAGAGACATGAGTTCATCTGATTTCAAAAATTTTCTAGAGAAAGACATCCTAACTTATACAAAGGGTGCTGTAGAAAAGAATTTTGAGAAAGTGATATTGACTTTCGGATGGAGCCTTAAACCTTCAATTCTAAAAAAAAAGAGTTTTGACTTAGAACATGGTATATAGCATAACAATACAGCATGATACCATAATAGTAGCTGTTTCAAGCAGACATGTTGTCACAATTCCTGCCAGGTTTAATGGAATGATTCTCGGGCTTTGGAACTTGATACAGATTTTCGTTGCCTACTGTAATGAGAATCCGAATTGGGTGAGTAATGTCCGGTCACTGTGGGGTGACCGATTCAAATAGGGACAGGTATGGAACGGATGCCTATTCATGCCCCTATTATAGCTGACACATGGACTTTTATACATTCTTGCACTTTTTAAGTGGGTCACTAGTGTCTCTTAAAAAATGTAAAACATCTCAATATGGCTCATTATGATGTAAAATCCAATTCTAGCTGACCGTCATTTTTGTAAAGGATGTCGTATTCAGCATGGCTAAATAGATCCTTGAT
>NZ_JABSOE010000005.1 GCF_013618865.1 Phocaeicola faecicola
AATATGAAGAACATTTTGTCCTGAATCAGAGGCAACACACTGGTCTTCCTGTTGTAAGATATACGTTGACGCACTTTGCCTTCCAAAGTGAAATGGCTGTAATATTCATCCCAATGGTACTTGAAAGCTACTAGCAAGGTATCAAACTCAACAGGAGTTAATCCTGTCGCTGCAAGCACTTGGCTATGACGGTGGCGAATCTTGTCATAATACATCAATTGAACTTTTTAGACCACAAAGATAAGTCAAAGAACGCTTTAATCAATTATTCGATATAAACTCTATTATATATTTTTTTTCTGCAAAAGTAATGTATTTTCTTTTAATTAATAACATAAGGTTAACTTTAAATTAACTCAAAACACACTTTCCTTATTATACTTTTGCGATAGTAAAACAAAAAAGAAACAGTAATATGGAAAAAACAATGAAAAAACTAACAAGAGGTGAAGTGATAGAAATAATTGGTGGTGGATATTGGTGTACAGAAATGGTCAATGGAGAAGTAGTTACATATTGGGTTAGTTGTTGATATTAGATACAATTAAGTCCTTTACAATCATATCCTAATATGTAGGTGATAGTATTAATAGATTTATTAGTCAACTTAACCTAACGATAACATAAAGGTAACACAATTCTAAATAGCATTGGCTTACCTTTGCATTAGTAAAACAAACAAAAAGTATAATAACAATTAAATAAGAAAAGCGTATGAAAATTAAAGAATTGAAAACACTGGAAATTGAAGATTTGAAAAACGTAAGTGGTGGAGTGGCACCTGGACCTAACGGTGAAGGTTGTACAGAACATTGGTTGCCTGACTTCTTGAAAGACAAGACACTTTTGGATATTCTTAAACACTAATAGTAGAAGAATGATATTTGAAAGAATCATAAATGAGAATAGTATTAACAAAAAAACAATGCGTATGAAAGAATTGAACAAAGATGAGAACCTGTCAATTATAGGCGGGTATTACCCTCCATCAGAGGAACAGTTGAAAAATCTGAATCCTATTGAGAGAATTTTTATTTGTTGGTAAAAATTTAAATTGAAAAATTATGAAAAAGAATGAATTGATGCGTACTATGAGTCTGCAAGAACAACAGGAAATTAATGGCGGTGAAGCCTTAGATGTCTTGATAAATACGATTGTAGACATTTTGAACGGGAGAATACCTATATATGTTTAATAGATTAAAATGTAATAGTATGGAATAACTGACAGTGGATGAAATGAGATTGACTGATGGTGGAATGATTATTTCCCCTTTTTCATTAAGTTTAAAAGCAATAGAGTTTATTTCAAAAATGTTTTAATAAAAATTAACGAGTTATGAAAGAAAATGTAATTATGGTTGAGTTGAATCAACAAGAAATGAAAGATGTAGATGGCGGTAATTGGGTTAAGATATTTTTTGCCCTTTTAGAATCAGCGGAGATAGCAAGTGAGTTTCAAGATGGATGGAATTCTGTTAAATAAATAATTAATTAAAAAAGGAGGTATATTATGAAAAAAGAATTGTATAAAGAACTTAACAGTAAAGAAAATGCTGAAGTTTATGGAGGTAAAAGTCTTTGGTATATGGCTGGTGAATATTGTCATAAAGCCTGGAATGAAATAAAATCTTGGTTCTGAATATTTACTTTCCGAATATTCATTGACTTGAATTTATTAAGTTGAGAGAGTGAAAGAGAAATCAAGACCGTAATTTTAAATTGTGCCATTTCCTGATAAGTCAATTATCTATAAATTTATTTCGGATACATTTGTAATCTAGATGTTTATTAAAGAAAAGACAAATAAAGGATTGACACAGTTTGAATTACGGTCTCTATACAGTTAGCTCCTTCACTCTATTTTTTTATTTTTTAAATTTATGTGTCATATTGAAAAGAAAAATAGAATACCACTTTGGGGTGATTTGCTGCTTTTAATTTTGGGTTTCTTTTTTGGAGCCTTGATAGCAGAGGAATGCACTTTGTCTTTATTGGGTTCAACAGGTTATGAAAACGACCAATATTATTTGTTGTCTGCTATACTGTCTTGTTCAATGGTGTCTTTGGTTATCTTGTTTTTGCATTGCATCATAGACAAACGTCCTTTAAGAGAACTGGGCTTGTGTTCTTTTAATAAGTTAAGAAAATTTTCTAAGATTATTATTTTGTGGACCGTTATTGTATTCACTCTCGGACTGATAATTTGTATATTGAGCGGTTCAGCAAATATATCAGCAGTTCAATTACATTGGGAAGATTTATCTTTAAGTCTGATAATGTTCATTTTTGGTGCTTTTTATGAGGAAATTCTTATAAGGGGTTATTTGTTGACACGTTTATGTCGCTCTGGTTTGAATATCTGGATAAGTTTAAGTATAACCTCTCTCATATTTTCTGCTTTACATTTAGCAAATCCCGATATGAGTATCTGTTCAGCTTTTAATCTTTTTTTAGGTGGCTTTTTTGATGGCTGTATTTTTTTATTAACCGGAAGTCTTTGGTCGGCTGTAATTTCTCATTGTGCATGGAATTGGCTACAAGGTTCTATTTTTGGTTTCAATGTCAGTGGTGGAGAATTTTATCAATCACTTATAACTTTAGAATACCCTTCTTACAATTTAATAAATGGTGGATTGTTTGGATTTGAAGGTTCTATTATATGTACGATATTATTACTACCTTCTGTTTTTGTATTAATGAAACTTGTATCTAAGAATCTTAAGAAAAATGTATGATTTATATTAACCTACTCTTAACCTAAGAATAACTTATTTCTTTATCTTTTTGACTTACATTTGTTGTGTAATCTAAAAAATAAAAGAGATATGTTATTACCGAACGAATGGATAGAGAACAGTATTGAGACATACATCTATCAGCACACAACAAAATCACAGATAATCTATTGGATTGTCTTATTTGCAGTTACAGTCACATTAGTGGCACTTCCATTTATCTATGTAGATATCTCCGTACAGGGGAGTGGAGTAGTAAGACCGGTAGCGGAAAAAGCGGAAATAACTTCTTCCATTACAGAAATTGTAGATTCGGTTTTTGTAAAGGAAGGAGAGCAGGTTAACAAGGGTGACGTGATACTAAGATTCAGAACCAATAGTTCTGATTATAAAATCAATTATCAGACCAGCCGACTGAATGATTGTAGTGCACAGCTTGCCGACCTTGCTTATCTGGCAGAGGGTAATTGTCCGAAACTCTTCAGTTCTCCGGTAAGACAACAGGAATATGCCTATTTTATCCGTAAGAAACAGGAACTGGAAACAGGATTGGCACAAGCGGAAAAGGAATATCTTAGAAATAAAACTTTGTTTGAAAAGAAAGTTATCTCTGAGGAGGAATACGACAGTTACTATTTCAAATACAAAAGCCAACAAAATGAATTGGCATCGCTGGTACAAAGCCAGATAAGTACATGGCAGGCAGACCAGAATACATACAGGAATACATACAACGAAATGAGTACCAACCTGAAGCAGGAAATAAAAGATAAGGATATGTATATTGTCCGTAGTCCGGTAGATGGAACTGTTGACCAGTTCTCTGGAGTATATCGTGGCAGCAGCATTCAGGCAGGACAGTCTTTAGCTGTCATAAGCCCCGACTCAACACTATGTATTGAGGTATATGTCACACCAAGAAATATCGGATTCATGAATATTGGCATGCCTGTAAATGTGCAGGTGGAATCCTTCAATTACAACGAATGGGGGACAATACCGGGAAGAGTGAAAGATATATCATCAGACTTTCTGACAGACAGTCAGGGAAATTCCTTCTACAAGGTGAAATGTGAAATGGAGCGCGACTTCCTTCAACTTAAGAACGGGAGGATAGGAAAGCTGAAAAAAGGGATGACGGTAAATGCTCATTTTATGGTAACAAGACGGTCACTGTTCGACCTGCTTTATCAGAAGATGGACGGATGGGTAAATCCGAAGCAGTATGAAAATGAAACGATGGTAGCTAAACTGAATTGATTGTGAATATAGAATAAAAGAATTATGTATAGAAAAGGAATCAAAATTAAGCAGCATGACATTACTGACTGCGGTGCTGCATGTCTTGCCTCTGTATGTGCACATTATGGGCTTCAATTCCCTGTGGCCCGCATCCGCCAGTATGCCTTTACAGACCAGAAGGGGACTAATGTATTGGGGATGATTGAAGCTGCGAACCGTCTCGGACTTTCAGCAAAAGGTGTAAGAGCACAGTTTGAAGCTCTATCCATCGTACCGAAACCAACAATTGCACATGTGATTGTGCACGAGCATTTGCAGCACTTTATTGTCCTGTATAAAGTAGAAAAGGAACACATTACCTATATGGATCCCGGTGACGGTAAAATGCATAAGGTTACGAATGCTGAATTCCAGAAAATGTGGACAGGTGTACTTGTTCTGATGGAACCGGAGGAGACCTTTAAAAAGGGAAATATGAAAACGAGCATGACAAGGAAATTTTTCTCACTGCTGGCTCCACATAAGAGTGTCATGATGCAGGCTGTATTCGGGGCGTTAATATACAGTATATTAGGACTTTCTACTTCTGTATATGTAGGTAAGATTACTGATTATGTCCTGGTAGACGGAAATATCAACCTGCTTAACCTTATGGGAATTGTGATGATTATTATTCTGATACTCCGTACTTTCATAGGGTCAATGAAAAGCATTCTGGCATTGAAGACCGGGCAACGAATAGATGCAGCTCTTATTCTCGGTTACTATAAGCATTTGCTGACATTGCCACAACAGTTTTTCGATACCATGCGTGTGGGAGAAATCATTTCGCGTGTGAACGATGCGGTGAAGATACGAAACTTCATCAACAATGTATCTCTTGACCTGGTAGTAAACATGATGATTCTGTTATTCTCGGTAGGTCTGATGTTCGTGTATTCGTGGGAACTTGCCTTGGTGACATTGGCATCCGCGCCGTTATTTTTGCTCATTTTCTGGGCTTTTAATAGGCTAAACAGAAAATATCAACGCGGCATCATGGAGAGCAGTGCAGATCTGGAGTCTCAGTTGGTTGAATCTATAAATTCCATTTCGACAATCAAACGTTTCGGTATAGAAGACTTTGCGAATTTGAAAACAGAAACACGTTTTGTACATCTCCTGAAGAACACCTATCGCAGCATTTATGGGGCAATTATGGCTCAGGGAGGTATCCAGTTTGTATCAACCGCAATAACAATTGCTGTGCTATGGATGGGAAGTGTTCTGGTCATAGACAAGGAGCTTACACCAGGTACACTGATGGTATTCTATTCGCTTATCAGTTATGTCATATCACCGATAGGGTCATTGATTTCATCCAATCAGACAATACAGGATGCGCTGATTGCAGCAGACCGCCTTTTTCAGATTATGGATCTTGAGCGTGAACAGGATGACAGCCAAAAAATAGAACTCAGAAAGGATATGATCGGGGATATTGTGTTTGAGAATGTATCGTTCCGATATGGCTCCCGTAAAGAGGTATTTAACGGACTCAACCTGAAGATAGATAAAGGAAAGACCACTGCAGTCATCGGTGAGAGTGGGTCCGGTAAAACTACACTCATATCATTGCTTCAACATATTTATCCGATTCAAAGTGGTCAGATACGTATCGGTGGATATGATATTTCTCAAATAAGCAATAAGAGCCTTCGTAGTCTTGTTGGTACTGTACCACAGCAAATTGAGCTTTTTGCCGGTACTATTATAGAGAATATAGCAGTGGGTGATCTCCAACCTGATATGAAGCGTATTGTAGATTTGGTAGAACAACTTGGTTTGAAGGACTTTATTGAGCGTCTTCCTAATGGCTACATGACCTATATAGGAGAACATGGAGCTTCTTTATCTGGTGGTGAACGGCAGCGAATAGCCATAGCCCGTGCGCTGTATAAGGAGCCGGAAATTCTGATTTTTGATGAAGCGACTTCTTCCTTGGACTCAATATCTGAGAAGCATGTAAAGAGAACACTCGATGCACTGGCCAGTTCCGGAAAGACAGTCATTATCATTGCTCATCGTTTGAGTACTGTAAAAAATGCAGATATGATTGTGGTACTTGACAATGGTAAAGTATCCGAAACCGGTACGCATAAGCAATTGTTTGATTCCAATGGAATTTACAACAGATTATGGAATGAACAGTTTGATCAGTTGGATTAAAAATAAAGAACTATTGCAATAGTATAATTATAATTTTATCAATCTAAAAATTTAAAAGAATGGAAAGGACAAATGAAAAAAAAATTGTTGCTTTATCAGAAAAGGAAAGTCAACAAATTGAGGGAGGTATTGTCCAATTTCTCCTTGGAGCAATCATTGGAGGGTTTATATATGATTGCATTTCTGAACCTGGACATTGTATTAATGGATTTCGTGATGGTATGAATAATGGTCTTAAATAGTTTTTATTATGAAAGATTTGACAATGACAGATATGGTGAACATACATGGTGGTTCTACATTTTCATACTATGTTTTCTGGTTTTTAGGTAGATCATTTGTATCTCCTGCAGAACTTGATAAAAATGGTATGAATCCAGTACACTTATGGAACTAATAATCAACAAGTCTTGGTATTTTTATTAATAATGAAAAAGAAGATGAGTTTCTTGTAGCCTTCTCTCGGATATTTATAAATAACATCAGGGATGGTATATACAAACTCATCTTCTATTTAAGTATTTGATTTTTAACAAAACAACCTTTTGTAAGAAATGCTTACCTTACTGGTAAGTATTATAAAAGAATTGTAAAAAATATCATGAAGATTCAAATATGAATAAGAAACTTTTTTTATATGGTATATTAATTGCCGCAGTAGGACTAATACTATCACATACATATAGACCTTACATATATAGTCACAATCTTTTTGATTTTCATTTAGCAGATGTTATTGGTAGTATCGTGTGTGTGCCTTCATCAGTTTTATTTTTTTATGGGATGGATCCTAGATATTCTGTGAAAAAATATACTGTTTACGCTACAATAGTATATATAAGCTATGAGTTGTTGGGGCTTTTCAATATACATGGTACCTTTGATATATATGATATTATTGCAATTATTATCAGTGCTTTTTGTTTTTATCGAATTTATATCAGGTTAAGTAAAAAAACTCATTGAATAGAATGATTGGATGAAACTGTATATCGCATTTCCAGTGTATTTGCTGAATGTATCAGGGCTCAGGATCCATGTCTGATAATTCTGCTCGACTGGGCTGATGGCTTGTTGCCTGAAGGTAAGGTCAAGGAACCGTTCTCTAAAATTGAGAAGCCCGTAAATTCGGGAGAAAGGGGAGGGCTGTCTAGTTGCCGACAATGAAAGTTCTGTTGTTGCTCTCTGTTAACCTGCTGATAACATTTCGATAACTTTAATCTTCTTTCTGCCTATATATATTTGTAGTGAATAAAAAATTATTAAAGATGAAAAGATTGATATTTATACTGGTTATTGTCGGATTGTTTTCCTGTTCTGGATATGCACAAGAAAAAAAATGGACCCTTTCGGAATGTATTGATTATGCGGTGACACACAACATAGAGGTAAGACAAAGTGTCAATCAGATTCAAAATCTGAAAGTAGAAAAGAATACGTTAAGAAACAGCTTTCTACCGAATCTGAAAGCAGGCGCTTCGCATAACTTTACATTCGGTCGTTCTCTAAACCAGAGTAATACATATGAGAACAGTAACATACAGAACTCTTCTTTCTCTGTAAGCACTGAAATACCTGTTTTTATGGGATTTAAACGTACAGTTGCTGTAACACAGAATAAATTTGATTTACTTGCAGCTGAAGCAAAAAAGGAACTTATAAAAAACAACCTGTTGATAAATGTGGCAGGAGCATATTTTCAGATATTACTTAATAAAGAAATATATAATATAGCGCTTGCGCAGATACAGCTTACCAAAGAGCAGGAGGTCTGTACAAAGATATTGATTGATAATGGGAAAGCACCCGAATCACAACTTTATGATGTCCGTGCTCAATTGGCGGATGATGAACTTGCTGCAACAGAAGCACGAAATTCATTAAGGCTTTCTTACCTTGACTTGGCACAACTTATGGAATTAGATGAATATGAGGAATTTGATATTGATTCCATAGATGGGGATGTTGCTATTGCTGATACTTTGAACCTGATGAATATTTATCAGTCAGCTTTGACATGCATGCCGCAGATACTTCAGGCATTTTATGCTTTGCAAAGTAAGACAAAAGGCATAAAGATAGCCCAGTCCGGATTTTATCCTACTATATCTTTTGTAGCAGGGATGAGTACAAATTATTATAATAATACTTCTGCTCTATATGAGAATTTCAGGAAACAGTTTAATAACCATATGCAGAAAAGTCTGTGTCTAACGGTTAGTATACCTCTTTTCGACCGGTTTTCAGTGAGAAATAAAGTACGGTCAGCACGTATAGAAGAAAATAATGCAAGATTGTCCTTGGAAAATGAGAAGAAACAACTATATAAAGATATAGAACAGGCTTATACAGCTGTAATTTCTGCATATGAAAAATACCGTTCTACAACAAAAGCGGTAATGGCCAATAAAGAAGCACACAGATACGCTTTAGAAAAATATGCAGCAGGAAAGTCAACTGTATTTGAATATAATGAAATCAAGATGAAACTTGCTGATGCACTTTCACAACAGTTTCAGGCAAAATATACTTATCTGCTGAAAGATCGTATCCTGGCCTTTTATTCATATTTTACATTAACCGATTAATACAGATAATCATGTATTCGATAAAATTAGACTTGATATTGTCTTAGGTATACAAAATTAATTTTATACATATGAGTATTTCACAAATAAGGTTGTACCGACAGAGGCAAACGCTCTGTTGGTACAATAGAAAAGTGTTATCCTTAGTATTGTATTCTGCAAATAAATATTCTATGTACATCCTCGCTTCCGGTACTTGTAAGCATTGCTACTAGACGGCTCTTCCTGCAATGTCTGGCCTTGTGGAGGAAACGGGATACAACTCCCCGTTGTGCTATGAAGTCTTATTGTTGGAAAGTCAGGCCGGGGCAAAAAAATATGGGAGGTGATTTCCGGACGGAATCCACTTCCCATATTTATGTAAATCTTATACTGATCTGGTTGTTAATCAGTGATGCGTTTGTTCAGGACGATATAAGAAATCAGTCCCAAAACAACCAGGGCCAATGAAGTACCCAAGATGGCATTGTTGTTTACATTGCCGGTTGCAAAGCAAACGACAAGGATCACTGCACCGATAATTACCAGTATCACTCCCAAGTTTTTCAATAAGCTTTTCATGTGTGTCTTCTTTTTATGGTTTATTTTTCTTGGTTACAAATTAAGTTATAATTCTTGTATTGAGAAAATTATTTCGTGAAAAAAAACGGAAATTCAATGAAATATCTTCTTCTCGCAGAGGTTTTTGTCTTTTATTTTGTATCTTGGTGTAGTTAATTCAAATGTATGCCTATGAAAGTGGAACATGATGAACAGAAAAAGAAATTCTTTGTGAAAGTCGATGGTTATGAGGCCCATGTGGCTTATGACGTGCACGACGGTGCGTGGGATATCCGCCATACAGTGGTTCCTAAACCGATTGGCGGTCAGGGTATTGCCTCCATGCTGGTAAAGCAGGTCTATGATGAGGCCCGTGCCCGGGGAATGAAATGCATGGCTACCTGCTCGTATGCAGTGTTGTGGTTGCAAAGACATCCCGAGTATGAGGGAATAGTGAGCGACGACCATGCTCCTGACGCTTGTGCGTTGTAGGCAGAACGGACGGATGATACGGAAACGGCGTGTATGAAAGGGAGAGCCTTTATCATACACGCCGTTCATTTGAGGTCTCCGGGCTGAAGATGATTCCCGGAGCGATTTTATATCCGAAGTCTATGCTTTATAAATCTTTTTCTTTTTGATGAAGAACAGCCAGCGCAACAGGGAAGCGATGGGTGTGTGGCTGAACGAATTGATTTCATCGGTCCGTTCGTCTATCTTCTTCATCCGTTCTTCCGCATCTTTTTCCGAAAGCATTCCGTTGTTGACCATCTGTCTTACCGTCCGCCGTTCGTTGCTGAGCATCATGCGGATGGACTTGATGGTCAGTGCATGTCCGTATGCCTTCGGGAAATTCTTGGCCAGTTCGTTCAGTACGGTGGTCATCCGCTGGATATTGTGTTCAATCTCATTCCGCAGTGTCTGTACGATGGTCTGCTGTTCAGAGGCAATCCACTGTGAGGAAGCCAGCTCTTCCAGCAGCTTGAGGCTTTCCTTCTGGAGGATGATGAAACCTCTTCCCAGGTCATAGACCACGGTAATCCGTTCCCGGAAATAGAAACTCATCCAGTTCTGGATGTATGGCATGCTCCGCATGTGGTTCAGAAAATCGGTCCGCTGGCAGAACTGGAAAATGGAGTTTCGGATATCGAGTGCATAATTTCCGTCGTGGTCATACAGTTCGTCCAGGGAGTTCATCAGCCGCAGGAACACCGTCTTGGATATGATACCCTCTTCATAGATTTCCCGGCAGACTGCCTTTTCGCGGTCCAGAATACGGAGACGGATTTCCGGCAGCATGGCCTTTGCCTGAGGCGTTTTGCCCGGATCGGCCGGAAGTTCGCTCATGTATGAAGCAACCTTTTCCCAGTTGGCCCCCGCCAGGGTTTCCCGTTTCTTGAGATTTTCCAGGTACTTTTCTGAACTCTCGTGCAGCGACTGCTCAATGCGGTATTCCAGCAGGGTACGGGCCGACGGGATATGTGTCAGTCCCAGGCGGTTGAGCAGCCAGCGCATGGTGGTGGCATTGATGCAGAGGGTCAGGGTAACCACTCCGGCCGTATAGAACAAAATCTGACTGCGTATGTCTTCAGGAATGGCAGGCGTATAGGATACCATCAGTGCCAGTGTCATTGCCAGTGCCCCTCTCAGTCCGCCCCAGGTCAGAATCACCGACTCTCTTCGGCTCAGTCCGTAGCCCAGGCGCTTCATCAGCGGGAAGAACAGCATGATCATTGCAAACCGGATGAGGTTGAGGGCAGCATAAATCAGTATCAGTATGCCCAGCGCCTTCCAGGAGAAATCAATCTTCTCGGCAATAACCACACCCACCAGAATGAAGATCAGTGTGTTGGCAATGTAGGTAAGCAGTTCCCAGAAATGCTCCATGAAGGTATTCACCTGCGGCTTGAAGCGCGGCTTGCCCACGTAGGTGACAGTCAGTCCGAAGGCCACCAGCGCAATGACTCCCGATACCCCCAGGAAAAACTGGGAAAGGATGAAAGTCAGGTAGGCCGACAGGATAATCACACTGTTCTGTATCATCTCCTCGGAATTGATGCGCGTGATAAACCAGATGATCAGACGGGCCATCAGGAATCCCAGCAGGGTACTGATACCGACTTCCCGCATGAAGGTGAGGAAGGGAGAGGCATGGCTGGCTTCTCCTCCGGCTGCAAAGGCTCCGAAGAAGAGCATGAAACAGACGATGCCCGTACCGTCGTTCAACAGCGATTCGGCATCAACCAGTGTCGAGAAGCGTTTACTGGTCTTCAGTTCATGCAGGAGTGCCACTACGGCCACCGGGTCGGTGGCGCTGATCAAGGCTCCGAACATCAGTGCAAAAGTCCAGGTCCATGATTCCAGTCCGGGAATAAAGGTGCTGATTCCGACCATGAATGCCCCGGTGAGTAACATGCAGACCACCAGTCCCGGTACTGCCAGCAGGGTGGCGTTCGCCAGGGTCTTTTTGAAGATATGCAGATTGAGTTCGTAAGCCGCATCAAAAATCAATATGGGCAGGAACAGATACAGAATCAGGTCGGGATTGATGTTTGCCACCGAATTGATTCCTTTGCTGAGTACCGGCATCCCTTGAAAGATTCCGCCGCGGTTCAGGACTCCCAGAAGAATACCGATGGCAAAAAGTCCCACCGTATAAGGAATCCGGCTATGTTTCAACAGTGATTTCAAAAGGGCACCGATGACAAGGCCCCCGATGGTGAGCAGCAACGGTATCAGAAAAGTGTATCCATCCATATGTGTCAAATGATTAAATGTATCATGCCGCCTTGTGAAACGGCGTAAACAAGGTTATACTGTTTAACAAAGTTAAATAATATAAATCGTAAATGCAAATTATTTCCCGGAACATCCGGTACGGCTCTGAAGAATCTCGGTGGCCCGCTGTCTTCCTGTCTTTCTGTCTGCCTTTCCGGTTTCGGTGAGTGGCAATGCCGGAATCCGTACCAGGTGACGCGGTTGCCTGTAACGGGGAAGCTGGTGTATGGCCTCCTGCAAGACCTCATCTGGGCAGCCGTTGTCCGTTTCTGTTAGCAGGACGATGACCTCTCCGAATTTCGCATCCGGTACTGAAGTAATCTGAAACGGCACGGAAAGTCGTGCGGCCAGTTCCTTTTCCACCTCTTCAATCTGCACCTTCACTCCTCCGGTATTGATGGTATTGTCCTTCCGGCCGGCAATGCGGAACTGTCCCTCTGCATTGAATACGGCGATGTCATTGGTGACAAGCGGTTCGGGATGCACCTGCGGGGCATGGATGATGAGGGTATCGTCGGGAGACAGACTCAGTTGTACGCCCGGAAAGGGAGTATACCACTGGGAGGCCTCTTTGCCGTTCAGCCGGCGCAAGGCGATGTGTGAGAGGGTTTCTGTCATGCCATACGTACTCCAAACGGCATGAGGGAAGTCCTTCAGGGTCTTTTCCACCTGCTCGTCTACGGCACCGCCTCCAATGATCAGGTGGCGGATGGCTGACAGGCGTTCTGCCTCTTCGGGTACCTGCAGCGAATTGAAGACCTGCATGGGAATCATGGCTGAGAAGACGGGTACCTGGCTGATGTTTTCAAGAGGGTGTCCGCAGGGGGCAAGTGGCAGGAGGTTCAGTCCGGCAACCAGGGCACGGACGACTACCATCTTTCCGGCAATGTATTTCAGGGGCATGCAGAGCTGGGCCGTATCGCCTGCTTGCAGTCCGAGAAACGACACGGTCATCTGGGCACTGTTCATCATGCGCTTCTTTTCTACCCACATTTCCTTGGGTGTACCGGTCGATCCCGAAGTATGTACCCGCAGCGTGTCCCTGCCGTCAAACCACTCGCACAGGAAGTCGGCAAGGCTGGCATGAAAACTCTCTTTTCCGTATCTTCCGTAAAAATCCTCCTGCAGGGCGGAACGGCCGTTTTCTGCGGTGGGGGAAGCTGCGGAAGCCGGATAACAAACCCCGTCGATGGTGATGCACTGACGGGGTATTTCGGTAATGAATGTATTCATCTTATTGAAGAAACTTGATTAAGTCGGGTTCCTGTTCTTCCGGATGATACCAGAGACAGTCTCCTTGTATGTGTAAAGGATAATCCACATTGTCTGTGAAAAGCAGGCCCGTACCCAGCCCCTGTGGAACGGAAGGAGAGAGGGTGGCACACCAGTGCGCGATGGCATTCAGACCCACGTTCGATTCCAGTGCCGAGGTTACCCAGAAACCGATGTGCCGTTCCCGGGCAAGAGCAATCCATTCTTCCGATCCCCGGATACCTCCGTGCAGAGAGGGTTTCAGAATGATATACTGCGGACGGATGGTGTCCAGCAGCAAGGCTTTCCGGTGAGGGTCATTGACACCGATCAGTTCCTCGTCCAGTGCAATGGGCAGTGGAGTCGTGGCACAGAGCGCAGCCATTGTCTCCCACTGTCCGGCGCGGACAGGCTGTTCGATGGAGTGCAGCCGGAACTCGTTCAGCTGTGCCAGTTTCCGGGCAGCCTCTTCCGGAGCAAAAGCTCCGTTTGCATCGACCCGCAGTTCGATTTCCTCTTCCGAAAAATGCTTCCGGATGTGATGCAGGAGTTCCAGTTCCTTCTCAAATTCGATTGCACCGATCTTCAGTTTGATGCACCGGAAGCCCAGTTTCATCTTCTCCTCGATGCGCCGGTACATCTGCTCAAAGTCCCCCATCCAGATCAGTCCGTTGATAGGGATGCCGGCAGTGCCGTTTCCGAACGGTGTGTCCGACAGTTTCAGGCTGCCGGTATGCAGGTGCCGGAAAGCCGTTTCCAGTCCGAAGAGCATGGAAGGATAGGAACGCATGGCTTCGTAGTCGATTTCTCCTGTTTCGGCTACCTGCTGGCAGAAGCGGGCCAGCACTTCCGCATAGTCGGGGCGGGCATCGCAGCTCAGGTCGGGAAGGGGAGCACATTCTCCCACACCGTATTGTCCGTTTCGCAGATCGGTCACCCGCAGGTACCATACCTGCCGGGTATGATAGACACCGCGGGAAGTACCTGCAGGCTGTTTGAAGTGCAGGGTGCGGGGGATAATTTCTATTTGATACTTCATATGAGTTGGGTTTATGGAATACGGATATGATAAAAAACCGGAAGACCTTGTCGGCCGACCGGTTCATAGAGTTATAGAGTTAATAAACGGATCAGGGGAATTTCGGATACTTGCTCCAGTCGGGCTTGCGTTTCTCCAGGAACGCCTTGCCGCCTTCCTGTGCTTCTTCTGTCATGTAATAAAGCATGGTGGCATCTCCAGCCAGTTCCTGAATACCCGCCTGTCCGTCGAGTTCCGCATTCAGTCCGGCCTTGATCATGCGAAGTGCCAGCGGACTGTGCTGCATCATGGTTTCTGCCCATTCTACCACTTCGTCTTCCAGTCGGTCGAAAGGCACTACCTTATTGACCAGTCCCATTTCGAGGGCTTCCTGAGCCGAATACTGACGGCAGAGGAACCAGATTTCACGGGCCTTTTTCTGTCCGACGATGCGTGCCAGATAAGAAGAACCGAATCCGGCGTCAAAGCTTCCCACACGAGGACCGGTCTGTCCGAAGATGGCATTTTCGGAAGCGATGGTCAGGTCGCAGACTACGTGGAGCACGTGACCGCCACCGATGGCATATCCGTTGACCATGGCAATGACGGGCTTGGGGATGGAGCGTATCTGCTTCTGTACATCCAGTACGTTCAGGCGGGGTACTCCGTCGGTACCTACATAACCGCCATGTCCTTTGACGTGCATGTCTCCTCCTGAGCAGAAGGCTTTGTCGCCCGCACCGGTCAGCACTACCACGTTGATGTCCTGGCACTCCCGGCAATAATAGAGTGCATCACTGATTTCGGTGGTGGTGGTAGGCGTGAAGGCATTGCGGTATCTGGGCCGGTTGATGGTGATTTTGGCAATGCCGTTATAAAATTCAAAAAGAATATCCTGATATTCCTTGATGGTTTTCCATTCTCTTGGTTGTGACATAGCTTGAGGATTTATGTTGATATGTTGATTATTTTTTCAGACTGTGGTAATACTCTTTCAGCAATTCGATGTCCAGCTGCTTGTCCGTAAAGACTTCCAGCAGCATCGGGCGCTGGGTGACAGACGGCTCTGTAAAACGCTTCACCGCTTCATCCAGTTCTGCATCGTTGTGTGCCGACAGGTATTCAAAGCCCCGGTCTTCGGCCCAGGCATGGGCGGAGGACTTGTGAGTGGCCGTTACAAAGCGGCGGGCATTTTCGTGCAGTACCAGTCCCGGCAGGGCATGGAAAATCTCACCTCCCTCGTTGTTGAGCAGCAGAATGCGGACATTGGCCCCGTAGTTGGAGTTCCATAACGCATTCATGTCATAGAAGAAGCTCAGGTCGCCGATGATGATGAAGTTCAGTTTGTCGGAAGCCGTAGCATAACCGATGGCCGTTGACAGCGAGCCTTCGATTCCGTTGGTACCGCGATTCGACAGAATTTCTACTTCTGAAGGAACGTCGAACAACTGTGCGTAACGGACCGTTGAACTGTTGGCGAGGTGGAGGGAGCAGGGTACCGGAAGCTGACGGATGACTTTTCCGATGGCACTCATCTCCGAATAGGCGAAATCGGCCTGTGGAATGGCCTTCGAGCGGGCCTCCCAGCCCCTCGGATAATCGGGAGTCCGGTTGTCCATCATCGGAGCGATTTTCTCCAGGAATTCAAACGGATCCATTTCGATGAGGGTTGTCAGCGAGCCGTACAGGTCCATGACCTCTCCGTCGGGAGAGATGTGCCAGTGTTCTACCGGCGGGTGCTTGCGCAGGAACCGTTTCAGCCGTTTCGAAATCACGTGTCCGCCATAGGTAATCAGCAGTTCCGGACGCATTTTCTCCTGCTCTTCCTGATTCATGGAACAGAGCAGCGGTTCGATGTTGCGGATAGGCATTCCCGGTACGGTCTGGTTGCTGATGTTCTCAGAGAACCACGCAAAATGTTTGTAAAGCATCTTGGTATACCGCTTGTCGAACAGATAGATCAGGTTCATCTGACCGACCACGACCATGCGCCGCTGGTAGCGGTTCAGCCGGTCGATGAGGGGCTGGTAATCCTTGTCGTATACATTGAGTCCCTGGTACCGTGTGATGACTCTTGCGTTCGGAAGTTCGTTGACCGGAAGCAGGAAGAAAGGTTCACTGATAGGTACATTGATGTGAACGGGACCTTTTCCATGGTGGCTCAATTCCAGTAAGGCCTCATTGATGAGGCGGTTGCAGTACCATTCGTCTTCTTCGGATACCACTTCGGGCAGGGAAACCGATTTCTTGACCAAGGTTCCGAAAACCCCCGGTTGGGGAAGGGTCTGTCCGTCCATCTGTCCGATCCATGCAGCCGGACGATCGGCGGAAATGACAACCAGCGGAACCTGCTGGTAATACGCCTCTGCTACCGCCGGATGGAGGTTGAGCAAGGCAGTTCCCGAAGTACAGCATACGGCAGCCGGACCACCTCCGTGCAGGGCAAGTCCCAGTGCAAAGAAACCGGCACTGCGCTCGTCGGTAACGGGATAGCACGTAAAGTCCGGTATGTTGGCCAGGGTCTGTACCAGAGGTATGTTCCGGCTTCCCGGGCACAATACGATTCGCTTGATGCCGTGAGCACGCAGCAGTGCCACAAGCTGTAGAATATTCTTTTTATCGGTATACATAGGCTATAGAATATTATGCATGGTATTCATTTTATGTCTTGTTTCCTCCCATTCCGTGTCCGGAGTAGACTGCGGCAGAATACCGCCTCCGGCATAAAGAACGGCCTTTCCGCCGGTCAGGTGCATGCACCGCAGGTTGACATACAGGGTCGTATCTCCCTGTGGGTCGATCCATCCGATGATGCCCGAATAATAGCTGCGGTCGTATCCTTCGTTTTCGGCAATGAAGGTACAGGCTTCCTCCTTGGGGAGGCCGCAGACGGCAGGGGTAGGATGCAGTTCCTGCAGGATGTTTCCCAGGTGGTCGGTACTCTTCAACTGGAAACGGAAGTCGGTCTTTAGGTGAACCAGCTGACCGGCACGTGCCGTGTAGGGGCCCTTTTCCGTCAGTTTGGTTCCAAACCGCTTGACAGTCCGTCGGATGTACTCACTTACGAAAGCCTGTTCCTCCTGGTTCTTTGTGCTCCATTCGGTAGGCATGGTATCTCCCTCCATGGGCATGGTGCCCGCCAGGGCAACCGTATTCCATTCTTCCTGATGTCCGCTGAGGATGATTTCAGGGGTACTTCCCAGCCAGGTTCCGGTCTGCGGAGTGTGGCAGAGCGATATCGTCATGCGCGGATAACTGTTGCAGGCACGTACGAAGGCTTCCAGCGGTGAAAAACCGGCAGGAAGAGATTCTTCTGCCTTCCGTGAAAGCACCAGTTTCTGAAAACGCTGTTCACGCAGCGGAACGATGAAGCGTTCGAAGGCCTCCATATAGGCCTGTTGCAGTCCCTTTTCGGAAAGGTCCTGTGCCGATGCTTCCTGTGCCTCTTCAAGATTCTCCCATGAGCAGGCAGATTCAAACTCCAGCAGCGTACTGCCGATGTCACTCCAGTCGCGGACCACCCGGTCGGGGCGGATCAGTACGATGGGATGACGGTCGGGCTTGCTGAATGGGGCAAGCAGGAAACCGCTTTTTCCGTTCAGTTGTTCCAGTGAATCCATTGTTTCTGCCGGTGCGTCCTGCTGAAGGACCAGAATGGGCTCGTCGGTCCAGGGCAACCGGTAGAGGGCAAAGCAGGTATTGCTGCGTGTCATCCGGTCGATGATGCGGATAATGGGTATGTCAGGTAGATTCATGAGCGTTTGTTTATTATCAGATTGACAATGCGTGCCGTTGACACGAGACTTCCGTCGGGGGTGGTTACGTCGATGTTCCATACGTGCGAGGTTCTTCCGCGGTGTACAAGGCGTCCGACTGCCTCGACGTAAGTTCCGGCGGGAACCATTTTGATGTGATTGGCGCTGACCTGAATGCCGCAGGGGTTCTGGTCGGGACCGCAGATGGCGAGTGAACCGTATCCGGCAACCGTCTCGGCCAATGCCAGTGTGGCTCCTCCATTGAGGATGTCGGTCGGTGAGCAGGGACGCGAGGTGCGTTTGTCTACCGGCATGGTTGCTTTTACATAACCGTCTTCTACACAAATCAGTTCAATCCCTAAGTGCCTGGCAAGCGATTCGGGAAGTTCGTATCGGTTGTTTTCACTTGTTTGCATAAGCATTGATTCTTCGAATATATTCCGCAAATTTACACAATTCGTGCGTAAGAACATAGTAACGGCTTTGTTTTTCTTTGATTGTGGCAGTCGTTTGTACTTTTCGGAAGGGCGTATTTGTCTGCCGGAAAAAGGATGGAGCTGCATGGCAAACAAAACACCGGCCCCATTTTCTCTTAAAGGTAAAGTGAAAATGGAACCGGTGTGAAAGTGATTCGCCAGACTTCTCAACGAGGCAGTCAGGCATCAAAAAGTTTGCTGCGCGACAGCAGACAGGCACCGATGACTCCTGCCTGGTCTTTCAGCTTCGACAATACAATTTCCGAGTCGCGGCTCATCAGACTGAGCGTGTACTTCCGTACGGCCGAGATGACGGGCTGCAGCAGAAAGTCGCCTGCGCGTGACATTTCTCCACCAATGATGACCTTGTCCGGATTGAAGATATTGATCAGCTTTCCGATATTGAGTCCCAGCTGCTCTCCGATATCCTCCACCAGTTCGATGGCCAGCAGGTCTTCCCGGTTGATGGCATTGAAGATGTCATCCAGGGTGATCTCATCGATGGTCTTCTCGGCCAGGATGATGGATGTTTCTCCCGCCTTCAGATGGTCGATGAACGAATGATACAGGGCGGAGCAGGAAATTTCCGTTTCCAGACAGCCCTTTTTCCCGCAATGACAGATCTTCTGGTTGTCGTAGCCGTGGTTGTGTCCGAATTCCCCGGAGAATCCGGATTTTCCCTTATACATTTTTCCTTCTATCAGCATGCTCATGCCCAGTCCCCATCCTACGTTGATGAACAGCACGTTCTGTGCCCCTTTCACCGCTCCTTTGATGTATTCGCCATACAGCATGGTGCGGCTGTCGTTTTCAATAGACACATCGATGTTCATCCGTTCCGTCAGAATGTCGGCGATGGGCCTTTCTCCGAAGTTGAAGAAACTGTGGCAATAGCCCAGTTCCGGATTCACCCGTCCTCCGATGCTGATATTGATGTTCATGATTTTTTCTTTCTGAATGGTAAGATGCTCTATGAACAGTTCAATCTGTTTACACAGTTCTTCCACACAGTCCATGGTATTTTCTTTCTGGAAAGGAATACCCATCTGCAGTTTCAGCAGGTCTCCCTTGAAATTGATAATGCCTATGTTCAGACTGTCCCACTTTAAGTCAACTCCGATGAAATATCCTGAGTCGGCATTCAAGCCATACAAGATAGGGTGTCTTCCGCCACTTGTCTCTAATTTCCCGTACTCATCAATGTACCCCTCTTCATGCATTTCATCAATCACCTTGGTCACTGTCGGAATGCTGAGATTCATGCTTTTCGACAAATCGGTGATGGTGGCATTCTCATTATAGATAAGGTAAGTGATGACATGCTTTTTCATTGTCGCACTCTTCGATCCTTTTTGGATCTCTTTCAATAACCGTTCTTTCATAGCCGACCCCGTTTAACATTAATTTTAAAAAATAATCGCTGCGGATGAAAATACTTTTCTACTTATAGTTGTTTTTATCTATAAATACTGATATATTTGCATATCGCTTTATAAAAATAATTTGATTGCAAATATATTAATAAATTTTGAGATATATGAGGTTAATTATTGAATCCGATTATCAGGCCCTTTCAAATTGGGCAGCTAACTATGTAGCACAAAAGATCAACAAGGCAAATCCTACTGCTGAAAAACCGTTTGTATTGGGTCTTCCTACCGGTTCTTCTCCGCTGGGTATGTATAAGGCTTTGATTGAGTTGAACAAAAAAGGTGTAGTGTCTTTTAAGCACGTGGTAACATTCAACATGGACGAATACGTAGGTCTGCCGGAATCTCATCCGGAAAGCTATCATTCTTTCATGTTCAATAATTTCTTCAATCATATCGATATCAACAAGGAAAACATTCACATCCTGAACGGTAACGCTGAAGACCTGGAAGCTGAATGCGCAAACTACGAAGCTCAGATCAAGTCATTCGGCGGCATCGATCTGTTCCTTGGTGGAATCGGTCCTGACGGTCACATTGCTTTCAACGAACCGGGATCTTCACTGACATCTCGTACTCGTGTAAAGACTTTGACCACAGATACTATCATTGCTAACTCTCGTTTCTTTGAAAACGATATCAATAAAGTGCCTAAGACTGCGCTGACAGTGGGAGTAGGTACTGTACTGGATGCAAAGGAAGTGCTGATTATGTGTAACGGACATAACAAGGCCCGTGCCTTGCAGCATGCAGTGGAAGGCGGCATCACTCAGATGTGGACCATCAGTGCTTTGCAGTTGCACCCGCACGGAATCATCGTTTGTGATGAAGCAGCTACGGACGAACTGAAGGTCGGTACTTACAAGTACTTTAAAGATATCGAACGTAATAATTTGTAATAATCTGAGAATCCGCAAGACGTCCTGACCAAGACAGGATGCTTGCGGATTTTTGCTTAAAAAAAGGAGGTTGATTTATGAGAACTAATTTAAGCTCTCAAATATCTTTAAACCGGGTTTCTACAAAATACTACAAGCCGGAGAATACAATTGAACGCTCCGTGCTGACTCGGTTTGAGAAGATTCCTACCAACATCTGCGAAACCGTAGAAGAAGGCGTAGGAAGTGTTGCGGATGAAATTGTAAGAAAAATTCAGGAACGTCAGAGAGACGGCAAGTTCTGTACCCTGGCTATGGGAACAGGTGCGTCTCTGAGACCGTTGTTTGCCGAACTGGTACGTCGCCATAAGGAAGAAGGAGTAAGCTACCGCAATGTAGTCTTGTTCAATCTGTATGAATATTATCCATTGGCAGAACCGAAGAACAGCAGTTTCAATCAGTTGAATGAACTGTTTGTCTCTCACATTGATATTGACCCGCAGAATGTGTTTACCATGAACGGAACCATTCCGCAGGACGCTGTGGTAGAGCACTGCCATCTGTACGAACAGCGTATCAAGACTTATGGCGGAATTGATATTGCCGTAATGGGTATCGGCCGTGAAGGTAACATTGCCATGAACGAGCCCGGATCGACAGCTGCTTCGGTTACCCGTCTGATCTTGATCGACTCTGTATCACGTGCGGAGGCTGCACGCAACCTGGGTGTGGATAAGTTGCCTCCTTGCTCTATCACGATGGGTGTCAATACCATCATGGAAGCCCGTAAGGTATACCTGCTGGCATGGGGTGAAGAAAAGGCCGATATCATCAAGAGTGCTGTAGAAGACAAGATTTCGGATACATTGCCGGCTTCTTACCTGCAGATGCACCAGAATGCGACGGTATATGTCGACCTGCCTACTGCCGCTCACCTTACCCGTATCCAGCGTCCTTGGCTGGTAACCAACTGTGAATGGAACGACAAACTGATCCGCAGTGCCATTGTATGGCTCTGTATGCTGACCAAAAAGCCTATCCTGAAACTGACCAACAAGGATTATAATGAAAACGGTCTGAGTGAACTGCTGGCATTGTATGGCTCGGCTTACAATGTGAATATCAAGATTTTCAACGACTTGCAGCATACAATTACCGGTTGGCCGGGTGGTAAGCCGAATGCCGACGATACTTATCGTCCGGAACGTGCGAAACCGTTCCCTAAACGGGTAGTGGTATTCTCTCCGCATCCGGATGACGATGTCATCTCAATGGGAGGTACGCTGCGTCGTCTGGTTCAGCAGGGACATGAGGTGCACGTGGCTTATGAAACTTCCGGAAACATTGCCGTAGGTGATGAGGAAGTAGTTCGCTTCATGCATTTCATCAACGGATTCAACCAGTTGTTCGACGGCAACCAGAATGAGACCATCAAGGACAAGTATGCTGAAATCAAGACTTTCCTCGGACAGAAGAAAGAAGGTGATATGGACAGCCGCGATATCCTGACCATCAAGGGACTGATCCGTAGAGGTGAGGCCCGTACGGCTTGTACTTACAACCAGATTCCGCTCGACCGCTGCCACTTCCTCGATCTGCCGTTCTATGAAACCGGACGTATCGAGAAGAATCCGATCAGCGAAGCCGACGTGGAAATCGTACTCGACCTGTTGCGTAAAGTGAAACCGCATCAGATTTATGTAGCCGGTGACCTGGCAGACCCGCATGGAACACACCGTGTATGTACCGATGCTGTCTTTGCGGCCATCGACGAGGAAAAGAATGCCGGAGCTGAATGGCTGAACGACTGCCGTATCTGGATGTACCGTGGAGCCTGGGCTGAATGGGAAATCGAGAACATCGAAATGGCAGTGCCTTTGAGTCCGGAAGAGTTGCGCGCAAAACGTAATTCAATCCTCAAGCATCAGTCGCAGATGGAAAGCGCTCCGTTCCTGGGTAACGACGAACGTCTGTTCTGGCAGCGCAGTGAAGACCGTAACCGCGGTACTGCTGCATTGTACGACAGCCTGGGACTGGCTTGCTACGAAGCGATGGAAGCGTTTGTGGAGTACAAACCGCTCTAAAGCCGGTAACCTGGTCAGTCAGTATGATACATTAGATTGACAATATAGAAAGAGGCCGTCTCAACAGGGTATGTCGAGACGGCCTCTCTCTTTTTATATGTAAAAGGATTCTTTTATTCGTGATGATAAGGACCGTTGTTCAGGATGGTCATGGCCCGGTACAACTGTTCCACAAAGATCAGACGGATCATCTGATGCGAGAAAGTCATTTTGGAAAGTGAAATCTTTTCCTGTGCCGCCGCATATACGGCAGGTGAGAATCCATAAGGACCACCGATGATGAAGACCAGCCGTTTGTTGACGGTATGCATCTTTCTCTCAAGCCATGTGGCGAATTCTACCGAGCGGAACTCCTTTCCGTGCTCATCCAGCAGTACCACGACATCTCCGGGCTGCAGCGATTTTAAAATCAGTTCTCCTTCCTTCTCCTTCTGCTGCTCCATGCTGAGGCTCTTGGTATTCTTTAATTCCGGTATCACTTCCATGTCGAAAGACAGGTAGTGTCTGGTACGTTCCAGATAATCGTTGATGGCTGTGATATAATGCTTTTCTACGGTTTTTCCTACTACGAGCAATGTTACTTTCATCTTTTTCTCTGCTTTTGTTTCTGGGTGCAAAGATACACAAAATCTTCCTTCCGGAAAAGCATGCCGGCAGGGAGGCATCACCGATGCCTGCCACTACGGATGTACGGAACCGGAAAGGCAGGAAACTCAGGCGCCGCCGCTGGCCTTGTGTCCGTTTCTCTTTCGTGCGCACTGCGGACAGACTCCTTTCACGGTATAATTGATGGAATCTATCTCATAACCCTCCGGCAATGCTACGATAGGGGTCTTTACCTCTTTCAGACAGGAAGTCTGCCGGCATATTTCACAATAAAAATGAATGTGCCGCTCCTCTATCAGGCAGTGGTCGGCAAGGCTTCTGCATATTTCGTATTTGGTAGAGCCGCTTCCGTCTTCAAAGGCATGGATGACATGATGCTCCAGAAGAACAGTCAGCGAGCGGAATATCGTCGACTTGTCGAGGGTGTCGAGCATCGACTCCAGTTCGATGAGTGACACCGGATATTCCAGATTGGCCAGTTGCTGCAGGACCAGTATCCTGGCAGGAGTAGGGCGTACCCCTTTATCGGTCAGTTTCTCTTCACATTGCTTGGCAGACATAGTCACAGGTCTTTTCTTGTTTCACAGTTACAAAGTTCGCAAATAATTTTTGCAAACTGGTTGCAAATAAACAGCATCTTTCCGTTTTTGCAAGATTTTGTCTTCCCGACTTGCCGATTTCCCTTGTTTTTGACAACTATTTTCAGGAAAGTCGGGATGCATGCATTCTGTCTCACTTTTTTTATTACCTTTGCCACGTACAAATGACTAAAAAATAATTGTAGAAATGGACGAAAAAGTAGTTAAAGACTTGATTGACCGTCTGATCGATCTGTCGTTTGCCGAAGATATTGGCGATGGAGACCATACCACATTATCCTGTATTCCGGCCGATGCCATGGGTAAGTCAAAACTTCTGATTAAGGAAGAAGGTATTCTGGCAGGTATTGAGATTGCCAAGGAAGTTTTTCACCGTTTTGATCCGGAAATGAAAGTGGAAGTGTTCATCAACGACGGCACTCCGGTGAAGCCGGGTGATGTGGCAATGGTAGTGGAAGGAAGAATCCAGTCCTTGCTGCAGACTGAACGTCTGATGCTTAACATCATGCAGCGTATGAGTGGAATTGCTACGATGACCAACCGTTACGTGAAACGCCTGGAAGGTACACGCACACGGGTACTTGACACACGTAAGACTACTCCGGGTATGCGTATCCTGGAGAAGATGGCCGTAAAGATCGGTGGAGGTGTCAATCATCGTATCGGACTTTTTGATATGATTCTGTTGAAGGACAATCATGTGGATTTTGCCGGCGGTATCGACAAGGCCATTACCCGTGCCCGTGAATATTGCAAGGCAAAAGGAAAGGATCTGAAGATTGAAATCGAAGTGCGCAACTTCGATGAACTGCAGCAGGTGCTCGATCTGGGAGGTGTTGACCGTATCATGCTTGATAACTTTACCCCCGAGAATACCCGCAAGGCAGTAGAGATGGTCGGCGGAAGAGTGGAACTGGAATCTTCCGGCGGTATTACTTTCGATACGCTGCGTGATTATGCAGAGTGCGGAGTGGATTATATTTCAGTCGGTGCACTGACTCACTCAGTGAAAGGACTGGATATGAGTTTTAAAGCGTGTTAATTAGTAAATATGAAGAAACATTTTGTTAAATTTTGGGTGTTGGCTTGCTTTATCTGCTGCGTACAGGCTGCAGATGCGCAAGATTGGAAATCGGTGATTTCAGGAGTGGTGAATGCAGTGGTCGATGACAAGGTGCCGGTTTCATCCTCTATTGAAGGAACCTGGAATTATGTGGCTCCCGACTGTCGCTTTACCAGTGATAATTTCCTGGCAAAGGCCGGTGGTGAGGTAGCTGCCAAGAAGGTGGAGGAGCAGATGAGCAGTATCCTGTCGAAGCTGGGCTTTACAAGCGGATGCTCTTATGTCTTCAATGCCGACAGTACTTATACGACTACCGTGAAGGGTAAGACTACCAAAGGTACTTATTCGTACAATGCGGAAACAAAGGAAATCCAGTTGAAGACAAAGCTGGGTCTGAAGTTCAATGCGGTATTGTCCAGAAATGCGCTTCAGCCCAACAAGATGAGCTTGCTCTTCAAGGCCGATAAACTGATGTCACTCGTACAGAGCATCGGTGGCGTACTGGGCAGCCAGTCTTCCAATTCAGCCATTGGTACTGCCAATGCGTTGCTGAAAGAATACGACGGCTTGCAGCTGGGCTTTGAACTGGAACGCCAGTAACTTCCGGAGTAAGCACTCCGTAGCGGAGGAAGCTTATGACGGAATGGATTCCTGAAAATAACTGATCCGGGATTATTCATATCATGCGTGATGGCAGATATGGGTTGTCCCGGATTTCTTTTATACCTGTAAGGACTCTTCCGTCCTTGTGCATTGTATGATTGGATGTCGTAAGTTGATTGATACATCAATCTGTCTGCAGGAAAATGATCAAATCGGCTGAAAGTAAAAATTATCTGAGATGAGATTCTATGGCTCAGCGCTGTGGTTTTATTAATCCGCGCCGTTGATTAATAAAACCACAGCGCTGAGTCGGTTTTATAACAGGTTGCTTGCATGATAAGACGGAATTCCTGCATGTTTTCCTCCGGGGCTTTTACAGAAATGAGAACTGATGTGCGGTTTGTCGCATACCGATGAATCTCTTTGACAGATTCTTTCAGGGGTTTATCTTCTGAAGGCTGAAACGAAGGCTGTAAACTCTTCTTTTTGCATGGGTCCCGAAAAAAGAGTGTATTGATGAAGCTGACGGGAAAAAGTGTGGAATAGGGAAAATAAAAAAAGCCGTAAGAATACGGCTTTTTGTGGAGCCGAAAGCGGGACTCGAACCCGCGACTTACTCATTACGAATGAGTTACTCTACCAACTGAGTTATTTCGGCAAGCATCTGTCCAGAGAGCATCTCTGTTCCTGATTGCGGTGCAAATTTATTGCTTTATTTTTATATGCAAAAGGTTTTTCTGATTTTTTTTGGAAGAATCCTTTTTTTCCCGATTACCGGTTGCCGGACATTGCCGTATTGCTGCTTTTCCCTTTTCCGGGGAACCGTATGATTATGCAGAATAAAAAGGATAAATGGAAACCTGAAGGAAATATTGCCGGCAGGTAAATAAATATAAAAGATTTTATTCGGTTTATGGCGAGAAATTACTAACTTTGCATCCCGAATTAAGATGTAACAGAACTTAGACAATGTACAACTTGGCGGAGTATAGGACAAAAAAAGAAATATATCAGGAAGCGGCAGGAACGAAACCGTTTTCCCAAACAAATGGAAAAGGATACTTTACGGCTTTTCCTTTTGTTTCGTTATTCTTTTTTTATTATTGTATTTTTGTTCCTGCTGTTATTTCTATTTCCCGTTTGATTTTTCAGAGATTAAATATAGAGACACCCGGTATTGCCTTTTGGCAATCCGGGCGTCTTTTCGTATATAGGTAAGGCTTTAAAAAAAGATTGCAGATTATGGAACCACTGAAGCATGAGTGCGGTGTCGCAATGATTCGTTTGCTCAAACCGCTGGAATATTATCAGGAGAAGTATGGCACCTGGATGTATGGCTTGAATAAGCTGTATCTGCTGATGGAAAAACAGCATAACCGTGGACAGGAAGCTGCCGGTCTGGCTTGTATCAAACTGCAGGCTAATCCGGGAGAAGAATATATGTTCCGTGAGCGCGCGCTGGGATCGGGAGCCATCACTGAGATTTTCGGTAATGTACATGCCAATTTCAAGGAACTGACAGCGGCGCAGTTGAGCGATGCGGAATATGCCAAGCAGTGCTTGCCTTTTGCCGGAGAACTTTATATGGGACACCTCCGTTATTCCACTACGGGAAAGAGCGGAATCTCTTATGTGCATCCTTTTCTCCGCCGCAACAACTGGCGGGCCAAGAATCTGGCGTTGTGCGGTAACTTCAATCTGACTAATGTCGATGAGATTTTTGCCGACATTACGGCTTGCGGACAGCATCCGCGCAAGTATGCCGATACTTATATCATGCTGGAACAGGTGGGACACCGTCTGGACCGCGAGGTGGAGCGGCTGTATAAGGAATGCAAGGCGGAAGGCCTTGAGGGCATGGATATCACTCATGCCATCGAGGACCGGATTGACCTGACCAATGTGCTCCGTACTTCCAGCCCCAGCTGGGACGGTGGATATGTCATCTGCGGACTGACAGGTAGCGGAGAGTGTTTTGCTGTCCGTGACCCGTGGGGAATACGTCCGGGATTCTGGTACATGGACGAAGAAATCATGGTACTGGCATCCGAACGCCCTGTGATTCAGACTGCACTGAACGTATCGGCCGACAGCGTACATGAACTGCTTCCGGGACAGGCCATTCTGCTTAACAAGAAAGGGGAGATGCGTCTGGCGCAGATCAATGAACCCAAGCAGAAGAGAGCCTGCTCGTTCGAACGTATCTATTTCAGCCGCGGCAGTGACATGGACATTTACCGTGAACGCAAGCTGCTGGGGGAGAAACTGGTAGAGCCGATCCTGAAGGCGATTGATTATGATGTGGTACATACCGTATTCTCTTTCATTCCGAATACGGCCGAAGTGGCTTTCTATGGAATGCTGGAAGGATTTGACAATTACTTGAACCAGTTGAAGATCAAGCGCATCGAAGCCCTGGGACACAAGCCCAGCCACAGTGAGCTGGAACAGATTTTGTCGCAGCGCATCCGCAGCGAGAAGGTGGCCATCAAGGATATCAAACTGCGTACCTTCATCGCCGAAGGCAATACCCGCAAGGACCTGGCCACTCACGTGTATGACATTACGTACGGTAGCCTGATTCCTTATCAGGACAACCTGGTCATCATTGATGACAGTATCGTACGCGGAACGACGCTGAAGCAGAGTATCATCTCCATCCTCGACCGTCTGCATCCGAAGAAAATCGTTATCGTTTCTTCGTCTCCGCAGGTGCGTTATCCGGATTATTACGGTATCGACATGGCCAGCATGGAGCAGTTTATCGCCTTCAAGGCAGCCGTTGCCTTGCTCGAGGAACGTGACATGCGCCAGGTACTGGAAGAGGCCTACCGCAAGTCGAAGGCACAGCTGGGATTGCCGAAGGAAGAGATGGTCAACTACGTGAAGGAGATATACGCTCCCTTTACCGATGAGGAGATTTCGCGGAAGATGGTGGAACTGCTGACTCCTGCCGGTACTCAGGCCAAGGTGGAAATCGTGTACCAGACGCTCGACGGTCTGCACGAAGCCTGTCCGGACCATACAGGCGACTGGTACTTCAGCGGCGACTATCCGACTCCGGGCGGAGTGAAACTGGTGAACCAGGCCTTCATCAATTACATGGAGGAAATCTATCAGTTTTAAGCAGGTGAGTGACGGGACGGCAACTTCGGGGAAGACTCATACGCCAGTCGCTGGATGGGGAAGAACGAAGCGGCATCCGCACGCAGATACGGTGAATGGACAGAAAAACAATTAAAAAAGAATATATAGTATATAATAGAAGGTAATGAGAAATGTAACATTAATCCTCGACGACGGGAGCCGCTTTCATGGCAAGTCGTTCGGTTATGAGAAGCCGGTAGCTGGTGAAGTTGTGTTCAATACTGCGATGACCGGTTATCCTGAGAGCTTGACCGACCCTTCTTATGCGGGTCAGTTGATGACGTTGACTTATCCGCTGGTGGGTAACTATGGAGTACCTCCGTTTACGTTCGAAGCCAACGGTCTGCCTACCTTTATGGAAAGCGAGAAGATTCATGCCGAAGCGATTATCGTGAGCGATTACAGTGAGAAATATTCTCATTGGAATGCGGTAGAGAGTCTGGGCGACTGGCTGAAGCGTGAGCAGGTGCCGGGCATTACGGGCATTGACACCCGTGAGCTGACCAAGGTGCTGCGCGAACACGGAGTGATGATGGGTAAGATTGTGTTCGATGATGAGCCGGAGAATGTTCCGGAAGCAGCTTATGCCGGAGTAAATTACGTGGATAAGGTTTCCTGCAAGGAGGTCATCCGTTATAATGAGGGAGAAGGCAAGAAGAAAGTGGTGCTGGTAGACTGCGGCGTGAAGTCGAATATCATCCGCTGCCTGCTGAAACGCGATGTAGAAATCATCCGGGTTCCCTGGAACTACGACTTCAACGGCCTGGAATTCGACGGATTGTTCATTTCTAACGGTCCTGGCGACCCGGATACCTGCGATGCGGCAGTACAGAATATCCGCAAGGCCATGCAGAACGAAAAATTGCCTATCTTCGGTATCTGTATGGGTAACCAGCTGCTGTCAAAGGCTGGTGGAGCCAAGATTTACAAACTGAAATACGGTCACCGCAGTCACAACCAGCCGGTGCGCATGGTGGGCACGGAGCGCTGCTTCATCACCAGCCAGAACCACGGTTATGCGGTAGACAACAATACCCTGGGAGCCGACTGGGAACCGCTTTTCATCAATATGAACGACGGTTCGAACGAAGGTATCCGTCACAAGAAGAACCCTTGGTTCTCGGCACAGTTCCACCCGGAAGCTGCCAGCGGTCCTACCGACACTGAATTCCTGTTCGATGAGTTTGTAAAGTTGCTGTAATCCATTAAAAGTTAAGTAGACAATGAAAGAAAATATAAAGAAAGTATTATTGTTAGGTTCGGGAGCTCTGAAAATCGGTGAAGCCGGTGAGTTCGACTATTCTGGTTCTCAGGCATTGAAGGCACTGAAGGAAGAGGGAATCGAAACCGTACTGATTAACCCGAACATCGCTACCGTACAGACCTCGGAGGGTGTGGCAGACAAGATTTATTTCTTGCCCGTTACTCCGTATTTCGTAGAGAAGGTCATTGCCAAGGAACGTCCGGACGGAGTACTGCTCTCTTTCGGAGGACAGACGGCACTGAACTGTGGTGTGGCACTTTATAAGGCCGGCGTATTCGAAAAATACAATGCGCAGGTTCTGGGTACTCCGGTACAGGCTATCATGGATACCGAAGACCGTGAACTCTTCGTACAGAAGCTGGATGAAATCAACGTAAAGACCATCAAGAGTGAGGCCGTAGAAAACATCGAAGATGCCCGCCGTGCTGCCCGTGAACTGGGATATCCGGTCATCATCCGTGCAGCTTATGCACTGGGCGGACTGGGTTCTGGTTTCTGTGACAATGAAGAAGAACTGAACGTACTGGCTGAAAAGGCATTTTCTTTCTCTCCGCAGGTACTGGTAGAAAAGAGCTTGAAGGGATGGAAGGAAGTGGAATACGAAGTGGTGCGTGACCGTTTCGACAACTGTATCACGGTTTGTAACATGGAGAACTTCGACCCGCTGGGTATCCATACCGGTGAGTCTATCGTGATTGCTCCTTCTCAGACACTGACCAACAGCGAATACCATAAGTTGCGCGAACTGGCCATCCGCATCATCCGTCACATCGGTATCGTGGGTGAATGTAACGTACAGTATGCGTTCGACCCGGAATCGGAAGACTACCGCGTAATCGAGGTGAATGCCCGTCTGAGCCGTTCGTCTGCACTGGCATCCAAGGCTACAGGATATCCGTTGGCTTTCGTGGCTGCGAAACTGGGCTTGGGTTACGGACTGTTCGACCTGAAGAACTCTGTTACAAAGACTACTTCGGCGTTCTTCGAACCGGCTCTGGACTACTGTGTATGTAAGATCCCTCGCTGGGACTTGGGTAAGTTCCACGGTGTAGACCGCGAGCTGGGTTCTTCAATGAAGTCGGTAGGTGAGGTAATGGCTATCGGACGTACGTTCGAAGAAGCTATCCAGAAAGGTCTCCGTATGATCGGTCAGGGAATGCACGGATTCGTGGAAAACAAGGAACTGACCATCGAGGACATCGATAAGGCCTTGCGTGAGCCGACCGACAAGCGTATCTTTGTGATTTCAAAGGCCATGCGTGCCGGATATACTGTCGATCAGATTCATGAACTGACCAAGATTGACAAGTGGTTCCTCGACAAGCTGATGAACATCATGCAGACATCTAAGGAACTGCACGAATGGGGCAACAACCATACTCAGTTGTCTGAACTCTCCAAGGACCTGGTATACAAGGCTAAGCGTCAGGGATTCTCAGACTTCCAGATTGCACGTGCCATCGGATGGCAGGGCGACATGGAAGACGGTATTCTGGCTGTCCGTCAGTACCGTAAGGCTGCAGGCATCCTGCCGGTGGTGAAGCAGATCGATACCCTGGCTGCCGAATATCCTGCACAGACCAACTACCTGTATCTGACTTACAGCGGGGTGGCTAATGACGTACATTACCTGGGCGACCACAAGTCGATTGTGGTACTCGGTTCGGGAGCTTACCGTATCGGTTCTTCAGTGGAATTCGACTGGTGCGGGGTACAGGCACTGAACACCATCCGCAAGGAAGGATACCGCAGCGTAATGATCAACTATAATCCGGAGACTGTGTCTACCGACTATGATATGTGCGACCGTCTGTATTTCGACGAGCTGACTTTCGAACGTGTAATGGATATTCTCGAACTGGAGAACCCGCACGGAGTAATCGTATCTACCGGTGGACAGATTCCGAACAACCTGGCACTTCGTCTGGATGCACAGCATGTCAATATTCTGGGTACTTCTGCCAAGAGCATCGACAATGCCGAAGACCGTGACAAGTTCTCTGCCATGCTCGACCGCATCGGTGTGGACCAGCCTGAGTGGAGCGCGCTGACTTCAATGGAAGACATCAATGCCTTTATCGACAAGGTAGGCTTCCCGGTACTGGTTCGTCCGTCTTACGTGCTTTCGGGAGCTGCCATGAACGTATGCTCTAACCAGGAAGAACTGGAACGCTTCCTGCAGCTGGCTGCCAACGTATCGAAGAAGCATCCGGTGGTAGTAAGCCAGTTCATCGAACATGCCAAGGAAGTCGAGATGGATGCTGTGGCACAGAACGGTGAAATCGTTGCCTACGCCATTTCAGAACACATCGAGTTTGCCGGAGTACACTCGGGTGACGCTACTATCCAGTTCCCACCGCAGAAACTGTATGTAGAAACCGTACGCCGTATCAAGCGTATCTCTCGTCAGATTGCCAAGGAACTGAACATTTCAGGTCCGTTCAACATCCAGTTCCTTGCCCGTGAAAACGACATCAAGGTAATCGAATGTAACCTGCGTGCGTCTCGTTCGTTCCCGTTTGTCAGCAAGGTATTGAAGATCAACTTCATCGAACTGGCTACCCGGGTAATGCTCGGCCTGCCGGTTGAAAAACCGAACAAGAACCTGTTCGAACTCGACTATGTAGGTATCAAGGCCAGCCAGTTCTCGTTCAACCGTCTGCAGAAGGCCGACCCGGTACTGGGTGTCGACATGGCTTCTACCGGTGAAGTAGGATGTATCGGTGAAGACACTTCTTGTGCCGTACTGAAGTCTATGCTGTCGGTAGGTTACCGTATTCCGGAAAAGAACATCCTGATGTCTACCGGAACTCCGAAGCAGAAGGTGGAAATGCTGAAGGCTGCACAGATGCTGAAGGCAAAAGGCTACAATATCTATGCTACCGGAGGTTCATCGAAGTTCCTCACTGAAAACGGCATCGAGAATACCCGTGTATACTGGCCAAGTGAAGAAGGACATCCGCAGGCATTGGAAATGCTTCACAAGAAGGAAATTGATATGGTAGTCAACATTCCGCGTGACCTGTCGGAAGGTGAACTGGACAACGGATATAAGATCCGTCGTGCGGCAGTCGACCTGAACATTCCGCTGGTAACCAACGCCCGTCTGGCAAGTGCCTTTATCCAGGCATTCTGCACCATGACGATCGACGATATCGCTATCAAGAGCTGGGACGAGTATAAATAATTGCTGCTCCCTGCACTGAGTTTTACATACAAGCCTCTTTCCGGTGGTCTTTCTGATACCGGAAAGAGGCTTTTGTTTTGTCTGCGGAAAACGTCTTTTTTGAAGCTGAAAGTTTTATTTGTGTTAAAATGTTATTATTTTACCCGTAGTGTAGCGAACTTTTGGGGTATATCATTTGTTTTATGAATAAAAAGTAGTAATTATGTGATAAAATGACAAAAGGAAAAATTTTAATACAGAAGTTATGAAAGAAACAAATAATTTTCGTGTAGAAAGCGACCTGATCGGTTCACGCGAACTTTCCAATGAAGTACTTTATGGAGTGCAGACTTTAAGAGGTATAGAGAATTTTGAAATCAGCAAATTCCGGTTGAGCGAATACCCGCTGTTCATTCATGCACTGGCCATTACCAAAATGGCAGCAGCCCGTGCCAACCACGAACTGGGACTGATATCCGATACATTGTTTGATGCCATTACACAGGCTTGTAATGAAATTCTGGAAGGCCGTTTCCACGACCAGTTCCCGGTAGACATGATACAGGGAGGTGCCGGTACCACTACCAACATGAATGCCAATGAGGTCATTGCCAACCGTGCCCTTGAAATCATGGGCCATCAGCGTGGAGAATATACTTACTGCTCTCCGAACGACCATGTCAACTGCTCTCAGTCGACCAATGATGCCTATCCTACTGCCATTCATCTGGGAATGTATGCCACTCATCTGCGCCTGGTTCCCGCCTTGCAGGAACTGATAGAAGCCTTCCGCCGCAAGTCCCGTGAGTTCGCTCACATCGTGAAAATGGGACGTACCCAGTTGGAAGATGCTGTACCGATGACCCTGGGACAGACATTCGGAGGTTTTGCCAGCATCCTGAATGATGAAATCAAGCACCTGGATGAGGCTGCCGCCGACTTCCTGACCGTCAACATGGGCGCCACTGCCATCGGTACCGGTATCTGTGCGGTTCCGGGATACGCCGAGAAATGCGTCGCTGCATTGGGTGACATTACCGGATGGAACATCCGTCTGGCCGATGACCTGGTAGGAGCTACCTCCGATACATCGTGTCTGGTAGGCTATGCATCCGCCTTGAAGCGACTGGCTGTAAAGATGAACAAGATATGCAACGACCTTCGTCTGCTGGCCAGCGGTCCCCGTTGCGGACTGGGTGAAATCAATCTGCCGGCCATGCAGCCCGGCTCTTCCATCATGCCCGGAAAGGTCAATCCGGTCATTCCGGAAGTCATGAACCAGATTTGCTACAAGGTCATCGGAAACGAACTCTGTGTCACTATGGCAGGAGAAGCGGCTCAGATGGAACTGAATGCCATGGAACCGGTAATGGCACAGTGCTGCTTCGAATCGGCCGACCTGATGATGAATGGTTTCCGTACCTTGCGTACCCTGTGTGTCGAAGGCATTACCGCCAATGAGGCCCACTGCCTGGAAGAGGTACATCACAGCATCGGAGTGGTTACCGCGCTGAATCCGGTCATCGGATACAAGAACTCCACCAAGATTGCCAAGGAAGCGATGGAGACAGGAAAAAGCGTTTATCAGCTGGTGCTTGACCACGGAGTACTGACGAAAGAGGAACTTGACCGGATCTTGAGTCCGGAGAACATGATTCATCCTGTAAAACTCAATATCTCTCACAAAGAGCTTTAACCGGATGCTCTGGTAATGAAAACGCCTGTATGCCCAATCCCGGAAGGGAGGCGGCATACAGGCGTTTTTTATTAGAATAATAGCTGTGTAAGCAGCAGTCCGACTACGATGGCCACTGCCGTAGAAATCAGTCCCGGAAGCATGAAGGAATGATTCAGGATGTATTTCCCGATACGTGTACTTCCCGTACTGTCGAAATTGATGGCAGCCACTACCGTAGGATAGTTCGGTATGAAGAAATAACCGTTGACGGCCGGAAACAGTGCGATGAGGAGCAGCGGAGAGATGCCCAGTGCAATACCCAGCGGGACAACGGCACGGACCGTAGCTGCCTGGCTGTAGAGCAGGATGGACATGACAAACAATGCCAGACCGAAGAGCCATGGCATCGACTGGATGATCTCGCTGATGCCCGATGTCAGCCGTTCCATGTTGCCCGACAGGAAAGTGTCTCCCATCCAGGCAATTCCGAATATGGCAATTACGGCCTGCATGCCTGCCGGAAAGATGTTTCCCTGTACGGCCTTGATTCCGTCAATCCGGCATACCAGCAGGATAATGGCCGCCGTACTGAGCATGATGATTTCAATCAGTGCCGGCATATTCAGTGTCACATATTCTCCCTGATAGAGGAACGAAGGGCGGAGGGTCTCGATGGAACCGAACAGCACAATCAGCAGGGTAGCCAGCAGGAAGATACCTACCGACAGCCGTGCCTTTCCCATGTCCTGGATGTGGCATGTCTGTACCGATGAATTCTCGATAATACCTTCCCGTACTCTGCGCTGGTACTCCGGGTCGTCTGCCAGTTCCTTGCCCGTACGCAGTGAGCAGAAAGCTCCGACCATGACTCCGATAAAAGTAGCCGGAACCGACACTTTCAGGATATCGAACAGTGTGAGATTAAAGCCCGACAACAGTCCCAGAAAAGCCACTGTAGCTGCCGAAATCGGACTGGCCGTTATCGCCTGTTGCGATGCAATGACCGCAATTCCCAGCGGACGCTCCGGCCGGATCTTGGTTTCCCTTGCCACCTCGGCAATCACAGGCAGTACGGAATAGGCAATGTGTCCCGTTCCGGCAATGAACGTAAACAGGTAAGTCACAATCGGACTCAGTATCGTCACGTGTTCCGGATGCTTGCGCAGGATGCGCTCAGCCAGTTTCACCATATACTCCAGTCCCCCCGCCGCCTGCATGCACGAAGCTGCAGTTACCACAGCCGCAATCATCAGCATCACGTCAATGGGTGGGGTAGTCGGTTGTATGCCAAAGACAAAAGCCAGTATGGCCACTCCCAGTCCTCCGGTAATACCCAGTCCGATACCACCCAGTCGGGCTCCCAATACGATAGCCCCCAAAACAATTAACAGTTGAAGAATTAGCACAGGATAATCAGTTGTTTAATTTTTGTTCGTATTCATTCATCCGGCAAATCTGCCTTCCGGGCGACAAAGTTACTCATTTTTCAGCAGTTACCGAAATGTTTACTGCCCGTATTCTCCTCTCGTCTGTATTTTTCCTGCATATTCAGTCGGCTGGGACATAAATACGTGCAGGACCTCTCCCTTCAAAACCTATTCCGCTTCCTTTCATCTTGCGAAACTCCTGAAGTTCCAAGGTTGCTCCAGTCCGGCTTAGTCCTGTCAGCTGCACATAGTCGCTTATTCGCATAAAACCATGTTGTTTCAGGTATTCCAAAGCCCGTAGTCTGCGCTCTTCCTTCGAATAAGGAGAAACCTTCAGTCGGTTTTCTTTTCCCCGTTTGAGCCTGCACATTTCTCCTGTATGTTTCACCAGCTGTTTGTCAGCCCGGAAACGGATACGCCGTACTCCGATGCTTCTGGCATTCCGTCGGGTTTCCTCCGTGTCAAACTCATCCATCTCCTTACCTTCCATCACTCCTAGGGAAGCCCGGAATATTCCGATTTCATTCAGTGATACTGAATACCCTTTTGCCATGTAATAAGCCATCTGTCTGGCCAGTTCCGTCAGTACGTGGACGACGGTGCCTTCTTGCAGCGCACTTCCATGCGCGGCGATCCGTTCCACCAGTTCCTTTGTCGTAATCATTCCCAGACTCTTCATACGGTAATAGCATCGTGTTCCGTCCGTACCGTTCAGTTTTCCGATTTCCTGTTTGATGTATTCAGCCATAATAAAAAGAATTAAAGTTAAACAATAGATTGTCAGTTAGTCGGGTTGTGGAAGACATTGCTGCTGCCGGTATCGGTAATCCCTGTTTTATCCCTTCTTCCGACCGGGGTTCCTGTCTTCCTGTGCGGCCCAAGATAATGTCACAAAGAGGCGAATGCAAATTAAAAATGTTAATTTATCAGTTGACGGTACAGATTTATCCATCCATATGAGGTGTATGTGATCCGTGTTCCGTGTGAGAAATAGCTAACGGAGGTCAGGCTGACGGAAAGATAAAAAATAAGGAACGCAATCGGAAAAGAACGGCTCAGTAGAAATTTATCCCCACTAAATTTCTACTGAGCCGTTACTGTTCTTGTTTTTAGTTCCTTTTTTGTGTTTGCCCGGATGACGGGTGAGGGGCCGGTTCGGGGCTGTGTGGACAATTTCCTGTCAATGGTCTGAGAGTATTCGTGAATCATTCGAGAGCTTGTTTAGAGTTACAAAATGTATATTTTCTGTATTTTTTCTCCTTTTTATTTTTCGGTCGCAAGAATTTATGTATGGATATATTATCCAATTTTGTTAAGTCTATGTAGCATTATCCGTAGTAAAATGTAAAAACGCATCTTACAGGCCGGCTGCACATTTGTTGTCCTGTGATTTATACTAAGTTACTTATTGTTAATACTTTAGTTTTGTTATTGTAAAATAATATTGAAAAATATTTTGGTTTTACGTGTTAGTTGTTTAGGTTTTAAAATAACTATTTTCTCATTTTTAAGGAAAATCATTAATAGTTGTTGGATATTAAAATATTTAAGTATATTTGCGGCCGCTAAATTTAAAAACGTTAATAGACAACCTGAAAGCGGTTATTGAACAAGTAGCCTTAACGACTATGGAAACTGAAGATTGACAATGCACGAATTGATTTTTTAATAAAACCTTAAATTATGAATGTAAGTAAAATTTCCCAAATGTTTTGTTTGCTGATGGTTCCCGGTGCTGGAATGGCTTCGGCGGTAGCATCAGGAAGGGTAACAGAAAATTTTTCTGTCATGCAGCCGGCAGGTAAGGTTTCTGTGCAAGGTGTTGTGGTTGATACAAAGGGCGAGCCTTTGATTGGAGTCAGCATTCTTGAGTCAGGAACAACAAACGGTACTATTACGGATATTGATGGTAAGTTTACGCTGTCTGTCGATTCAAAGGCGTTGATTGAACTGTCTTATATCGGTTATAAGTCTCAGAAATTACCCGCCAAGGCAGATTTGGGTAAAATTGTGATGCAGGAAGATACGGAGGTGCTGGATGAAGTTGTTGTTACAGCATTGGGTATCAAGCGTTCACAGAAGGCGTTGAGTTACAACGTCCAGGAAGTTAAGAATGATGCGCTTACTACGGTTAAAGATGCCAATTTCGTTAATTCTCTGGTAGGTAAGGTGGCCGGTGTTCAGATTAATGCAGGTGCCGGCGGACCGGGTAGTACGACTAAAGTGGTGATGCGTGGTATGAAGTCTATCGAAAAGAACAATAATGTATTGTATGTGATAGATGGTATCCCTATGTATAACAACAGCTTGGGTGGCGATGGAGGTACATTCGGAAATCCGGTCAGCTCTGAGTCGGCTGCGGATATCAACCCGGATGATATTGAATCTATCAGTATGCTGACCGGTGCTTCGGCTGCCGCTCTTTATGGTTCGTCTGCTGCCAATGGTGTAATTATGATTACTACCAAGAGAGGTGCGGAAGGACGTACTTCTGTCACTATCAGCAACAGTACCACTTTCTCTAAGGTGTGCATGTTGCCGGAGATGCAGTCACGTTATGGCAACAGTGAAAATATGGGAAGCTGGGGAGAATTGATCAACGGCGATTACGATCCTGCCAAGTTCTTCAATACAGGAACCAATATCATCAACTCCATCAGTCTTTCTACGGGTAATGAGAAGAATCAGACTTATATTTCTGCTTCTACCACGAATACTAAGGGAGTAGTGCCCGAGAGTGATTATAACCGTTATAACTTCACGGCACGTAATACAACAAAGTTTGCTCATGACAAACTGGTCCTGGATTTTGGCGCAAGCTTTATCTTGCAGGACGACCAGAACTTGGTTTCTCAGGGTAAGTACTTCAATCCGCTTCCTGCATTGTATCTTTTCCCTCGTGGAAATAATTTCGATGAAATACGTCTGTACGAACGCTGGGACCCTGTCCGCGGTATGAATGCGCAGTACTGGCCGGTGGGTGAAGGTAACCATTCTTTGCAGAACCCTTACTGGTTGCAGAACCGTAACATGCGTGAGAACAAGAAACGCCGTTATATGTTCGATGCTTCTTTGCAGTATAATGTCACAGACTGGTTGAATGTAAAAGGACGTGTGCGTGTGGATGAAGCAAGCTATGAAAGAACACGTAAGTACTATGCAACCACACTGACAACTTTCTGTGGAGAGAACGGTGGATATCAGTTGGATAATAGCTATGACCGCTCATTCTATGCGGATGTGATTGCAAGTGTAGACAAGTCCTGGGGAGATTGGAGACTGACAGCCAACCTGGGTGCTTCTATCAATGATACCCGTTATAATAATGTGATGAATGCGGGAGACTTGCTGCTGGCCAATCACTTTGCCTTGAACAATGTGAATACTGCGGAAAAGTATAAGACTAAACAGGACGGATGGCACGATCAGGTACAGTCTGTATTCGGGGCGGCTGAATTGAGCTGGAAAGACATGTGGTTCCTGAGTGTAACCGGACGTAACGAATGGGCTTCTCAGCTGGCTTATACCAATAATACTTCTTTCTTCTATCCTTCTGTCGGTTTGTCGGCCATTGTTTCTAAAATGGTGCAGTTGCCGGAATGGTTCTCTTTCCTGAAGGTGAGAGGTTCTTATTCACAGGTGGCCAGCCCGATTGACAGATGGTTGAGTAACCCGAGTTATAAATACAATGATCAGACACACAACTGGGAGCAGCCTAAGACTTATCCTGCTTATGACTTGAAACCGGAGGATACAAAATCTTTGGAACTGGGCCTGAACATGAGCTTCCTTGACAATACCATTACGGTAGATGCTACTTATTATAAATCGAATACTTATCATCAGACGATTTATGTGCCACTGGCTGCTTCAACCGGATATGACAACTTCGTGGCTCAGACGGGTAATGTGCAGAATCAGGGATTGGAACTGGCTGTAGGATACAAGAACACCTGGGGTGATTTTTCTCTGTCAAGCTCATTCACTTATTCGTTCAACCAGAACAAGATCAAGGAACTCGCTCATGGCATGATCGATCCTATCGAACATAAGCCGGTAGAAGATATCACGGAAATCAAGAAAGACTGGCTGGGTGCCCAGAACCTGGCTCCGCGTGTAATCTTGCGCGAAGGTGGTTCGCTTACTGATATTTATGTGAACAATGAAATTGCCCGCGACTTGAACGGTAATGTGCAGATCAGTACTTCGGGTAATATGTCTATGCAGGAAACTGAATTCCGTAAAGTGGGTTCTCTGGCAGCCAAAGGATATTTGGGATGGAGCAATACGCTGGGATATAAAGGCTTGTCGCTGGGCTTTGTGTTCTCTGCACGTCTTGGTGGATTGGTTTACTCGGCTACTCAGGGTATTCTGGATTATTATGGCGTATCTGAAGTCACTGCATCTGCCCGTGACAATGGAGGTGTTCCAGTGAACTATGGTATGATTGATGCGAAGAATTATTATCAGACAATCGCTACCGCAGATGGTGGTTACGGAGCATATTATCTGTATGATGCTACTAACATACGCCTGCAGGAATTGTCGCTGAATTATACATTGCCGCAGAAATGGTTTAACCAGAAGGCTAAACTTACACTGGGTTTTGTTGCCAAGAACCTGGCTATGCTGTACTGCAAGGCTCCGTTTGACCCGGAAGTCTCTGCTGCTACAAACAGCAACTTCTATCAGGGAGTGGATTATTTCATGCAGCCGAATACCCGCAACTTTGGTTTTAATGTAAAACTGCAATTCTAAAAGAAATGATTATGAAAAATACAATTAAAATATGGGCGTTTGCAACTGCAATATCTGTGTTGGGCAGTTGTACCGATAAATTTGAAGAATTTAATAAAGACCCTTATGCCGTACAGACAGCCGATCCTTCTATCCTGATTCCGACGATGATTGACGCGCTGATGTATATACAGCAGAATAAGTCTCAGAGTGTGGAACAGATGGTGGGTACACTGGGAGGATACTTCACTTTGTCCAACCGTTGGGGAGGTCAGAATTTCGATACTTTCAATGCCTCGGATGACTGGAACAGTGGGGTGTATTCGATAATCTTTACAGACGTATACAGTAATTTCTTCAAGGTGGAGGAATCTACTAAGGGGTCCGGACACTATTATGCGGTTGCCAACCTGGTTAAGGCGGCTGCCATGATGCGCGTAGCCGATTGTTACGGACCGATTCCTTACAGCCAGGTGAAGAACGGTAAGATGACAGTGGCTTACGATACCAATGAAGAGGTATATAAGAATGTGATCAATGATTTGGAGAATGCAGCTACGGTGCTGGCCAGCTATGCAAAGGATTATCCGACTTCAAAACCGCTCGGTGCAAAAGACCTGGTGTATGAGGGCGACTATGCTTTGTGGGCTAAGTTTGCAAATTCTCTGGCCTTGAGAGCGGCAATGCGTTCTGGGGATGAGGAGGCTGTCAAGGCAGCGGTAAATCATCCGGCTGGATTGATCATGACTAACGCGGAGAATGCAATGATGGATCCGGGAGTACAGGGTAATCCTTATCAGATTGCGGCTGTCAACTGGGGGGACTTGCGTGCCAATGCTTCTATTGTGGATTATATGAATGGATATGAGGATCCACGCCGTCCGGCTTATTTTACCAAATGTGCCTATTCGGGCAATGAGAATAAATACATCGGTATGCGTTCGGGACAGGCTGCATTCGACAAGTCGGATGTGCAGGGATATTCTCAGCCAAACTATAAGTCTAATTCAAAACTGCCGATGTTCGTGGCTGCGGAAACTCAGTTCCTGCTGGCTGAGGCAGCACTGAAAGGATGGTATACAGCCGGTTCGGCAGAGGAACTGTATAAGAAAGGTATTGAACTGTCAATGGAACAGTACGGTGTATCAGCCGACCAGGCAAGTGCTTATATTGCAGATGATACCAAGAAACCAGCCAACCATGAGAAGGATCCGCTGGGAGGAGGTAAACTGGACTATACCCGTAAAAGTACAATTACCGTGGCATGGAGCAACGAGGCTACCAATGAACAGAAACTGGAACGGATCATTACTCAGAAATGGATTGCCTGCTATCCGCTGGGATTGGAAGCATGGGCCGAATACCGTCGTACAGGATATCCTGATCTGGCTCCTGCAATCGATAACCTGAGCAATGGAGCGGTAGATACCAACCGTGGTATGCGTCGCTTGCGCTTCCCTTATACTGAAAAGGACTTGAATACGGCCAATTACAATGCAGCTGTTCAGATGATTGGAGGTATTGACAATGAGGGTGTAGACCTGTTTTGGACAAAGAAAAAATAATAATCCTTTAATTAAGATACGATTATGAAAATCAATATATTAAAAGTTGCGGCTTTCTTTTCGGGTATGTGTGCACTGGCTAGTTGTACTACTCCGGAGCTGGAAAATTTCGATGAGTATTCTCTGACAGAGCCTGCTAAATCTGAGAGTTATTACGAAGCGTTAAGGGCATTCAAGCAGTCCAAGCATCCGATTTCTTTTGGCTGGTATGCCGGATGGAGCGAACCGGGGGTATCGACTGCCAGCATGTTGGCGGGACTTCCTGACAGTATGGATGTGGTATCTCTCTGGGGAGGATGGAATAATCTTTCTGAAGGTAAAAAGCGTGACCTGAAATTTGTACAGGAAAAGAAAGGTACGAGAGTGGTGTTCTGTAGCTTTACTTCGGTTGTCGGACAGGGAATGACTCCGGCTGAGTTTGACAAGGACGATACTACACGTGAGCAGTTCTGGGGCTGGAAAGACGGAGACGATGCTGCCATCGAAGAAGCCATCCGCAAGTATGCACGTGCCATTGTCGACAGTGTGAACTTCTACGGTTATGATGGCTTTGACATTGACTATGAACCGAATTATGGCTATGGAGGAAAACTGGCCAGCGACCAGGGACGTATGTCAATCCTGATTGATGAATTGGGTAAATACATTGGCCCGAAATCATCAGATCCATCGAAATTGTTTATCCTGGACGGAGAAATCTGGAGAATGAATCCGAGTGTGATTGACCGTTTCAGTTACCTGGTATCTCAGGCTTATTCGGTATCGGGAGGAAAACCGAGTCCGGATGCTGGTATGAGTGACAGTAATCTGGACAGCCGTCTGCAGCAGTGTGTGAGTGCGTACAGCAGTGTGTTGTCGGAAGAACAGGTTACCAATATGTTTGTGGCTACTGAAAACCTGGAAAGTGCGATTGATGCATTGAACGGTGGTTATTACTGGACCAACAGAGACGGAGAAAGACAGGATAAGGCGGTATGTCCTTCTTTGTTGGGTATGGCGAAATGGCAACCTGTCAACGGATTCATGAAAGGAGGCTTCGGAGCTTATCAGTTCCAGAATGAAAAGGTGAATACTCCTCCTTACAAGTGGTTGAGAAGAGGTATTCAGGCAGCTAATGAAGGGGTGAATGAATGATCTTTTCAAATGTAGAACATTAATAAGAATAGATTGGATATGAAAACAACAATAAAGAATTTTTTAGTCGGTGGTATTCTGGTGCTGACAGGAGGACTGGTCTCTTGTGAGGATGCAGAATATAATGTACTGGGTGTGCATGGCTTTATTGCGGAAAGCACTACTTCGGAGAGTACCAAGGTAGTAGTGGCTAAAGGCGGAGCGGATGCCACTGTCACTGCTTGTCTGAGCGAAACTTATGGAGAGGATGTTACTTTGAAATTCGTGGTGGATCCTTCTGTCATGGAGGAGTACAACAAGACACAGAGTGCAAGTTTTGTGACTTTGCCCGAAGGCAGTTATGAATTCGAACAGGAAGTAACCATTAAGGCCGGAAACTACAGTGCCGAACCTACCCAGATTCATATCAAGGAGTTTACTTCGGAAATGTTGATTGAATCATATGCTTTGCCCTTGCGTCTGGTAAGCGTAGACGGTAAGGTGCCTATGATGCCTCAGACCGGTACTTTTGTTATTACGACTGAAAATGTGGCTCCTTATTCATTGCCGTTGTACCAGGGGGGTACCGGTTTCTCGGCTGAAATGCCGAACGGTCCTGAGACTTATTCTGCCTTTACGGTAGAAGCCCGTTTCCAGATCAGTGATACCGGCAACCGTAACCGTACGGTGTTCTCGAACGGAAGCGGCGGATCGGACAACCTGCTGTTGCGTTTTGAGGACCCTCAGAGCGACCAGCCGGATGGAACCAAAGGACATTCATTGATTCAGGTAGTGGGTCGTGACGGCAAGTTCCTGAATCCGGGTGTGGCGATGGAAACCAACAAGTGGCAGCATTATGCAATAACCTTCAACGGCTCTGAATATCGTTTGTATGTAAACGGCGGTTTTGCCGGTGTATTGGATATTCCTGATGGTCCTACTACCTTTACTGGAATGAACTGGTTCGGTGCAGCCGATGATTCCTGGTGGGGAGACTGCAAGATGCTGATGACCGAAATGCGAGTTTGGTCGGTTTGCCGTACCGATGCGCAGATTCAGAATAACATGACAAGTGTAGGTACTAAATCTCCGGGACTGGAAGGCTACTGGCGTCTGAGTGACGGTAAGAGCGGAGACGGAACCAGCTATGCCGATTTGACCGGAAAGGGACATACGCTGAAGACTACGAAGAAGCCGACAAAATGGATTGATGATATCATGTCAAGTGATTCAGCCACTCCGTGGTAAAAGATAAATACTGATTGGAATACCCTCATTGCATTTATTTGCGATGGGGGTATTTTTTTGCCTTGTGGTGTCGGTTGCGGTACAAGAGAGGAGTGGGCGGATAGGAAGAAAGTGATTGGATGAGGATATAAAAAATCCATCCCGGATACTCACTGAGGGAGCATCCGGGATGGATGGAAGGAGAGAGAAACCAATATCTCGGTATCTCCGAACGGATCAGTTGCTCAGGTTCGGATTGGCGGCAATGGCTTCTTTCGGAATCAGAATGGTGTAGCGTGCATCGTCCTGTTCCAGTATGTACTTCTGACCTTCGATGGTCTTTTCAATCCGGGGACGGGTAGTGCGCCGTAAGTCGAACCAGCGGTGTCCTTCAAAGGCGAGTTCTTTGGCACGTTCGTTCATGATCTCCGCAATCAGATTTTCCTGCTCCATTGATTCGATGGCTGCTTTCTTCTTATTGAAAGCCTCAGGAGTATATCGCTTTGCCATCAGTTCCAGAATCCGCTTGCGTGCTTCCGGCAGTTTCTTTGCCCGGGCTGCTGCCTCCGCACTGTTCAGGTAGACTTCTCCGGTACGTATGGTGGAGCGGAAGGCCGAATTTCCTCCTTTCAGGCATTTGCGGTTGCCGCTCTTGTCGGCTTCGCTGAAATAAGCATTGGTACGCAAGTCTCCCGCCTCGTAGAGCTTCAGGAAAGAAGGAAGTACGGAAACGGCAAGGCTGTAGTCGTTGGTGAATGTGTATTCCAGGGCGTTGATGGCTTCCACCGATTCGAAATGGTTCGGAAGCTTGAAGCCGGCCGTGTTGAAATCTTCCAGCTGGTTCTGTACCTCCAGTGCTTTTTCGGCACTGGCATACGCCTGTTCCCAGTTGCCCATATAAAGATAGATGCGCGAACGGAGTGCAGGTACGCACAATGTAGTAAAACGGTAAGACAGTGTCTTGTCGCTCCACTTTGTCACATTCAGGTATTCCTCGGCTTTTTTCAGGTCGGAAAGGATAGCGGCATATACCTCACCCACCGTATTGCGCGAAAGTACCTTTTCCATGTCGGTGTCGAGTTTCAGCGGAACAGCTTTGGTCTCAGGCGCTCCGGGCTTGGTATAGGGTTGTCCGTGCAGGTTTACCAGTACAAAATGCATGTATGCCCGCATCAGGTAAGCTTCTCCGGCAAGCTGGCGGATTTCCTCTGCTTTACCCTCGGTGATTTCTTCATGGTGCTCAATCAGGTAGTTGGCATAGTAGAGTGTCTGGTAATACCCTGCCCAGTTGAAAGAGGTGGTAGACGTACTGCTGGTATTCGTTTCCCAGCGTTCAATCGGACTGTATTTGTCGCGGTCTCCACTGTTGGTGACGTACATTTCGTCGGCTCCCATAGCGGCCAGTCCTCTGTCGGAAGGGAGGTTGTTGCAGGTCGATACCCACAAGGCCCGGTATTCATCCAGGGTGGTAGGAATCACGCTGCCTGTCGGCTTGATGTCCAGGAATTTGTCACATCCGGCCAGTATCGTACTCAAACATACGAAAGTCAGGTAGATATATATTTTTTTCATATCGTTCTTGTTAGTTTTTAGAAGTTCAGATTAAGACTCAGAGTAACCGATTTCGGAATAGGCTGTGCATAAGGATTTCCCATCGTTTCCGGGTCGAGGAAATTGGTGTAGTCCGAACCGAAGACAAGGAGGTTTCTTCCTTCCAGACTGACACTGGCCTGGCTGATGCCCCATTTCTTGGTCAGTTCAAACGGAAGCGAATATCCCAGACGGATGCTCTGCACGCGCAGGTAGTTCTGTTTCTTTACCCACAAGCTCAGGTTTTCGTATACGTTCAGTCCTCCCAGTGCAATGTAGGAATCCGGGTCTACGTTTCCGTCGAGCAGGGCAGGCAGGGTTCCCGAAGGATTGTCACTGCTCCAGCGCTGCAGGATGTCACGGTTGGTATTCTGGCCGCGGTCGTACCCCATGATGGAGTAAGTGGGCTGTGTCCGTACATATCCGCCTGCGTTGAAGATGCAGTTGATGCCCAGTTCGAATGCCTTGAACGTGAAGGTATTCGTCAGACCGCCGCTGTATGGAGAATCCGTACTGCCGATGTATTCGTATTTCTCACGCACTTCTGCCGGAGTCAGGTCGTAGGCCCCGAATCCCCATTCCCGGATTTTGAAGAACTCCTTGGCGCTTTCTTTCTGTCCGGTTTCCTTGTTGTAGAAGGTCAGCTGACCGTCCTTGTCGATACCGGCATAAGGGAAGGCAAAAATGGCTCCTACCGGATAGCCTTCTCTGCTGGGAGTCGTACTAGCCTCCGTGATGGCTTCCTTCAATACCTTGTTCTGGTTGTAGGCAAAGTTGAATGTCGTTGTCCACATGAAGGATTTGGTATGGATGTTACGGGTCGACAGACTGACTTCCACTCCCCGGTTGACCATGCTTGCCCAGTTGATGGTGGTCGAAGCAAACCCGGTTTCCAGCGGCAGCATGTGCATGCCGATCAGGTCGGTTCCCTTGCGGTAATAGTAGTCCACACTCAGGTTGATGGCCTGGTTCAGTACCGCAAAATCCATACCTATGTTGCTCGAATAGGTTTTCTCCCAGCGCAGTTTGTCGTTCGGGGCAGAGGTAACCGTAATCATGTCTTCGGTATTTCCGGGCAGGATGGGATTGGCATTCGACTGGTACTTGCCTAATAAGAAAGGTGAAGTGTTCTTGTCGATGTTTCCCTGTATACCGTACGAGGCACGGATCACCCAGTTGTCCATCCAGCGTACCTGCTCCATGAAAGGTTCCTCAGTAATGCGCCACAGGGCACTAACGGAGTACAGGGGCAGGTAACGGTATTTCTTGTCCACCCCAAAAAGGTCCGACCCGTCGAAACGGATGCTTCCTCCCAGGGTATAGCGGTTCAGCAGTGAATACGATAGGGTAGAAAAGCCGGATACATAGGCATTTTCCACGTTGGTCTTCGTATGCAGCGGGAAGGCCTTCGAGTCGTTCGGGAAGATGACCGGCTGGTTGGTCATCGTGCGGCGGTCGTATCCGTAGCCCGCAGAATAAAGGGTGGTTCCCCAGGTGCGGCGCAATTCAGAGCCCAGCATGATCTCAAACTCATGGATGTCGGCATACGTATCGCGGTAAGTTCCCATTGTCTTCCAGGTTACCTGGGAGTCTGAGTTTTCGTAGGCTTTGTGGAATCCGCCCTTTGCCGGCAGGAACGACTGTCCGGTGCTGTTGTCTCTGCGCTGCTGGTGTTCGTACCGCATGGCAAACGATTCCTGGTCGGCAATCTGTTCACGCGAGGTCTTGTCCAGCTGCAAGCCTACCTGTGAGGAAATTTTGAAGCGGTCGTCGAAGCGCAGCTCGACGTCGAAGATGGACGACATGGAGTTGATCACCGTTTCGTTCGAAGTATTGTTGCGCTCCTCGAAAATGTTGAACTTCAGGTCCGAGTATCCGCTCTGTACATCCGTATCATAGAGGTAGTTTCCATCCTCATCGTATGGCCGCAGATACGGACTGGCTATGCGGGCATAGAACATCGGATTGGTGAATCCGTTCGTGGCCAGATAGGAATTCAGCTTTCGGCGGTTCAGGAAAACCGATGCACCGACCTTCAGGATCCGGTTGATCTTATAGTTGGTCTTGGTTACCAGGTTCAGACGGTCGGATGATACATCCGGAATATTTCCTTCTTCCTTCGAGTATCCCAGCGAGGTATAGAACGTCGTTTTCTCGTTTCCTCCGGATACGCTGAGGTTGTATTCCTGGTTGAAGGCATTGCGGAGCAGAATGTCGTTCCAGTCGGTGTTGATCTGGCGGAGACCGTTGATTTCTCTCTGGGCATCGGCCGAGAGGGCATCCCAGCCACCGGCCTGGAATTTCTTGATTTCATCGTACTTCTTCAGGATGCGGTATACGCTTCCCTTGTCGGAGTTGATGGAATACTGTGACTTCATCAGCTGCAACTCGAGGTCAACCTTCTCCGATGCATTCAGCAGGTTGAGACGGTCAATGTTGAATTTAGGCGTATAGGTAAGGCGGGTATTGAAGTTCACCATCGTTTTTCCGGCCTTTCCGCTTTTGGTCGTGATGACAATGACTCCATTGGCGGCACGTGCTCCGTAAATGGCCGTAGCCGCAGCATCTTTCAATACGGTGATGTCTGCGATGTCGGCAGGGTTCAGTCCGGCAATGGAAGACTGCTCCACATCGTCGATGTTCTTGAGCTGTTCCAGGTTGGGGATGTCCGTACCCTCCAGAGGAATTCCGTCGAGTACCCACAGCGGGTCCTGTGTACCGTTCAGCGACGAGGTACCGCGGATTCTCACTTTCACCGGTGAGCCCGGGGCTCCGGAGGTCGAGATGGCCGACAGCCCGGCAATCTGTCCGGAGAGTGCCTGGTCGATGCTCTTTACGGTTCCGATTCTCGATTCGGATACGTCTATCTTGGCGATGGCTGCCGTCAGCTTGCGGCGCTCAATCGTCTGATAGCCGGTGACCACTACGTCTGCCAGCATGGTGGAAGAAGTTTCCAGTGCGACGGGATAGTGCGTCTGTCCGTTTTTCAGTTCCAGTGTCAAAGGAGCATATCCGATGTAGCTGAACTGTAGTTTCTTGACGGCCGATGGAATCGTGATGGAAAAATTCCCATCGATGTCGGTGATTACTCCTAATGTCTGCTGGGAGCTTCCTGACTTTTTCAGATCCTCCGAGGAGACAAAGACAGACACACCGATCAGGGGTTGCTTGTCGTCGGCAGCGATTACGTTACCTGTGATGACTTTGTCGGCTGCATTTGCTAGTTGCAGAACGCTACAAAGAATGAACAATAAGAATAAAGTTTTCTTCATTTAGTGGGTCATTAAAATAAATAGTTAAAGTTTATAATACTAAACAAATGAAATGGGAATATTGTTTATGGGTGATAATATGATTTGTCTTGCCGGAAGATGGCTGACAAGACAAAAGAGGGTATCCGGATATTTTCCATGCATATATCCGGATACGGTGGTAGCAGGATACTGATCACTGAAAGATCAGAGAGGCTCTCTTTTATTTTAATCCCAGGGCAGTCTTGATGCGCAGGATCATGTCATCGTAGTGATAACGTGTGGCCGTGTCGGAAGTGGACCGGCGCGATTCCAGCAGTTCCTTGATGCGCAGGAGTTCTCCACGCTTTACCGAAATGGCATCGGAGATGCGGTTGACCTGGCCGCCGTAAAAATTCAGTACACGGGGGGCTCCCATGCGTTCTGCGTGGTCGGCATACAGTTCGTCGCAGCTGCATCGGGGCGTGTCATGCAGCAGGTAAGGATTGGTGCGATAGGAGTCGCTCAGCTGCTTGTTGACCTTTACTCCTTCGTATTCTGCCGCTGCGGTAATCAGGGCATCGATGAAGCCTTTCTGTACGTTCCGTTCCATGACGTCGGGGATGCCTCCCTTCAATGTGGTGGCGAAGATGGAGCGGTGCATCTTGTCCATCATTTCGACTACGGTAAATGCCTTCTTTCCGTTTTTCAGCTCGTTTTCCAGCATACGCATCAGACGGTCGTTCGAAAGCAGGTCCCAGAAAATATATCCCTGCGTATTTTTCAGCACCTGGTTCGGGGCATATTCCACCATTCCGTTCGGATTTTTGCGGAGCAGGAACGTGTAGTCTGAAATCGGGGTGTCGAAGAGCCAGCGGGGGTAGCACAACACTTCATCCAGCAGGAAGTCCAGTGATTCAGCCTGCTTTTCTTTTTCTACATGGGTATAGGTCTGCACGCCGTCGCCCACGGTGGTATTCTCAATGTAAATACCTCCGATATTGGTCATCACGTGGTAAAGATAGTTGTTCCACTGCATGATGACGGCATAATACAGTCGTGACGCTTCCTCATAGCTCTGTCCTTTCTCGCCGGTGGTGGTCCATTTGATGATTTCCGGAACCACCCGCTTCAGGTTCTCGATTCCCAGACGGGATGATTTTACCGGGTCGTCTCCCAGGTCTTCGTTCTGGGCACGGGGGTCTACGGCTGCCCGAGGGTCCTGTGCCTCGCTGTATTTGTACAGACGTCCGGAGTGTTTGCTCAGGAAATTGAAGAGCACGTCTTTTTCGGCTTCCGGCGTAGGAAGTCCGTACCAGCGGTAACCGTATTCAATGGCAAACAGGTCGTAGGGACCGATGTGGGGCGATACGGCAGTTACTCCGTCTTCCGGCTGGGCTACATAGTTGTAGCGGGCATAGTCCATGATCGATGAGGCAGTGGAGTTCATGCGGTCGGTAAAGGCTTTCGAGCGCAGTGAGTCGGTCGGGAAAGTCCACGAGCCCATCATGTTGTGACGGAGTCCGAGGGAATGTCCCACTTCATGGCAGGCCACGAACCGGATGGCGTCTCCCATCATTTCATCAGGGAGCTTCACTCCCCGGGCTTCCGGGATGCAGGCACCGGTCTGTACGGTAATCCATTCCTGTACCATGGAGATTACGTTGTGCCACCACATGATGTCGGCTTCCAGGATTTCTCCCGAACGGGGGTCCAGGATAGACGGTCCCATGGCATTGGCCTTGGAAGAGGCTGCATAGGTTACTACCGAATAGTTGATGTCATCGGCATCCACTGCCAGACTGTCGGGCAGGTCGCGGGCGATGATGGCATTCTTGAAGCCGGCACGCTCAAAGGCTGTCTGCCAGTCTTCGATACCCTGTTTGATGTATTTTCTCCAGCGGTAAGGGGTGGAGTTCTCAATATAGAACACGATGGGCTTGGCGGGCTCTACCAGTTCTCCGCGCAGATAGGCCTCCCGGTCTTCGGGCTTGGGCTCGAGTCTCCAGCGGGTAATGTATTTCTTTTCCTCTGTCTTTTGCTGTGCGTCACTGAAGTACAGGAAGTCCTTGGTGAAGTATCCTACTTTCGGATTGTCCAGACGTCCGGTCATGGGGTGTTCCGGAAGCAGCACGAGGGACGAGCTGACCTCTACGGTGACATTGACTGTCGACATGCCTTCTCTGACGCGGGTGGTCAGTTCGGAGGTGGCCACTACGTTATTGGGGAAGGACTTGATGTGTACGATGCGCGACAAATCCTTGATGGCAGAGGTGCCCAGGTTGATGTTGTCGAATACGTTGTTGATGCTGGTCTCCGATCCGTTGTAAATGTCATTTACCTTGATGAGGTATGACTTCCGGGAAGCATCGCGGCTTTCCGTCTGGAAGGAGGCAATCAGCGGTGAGATGAAGTTGTTCTTCACCGACTGGGTGATGGCGTCGCCTGCAGGTGATTCCGGCAGCGGACGGATCTGGCGAACCAGGATCTTGCGGGTGATGGAATCGTGTTCGAAGCGTATCATCTGGGTCTCGTAATTGGTTCCACGGTTCACACCGGCATCATTCAGTTCCAGCGGAACTTTCTGCAGTTTGTTGACTACCAGCATGTCCCGTCCCAGCAGTGAGTCGGGTATCTCAAAGTAATAATTGTGATTCTTGTAATAAATATTGAACATACCTTTGCCTACCTGGTATTGCGGAACGGCGATTTCTCCCGAAGTGGAGTCCGCTACTTTGGATGAATCGGCAGGTACGCTTTTTTTCTTCTTGAAGAACCAGCCCTGTGAGGGGGTCTTTTTGTCGGGTTGTACATGATTGGCCTTCACAGGCGCATAACATAAGGCTCCGATTACGGATGTAGTCAGTAAAGTCTTTTGTAAGTTCATAATGTTGTTGTTGAATATTTAAGTTGCAAAAATATAATAAGGCTGACAAATAAACAATTGTATTTAATGGTGAAGTCTCTTTTTATTATTATTTTTGCAGAAAATGTGAAAAAATACAGGTATTATTAATTTTTTTTATTTGTTTGTCTCATATTATTGAAACAACGGACGGTTAGGTACGGTTGTTTTCCTATCGGTTATTTATTTAAATTTAATATTATATGAAGAAAAGACTATTATTCGTTGCGCTGGCTTCGTTTTTGATGGCGGGTTGTGCGGGTGAGAAGGAAAAATGCGAAGTTTTTCTGACTCCGGCTCCGCTGTCGTGTGTACAAACCGCAGACCGGTTTGCCTGGAATGACCAGACTCGTATTTCGTTCAATCCCGAACAGATTGACGGTGAGATGGTGAAGGCGGCTCTTTACCGGAGCGTGCTGCCTCTGAATTTTACGCAGGAAGTCGGAGACAATATGATTATACTGGAACTGGTATCCAGTCTTCCGAACATTACTTCTCCCGAAGGATATGTGCTGAAGGTTTCTCCTGACAAGGTTTCCGTACAGGCGCTTTCTCCGGCCGGAATCTTTTATGGGCTGCAGAGTCTGAAGCAGCTGACGGACGGGACGGACGCCGTTCCGGGAGTGGAGATTGCCGATGAACCTCGTTTCCCTTACCGTGGGGTGATGCTGGATGTGTCACGTCATTTCCGGAGTGCCGGTTTTGTCAAAAAGCAGATTGAACTGTTGTCTTCTTATAAGATAAACCGCCTGCACCTGCATCTGACGGATGCGGCCGGCTGGCGCTTGGAAATCGACAAGTATCCCCGCCTGACGGAGTATGCTGCCTGGCGCAAGCAGAATACCTGGAAGGAGTGGTGGAACGCCAAAAGAGAATATTGTGAAAAGGATTATTCCGGAGGTGCCTATGGAGGTTATTATACCAAAGAGGAGGTGGCCGACCTGCTGAAGTTTGCGGCTTTGCATCAGGTGACCGTGATTCCGGAAATTGAGATGCCTTCGCACTCGGAAGAGGTGCTGGCGGCTTATCCGGAACTTTCGTGTACGCATCAGCCGGGGGCTTCCGACTTCTGTGTGGGAAATGAAAAGACTTTTGAGTTCATCGAGAATGTCTTGACAGAGGTAATGGAGATGTTCCCTTCCGAATACATCCATATCGGTGGAGATGAGGCAGGAAAGTCTGCCTGGAAGACTTGTCCGCTGTGTCAGAAGCGCATGAAGGAAGAGGGACTGAAGAACGTGGATGAACTGCAGAGTTACCTGATCCATCGGGTGGAGACCTTCCTGAACAGCAAGGGACGCAAGTTGCTGGGATGGGACGAAATCCTGGAAGGCGGACTGGCACCGAATGCGACGGTAATGTCCTGGAGAGGTGAAGAGGGTGGTATCAAGGCGGTTCGTGCCGGACACCATGCCATCATGACACCGGGTGAATTCTGTTACCTGGACAGTTATCAGGATGCTCCTTATTCTCAGCCGGAGGCCATCGGCGGTTACCTGCCTTTGGGCAAGGTGTACAGCTATGAGCCGGTGCCCGATTCACTGAATGCGGAAGAGAGAGACATGATGCTGGGTGTACAGGGTAATCTTTGGGCGGAATACATTCCTACCGACGAGCATATGGAGTATATGTTGTATCCGCGCGCCATTGCAGTGGCCGAAACGGGATGGACAATGCCGGAGAACAAGTCGTGGGAGTCTTTCCGCGAACGCATCTTGCGGGCAACTCCCCGCTGGAAGGCATGGGGATATCATCCGTTCGACATTACCGAGGAAATCGGCAACCGTCCGGAATATGCTCAGCCGGTGACGCACCTGGCGACGGGCAAGAAGGTGACTTTCAATAATCCGTACTGGAAGAATTATCCGGCCAACGGGGAGAAGACGCTGACCGACGGGCTGTGCGGCGGATGGAGCTATAATGACAAGCGCTGGCTGGGATTCTCGGATGACAGCCGCATGGATGTGACCATCGACCTGGAGAAGACTACGAAGATTCATTCGGTATCGGCTACCTTCATGCAGGTGTGCGGTCCGTGGGTGTATTTCCCGGCACGGGTGGTGATATCCGGTTCGGCCGACGGAAAGGACTATCAGACCCTGGCTGAAATCGACCATAAGGTGGTGAAGGACGATGCGGTTTCCTTCAAGGATTTTGCCTGGGAAGGAGAGGCGGATGTAAGATATATCCGTTATCAGGCCATTGCGGATACTACTTATCCGGGTATCCAGTTTGTGGATGAAATCATTGTCCGCTAAGTTTTTTGATTGCGCATAAGGGCAGTCCCTGTTTTGCATCGTTCGGTCGGAAGGATGCGGAAACAGGGGCTGCCTTTTTTATTGGGGAAGGAATTTGGGGTAAGTGCGTGAAAATAAGTGAATCTCCATTTGGATTTTTCGGAAGAAATACATAGATTTGTGTAATAGACACTGGATTTTGTGAGTGGAACTGGATTTAACTGAACGCATGAATTGAACTTTGTTAACCTGAATGTGGCCGTCCGTCCGGGGCGGTACTTCACAATTGTAATGTGAGTTGGATTGAGTCTGTTGGGTATGCCTTATGGGTCCGTATGATGCCCGTTCTCTGCTCCGGATGACTGTTTCAGCCGGTCCGGAAGAGGATGATACCTGTGGGGCGGGTAAGGGCGTTTTCTGTATGTTTAGCTGATTTTTGATTCATATTCTTTACGCTGATGGAAAGACAATTGCAGGACATGTCGGATGACGAATTGATCGGGTTGTATCTGGAAAATAATGAGGAGGCTATTGCGGTGTTGCTTTCGCGCTGTGCCGTTTCTGTCGAAAAATGGATTCGGTTTTCTACCCGCGACGAAGAAACGGTGAAGGACTTGTATCAGGAAATAATGGTGCATCTGTTGCTGAAGATACAGCAGCGGGCATACCGGCGCGGGTGTTTCGTGGCGTGGCTGTATTCGCTGGTGTCCAATTACCTGTGCAGTCATTACCGGAAAAAGCGTCTGCCGGTGGTTGCCGATGTGGAGTATGAGTGGCTGCCGGTGGCGGACGAGGGCATGCCCGAAGGATATGAAGAGGCGCTGTTCTGCCTGGCGGAACAGCTCTCGTGTCTGCCGGTGCCGGTGCAGGAACTGATCAAGATGCGGTATTGGGAGCGGATGTCGTACCGTGAGATTGCCTGCCGTACGGGAATTAACTGTTCCACCGTGGTCAAGAGAATCCAGACCGGATGCCGTGAGCTGAGGCGCATGATGGAAGAAAAAGGATACGACAGTTCCTGTTTTTGGGAGATATAGGAAAGGTTCCCTTGTACCGCCGGGTACAAGGGTTTTTTCTTGTGGTGCAGAGCCGATGTCAGCGTTTGCGTAAATCCTTGTCTGAGAATTAACTTTTTGGTACGTTTTTTACTTTTTTTAAGTTGATTTTCCCGGATTATATATCCACTGAAACAATTTTTATAGTACATTTGCCTCGAATTTGTAATGCGCAGTTTGCAAAAATGATGAATAAAATAAAACATCTAGGTATTGTGGAAAACATAGATGGTGCTCATCTGAAAGTGAGAATCATTCAAAATTCTGCTTGTTCGGCGTGCAGTGTGAAAGGGCATTGCAGCGTGTCTGAGTCGAAGGAGAAGATAATCGATGTATATAATGCCAATTCGGTTCCGTGCCAGATCGGAGAACGGGTGATGATAGCAGGAACTACATCTATGGGGATGAAAGCGGTTTTGCTGGCTTTTGTCCTTCCTTTTGTCGTACTCATGGCCGTGCTTTCCGTCTCGCTGCAGCTTACTCAGGGAGATGAACCTTTGTCGGCCTTGTTTGCGTTAACGTCGTTGATACCTTATTATTTTATCATCTATTGTTTCCGGAAGAAGATCAGCCGGACGTTTACCTTTGTTTTGGAATCTATTAAATAATTAATAAACTAACTGTATATCTTATGAATTTAATTTTGGTTGCAGTGATTTCATTGGGAGCCATCGGCTTGATTGCCGCAGTTATTTTGTATGCCGCTTCTAAGAAATTTGCTGTGTATGAAGATCCTCGAATCGCTCAGGTAGGCGAGGTTTTGCCACAGGCAAACTGTGGAGGATGTGGTTATCCGGGATGTTCGGGTTTCGCTGCTGCATGCGTGAAAGCCGGTTCTCTGGAAGGTAAGATGTGTCCGGTGGGCGGACAGCCTGTAATGGACAAAATCGCAGGTATTCTGGGACTGGAGGCTGTGGCTTCCGAACCTAAGGTGGCTGTGGTAAGATGTAACGGTACTTGTGCCAACCGTCCCCGGATTACTCAGTACGACGGAGTGCGCTCATGTGCAGTGGCTCATTCTACTTACGGGGGTGAGACGGGCTGTACGTTCGGCTGTCTGGGTTGTGGCGACTGTGTGACTGTCTGCCAGTTCGGTGCCATCCGTATCAATCCGGAAACAGGATTGCCGGAAGTGGATGAGGCGAAGTGTACGGCTTGTGGAGCCTGCAGCAAGGCTTGTCCGCGCAACATCATCGAAATCCGTCCGAAGGGAAAGAACAACCGCCGTGTGTATGTGCAGTGTGTCAACAAGGACAAGGGTGCGGTAGCCCGCAAGGCTTGTGCAGCCGCTTGTATCGGTTGCGGCAAGTGTGTGAAAGTCTGCCCGTTCGAAGCAATTACGCTGGAAAACAACCTGGCTTATATCGATCCGGCCAAGTGTAAGTCTTGCCGCAAGTGTGAGACTGAATGTCCGCAGAATGCCATCATCGCAGTCAACTTCCCTCCCCGAAAGGTAAGAGAGGCAGCTGCACCGGCAGCCGATGCGGCAGTCAAGGCAGAGGCTAAAGTGGAAGCACAGCCGCAGGCAAAGGCAGAAACCAAGCCTGAAGCATAATTAAATAAAGTAGAAACCATAAATAGAATATCATAGTGAAGACTTTTAGAATTGGTGGAGTTCATCCGGCTGAGAACAAACTGTCTGCCGGTAAAGCAATCGAGACGCTTGCACTCCCTAAACAAGCTGTTTTCCCTTTGTCTCAGCATATCGGTGCTCCGGCTACGGCGATTGTAAAGAAAGGGGATGTAGTGAAGGTCGGTACCAAAATAGCTGAGGCTGGAGGTTTTGTTTCAGCTCCAATATTTTCTTCTGTATCGGGTAAGGTAAACAAGGTAGACAGCATCATTGATGCCAGCGGTTACCGCAAGCCGGCTATCTTTATCGATGTGGAAGGTGACGAATGGGAAGAAAGCATCGACCGCAGCACAGACCTGGTAAAGGAATGTAACCTGACTCCCGAGGAAATCGTTGCAAAGATCAAGGATGCGGGTGTAGTAGGTATGGGTGGTGCCTGTTTCCCGACACACGTCAAACTGATGCCTCCTCCCGGATGCAAGGCTGAGTGTGTGATCATCAATGCGGTGGAATGTGAACCGTATCTGACTGCCGACCATCGTCTGATGCTGGAAAAGACGGATGAAATCCTGGTGGGTGTACAGATTCTGATGAAGGCTGCGAAGGTCAGCAAGGCATATGTGGGCATCGAGAACAACAAGCCGGATGCCATCAAGGTGATGACGGAAAAGGCGGCTGCCTATCCGGGCATTGAGATTGTTCCGCTGAAAGTGAAATATCCGCAGGGAGGTGAAAAGCAGCTGATCGATGCCGTGATCGGCCGTCAGGTACCTGCTCCTCCAGCCATTCCTATCCATGTAGGAGCGGTGGTACAGAATGTGGGAACTGCCTATGCGGTGTATGAGGCCGTACAGAAGAACAAGCCGCTGTTCGAACGTATCGTAACGGTGACAGGTAAGTCATTGAAGAACCCGTCGAACTTCCTGACACGTATGGGTACTCCGATGAGCCAGCTGATTGATGCGGCAGGCGGTCTGCCGGAAGATACCGGCAAGGTAATCGGTGGTGGTCCGATGATGGGTAAGGCACTGGCCAATACAGAGGTGCCTATCTGCAAGGGTAGCTCGGGTGTGCTGATCATGAACGACAAGGAAGCCCGTCGTGCTGAACCTCAGCCGTGTATCCGTTGCGCCAAATGTGTCAGCGCATGTCCGATGGGACTGGAACCGTTCCTGCTGGCTACTTGCTCGGCACACGGCGACTGGGAACGTGTGGAACAGGAAATGATCATGTCATGTATCGAATGTGGTTCTTGCCAGTTCACATGTCCTTCACACCGTCCGATGCTGGATTATATTCGTTTAGGTAAAGGTAAGGTAGGCGCTATTATCCGCGCTCGTAATGCTAAAAAATAAAAGATCTTATGGCTAATAAATTAATTGTATCATTATCCCCCCATGTACACAGCGGCGATAGCGTACAGAAAAACATGTATGGCGTAATCATAGCTCTGGTGCCTGCCTTGCTGGTATCATTCTATATGTTCGGCCTGGGGGCTGTTATCGTGACATTGACTTCGGTCGTTGCTTGTCTGTTCTTCGAATGGGCGATTACCAAATTCATACTGAAGCGTGAGCGTACTACCATCATGGACGGTTCGGCTGCGCTGACCGGCTTGCTGCTGGCCTTCAATCTTCCTTCCAATCTTCCGTTGTGGATCATCGTTATCGGTGCGCTGGTGGCCATCGGTATCGGTAAGATGACATTCGGCGGACTGGGATGCAACCCGTTCAACCCGGCACTGGTGGGACGTATCTTCCTGCTCATTTCGTATCCGGTACAGATGACTTCATGGCCGGTAGCCGGACAGCTGACTGCCTATACGGATGCTGAGACTGCGGCTACTCCGCTGGCGCTGATGAAGATGGCGGTACACGGTGACACGGAGGCTCTGGGACAGTTGCCTTCTACCCTCGATCTTTTCCTGGGTAACAATCCGGGATGTATCGGTGAAATCAGTGCCCTGGCGCTGTTGCTGGGACTGGCTTACATGCTTTGGAAGAAGATCATCTCATGGCACATTCCGGTTTCAATCCTTGCTACTGTATTCGTATTTGCTACCTTGCTGAACCTGGCCGATCCGGTGAAGTATGCCGATGGTCTTACTCACCTGTTTACCGGTGGACTGATGCTGGGTGCGATCTTCATGGCAACCGACTATGTGACTTCTCCGATGACTCATAAGGGAATGGTAATCTACGGTATCGCCATCGGTTTCCTGACCGTGGTCATCCGTACGTTCGGTGCTTATCCGGAAGGTATGTCGTTCGCTATTTTCATCATGAACGCATTTACTCCGCTTATCAATACTTATTGTAAACCTAAACGTTTTGGGGAGGTAGCTAAGAAATGAAAAAACTTGAATCGTCTTTGAAAAATATGGCTTTGGCACTGACCGGATTCTCGGTAGTGGCAGGAGCCTTGCTGGGATGGGTGAACGACATTACTGCCGAGCCGATTGCCCAGGCCAATGCAAAAACCTTGAGTGACGCGATTGCTGTGGTGGTTCCGGGATTTGACAACAATCCTGCTGAGGCTCCTCAGGAAGTGGAACTGAACGGGGTGGTTTATAAGATTTATCAGGCTACCAAGGAAGGACAGCCTATCGGAGCGGCAGTGGAATCGACTGCCAACGGTTTCGGTGGAGCGCTGAAGGTCCTGGTGGGTTTCGACAACGAGGGAAACATCATCGACTATTCGCTGCTGAGCCATGCCGAGACTCCGGGACTGGGCTCGAAGGCAGCCGACTGGTTCAAGAAGGGTGCGAAGGGTGACATCACCGGACAGAACCCGGGTGAGGCTCCGCTGACTGTCAGCAAGGACGGTGGTCAGATTGATGCGATTACGGCGTCAACCATTACTTCACGTGCCTTCCTGAAAGCAGTGAACGATGCTTATGCGGCTTATAAGAAACAGTCAGGAGATACTACGGTAGCTACCGACGGAACCAGTGGAGCTACTTATCATGCAGCTCCGGTGGATTCAGTTAATGTGGATAACAATTAATGGAGGAGACATACTTATGAATAATTTTAAAGTCTTGATGAATGGGATTGTAAAAGAGAATCCTACGTTTGTACTTCTGCTGGGTATGTGTCCTACCTTGGGTACTACCTCATCGGCTATCAACGGTATGGGTATGGGATTGGCTACGCTCTTCGTGCTGGTTTGCTCGAATGTGGTGATTTCGCTGATCAAGAGACTGGTACCCGACATGGTGCGTATTCCTATCTTTATTGTGGTGATTGCGTCGTTCGTGACCTTGCTGCAGATGGTGATGCAGGCTTATGTGCCTGCGCTGTATGCTACGCTGGGACTCTTTATCCCGCTGATCGTGGTGAACTGTATCCTGCTGGGACGTGCCGAAGCCTTTGCTGCCAAGAACAATCCGGTGGCTTCGTTCTTCGACGGACTGGGTATGGGTCTCGGATTTACCATTGCGCTGACACTGCTCGGCGGCGTACGTGAATTCCTGGGTACCGGAAAGTTGTTCAACATCACTGTGATGCCGGAAGACTACGGTATGCTGATCTTTGTGCTGGCTCCGGGTGCGTTCATCGTACTGGGATACCTGATTGCGATTGTGAACCGTCTGAAAAAAGCGTAACTCCTAAAAAACAGATAAGATTATGGAATATATATTGATATTTATTACAGCGATATTTGTGAACAACGTAGTGTTGTCACAGTTTTTGGGAATCTGTCCGTTCCTGGGAGTGTCCAAGAAAGTGGAAACCGCTATGGGAATGGGAGCAGCGGTGGCCTTCGTGCTGACGCTGGCAACCATCGTGATTTATGTCATCCAGAAGTTCGTGCTCGATGCATTCGGACTGGGATATCTGCAGACCATTGCCTTTATTCTGGTCATCGCCGCACTGGTACAGATGGTGGAGATTATCCTGAAGAAGGTTTCTCCTTCGTTGTATCAGGCTCTGGGTGTGTTCCTGCCGCTGATTACAACCAACTGCTGTATCCTGGGTGTGACCATCCTGGTGATCCAGAAAGACTATGACCTGCTGACAGGTGTGGTATATGCGTTCTCTACTGCCCTGGGTTTTGCACTGGCACTGATTGTGTTTGCGGGTATCCGCGAACAGCTGAGTCTGGTGAACATTCCGAAGGGAATGAGAGGCATGTCTATCGCACTGGTGACTGCCGGTCTGCTGGCAATGGCCTTCATGGGCTTCTCGGGTGTAGATAAAGGTCTGGCCGTATTGTTCGGTCTGGAATGATTATTATCGGCTCATGTAATTGGATTTACCGATTATTGTTTTTATTTTTGTCGTAAATACTAAATCATTTATAAGATGAAAAAAAGAATCTTAGTTACAGGTGGAACCGGATACATCGGTTCACATACCGTAGTGGAACTTCAGAACAACGGGTATGAAGTGATTATTGTAGATAACTTGTCGAATTCCCGCGCTGAAGTGGTAGACAGCATCGAGCAGATTACAGGCATCCGCCCGGCTTTCGAAAAGGTGGATTGTCTGGATTATGAAGGTATGGATGCGGTGTTTGCTAAATATCCGGGTATCCAGGGTGTGATTCATTTTGCGGCAAGCAAGGCTGTAGGAGAATCGGTAGAAAAACCATTGAAATATTACCGTAATAATCTGGTTTCGCTGATCAACCTGTTGGAACTGATGCCGAAGCACAATGTACAGGGCATTATTTTCTCTTCTTCTTGTACGGTATACGGACAGCCGGATGTATTGCCGGTAACCGAAGCGGCTCCGATCAAGAAGGCAGAATCTCCTTATGGAAATACCAAGCAGGTGAACGAAGAAATCATCCGTGATACAGTGGCTTCAGGTGCTCCGATCCGTGCGATCCTGTTGCGTTACTTCAATCCGATCGGTGCGCATCCAAGTGCATTGATTGGTGAGTTGCCAAACGGTGTTCCGCAGAACCTGATTCCTTACCTGACACAGACAGCGATGGGAATCCGTGAAAAACTGAGCGTATTCGGTGACGATTATGATACACCTGACGGTTCTTGTATCCGCGACTATATTTATGTAGTCGACCTGGCAAAGGCACACGTAATTGCCATGAACCGTATTCTGGAAAACAAGCAGAAGGAAAACGTGGAAGTATTCAACGTGGGTACCGGACGCGGACTTTCTGTACTGGAACTGATTCATGCATTCGAATCGGCTACCGGAGTGAAACTGAACTATCAGATCGTAGGCCGTCGTGCCGGTGATATCGTGAAGGTATGGGCCGATCCTTCTTACGCAAACAACGAGCTGGGATGGAAGGCTGAAGCGACTATCGAAGACACTTTGCGGTCTGCATGGAACTGGCAGGTTCACCTTCGTGAGACCGGAGTGCAATAAAATTTGATTTTTTCAAAAAAAAAATAGCATAAACTACGAACAATTTTACACCTTCAGGTGTTATTATTTCAAAGGTGAGCCTCTTGCACGCTTTGGATATGTGAATATCGGAAGAGTGTACCGTTCATTCGGAAAAGATGCTCATTATATAGTAGTTTTGTCGTGTTTTATTTTGTGTTTGTGTTGTGATTGTTCCTCGGCGTGAGCCGGGGAACATTTTTTTTATCCCCGTGCTTCCGCTAAAAGAGTTTAAACTCTTTGTCTGTTTTCCCGAATAGTAGTACTTTTGCGGTCGTTTTCAGGATGAATAAGGTATTATGAACAGAAAGAGTTGGTTAAAGATTGAACAGTTTCCCTTATTGGTGTATTTGGTGAAGTGGCTATGCCTTTCGGTAGTGGCCGGAGTATGTATCGGCAGTGCCTCGGCCTTGTTGCTGGTATCGCTGAGCTGGGCTACGGATTTCCGTGAGAGTCACTTGTGGATGATTGCCCTGCTTCCGCTGGCGGGCTTGCTGATTGGAACAATGTATCATTACTGGGCGGGTACGGCTGCCCGTGGAAATAACTTCCTGATCGAGGAGATACGTTCTCCGAAGGATATCATTCCGTTCCGTATGGCGCCCCTGGTGTATGTGGGTACTGTCCTTACGCACCTGTTCGGAGGATCGGCCGGACGGGAAGGAACGGGGGTACAGATGGGTGGAGCCATTGCCGACCGCTTTTCCCAGCTTTTTCACCTGCACAAGCGCGACCACCGGGTGATGGTACTGATCGGTATCAGTGCAGGTTTCGCCTCGGTCTTCGGTACTCCGCTGGCCGGTGCCGTATTCGGCCTGGAAGTCATTGTCATCGGAAGGATGCGTTACGAGGCCATTCTGCCGGCTTTTCTTTCGGCAGCCTTTGCACATCTCACTTGTGTGGCCTGGGGAGTGGCACACACGCATTATCCGCATCCGGTGGTGCCTTCACTGAACGTAGAGACGATTCTGTGGACCATACTGGCCGGTATCTTTTTCGGGGTGGCTGCCATGTGCTTCTCGCGCAGCATCGGTATGTGGGGACGGCTGGCTGCCCGTTATGTGGCCTATCCTCCTTTGCGTCCGCTGCTGGGAGGTATCGTCATCGCACTGGCGGTGTGGCTGTTGGGAACAAGCAAGTACATCGGTCTGGGTGTGCCTACTATCGTCGCTTCTTTTTCCGAACAGCAGATGTGGTACGACTTCCTGCTGAAGATTTTGCTTACCACCTTTACCATCGGTGTAGGTTTCAAGGGGGGAGAGGTGACTCCGCTCTTCTTCGTCGGAGCTACCCTGGGCAGTTTCCTTTCCATGTTTCTTCCCTTGCCCATGAGCCTGATGGCCGCAATGGGTTTTGTGGCCGTATTTTCAGGGGCCACCAATACCCCGATTGCCTGTACCCTCATGGGGATTGAGCTTTTTGGTGCCGAAGGGGGACTCTACCTGGGCATTGCCTGTGTGATTGCTTATCTCTTCTCCGGTCACACCAGCATTTACACGGCCCAGATGATCGGCAGCCCGAAACACAGTGCTTTCATGCGGATGAAGGGAAAGACGCTGCAGGCTTGAGGAACAATCGAATATAGACAAGATAAATTATGGCACAATCAAAAGAAATGACGTCAGGGCCTTCTTTGCCCCTGATTCTGAATTTTACACTGCCCCTTTTGCTGGGGAATCTGCTGCAGCAGACGTATTCGCTGGTGGATGCTGCCATTGTGGGGAAGTTTCTGGGAATTAATGCGCTGGCTTCGGTGGGCGCAAGTACTTCGGTCGTATTTCTGATTCTGGGTTTCTGTAACGGCTGTTGCAGCGGCTTCGGCATTCCGGTGGCCCAGAAGTTCGGGGCACGCGACTATATGACCATGCGGCGCCTGGTGTCGGTGAGCCTGAAACTGGCGGGAGTGATGTCGGTGGGCATTGCCCTTGTGACCAGCCTGCTCTGTGCTTATATCCTGCACAGCATGCAGACGCCCGATAACATTTTCGACGGGGCTTACCACTACCTGCTGATTACCTTTATCGGTATTCCCTGTACGTTTTATTACAACCTGCTTTCCAGCATTATCCGTGCATTGGGCGACAGCAAGACGCCTTTCTGGTTCTTGCTTTTTGCTACGGTACTGAATATCCTGCTCGATATCTTCTGTATCCTGGTACTGGGATGGGGAGTGGCTGGAGCGGCCCTTGCGACGGTCTTTTCGCAGGGACTTTCGGCATTCCTGTGCTGTCATTACATGTACCGGAAGTTTGATATTCTGAAGACCACGGCTTCCGACCGCCGCTTCCGTCCGGAACTGGCAAAGCAGCTGCTGGGAATCGGGGTGCCGATGGGACTTCAGTTTTCGATTACGGCCATCGGAAGCATCATGCTCCAGAGTGCGAACAATGCCCTGGGAACGGCCTGTGTCGCTGCCTTCACGGCGGCCATGCGTATCAAGATGGTCTTCCTCTGTGCGCTGGAGAGCTTGGGTATGGCCATGGCCACCTACTGCGGACAGAATTACGGGGCCGGTAAGCCGGAACGCATCTGGCAGGGAATCAAGTCGGCTACGTGGATGATGCTGGTCTATGTGGCCTGTGTCATTGCCTTGCTGTGGGGCTTCTCCGAGCCGTTTGCCATGCTGTTCATCGATCCGTCGGAAACGGAGGTCATCGACTATACGGCCCTCTTCCTGCATATCAATGTATCGTTCTTCCCCTTCCTGGGCTCGCTGTGTATCTTGCGCTATTCCATTCAGGGAGCGGGATATACCATGCTGGCCATGTTCTCGGGGGTGGCAGAGATGATTGCCCGTATCCTGGTGAGTGTGGTCATCGTGCCGATATGGGGATTTACCGGAGTCTGCTTCGGAGATTCTACGGCCTGGATCTTTGCCAATCTCTTCCTGGTACCGGCCTTTATCTATATGTACCGCCGGCTGCGGCAGATTGTACAGAAAGAGGGCAGGGACGGTAGCGGAGAGAACGCTCCGGTTTCTGCTTAAGGAAATGCCTGCGCAAAAGCAGGGATGCGGACACGCATCGTTATGCGTCATGCAACAGCCCGCCATGTTTTTCAAAATCATCGCCGTCTTTTTGAAAAACATGGCGGGCTTTTATGTGGTGCATAAAGGTGTGTCTTCGGAAATACCTTTATGCAGGGGAAGTGACATGCCGTGATCTGTTCCGGAACTGGTACATCGTGCAACCGGTGGAAGAATCGTGCACGGCCGACTGCCCGTTTACTTCCAGACGGTTTGTTGATGGGGATTACATGATTTATTCCTATATTTATTGCGGGATAGGCGTGAGGTGAACCGGCTTGTCCCGTAATGTGTTTATTTATTTACTTTACTGAAAAACGACTATGGAAAAACGAAGAATATTATGGTGTGCATTCGCCTGTATTTGCAGCCTGGGTATGGCACAGACGGTAAAGGTGTATGACGTGGCGGAATACGGTCTCAAGGCCGGAACAAAGAAGAATGTGTCGCAGGCAATGAACAGGCTGGTCGACACCATCAAGCAGGAGTGCGATGAAAGCGACAGCATAGTCATCCGCTTCCATGAGGGGGTGTATCATTTTCACGAAAAGGGGGCAGCTTCGCGCGTATATTATATTTCCAACCACGATCAGGACAATCCCAAAAAGGTGGGACTTCCGCTGGAGGGCATGAAGCATCTTACCGTGGAGGGAAACGGGGCGCAGTTGGTCTTTCACGGACGGATGCTGCCCGTATCGCTGTTGCATTCGGAGAACTGTACCTTGCAGGATTTCAGCATCGATTTCGCTGCTCCTCATATCACGCAGGTGAAGATTGTGGCTTCCGACCCGGAAAAGGGGATTACCTTTGAACCGGCTCCCTGGGTGAACTGCCGTATTACCCGGGATTCGATATTCGAAGCTTATGGCGAAGGATGGGAACTGACTCCACAGTGGGGAGTGGCTTTTGAGCCGGATACCCGTCGGCTGATATACAATGCCGGAGATATGGGTTGTCCGGTAAAAGGGGTATATAAGGTGGGTGAAAACCGGATACAGGCTCCGGGATGGAAGGACCCGCGGCTGGTGCCGGGGACTGTCTTTGCCATGCGGGGCTGGGGACGGCCTGCACCGGGAATCTTCCTGTCGCACAACGTAAACACTTCTTTGTCGCGCATCAGCGTGCATTATGCGGAGGGAATGGGACTTCTGGCACAGTTGTGCGAGAACATTACGCTCGACGGATTCAACGTTTGCCTGAAAGGGGAAAACGATCCGCGCTATTTTACGACGCAGGCGGATGCGACTCATTTTTCGGGATGCAAGGGAAAGATTATTTCCAGAAACGGACTGTATGAGGGGATGATGGATGATGCCATCAACGTGCACGGTACGTATCTGAAAGTGATCAGGCGCATTGACAACCGTACGCTGGTGGGGCGTTACATGCACGGACAGTCCTGGGGATTTGAGTGGGGACGTCCTGGCGATGACGTGCAGTTCATTGCTTCGAAAACCATGGAGATTGTGGGAGACACCAGCCGCATTGTGTCTATCCGTCCTTACGATAAGGAGGAAATAGCGGGAGCCAGGGAATATCTAATTACGTTCGGCAGTGATGTTCCGGCGCAGGTAAGCGGACAGGAGGGATTCGGAATGGAAAATCTTACCTGGTCGCCGGAAGTGGAGTTCTGTCACAATGTCATCAGGAACAACCGTGCACGGGGTGCGCTGTTCAGTACCCCTCGCCGTACGGTAGTGGAGCATAACGTATTTGACCATACTTCGGGGACGGCTATCCTGCTTTGCGGCGACTGCAACGGGTGGTATGAGACCGGTGCCTGCCGCGACGTGCGCATCCGTCACAATCAGTTTATCAATGCGCTTACCAGTATGTACCAGTTTACCAATGCGGTGATTTCCATTTATCCCGAAATACCCGACCTGGACGGTCAGACGCAGTATTTCCACGGGGGAAATCAGGAAGCTATTGTCATAGAGGAAAATGAATTCGATGTGTTCGATGCGCCTGTGCTGTATGCCAAATCGGTAGACGGACTGGTGTTCCGCAATAACGTCATAAAGACCAATACGGAATATAAGCCTTTCCATTTCAATCAGAGCCGCTTCTGGCTGCAGCGGGTGAAGAATGTCTTTATCAGATAACCGGGAGGGAGGTTTCGGACTGTATCTTCGGAGACTGGCTGTATCCGGGAGACCATCCGCAAAGAGAGTTCCCAACTACAAAGGCCATAGTACGGGATGCGCTGCATCTTACCATGGCCTTTGAAAAGAGGACAAATTACAGATAGATGGGACCACCGGCCCTGTTCCGGGGGCGGAAAGACCTGTCAGACAGTTGTCTTCCGTCTTCTGGTCCGTTTGAACCAGAGGTAGTAGCCGCTCAGCGGCAAGATACCTCCGATCAGGGCTGCCAGAAAATAAAGTATCTGGGTGGTGAGGCCTCCCCAGCTTCCGGTATGGAAGGCATAAAACCACATCTTCAGCTGCTGCGCCCGTGGAGTATCCTGATAGGGAATGACCTTCCGTATCTCGCCGGTGCGGGAGTCGAAACGGACCGTATCGCTGCGTCTCATCCTGCCGGGAAGACTGATTTTGGCTTCACTCCGGCTCAGGGTGATGGAGGCATACGAGGGATACTGCTGATGAAGCTCTCGCATGACCTTGTCCCAGACCGCATAGTCGAATGCGGCGGCTCTTTCTTCTTTGGGAGAAGAATGGGAGGGCGATTTCGGTGCCTGCGACCGTGAAGGCGAAGCCCCCAGCAGACTGTAGGCAGCGTTCCGGTACCACGGGAAGGACCAGGTGAGACCGGTCAGTGCCATGACCAGCAGGAAAAGAGTGGCATAAAAGCCGAGAGACACGTGGCTGTCGTACCAGAACCTTTTCCATCCCTTGTTGCAGGCTACCCGCAAACGGTTTTTCAATGCCCTCCGGTTGCGCGGAATCCAGATAACCAGTCCCGATACCAGGATGAACACCATGAGCAGGGTAGTGATGCCTACCACGGTTTTACCGGCCGAGGCTCCGCCCTTGAAGGCCGGAGGGTCCAGCAGCCAGCGGTGCAATTTGCGCAGGGTCTGGAAAAACGGATGGGTCTGTGTCCAGCCGTTCACTTCTCCCGTATAGGGATTGAGGCTCAGGGAGCGTTTCCCCGTTTCCTTGAAAGCGGCCATCCAGGTTTCCCCAGGGTTGCCTGAAAGCTGCAGAGAGGTCAGATGCAGCGAATCAGGCACTTGCTCTCCAATCCGTGCTACTATTTCGGAAGGAGAGAGGGGAGGGATGTTTCCTTGTTCCGTAACCCGGTAAAGATGAGGATTCATTCCTCGGGTGATTTCCCGTTCGAAGACCAGGGCTGCCCCTGTCAGGCAGATCACCGTAATGACCAGTCCCAGGGGAAGCGATATCCATAAATGGATGTGGTGGAATAGTTTATTCATGACAATCAATGATAACTGCTTATTTTTCCTTCAACAGACTGACTCCCTTGATAGACTCGGTATCCACCTCGGCGCCACGTGTGGCCTTTCCTTCTTTGTCGATGGTATAGAGTGCCGGCAGTCGGCTGTCTGCAGTCTCAATCTCAAATGTGATGGTGTGGTTGTCGGTATCGACGGCACAGGCCAGGGCAATGTCGTTGATGAGGGCCGGCTCGGGAAGTCCGCTTACCTCGGTATAGGCCTGGGTACGGACATCGAAGATACCGAAGCGCTTGTGGGAGCCTTCCGTAACCCCTGCCGTTCCGGCCTCGGTAAACAACTGCAGGCAGAACTTATGGTCGCCTATATAGAAGCACTTCCACAGGTAATGACCGGTTTTCTCAGTCAGGTTCACATAATAATCGTCGTCTATGCCCACCGGCTTTCCGTTTTCGATGTTCTTTCCGCTGATGCGCAATACCGCAGAAGGAACTTCCGGCACCGTTTTTCCGTAATTCTTGGCCGTGCTCTGGCAGAACAGGTAAATCTCATCGTCAACCACTTCGATTCCCGTTTCCGTACGCGAACGCTGGTTGCCCTTGATCTGTCCGGCTTCCTTGCCCGGATGGTCCTTGCTTTTGCGGACGATGGCATGCTGGTACTTCAGATACTCTTTCTCCGGGTCTTCGGGATTGAACTCGTAGACACCGATGTAAAGGTTGTTTGCCAGGTCGGTACTGTAAGTTGCCTTGGCCCGGCTGGCCGGATCGGGCAAGAGATGCTTGGTGGTGTAGGAAAGCAATACATAATCTCCGAACTCGGCAATATCGCCTACCCCCCATGTCTCGCCTTCCATCAGGCTGGCCGGCTCCTTGCTCAGGTCGTCACAGTCGATGACACCGTCCACCACTGCGGCACTGAACTGTGTCAAGTCGATGAACTTCACCCGCTCGTAATGGCCGTTTCCCGTCTGGTCGGACATCCCGATGAGGTAATTCTTGAAGATACCCCTTGCCTTCACGTCCCCGTCGAGCGCCACTCCGTTGCCGTGCGGGGTCAGTTTCCGGTCGACCAGTTTCCAGGCCTTGGTGATATAGTCGGAAGACGAGCCACCCTGTGAAGGATAATTCATGCCGATGAGGATCTCGTTATGGTAATTGACAAAGTCGGGGTTGTTCCCGCTGAAGAAAATACGACCGTCGGGACGGGTCGGGTCGACGATGCCGCTGGCAGGATCATCCTTCTGCTGCAGATAAGCTCCGTTGTTTTCCCCTGAGCCACTGATGACGATGTGTTGTGTGGGTGAATTGCCGCCCATATCCGAAGCCTGACTGCCGGCGTAGTCTTCATTGCATGCACTCAGCATACAGGCACACAGGGCAAGCCCTGAAATCTGAAAAAAAGTGTTTGTCTGCATGATTCTTTTTGGTCTTATTTAGTAAAATTATATCCGAATTTAATGGCAAAGGCACGGCCGGGTTTCTGCATCTTGAAATTGTCGTACAACCGTGCGTCGAGCAGGTTGGTACATTCGGCCGATACGGTGAACTCCGACTGTTTCCCGAAATTATAGCTCACGAAAATATCGTGCGAGAACTGGGTCGGTACCTCCAGTTCCGGATTGTGGTAGTCATTCCACTCGTAGCTGAAGGCATGGATGTAATTCATCATGTAATGAATATCGAGTGTCGTACCCTGGCGGAGGAAGTTGCGCAGCGTGACACCGGCCTCACCGTTGCCGTACATGTACGGGATGGCAGGAATCCGTTGCTTGTAGTTCTTGCTTTCGCGCTGGGTACCGGCCACATACCGGGTCATGCTCCGCATGTCGATGTAACTGAAGTTGCCTCCCACGAAGAAGCAGTTGCGGTAAGTATAGCGCACCCCGAAATCTCCTCCCAGGTTCCGTACCCCACCGTCGTTTTTTGACGAGGCCCGCCCGTTGTCGTTGTTCGTGCTCCGGCGTATGTAGTCCTGTATCTCACGGTACTGGAAGGCCGCATCGATGGTCAGCCGGTGGTGGAGCAGGTCGATGGGAGAGGTGGTAATGCCCAGGTTGACGTTGTTGCTGCTTTCAGGCTTCAGTCCCGAGTTCCCCCGTTCGATGTCGTCACCCGAACCGAAGAGTTCCCGGCTGGTAGGCAGGCGAAGCGCATATTCGTACGACAGCCGTACTTGGGTATGCTTTCCCCAGAAATACGTACTGGCCATTCCTCCGCCCCAGTACGAAGAGGTACTGCGGTAATCCTGGTAGTTGCTGCCTCCCTCCGGATCGAGGTAAGCCTCGAGGTGGTTGAGGTAATTCTTTACGAAGAGCGAGATATTCCATTTCCCCTTGTGGTCGTACTTATAGCTCAGTCCCGTTACCTGTTTCCGGCTTTTCTGCGGATGCTCGTATTCGGCCTTAACCTGTGTCTCGTCTTTTCCCGAACGCGAGAAGGTGGTCAGTGTACTGCTGAGTGACAGGGCATGTCCTTCTGCCGGAAACAGAGCCACCCGGAAATTCGCCGCCCCGTTGTTGTCGCGGTAGCGGTACTTCGTATACGCCAGCTCGCCCGGCGCACTCTTCGGCTTGCTCTGCTCCCCGAGCCAGTTGTAATTGCAGCTGGCCGTATCGGCCGCATACGACTGCCCGAAATTGTAGTTGCCGTTCATCGATACATGCAAGCCTTTCAGTACCTTGAACTTCTTCTCGTACGTCAACTGAGGCATGAGGGTATTGGCCGTTGTATAGCGGGCCCCATACACCCAGTTCATGTTCGAGGCATTCTGTGTCTGCTTGTACTCGTAACCTCCGGTAAATCCGAAGAGGAGGCGGTCGGCAAAAGGCTTGTCGACCACACCGATTTTCAGTATGGCTGCCTCGTTATGGTATTTGGCATGAAAGCGCCGGACCTTCAGGTCCTCGTAGACCACTGTATTTCCGTTCTCCCCGAACCGGGTATAATGGTCGATGTTCACCTTGTAGTCGTTGTCCGAATAATTCTGATAGGCATTCAGCGAAACGTAGAATCCCTTTTTGGAAGTCCATTCCGCATACACATTGCTCTTGTGTGTATTGAAGGAACCGAAAGAGTATGAGGCATTGACCCGGGTACGTCGGGTATGGTCGGTCACGATGTTGATGGCACCTCCCAGGGCATCCCCGCCCAGTTCTACGGGCACCACTCCCTTATAGACCTCCACCCGCTTGGCCAGTCCCGCAGGAATGTTGTTCAGTCCGAAGGCAGAACTCATCCCGTCCATGGGTACTCCGTCGATGAAGATCTTTACGTGCCTTCCCGAAAAGCCGTTCAGTGTCACGTTCGATTCCGAGCCGACTCCTCCGGTCGACCGGATTTTTACCCCGCTGATCTTGTCAATCACACTCGACAGGTCGAGCGTGGTATTTTTCAGTTGTGTGGTTTCAATCAGTGAGACATTATAGGCCAGACGCTGCACCTTTTCTGCCTGACTCAAGCCTTTTACAATCACTTCATTCAGGCTGTGTGCGTCTTCCGCCAGTTCAAACCGGAGATAGTTGTCCTTCGGCCTGAACGTATGAAGCTGTTCCTGAGACTTGTATCCCAGGTAAGAAGCCGTTACCCGGACTTTCCCGGCCGGCTGTTTCAGTGTCAGCGAAAATTCCCCTGTATTTCCTGTGACTCCCCCGGCAAGGTATGCATTGTCCTCACACGAGTGAATCTCTACCGTGGCATAGCCCAAAGCCTCTTGAGTAAGGGCATCCAGCACTTTTCCCCTGAGGGTCTGACCCTGGAGATGAATTCCTGAAAATATAAATAATAAAGTTACCCAAAATCCCTTTTGTCTTAAATTCCCCATTTCAACGTAAAATATCTATTAAAAACGCTGCAAAATTAGACGGATATTTTACGGCAGTCAATCCCTATTTTTAGGTATATTGGGGCTGGCCGAAGCGGAAACTGTCAGGATATTTTCCCTATTTTGGGGACGGTTCAATGGGTTCCGGGAAACCTTCGGCTCAGTTTTTCACCGGCAGGTATTTCCACAACCGACGGGGAATGAGTTTCCACAAGGCAACGAGTATCCGGTAGCGCCAGTCGATGATTACCGTGCGCTTTCTGCGGTGTAAGGCCTTGACAATGTGCTGTGCTACGGTCTCCGGACGCATCAGCATGGGATAATGCTTTCCGTTGTTGAGCAGGTCGGTTGCCACAAATCCCGGGCGGATGTCGGTAAAGACCAGGGGCAGGTGCTCCAGGTGTGCCAACTGCTCCAGTGCATCCAGGTAGGTATTCTGAAACCGTTTGCTGGCAGAATATGCCGGAGCCAGTCCCAGTCCCTTGGTACCTGCAATGGAACTGATGATGGCCAGATGGCCTTTCCCTGCCGTACGGAAATAACGGTAGGCGGCACTCACCATGCGTACGAATCCCGTACCGTTGGTCTCCAGCGTACGGATTTCCGTTTCGGGATTCAGACTGGCATTCTGAAACCCGATGCCGGAACTGTGGAGGTAGAGGTCCATCCCTCCCAGGCGGCCGATGAGCTGCTCCAGTTTCTGGTCGGCATCCGCTTCCAGTATGTCAATACGCTGAACGTAAATCCGTTCCGGAGCCTTCTGGCGGAAAGCTTCCAGTCTGTCTTCCCTTCGTCCGGCAATGCCGAGGGTCCATCCTTCCTTCAATAACAGGCAGGCTACCTGATAGCCGATGCCCGACGCCGCTCCGATGATAATTGCTTTTTTAGGTGTCATAATGGTTCAATCATTCTGTGTGACATGTCCGGCTCAAGACCGGTTGCTTCTTATCTCATATACATATGCTTCAGACTCTGGCCGGTTGCCTCCTCCATGCTGATAGTAGAAACGGCCTTGGAAAGGCATCTGCTCGTTCCAGGGACGGAGTGCCTGCGAGAGGTGAGCCGTAAACGCATGATACGAGTGTAGGTTCATGCGGGTACCTGCGTCGTCGCGGAACAGCAGCAGATAGTGGTTCTGGGGACGCGCGTGCATCAACTGGTTGATCTGCAGGGCCAGTCCCCTTGCCTCCGCCGGAGCAATCCGGTCGAACAGGTTGCTCATATTAAAAATGATCAGTTCCGGAATCACTGCATGCGCATTCCAGAACTCGTTTCTCACGGCCGCCAGTCGCGGATAAATATCACAGGCATATCGGTCGTAAGGCGGTTGGGCAAAGAGTCCCCGGGTTACCGTCTCTCCCTCTTCGACCGGGGCAATGCCCACATAGGTCAGGTCCAGGTGAGGCAGCCGGCTGCAACTGTCGATGAAGGCCAGTCCCGAAGCCCCGCACTCATGGCTAAGGTCGCAGAAAACCACCCGTCCGGACACGTTGCGTACCGCTTGGAACAGACTGTTTCCGCTATTTTCGTAGAGCGAGCGTGCGGCACTGTACTGACGGCACAGGTAATAATGGTTGTACCCGGCGATGCGGGCGGCCCGTACTTCGGCGGGAAGGGCTTCCAGCCGACTGAAATTCATCCGTCCGTAATCGGTCTGTTCCCGGAACAGGGTATCGGCCTCCTTGGTTTCGTCTTTCAGGATAACTGCCTCGAAGGCCTTCCGGAAACTTTCGGGGAGGGCATAATTCTCCGGACGGATGTCCCAGCGGACGTCGTAGTCCGGAATCTCGAAATCGCCTTTGCAGAAACTTGTTACGTCCGTATCGATGTAGCCGTTGTGCATGCGGATGTACTCCATCAGCTTGTAGAAGGTCAGACTGGCTCCCAGCACCTCCGGATTCCCGGTCAGCAGCAATTGCTTCCGGGCTCGGGTGATGGCCACGTTCAGTTTCCGGTCGATGATAAACTCTCCCTCGCGGAAGGTATTGGATGTCAGGAAGTTCAACTGACTGGTATTGCGTATGGTAAACGAATAGACGATGACGTCGCGCTGACTGCCCTGATAACGCTCCACCGTATCGATGGAGATATCCATCAGTTCCGGAATCCCCAGGCGGCTGATTTCCTTGCGGATCATGGCAATCTGGTTGCGGTAGGGGACGATGACTCCTACCGTCTTGTGCGGATTGAAGTCAGGAGCCGTGAGCCGGTAGATTCGCTGTAGCAGTGAAGCCGTGATGCGGGCCTCGTTCAGGTTGCTCTTTTCCGATGCATTGATTTCCTCTGAGGGCCGTGCGGCGACGAAAACCATCCGGCGTTTCATCAGCAGGCAGTCCAGGTTGTCGGCCGGTGCACAGTCCGTCGCGTAGGGGAGAGCCTCCTCCTGATGCGGCAACGGTACCGCCTCCAGCTGCTCACGGAAATAAAACGCATGATTCGGAAAATCGGCAATGGCAGGATGCATCCGTCCTTGCTTGTGCAGGATACTCCGGAACTCCGGAGCACTCTGCTTGTACAGCCGTTCGAAAAGCGAGTTCCGGCAATCATACAGTCCGATGCTCTGCAGCAAGGGATCAGTGATGCTGGCCTCCTCCTCCCCCTGCAGGGCAATGGCCGGTAACTGCTTGTAGTCGCCGATGAGCACAAACTTTCCGATGGCATTGCTGCGGTCATGGCGGGCCGAGAGAATACCGATCAGGTCGGGCTCCAGAATCTGCGAAGCCTCGTCGATGATGGCCATTTCAAACTGCTTCAGGTTGAAGAGATGCAGGCGGTTGTTGATGGCCGTAGTCGTACCGACAAAAATACGCGTCTGTGCAATTTTCTGCCGGATATCCGTCAGCTTCGGGCAGTCGGCCAGGCTGTGCTTCAGCAGGTAGGGCACAAAACGCTTGTCGCAGGACAGTTCGTTGCCGATACGGATGAACGGATGCTCTTCGGCAATTCCCGAATCGACCAGCATGCCGCAAATCTCGTCTACCGCACGGTTGGTATACGAGAGCAGCAACAGCGAGGTCTTCGGGTCGGTCAGTGCTTCTTCCACCATGTAGCGCAGGGCACACGACGTCTTTCCCGTTCCCGGAGGACCTACCAGCAGGAAATAGTCGCTGGCCTGCTTCTCCTTCAGAATCAGTTCGTTGAATCGTCCGTAGTCTCCCTGGAGCGTCAGCGAGGTATCGCGCTGTGGCGGACGTACTCCCAGCAGCAGTTCCTTCCGTTCGGTACGTGCCGACAAAAAGGCGTAGAGTCCCCGCATGGCACTGGTGGCCGATACGTCCGAGGCATCGTGCTCGATGGCAAACATATCTCCTTCGTCGCCGATGATGTCTTTGTTCTGCTGACCGTTTCTCAGCAGCACCGTCAGCCGGTCGGGAGTAATCTCTACGATGTTTCCCTTCATCAGAATCTCATGACGCACGTCCGGTTCGTCCTGATATGCATAGCAGATGACAATATCTCCTCCACGGAAGTTGGGAAGAAAATCCTCCTCCTGGCGAGGAATGCGGAAGTCCAGCAAGTCGTATCCTTTTCCGGGAGCACTCTGCCGTTTGTCGGTAAGTTTCAGTCCCAGCAGTATGTTTCCCGACTCCAGTTTCTCTGCCACCGGAGTGTGCCAAAGTCCGGCAAACCCGTTCGACGGCTCGTTCCTGCCGCCGGTCTTGCTCAGAATCTGCTCCTTGGAGACGAAAGTAAAGAAACGCTGGAAATATGCCCGCTCCAGTGGGGTAGAGTGCTTCAGGGTCTGGATGACTTCCTGCAGCTGCGGCTCCTGAAAATCGGTCCACAGGCGACTGGAGGTCTGGAACTCATTCAGCAGGTCGGTACTCAGTTCTTCCATGACAGGAGCAATGGCACCTTCGCCGAAGGCCATCTCCGAACAGACAATCCGGTTTCTCAGCCGGATACTTTCGCGGAAAAGAGTTTCGGCAAAATGTTCGATCATCAGTCCGTCGGTATACTTGGAGTACAGCAGGAAAGTCTGCAGGTTCTCCGTCTCGTGACCGAAATTGTACATCAATATTCCCTGATAGAGCATCATCTGGATGAAATGGTCCTCCTTGTGGCGGCGGTTGTACTCGTCGCGCTTACCCGATTTCTGTTCAATGAGCACCTTGAAATCCTTCTGCAGCATGTCCACACGTCCCTGCAGTCCGAGTTTCTCACAGATGAACGAAGCTTCGAGCAGGGTCTGATGCTTGTCGAACCCCTGTATGTTGCGCGGAAGCACGTCCTGCACGAACGAACGGATGTTCAGCATCTGTGCCTGTGCCTGCTCATGGAAATTGGGCGGGATGGGGCAGGTACAGAACTCAAGTGCCGATGAGGCAAAAAACTTCTTGACCGTATGGTTGTAGGTTACCGGGGCATCGGGCGATTCGTTGACGTAATCGTCGAGGAACTGGCTGGCGAGGTTACCCATCAGGATGGGCGAGGTATTGGCTTTCGGCTTGATCTTGTTGATGAAGAAATTCAACGGATGCCGGCCGTACTCGCGGAAGCAGGCTGCCAGGGAACTGATGTCAATCAGGTAATCGGGATGGACCACAATGAGGTTGGGAATGTACTGGTTTTCCTCGTCGATGTGTACATCCAGCAGGTTGAGCTGCATGTTTTCCTGCAGGATATCCTGCAGGTAGAGCAGGTCGCCATTGTAGCCTCCTTTGGCATAGTTGATGATGATGAACGGATCGTCGTCGCTGTCGGTGGCCGCGAAAATCAGTTCCTCGTTCCAACTGGTGACGGCAGCCCGCACGTATGGAATCCGGCTGTGGCGGGTACCTCTGTACGGTCGGTTGGAATGAGGAATTTCGGGAAGCAGGGAAGCCGGAACGTCTTCACCGAATGCCAGCGACACGAAGCGCACGATGGCCCGCAAGTCGTAGAGGTATTCTTCCATGACCGGCTGGAAGTCGTCGCGCATGGCCGCGTTGCAGTTCCTCCGCAAGGTCTGGATGGCATACTTGTCGGAGGGTGTCATTCGCTTCTCCTTACAGATGTAGTCGAGCCGGGAAAACAGATTGGCAAAAGAAAAGGTAACCCCGTGGGTCAGTTCGTAGCAAGCCTGTTCCAGTACCTTGAAAAGCAGGATATATTTGCTCCGGATGTTTTCAGGAGCAGCTGCAGGCTGGCGGTGTATCTGTTCGATACGACGGTATAAATCAAAAGGCTGTAATTCAATATGGCCGATAGACATGAGTAAAAATTCATAAAAAACTCCCACTGCAGGCCGCGGGTGACGGCTCGCAGTGAGAGTATGGGTTCAGACAATCTCCGTTATTTAGTTTCTCCCGGAATGACCAGTACACAGTAGGCTTCCTTCAATGCCATGTATTCTCCCTGGTATACGTCGGTCACGTTCTGTCTCAGCGACATGGCCGATGCGGCATCCGTACCGTTTTCCGGTAAAAGATAAGTCAGCACATAATCGTATGTCGCCTGATTGGTAAGTTCGATATGGATTTTCACTCCTTCTTTGTCTATGGTATTCTTGTCTTGTGTGAAGATACCTTCCAGCGGAGTCTTCGAACTTTCGTTCGGATAAATCTGCACCTTTCCTTCAGTCATGTTCCGGTGAGTATAAATGAATACAAACTTTCCGCCTTCCTTGGCCGGAGAGGCATTCATAATCAGGTTGCGGAGCTCGTTCAACTGCTTCTGGGTCAGTTCATCCCCCTTGATTTCCGCACCTACTGCCTTGATCGGGTAAACGGTCTGAGGGTAGGATACCACGATGCGGAGGGTCAGGATGTTGCCGGCATGGTCGGAAATGACCATACTGGTCTCTCCGGTATTCATCAGGCCGCTCTGTTCGTCGAACTGAGGCAGGAGGGTCAGCAGGTTCTTTCCGTTGAAACGGTAGTCGGCAATGTCGGTATCCGGATTGCTTTCGATGCTGTAGCTGCCGCTTCCTCCCTGAATGTAAAGGCTGACCCCTTCTTTCTGGAACGGGTCAATCCATACGGTCGTTTCATTGAGAAGGGGAGAGTTCCCTTCTTGTGCAGGTACTACCGTAATCGGTGCATATCGTTCACTGTCCTTGCACGACAGGATATTTAGCGTACATAATGTGAGCAGGATAAGGCCCAGTAAATTTTTTACTTTCATGTGTCAGTTTTTTTTTGTTTATGAAGTCAAATATACGACTATTTTTCTGATATTTCATAATCCCCAGCCTTCTCAGTGAGAATCTTTTGCAATTCTTCAATGTTCAGAACTGGTTGTCCGTTTTCGTATTCCAGTACGGCTACCGGAGGGTCCAGGGTAACGGTGGCATGTACGCCTTCCACGGAGTTCAGGGCTTTTTCCACCCTTCCCTGGCAGTGGTGGCACATCATTCCGGTTACCTGATATTCTTTCCGTACGGAACCTGCAGCAGCGGATTGAGGTGTTTCAGCCTCCTGTTCGTCTGTTTCGCAGGTATCCGTTACAGTCGGGACTCCTGCGGGTACCAGACTCTTTTTCTTTTTCAGCCGCAGACTGTTGGTCACCACACTTACGCTGCTCATGGCCATAATGGCACCGGCAATCATCGGGTTCAGCAGGAAACCGTTGACCGGATACAGGATTCCGGCAGCGACCGGTACACTGATCAGGTTGTAGATGAATGCCCAGAACAGGTTCTGACGGATGGTACGTACCGTATCGGCAGACAGTCGGATGGCATCTGCGATGCGCAGCAGGTCGGAAGACATGAGGGTCATGGGAGCCACGCTCATGGCAATGTCACTGCCCTGTCCCATGGCGATACCCAGGTCGGCCTGCGCCAGTGCGGCACTGTCATTGATACCGTCGCCGGCCATGGCAACTTTCTTTCCTTCCGACTGGAATTTTTTCACCCATTCGGCTTTCTGGTCGGGGAGTACTTCTGCCTGGAACCGCCGGATGCCGGCCTGCCGGGCGATGGAAGCCGCCGTTTGAGAGTTGTCTCCGGTCAGCATGACGACTTCCACTCCCATTTGCTGGAGCGTGGCAACTGCCTCGGCGGAGGTGGGCTTGATGCGGTCGGTAATGGCGGCGAGTCCGCATACCTCATTGCCTTTGACAAACCAGACTACGGTCTTGGCCTCTGCTGCCAGAAGCTGGGCCTTTTCTTCCATAGGGGCAGGAACTTTCGCCTTTGCCGCTTCCACAATCCGGTAGTTCCCGGCGTAATAACTGATACCTTTGGCTTTGCCTTTTACTCCCATGCCTGTCAGACTTTCAAAGGCTTCCAGCGTCTGTTCGGTTCCTCGGATGCCTTGGGCAATGGCTTCTGCCAGCGGATGCTCCGAATGCTTTTCCAGGGTATAGAAGATATCCTTACAATTTTCACCTTCAGCAGTCCACAGCCAGTCGGTCACTACGGGTTTTCCTTCAGTGACCGTTCCCGTCTTGTCCAGTACCAGCAGGTCAATCTTCCTGGCAATCTCCAGGCTTTCTGCATCCTTGATCAGAATGCCCTGTCCGGCACCCTTTCCGATACCCACCATGATGGCCGTGGGCGTGGCAAGTCCCAGTGCACAGGGACAGGCAATGATCAGTACGGTGACCAGTGCCAGCAGTCCGTGAGTGAACCCGTTGGCATCGTCCAGTACGTACCATAACAGGAACGACAGGATGGCAATCAGGATGATGGAAGGGACGAATACCGCTGCAATCTTATCTACCAGCTTTTGTACCGGTGCCTTGCTTCCCTGAGCCTCCTGTACCCTGCGGATGATGTGTGCCAATAAGGTATCGCTGCCTACCTTGTCGGCAGTAAAGCGGAATCCTCCTTTCTGATTGATGGTTCCGGCAAAGACCTTGTCTCCGGGTTGTTTCCTGACGGCGAGGGGCTCTCCGCTCAACATGCTTTCATCGACGTAAGAGCTTCCCTGCAATACCGTACCGTCTACCGCGATTCTTTCTCCCGGTTTCACTACTACGACGTCCTGAGGGAGGATGGAATCAATTCCCGTTTCGACTTCCTGTCCGTCCTTGATGACGGTAACCCGCTTGGGCTGCAGTCCCATCAGTTTGCGGATTGCTTCGGAAGTCTGCCCTTTGGCACGCTCCTCCAAAGTACGTCCCAGCAGGATGAAGGCAATGATCATGGCTGCCGCCTCGAAATAAAGATGAGGCGCGATGCCTTTCTGTATCCAGAACTCAGGGAAAAACAGGTTGAAGGTACTGAACAGATAGGCTATTCCGGTACTGTTGGCCACCAGCGTATCCATGTTGGAGGTGCCGTGCTTCAGTTGCTTCCAGGTGTTGATGAAGAAATCCCTGCCCAATCCGAAGACCACCAGGGTAGCCAGTATCCACATGATGTATCCGGCATAAGGCAGTTGGGGAAAGCACATGGAAATGACAGACAGTGGCAGGGAGAGCGCAATGGCTCCGATGGTCCGGCGCTTCAGCTGGACATAATGCCGGTTCCGCAGCCTGGCTGCCTCCGCTTCGACGTCGGTGGCAGTATCAATCAGCAGGTCGTAGCCGGCGTTTCTGACTGCCTCCCGCAACTTCTCAGGGGAACATGCTTCGGGTGGGTAAGAAACGGTAACGGCTGCCGCTGCATAATTGACACTGGCGGTTACTCCTTCCAGACTGTTCAAGGTCTTGTCTACCCGAGCTGCACAGGCCGCACAACTCATTCCGACGACCGGAAAAATTTGTTTGATAGTTGCGTCTTTTTTCGTATCTTTTTTCATATGCTGTTTACCTTTCAAAAATTCAGGGCAAAGATAGTAAAATAAGAAAAAAGCCGTATCGCTGATAAGCGGCGTACGGATGTCCGAAAAAATAAAAAATCTTTTTTATTGCGCGATTTTATTAAAGCTTGATAAATAATCCGTCTGTACGCCGGGGAATACGGTTGAAATATATAACTTTGAAAACAGAAAATCGCAGTCGGTGATTCGCACGGATGGATGCGGAAAGGCACGTTATCGGAACATCGGACTGTGTTTTACATAGGTATTTCCCTGAATTTTATACGAAAAGAAAAGAAGAATGAAGAAACTGCTTTGCCCCCAATGTAAAATTGCTGCAATGTATGTGATGAATGACGCCGGTGAGCGCTGTCTGGTTTATGTCACAAGTGAAAATGAGGTCGTTCCCAAAAATCCGGGAGAATCACTGGAGGGTTTCAATCTCGAGGAAGTACATTGCCTGGGCTGTTCCTGGAAGGGATCTCCCAAACGCATGGTAAAATACTGAATATTCATTTAGGTTTATATAGATGCAGTACAGGCTGAGAGCAGCAAATGCCTCAGCCTGTACACGTTTTATCTGACCGGTTATTTATCCGGATAAATGCTCCGTATCGGTTTGGCCGGTACCCCTCCGGCAATGGTATTGGCCGGAATATCCCGGTTTACCACCGAGCCTGCCGCAATGATGGCATTGTCGCCGATGGTCACTCCTTGCAGGATGGTTGAGTTGGAACCCACCCAGACATTTTTCCCAAGGGTGATGGGAGCCGGTTTCATGGAGAACCGCTCTTCGGGAGCGATGCCGTGATTTAACGTCGCAAACACTACATTATGCCCGATCAGGCAGTCGTCTCCGATGGTGATGCCTCCCTGATCCTGAAAATGGCAGCAGGCATTGATAAACACGTTCTTTCCCAAAGTGATGTTCTTTCCGAAATCGGTATAGAAAGGAGGGAATACCCTCAATCCGGGATCCACCTTCTTTCCGAACAACCGGGAGAGCAGGCTCCGCGTTTCCTCCATCGTATGATAACTTCCGTTCAGTTCGAACGTAATGCGTCTCGCTTCCTCGCTGGATTGGTCCATGAACGAATAGATATCGGGAGTATTCAATAACTTCTTCTCACTGACGTGCTTCAGAAAATCTTCAAGTTCCATGGTGCTGATGTATGAATGATGATTTCTTAATTGATGCTTAATCCCATTTGATAGGCCTGCTCCAGTTCGGGCCGTTCGGCTATTTCTCCGGTGTGCCATACACCTCCACAGAAGACACTGCCTTTTATCTCCGGTCCGTCCAGACAGTCGAGGAATCCCTTGAAATTAGTCACAATGCGTTCCATGATTGCCGGGTCTTCTTCCGCCGCTGTGGCAAGGAAATAAAATGCCTTGTCAGACATCTCGGTATATCTGCCGCAGCACCGGTCGATCAAGGTCTTCATTTGGGCACTCATCGCATAAAAGTAAACGGGGGTAGCCATGACAATCACATCGGCATTGACCATCTGCTCGATGATTGCTGCCGCATCGTCCTTCTGTGGGCAGGGCTTGTGATGCAGGCTGCACTGTTCGCATCCGATGCAATAATTAATCTTATAATCGCGCAAAGCGATTTTAGTGACTTCGTGTCCGGCCTCCTGAGCTCCTTTCAGAAAAGAGTCACACAAGGCTTCTGAATTGCCGTGCTTGCGCGGAGTGCTTGATATAATCAGTACTTTTTTCTTCATAATCGTTTATTTTTCGGTGTTACACTTATGTTGAACGGATGAAAAATACTCTTGATCATCCACCGGTTCCAGCCATTCATTGCTGCAGTTTTCTCCGGGAACTTCCATGGCCAGGTGGGAGAACCAACTGTCGGGAGCGGCACCGTGCCAGTGCTTGACGCCTGCCGGTATATAGATACTGTCTCCCGGGAGGAGTCCTACGGCCTCTTTTCCCCATTCCTGATAGAAACCCCTTCCGCCTACACAGATCAGGGTCTGTCCTCCGCCCTTATCGGCGTGGTGTATGTGCCAGTTGTTGCGGCATCCCGGTTCGAAAGTCACGTTGAAGACCGGAATCCCTTCCCGTACGACAGGAGCCAGGTAACTGTTTCCGATGAAATACCGGGCATAGTTCTTATTCGGATTTCCTATCGGGAAAATCATGGAACGGGCATGCGCCTCCTTGCCTTCTGCAGGAGCCTCCTGGCCGTCGGTTTCCGTCCATACCTCTTTGGCCATACGAAAAGCCGCCCATGCCTTGGGCCATCCGGCATAGAATGCCGCATGAGTCAGTATCTCTGCTATTTCAGTCTGTGTGATGCCGTTTTTCCGGGCACTTTCCAGGTGGTATTTAAAGGAAGAATCGGTCAGTCCCTGAGCCATCAGGGCCACTACTGTGACCAGTGAACGGTCGCGTAACGACAGCAGATCATTTCTGCTCCATACCTCTCCGAACAGCACATCGTCATTCAGGTGTGCAAACGCTGGGGCGAAGGAACCCAGTGCGTCACGTCCGGCTGTCTGTTTGATTTTCTGCATATTGAAACGGTTTTATTTCAGGTTGTCATGAAAAAACTGAATGATTTTCGTAAAAGGTATTTTGTCCAGATTATCATATAAATCCGTGTGGTTGGCCTCCGGGATAATCAGCAATTCTTTGTTGTCTCCTTTCAGCTGCTTGAACGCATCCTCGCTGAAGTACCGCGAATGGGCATTCTCGCCGTGAATCATGAGTACGGCACTTCGTATTTCGCTGCTGTATGCCAGGATAGGCATATTGATGAAAGAAAGCGCAGAAGTCTTGTTCTATCCTTTGTTGGAATTGAGCGAACGTGCATGATATCCTCTTGGCGTCTTGTAATAATCATAATAATCTTTCAGGAACTGTGGAGCATCGGCCGGCAATACATCAGGCACTCCTCCGGCAAGCGCATAACTGTGCTGCTTGTAGTCCTCCGTACGCTGGGCATTCAGTTCCTTGCGCAGGTTGTAACGCCCTTCTTCATCCATGGAGTCGAAATACCCTTTGGCATTTACCCGGCTCATGTCGTACATGGTCGATGTAACGGTAGCCTTGATGCGGGTGTCTATGGCAGCCGCGTTCAGTGCCATGCCTCCCCATCCGCAGATGCCCAGGATACCGATGCGCTCCTTGTCTACGTCATCGCGGGAAGTCAGGTAGTCTACAGCCGCACAGAAATCCTCCGTATTGACGTCGGGTGAGGCCACGTAGCGGGGTTCTCCACCACTTTCTCCCGTAAACGAAGGGTCGAAGGCGATGGTCAGGAAGCCGTTCTCGGCCAGTGTCTGGGCATACAGACCGGAAGACTGTTCTTTTACCGCTCCGAAGGGACCGCTTACAGCAACGGCCGGCAATTTTCCTTCGGCATTTAGAGGAATATACAAATCAGCGGCCAGTGTGATGCCGTATCGGTTGTGAAAAGTGATTTTCGCATGCGTTACTTTGGGACTTTTGGGAAATACTTTATCCCATTGGTCAGTAAGGTTCAGTTCTTTTTCCATATCGTTTGTAAAGGTATTATAAGTTTCGGCAAAAACGGTGTCTGCTGCCCATGCAGTCAGGACACTCAGACATAATGTGGCAAGTTTCTTTTTCATCTTCATTGGTTTACTCGTTTAAATTCGTTTGAATCAGGTTAGTCTGGTTCTCTGGTTATACAGATTTTGTACGAAACAAAATTATCAGGTTTTTGAATGGAAACGGGTATACAAATTACAGATTTTTCGGCAGAAAAATAACCTGAATTACGGATTTCTCCCGAAGAGGTGCAGAAGGGTACAATCTGACTTTAAAAAAAGTAAAGAAAGAAGCCTGTATCCAACTTTGCCTTATATTTGCAGGTGAATCAACAAGCAAGGAGAATGGATAAGCAAATTAATCTGGACAGCGTGGCACAGTATAATCAGTTGTACGGACTGGAGACACTGCATCCGCAGATCTGTGTGGCCGACTTGAACCGTGCGACAAAGTTTGTCGACTATACGCATTGGCATTATGGCATTTATGCGCTTTATCTGAAAATGGAAAATGGCCGACTTGAACCGTGCGACAAAGTTTGTCGACTATACGCATTGGCATTATGGCATTTATGCGCTTTATCTGAAAATGGAAAAGCAGTGTGACATCAAGTACGGACGCACGAATTACGATTATCAGGAGGGAACGATTGTCTGTTTCGCTCCCGGGCAGTCTACGGAGATTACTCCGAAGGATGGGCGTGTGCAGCTGAATGCGATAGGGGTGTTGTTTCATCCGGACCTGCTGCAGGATACTACGCTGGGCCGGACCATTCAGCGTTATACCTTTTTCTCGTATGAGGTCAATGAGGCCCTGCATCTTTCGGAAGAGGAGAGGGAGATTGTTATGGGCTGCATGCGGATGCTCGAAATGGAACTCCGTCATGGAAATGACAAGTTCAGCAAGAAACTTATCGTCAACCAGCTCGAATTGCTGCTGAATTATTGCATGCGTTTTTACGAACGTCAGTTTTTTACCCGCATCAAGGCCGGCAACAGCGTGCAGGGAAAGTTCGACCAACTGATTGACCGTTATTTTGAGGGAGGAATGGCCGAGCGTGACGGTCTGCCTACGGTGAAGTATTTCGCCGACCAGCTCTGTCTTTCGTCCAATTATTTCGGAGATATGTTTAAGCGGGAAACCGGAAGGAGTCCTCAGGAGTATATTCAGGAAAAGATGATTTGTGCCGCGAAAGAACTCGTCACAGAGACCGACAAGACCGTTACCCAGATAGCATATACGCTGGGATTTCAGTATCCGCAGCATTTTTGCCGTCTCTTTAAGAAGCGTGTCGGCTGTACCCCCAATGAATATCGTCTGCAGGCCTCCGGCACGGGCAGGGTTCTGAACGGCAACTGATGACTGTAAGCGGGAGATATTGCATCCGGCTGAAAAAGATACCGGCATATGAAGGCTTTTCTTCATATACCGGATTTTTTATGCAAAATGAAATAACTCTCCCAAGGAGAAATCACGATTTTTTCTGTTTTTGTTCCAGTTTTTTCGCTTTCCTGCTGCAATATCTTTTGCATTGCGCACAGATATCGTATCCTAACATGGCACCCAGTATGAAATCTTCTTCCGGAGTCAGCAAATTGAGCGGTCGGGTCACCATGGTCCGGATGGCTTCGATACATTCCGTCCTTCCGAAAAAGAGGTTGATGCGCTGGCTGTCTACCGACTGGATGACGTAATGGATGCGCTGGCTTTCCAGCCGTCTGACGGCAAAATCCTCGTATTTGCGGTTGGTGGTATACAACACCATTTGGCGTACGCCCTTTTTCAGCTCATAAATGTGATTCAGAAAAACTTTCAGTTCTATTGGATTGATGTCAGGAGTTCTCATATAAAGTTATTGTGTTTGATTAAAAGGGATTCAGGAAATGGCGGCTTTCAGCATTTCGGTCCAGCGGCTGATGCGTCCGGCTGTCAGGTGGCTTTCGTTTACATCGTCAATGGCAAGGCCAACAAATCTGCCATCCGCTTCGGCGGCCGATGCCGAGAAGGTATATTCATCGCTGGATACGCTTCCGATAAACTCGGCTCCGGAGTCTTTCAGACTCTCGAAAATCAGTCCCATGCCGTCGCAGAAAGTGTCGGAATATGATTCCGAATCCCCACAGCCGAACAGTGCGATGTATTTTCCGGTCAGGTCCGTACCCTTGAGCACTTCTACTCCGTCATACCAGTCGTCCTGCAGTTCTCCGTCTCCCCAGGTAGAAGTACCCAGAATCAGCACTTCGTACTTTCCGACCGTTTCGGCATTGATTCTGCTTACATCATGTATATCTGCTTTTTCGACTCCCATTTTTTCTGCAATCAGTCGCGCTACAGCCTCTGTCGTGCCTGTAGTGGATCCATAAAATATACCCGTTCTTTTCATGTTAATTGGTTTTTGATGATGTTGCAAAGTAACGGGATAAAATTTATTGGTGAAATACCTAAAAATGATGATTTTAAGGGGAAAGAATATACCGTATAAAAAGAAAATGAGGTTGAAAATATTGAATTTTCAACCTCATTGCGAGTAAGGATTTGTTGTACACCCTCAGGGATTCGAACCCTGGACCCACTGATTAAGAGTCAGTTGCTCTACCAACTGAGCTAAGAGTGCATCTGTTCGGTTCGAGGTTCCTGGCGGATTCGAACCGCCGTACACGGTTTTGCAGACCGCTGACTAAGCCACTCATCCAAGGAACCGGTTTGTCCGATGAACTTTTGCTGTAATGTTCGAGGTTCCTGGCGGATTCGAACCGCCGTACACGGTTTTGCAGACCGCTGACTAAGCCACTCATCCAAGGAACCAATCTTGGTGGCAATTGTTCTTCTCAATTGCGCTGCAAAGGTATAACTAATTTTTTTAAATGGCAATATTTACGCCTCTTTTTTTGCGACTTTTTTTATGCCACACCCTTTGCTTTGGGCGAGTTTACACCCGGAACATCCACATTCACAACTCTTTGAACCCTTTTTCAAGCCGGTGAAAAAATGATAAATATGTTTCCCTGCATAAGCCATGCAGAGAAACACAATGATATATACAACGAGATTTTGCAGATTCATGACATTGTTTTTTTAAGTGAATAAACTTCCGATCTGGTAGACCGCAAACGAGATGATCCAGGCCAGTGCGGTGGTGTAGAAGGCTGCGAAGGCTGCCCACTTCCAGCTGCCGGATTCTTGTTTGATGGCCGCAATGGTAGCGATACACGGAAAATAAATCAGGATGAACAGCATGTATCCGAAGGCCACCAGCGGCGTAATAGGAATACGGTTGGAGAGATCCACGTTGTCGACATCCGATTCATTGGTGTACAGCACTCCCAGCGTACTTACCACAAGTTCTTTCGCTCCCACGCCCGACAGGATTCCGATTCCCATTTTCCAGTTGAATCCCAGCGGTTCGATAGCCGGTTCAATGGCCTTTCCGATCTGTCCGATGTACGAATTCTCCTGTTGCTCGGCCGGAGTATCGTATGCTGAATGATTTGGGTAATAGCCCAGGAACCAGATAATGATAGAAGCAATCATGATGATTCCTCCCATTTTCTTCAGGTACTGTGCTCCTTTCTCCCAGGTATGACGGAAGACCGATTTGGCCGTAGGCATACGATAGGGAGGAAGCTCCATTACAAACGGGGTGTCATCGCCTTTCACGATGAACAGGCTCAGTACACGGGCCATCAGGACAGCCAGCAGGATACCGATGGTATATATGCTGAACAGTACCAGACTGGCATTGTGCGGGAAAAGCGCTCCGATCATGACCAGATAGATGGGCAGACGGGCACTGCACGAGATGAACGGAGTAATCAGCATCGTCACCAGCCGTGATTTCCGGCTTTCGATGATGCGGGAAGCCATGATGGCCGGTACGTTACATCCGAAGCCCATGATGAGCGGAATGAACGACTTGCCGTGCAGCCCCATTTTGTGCATGATCTTATCCATGATGAAGGCCGCACGTGCCATGTATCCGGAGTCTTCCATGAAAGAGATGAAAAGATAGAGCAGCAGGATGTTCGGCAGGAACACAATCACTCCGCCTACTCCTCCGATGATACCGTCTACAATCAAATCCTTCAGTGGTCCTGCCGGCATCTGCGTTTCTACGATACTTCCCAGTCCGGCTACCAGCCATTCAATCCATGCCTGCGGATAGGCTCCGAAAGTGAAAGTACATTCAAACATCAGGTAAAGGAAGATGAAGAATATCGGGAATCCCCATACGCGGTGTGTGACGATGCTGTCCACAATCCGGGTAAACATTTCGGTATGCTGGTTCTTTTCCACATACGTTTCCTTCAGCGCACCGGTAATGAAACCGTATTTGGCATCGGCAATCGCCTGTTCGCTGTCTTCGTTGATGGAAAGCTTCAACCGGGCGATTTCCTTTTCCTTTACGGCCAGGATCTCCGCACAGTTGGGCAGGAGCGTAATGACATTCTGTTCGATTTCCTTGTCGTTCTCCAGAAGTTTTATGGCAAGGAAACGGGTAGAATACTTATGACGGATGCTTTCTGTCTTTCCGATTTCCTTCTTGATGGCATCAATGCTCCGTTCCAGTTCCGGACCGTGATTGATATGGATGTGCCGGATAAAGCTCTTTCCCTGCGTCACGTGTTCCTCTTCGGCGTGGCTGCCGTATTTGTGGTCGGGTACATACGAATCATGCCATTCGCGGTACGCCCTCATTACCTCATTCTGGATTTCCTTTTTCTGTCCCATGAAGTCGGCCCCTTCATAGAGTCCGATGATTACGTGGAAGAGCGTATCGATACCCTTTCCGTTGCGGCTGATGGTCGGTACAATGGGGACTCCCAGCAATTCTCCCAGTTTCTTGTAATCCAGGACATTCCCGCTATGCTCCAGCATGTCATACATATTCAGTGCGATGACCATCCGGACATTCATGTCAATCAGCTGCGTGGTCAGGTAGAGGTTGCGCTCCAGATTTCCCGCATCGATTACGTTGATGATTACGTCCGGAGTTTCCTCAATGATGTGCTTTCTCACATAGAGTTCTTCAGGACTGTAAGCCGACAATGAATACGTTCCGGGAAGGTCGACCAGGCGGAACTGGTATCCCTGGAATTCGAAGAAACCCTCTTTGGCGTCTACCGTCACCCCGCTGTAGTTGCCTACATGCTCATGTGCACCCGATGCGATGTTGAACAGCGAAGTCTTTCCGCAGTTGGGGTTACCCACCAGTGCCACATTGATGGTACGCCGCTTGCCCTGGGCAATCTTGACCATCTCCTCCTCCGGTACCGGTACGTTTTCGGTAATCGGATTGTGGAAACACTCGTCCTTCATCAGTGTCCGTGCTTCTTCCTGGCTGACAACTTCAATCATGGAAGCCTCTTGCCGGCGGAGGGATATCTCGTATCCCATGATTTTATATTTGATAGGATCTTTAAGTGGGGCGTTCAGTATCACTTCTACGGTTTTTCCTTTGACGAATCCCATTTCGACGATGCGCCGGCGGAATCCTCCGTGCCCCATGACTTTAATGATTACACCTTTTTCTCCGGTGCTAAGTTCTGACAGTCTCATACTTCATTCTATTTTGCGGCAAAGATATATGATTGGCTTTGTTTACGCAAACTATTTAGAATGTTTTTAAATAAAGCCGGTGCGATTTCCTTTTTTAATCTCTTTGAAGCGGTTTTTGTACATTTGTAATATGCTTATACAAAAGGTCAATCAATGTATTTCTGACAAGCATCTGCTGAATCGTCACGATCGGGTACTTGTCGCCTTGAGCGGGGGAGCGGATTCAGTTGCTCTGCTGCGCGTGCTGCTGCATGAGGGATACGACTGTGTGGCAGCTCACTGTAACTTTCATCTCCGGGGGGCGGAATCGGACCGGGACGAAGGGTTTGTACGTGCCTTGTGCGAGCGGCTTACCGTGCCGCTGGAGGTGGTGCACTTTGATACTGCAGCCTATGCGGTACAGCACAGCTGTTCCATTGAGATGGCGGCACGTGAGTTGCGTTATGCCTGGTTCGAGCAGGTGCGGCAGCAGACCGGGGCTTCGGTCATAGCCGTGGCCCATCATAAGGATGACAGCGTGGAGACTTTCCTGCTGAATCTGATACGCGGAACCGGTATCCGGGGACTGCGGGGCATTACGCCGGTCAACGGTAGAATCGTGCGCCCGATGCTGGAAGTCTCCCGTGCCGAAATCCTTTCGTACCTGCAGGCCATCGGACAGGATTATGTGACCGACAGTACGAATCTCGAAACCGACTTTACCCGTAATAAGATCAGGTTGAAGGTGTTGCCTTTGCTGGGAGAAATCAATCCTTCCGTCTCGGATGCGATTTTTGAAACGGCCTCCCGCCTGGTGGATGTGGAGGAGGTGTACCGGAAAGCTATACAGGAGGCTTGCCGTCGGGTGAGTGTCTCCGAAAGGGAGGTCAGTATTCCGGCATTGCTGGGAGAGACTGCTCCCAGGGCGATTCTTTTTGAACTGTATGCTCCTTTGGGATTTAACGCGTCGCAACTGGATAACATTTACCGGAACCTTCAGGTGAAAGGCATGTCGGGCCAGTTGTTCTATTCTCCGGAATACGTGTTGCTGCGGAACCGTGATTCCCTGGTTCTGGAGTTCAGGGAGAAACCGGAAACTGCTTTGTCGCTTGTGGTTGAGGCAGTGGACCGGGAGGAACTGAAGGCTGATTTCTCCGACCGCACGAAGGCTTTCCTGGATGCGGATAAGGTGACCGGTACGCTGACACTCCGCAAATGGCAGTCGGGCGACCGTTTCATTCCTTATGGGATGAAGGGATATAAAAAGGTAAGGGACTACCTGCGCGACGGTAAGTTCTCCTTGTTCGAAAAGCAGGAGCAGTGTGTGGTGTGCATGGGAGAGGAGATTGTGTGGCTGGTCAACGAGCGTTGCGACCAGCGTTTCTGTGTGACGGCCGCTACCCGGCGGGTGCTGGTGCTTTCGGTCCGTCCGGCGCAGTAAGAATACCAAGATTTGGGGATTGTGCATTTGGTATGAATCGTGTTTCTTTGCAAAAGAATTTAAAATATGAATATACAACTGAATATGTGTGGCACTAAGATATATCGGGCAACGGACAAGATGAGTGATCTGATTTGTGAGAACTACGCGCTGTTGCAAGTACTGAGCCGTTTCGGAGTTCCCTTGGGCTTCGGTGACCGTTCGGTAAAGGAAGTCTGTGAGATGAATCAGGTAGACTGCAATACCTTCCTGACAGTGGTCAATTTCCTGACCGAGGGCGGGAACCGCATGCAGGATCATGTAAAGGAGATTTCGGTCTCTGCCCTGATGAACTACCTGCAGCAGTCGCATTCCTTTTTCCTTGATTTCCAGTTGCCTACGCTCCGCCGGAAATTGCTGGAGGCGCTCGACTGCTCGGCGCAGAACGAGGTCACCCCTCTGGTGGTCCGCTTTTTCGATGATTATGTGAACGAGGTGCGCAAGCACATGGAATACGAGAACGTAAAGGTCTTTACCTACGTGTCTGCCCTGCTGAACGGAGAACATCCCTCGGGTTTCAGCATCGGTGTGTTTGCCCGCCGTCATGATCAGGTAAACGCCAAACTGACAGAGTTGAAGAACATTATTATTAAGTATTATCCGGCTACAGGCAACAATCAGTTACTGAATGCGGTCTTGTTTGATGTTTTCAGTTGTGAAGAAGATCTGGCATCGCATAACAGGGTAGAAGATTATCTGTTTGTTCCTGCGGTAATGGAACTGGAAGAGAAGTTGAAATGAAACCTCAGGAAACTATTTTTATAGCTGTTGCCGAAACCTCCGTCATTGTCAGAAGCGGACTGGTTACGGTGTTGAAGCGCTTGCCTGATTTGAGTGTTCAGACAGTGGAGATTACCTCGAAGGAAGGACTTTCGCATTGTATGGAGGCCCATACTCCGGATATCCTGATTATCAATCCTCAGTTTGAGGGCTGGTTCGACCTCGAGGGGTTCAAGGCCCGGTATGCGGATGCGGAGGTGAAATACATTGCCTTGCTGTGTTCGTTTGTGGATGCCAATCAGCTGAAGGGATACGATGAACGTATCAGTCTGTATGACGATGCCTGTGTCCTGGAAAACAAACTTGCCACGCTGATGAACTATGCCGACAATGAAGAGAGTGATCCGAATACCTTGAGTCAGAGAGAAAAGGAGATTGTGGGCTGTGTGGTTCGTGGAATGACCAACAAGGAGATTGCAGAAAAACTGTATATCTCCGTGCATACGGTCATTACGCACCGCCGCAACATCACCCGCAAACTGCAGATCCATTCGGCCGCAGGTCTTACCATCTATGCGATTGTAAACAAACTGGTCGAATTGAGTGAAGTGAAAATGAATCTGTAAGACGAGGGAGTTGTATGAAATAAATACCTAAAAATGGGTATTGCACACATGGCGGCAACTCCTTACCTTTGCAGTGTTAGTCATATGAAATTACGTAAAACCACAAATTAAAAAGTTAGTTATTAGTTGGGTGCACCCTGCGAAGTGATTCGCGGGGTGCACGCAGTTTTTACAGGTATTAATTATATTTAACGCCCATTTTTATCTGGATAAATAATAAGTTCTACTTTTGCTGTGCAAAAACAAAAAGACGTATGAAAGTAGGATTATTTATACCTTGTTACATTAACTCCGTTTTCCCCCAGGTGGGTGTGGCATCTTACAAATTGCTTAAAAGTTTGGGGGTGGAGGTAGACTATCCGTTGAATCAGACCTGCTGTGGCCAGCCTATGGCGAATGCAGGATTTGAACACGAGTCGGTAGAGTTGGCTAAACATTTTGATGAACTGTTCAAAGACTACGACTATATCGTGGGACCTTCCGCCAGTTGTGTGGCCTTTGTCAGAGACCATTATGGCAAGCTGCTTGCCGGAGAGACACATCGATGTGCCAGTGAAGGACGTATCTACGATATCTGTGAGTTCATCCACGACCAGATACGCCCTACCGAGCTGAAGGCTTCTTTCCCGCATAAGGTCAGCATCCAGAACAGCTGCCACGGAGTCCGTCTCCTTCATTTGTCTTCCCCTTCCGAAATGAACATTCCTTATTACAACAAGCTGCGAGACCTGTTATCCCTGGTGAAGGATATTGAAATCGTTGAACCGGAGCGTCCCGATGAATGCTGTGGATTCGGAGGTATGTTTGCGGTAGAAGAACATGAGGTTTCCGGACGCATGGGCCGTGACAAAGTACAGCGGCACATCGATACGGGTGCTGAATACATCGTTGGAGCCGACAGTTCGTGCCTGATGCACCAGAACGGCATTATCTCCCGTGATCATCTGCCCATCAAAACCATTCACATTGTAGAAATTTTAGCAGCAGGACTATGAGTACCAAACATTCTAAGGCAGCCGGCCGGTTTCTTCAGCATAAAGAACTGGCTGCATGGCACGATGAAACCCTCTGGATGGTGCGTGCCAAGAGAGACAAGATAAGCAAGGAACTTCCGGAGTGGGAGGACTTGCGCAACATGGCTGAGGCCATCAAGATGTACAGCAACAGTCACCTCGATACGTTGCTGCAGGAGTTTGAGAAAAACGCACAGGCCAACGGTGCCCATGTCTACTGGGCGAAGGATGCCGATGAATATTGTTCCATCGTCCATCATATCCTGGAGTCGCATCATGTAAAACATTTCATCAAGAGCAAGTCGATGCTTGCCGAGGAGTGCGGCCTGAATGAATACCTGGAAGACAAAGGAATAGAGGTTGTGGAAAGCGACCTGGGAGAACGCATCCTGCAGCTCATGCACAAGCGTCCGAGTCACATCGTACTTCCGGCCATTCATATCCGGAAGGAAGAGATTGGAGAACTGTTCGTCAAAGAGATGGGTACGGAGCCCGGCAACAATGACCAGACTTACCTGACTCATGCGGCACGCAAGAACCTGCGCCATAAGTTCATTGAGGCGGAGGCTGCCATGACCGGGGCCAACTTTGCCGTAGCTTCCACCGGAGAGTGTGTGGTCTGCACGAATGAGGGGAATGCCGATATGGGAACCTCACAGCCGAAACTGCAGATTACGGCTTTCGGTATGGAAAAGATCGTTCCCGACCGGGAGGCACTGGGAGTGTTCACCCGTTTGCTGGCACGTTCGGGTACGGGACAGCCGATTACAACTTACACTTCTCATTATCGCAAGCCGAGAAAGGGGGGAGAACTGCATATCATTATCGTTGACAACGGACGCAGCCAGATTCTGGCCGACAAGGAACACGTAAAGACCTTGAACTGCCTGCGGTGCGGTGCCTGCATGAACACCTGTCCGGTGTACCGCCGTTCGGGAGGATATTCGTATACCTATTTCATTCCGGGACCGATCGGTATCAACCTGGGTATGCTGAAGGCGCCGTTGCATTATTATGATAATGTATCGGCCTGTTCGCTCTGTCATTCGTGTCAGAATGTCTGTCCGGCGAAGGTAGACCTGGCCGACCAGATTTATTGCTGGCGTCAGCAGCTGCAGCGTCTGGGAGTGGCCAGTACGCCGAAGCATGTGATGTCGGAAGGCATGAAGTTCCTGATGGAGCGTCCGGGACTGTTCGACTGGGCCCTGAAGAATGCTTCTCTGGTCAACAAAATACCTCACTGGATGATTTACAACGGTTTGAACGACTGGGGAAAAGAGCATGACATGCCAGTCTTTGCCAAAGAAAGTTTTAATGAATTGTGGAAGAAAAATAAGGTGAAATAACTATGAGCAGTAGAGAAGATATCTTACAGAATATCCGCCGGAATACGCAGAAGAGGTATGAGAAGCCCGATCTTTCTTCGTTGGTACAGAAGGCGGTGAAATACGAGGATAAAATCGGCCAGTTCTGCAGCGTGATGGAGCGGGTAGGAGGCAAGGCGGTGCTTTTGCACGAAGGAGAAGATGTGAACGAGGTCATCCGGAAACTCTATCCCGAGGCCCGTCGGATTGCTTCATCGGTACGTGTGCTGAAAAGAGGAAACGAATCGCAGCAGCTGAATTGTTATACGTTTCATCCGGATGAGGTGGCTGCCTCTGCCGAACTGGACGGAACGGATCTGGGAATTGTCAGCGGCAAGGTAGGAGTCTGCGAGAATGGAGCCGTCTGGCTGGAGCAGGAGATGGAAGAGCGTGGCATCTATTTTATTGCCGAGGCACTGATTATCCTGCTGGACAAGACTTGCCTGGTGAACAATATGCACGAGGCATATCCGCTGATTGATACGGGCGAGTACGGATTCGGAGTCTTTGTTTCCGGTCCTTCAAAAACGGCCGATATCGAGCAGGCACTGGTGATGGGAGCCCACGGTCCCCGAGAAGTCACTGTGATTCTGTATTAATACATTGGGTTGAGAAATCTTTCTGTTCCGTGCGGTTGCCGGACAGGAAGATTTAAAATAAAAAAACTTGCGTTATTCACATAAGGCAAGTTTTTTCTCTCTTATAAAGTTATGTCCTTTATGAGAATTTATAGTTAATTGAAGTGAGTGTTTCTGTTGTTTTCTTTTTAGGGATACATCTCCTTCCGCACTTCGGAAATCAACCGGTAAACCGCTTGCTTCCTTTGGGAAGAAGTTCTTTTCCCGAGGTTTCATCTATTAAATGACAGACCCTTCAAAATACTGCATCCCATTTGAAATTTTTTTGTGAAAAAAATCAGATTATTTTAATCTTTTCTTTCAATACGTTGATTGATAATCAATTAACGTACACTGTCTTGAAATATTTTTTGAAAATTATTTTTGCAGCCTCCAGTTGCTCCGGAGTATTGGGCTGCACGTCCTTCAACTGGTATTCCATGTTCATGGCCTCATACTTATGGACTCCCAGTGTATGATAAGGAAGAATTTCTACCCTTTCAATGCACTGATAGTCTTTGAAGTGCTCTCCCAGTGCCTCCATGTCTTCCTCGAAATAACTGTATCCCTGTACCAGCACGTAGCGGAGCCAGAACGGCTTGCCATGCTCTTCCAGCCATGCAGCCGTCTTCAGTGTTTGCTCGTTGCTGCGTGAGGTCAGTGTCTGGTGTCGCTGGTTATTGAATTCCTTGACATCCAGCAATACCAGATCCGCCAGTCCCAGCATTTCTTCTACGTCTTTGTTCCAGATGCCTCCGTTGGTATCAATGCAGATATGGATACCCGCCTCTTTCAGCATCTTCAGCAGCGGAATCAGTTGCCTGGCCTGAAAGGTCGGCTCTCCGCCACTGAACGTGATTCCTCCTTTCTTGCCGAAAAAAGGCTTCTGGCTGATGGCCATCCGGAGAATCTCTTCCGGTGCTGTCTCCTTGCTCTCTCCTTTGGCATCGATGGTATCGGGGTTGGCGCAGTACAGGCAACGGAAATTGCAGCCCTGCAGAAAGACAACCAGGCGGATACCCGGTCCGTCGTAAGTGCCCAGTGATTCATAAGAATGGACTCGTATCATAGTGAATGCGTATAAAAAGGATTGTCATCCAGGGAATCTGATAACCAAGTGCATGAACCCTGCCTTCCGTTTTTCAGACCTCCTGAATGACAATCGGATCAATAATTATTTCATTAATCAATTACGTGCGTCCGCATTACATGCGTTCGTGGAAACTACGTGAAATAACTTCCAGCTGATGCTCACGGCTCAACTTGATGAAGTTTACAGCGTAACCGGATACACGGATAGTCAGCTGCGGATACTTTTCAGGATGCTCCATAGCGTCTTCCAGCATCTCACGGTTCAGTACGTTCACGTTCAGGTGATGAGCGCCTTTCACGAAATATCCGTCCATCATGGTTACCAGGTTCTCGATACGGTTTTCCATATCTACTCCCAGTGACTTCGGAACGATAGAGAATGTATTACTGATACCGTCCTGTGAGTCACGGTAACGCAATTTGGCTACAGAACTCAATGAAGCCACTGCACCGTTCTTGTCTCTTCCGTGCATTGGGTTGGCACCCGGAGCGAATGCAACTCCCTTGGCACGTCCGTCAGGTGTAGCACCGGTCTTCTTTCCGTACATCACGTTTGAAGTAATGGTCAGGATAGACAGGGTCGGTTTCGCGTTCTTGTATACAGGCAGTTTCTTCAGCTCTTCGTCGAAGTAGTAAATCAGGTCGACAGCCAAGTGGTCTACGCGGTCATCGTCGTTACCGAAGCAAGGGAACTCGCCCTGGATATCGAAACCTTCAGTCAGTCCGATTTCATTACGCTTAGCTGTTACCTTGGCATACTTGATAGCCGACAGAGAGTCGACAGCGATTGACATACCTGCCACACCGTAAGCCAGGTTGATAGCCGGGTCTGTATCTACGAATGCCATCTGAGCCTTTTCGTAGTAATACTTGTCGTGCATATAGTGGATGATGTTCATCGCTTCGTTATATACACGTGCCATTTCCTTCAGCACCTTCTTGTAGTTGGCCAGTACCTCTTCGAAGTTCAGTACATCTCCGCTCAATACAGGGATGTCTTTCACCATCAGCGTACCGGTATTCTCGCAGCGTCCGCCGTTGATAGCCAGCAGCAGTGCCTTGGCAAGGTTACAGCGCGCACCGAAGAACTGGATGTGACGGCCGATATCCTGGTAAGATACACAGCAGGCGATACCGTAGTCGTCCGAGTTGCGGACCTCACGCATCAGCTCGTCGTTCTCGTACTGGATAGAAGAAGTATCGATAGATACCTGTGCACAGAAGTTCTTGAATCCTTCCGGCAACTCAGGGCTCCACAGTACAGTCAGGTTCGGCTCTGGAGAAGGACCCAGGTTGTACAATGTCTGCAGGAATCGGAATGAAGTCTTCGTTACCTTAGTACGTCCGTCGTTGAAGCGTCCTCCGATAGCCTCGGTTACCCAGGTCGGGTCGCCGGCAAAGATATCGGTATATGCCTGCATACGCAGGTGGCGTACCATACGCAACTTGATGACAAACTGGTCGATCAGCTCCTGTGCATGGATTTCGTCCAGAATTCCGTTTGCCAGATCGTATTCAATGTAAATATCCAGGAATGAAGATACATTACCCAGTGACATGGCAGCACCGTCCTGTTCCTTTACGGCAGCCAGGTAAGCCATGTATACCCACTGTACAGCTTCCTGTGCGTTGTGTGCCGGGCGGCTCAGGTCCAGTCCGTACTGTTCGCCCATTACCTTGATTTCCTTCAGCGCCTTGATCTGCTCTGCCACTTCCTCGCGCAGGCGGATACGGGCATCTGTCATCGGTCCGGTAAGGTGACGCAGGTCGTCCTGCTTAGCCTCAATCAGACGGTCGATACCGTACAGTGCCAGACGACGGTAGTCACCGATGATACGTCCACGTGCATAGTTGTCCGGCAGACCGGTCAGGAATCCCAGTGAACGGAAAGAACGGATTTCTTCAGTATAAGCATCGAAAACGCCGTCATTGTGCGTCTTGCGGTAATGCGTAAAAATATCTTTTACCTTAGGGTCAACTTCAACACCATTTTCACGGCATGCTTTTTCCACCACTTTGATACCTCCGAAAGGCTTGATGGCACGGCGAAGTACTTCGTCGGTCTGCAAACCTACAATAACTTCGTTTTCTTTATCGATGTATCCGGGAGCAAATGAAGTGATAGTCGATACGGTAGAAGGATCTAATGAGCGTACTCCGTTGTTTGCACGTTCTTCAGCCAGGGCTTCCAAACATTTGTTCCATACTGCTTTCGTACGTTCGGTCGGACCTGCCAGAAAGGAGGCGTCGCCTTCGTAAGGGGTGATGTTCGTCTTTACGAAATCGGTAACGTTGATTTCATGGTTCCAACGACCTTCTTTGAAATTAATTGCCATAGTAAATAAATTTGTTTGATTGTGTTTCACTTAAACTGGTGCAAAGATACGCAATAATGAGAAATGATGCAATACCTAATATTAGGTAGGTTGTTAATTTGTAATAATTACAACTATGTGATACGTGATAAATAAGGAAGGAAAGCCTGAAGGGTAAGAAGAATATTCTGTATATTTGCGGGTAATAATAGACGGTATCATCCTATAATATATTAAACGGGGCTGGAATGGAAAATCGGAATGCTAACAATGAAGTCGAGGGGTTCTTTTCGGTATTGAGCGATGAGATCTCGCGGATGCGGCAGCAGGAAACCAAGGTCATGAGGGTAAAAATAGACTGCAGTTGCCTGTCGGAGCCGGTATGTAATAGTTTCTTGTCGGAACTGGAGGCAGAAAAGAATAAGAGGTCGGCTGCGGTATATTGGTTTGAGGTTGACTCACCGGCAAGTGGGGTGGTTGAAAAAGTGTATGATGCGGTCCTGCAGTACAAGAACGATATTGAAAAGGCTTCTGCTGCCGGTTTGAAGTCGCAGGAAAGGGCAGTCTCTTATGTCCCGAAGGTATGCAACGGTTCCAATGTGCTTTATGTAGGAAAGGTGGAGCGTAATCTGAAAAAGCGCTTCAAGGAGCATCTGGGTTTCGGGAGTGCTTCTACGACTTCTCTGCAGTTGTGTCACTGGGCAGGTGGCATCGAGGGCCTGGATTTGAAGCTGGTCTTTTGCTACATCCTTTTCGACCGTTCTTCATTGGGACGGACGGCCTTGAAGGTGATGGAAGTGATGGAGGATTATTTTGCGAGGCAGAAAAAACCGCTTCTCGGCAGGCATGCCTGAATGAAAAAGAGAGGATGCCGGTGGATGGAGGAGAACTGGCCGGGAAATGAATTGTTTCAATGAAGGTGGTGGATAACTGCAACCGTGAATAAATAAAAGAAGGAATTACAGAAAAGGAAGAATCATCCGCTGCGGAATCTGTTGGCTTCGCGGCATGGTTTTAATAATCCGCGTCGTTAACTAATGAATCAACGGTGCTGTGGGATTTTTACTATAATTTGTTCGGAGGAATGGATAAGCGTTTGGAAAATTATATCCGGTAATTTATCCGTATTTCTGAAAACAGGATTCAGTTATAAGTCTTTTCTTATAGCTGAATCCTGTTTTCATTTACACAATATGGTGGACAGTGTCTTTCTTTTACACAATATTTGGGGCAGAGCCCTGTCGGATAAATATAGTATATTTATTGCTCTGAAATCCTCACATTCTTGATGCTTAATTTTGCAGGTGAGTACCCTGTCCGGCATTCAAATATTATTTTAGGGAGAAACGTTACTCCTTCTTCTACGTCTTTGATATAGAGGCTGAAACGTACGGGAACTTCGGATGGCAATAGGGTTCTTGGCAATTCGCTCAGACTTCCATCTTTTGTAAATTTGCCATAAATGCCTTTGGTATATTGATTTCCCAGTTCATCATATACCGAAACCTCGTTACGCTGGAGAGCAATATTTACTTTGAAATCTTTGCTGGAAACATTGCAGAATAGCATATCGACTATTACATATTCTCCTGAGCGATAGGCTTTCAGTACCTTGACGGTCAGGGAAGGGTCGGGTGAAACCACCTGGGCGCCGCGTTGCTGGAATGCAGACGATGCAGAAAATGCGGACATAGGTAAATAACACAAAAGCATCATTAAGGTGATGCAGAAAAATAGTTTCTTTCTCATATTCATTTACATTTAAATTGTTTATAGTCTATTCTTTTCAAACGTGACAGGTGCGGTAGTCTTCTGACTGGTGGCAACTTTAATGTGGTCGACCTTTCTGAATCGGATAGCTTGTTGATATATTTCTTTATGAAATAGTTGAAAATACTTTACTGTTCATATCCGGCTTTTAGACTGAGGAAACGGGTGTGTGCCTGTATGGCACAAGGATGCAGAATCATTCCGTTGGCTGTTCCACGTCTCAGAATCTTGTATTGTCTATGCACGGAATAAGCCGCTTGAACACCTCTGGCGATGTAGGCATGCTTGTCTTCGGGCTGACAATAAAATATACATCATCCTTTATAAAGATGTTCTGTGTGCCTGTGCGGGCATTTTACCGTCTCTGATGTATCACGTTCATGGTATTTGTCATAATTGTGTGTTATTGTATTAAGGGCATTAATGTATTCTGTTTTTTGTACCGATTCCTTTCGTTACTGTGTTTTACTTGCTTCCACACTGCACATGGCAATCTGTAATTGGATGTTCTGTGACAAATTTATATATTTTTTACATTAATTGATTGCTCTGATAATAATTTTGAACTGGGAATAAAGAAAAATTCCCGTTTCTTTTGTACGGGGATAGTAATATTGCTTTTGGGGATGTAATGGGAAGGTGTATGGAAATAGTGATTTGTCTGAAAAGGGAAGAACTGGGTTTCCGGTGAATTTTTACGTGGACCTTTGGCTAATGTGCATGCATGGACAAGGAAACCTTCAGATTTGTGTGTTGATTCCTTCTTTCTGTTTAGACTGTCGAAAATTTATGCGTAATATGAGAATCCCTCAGGTTTTTACGTTGATCCGTTTTTACGTTGATTCTTGATTTCTGTTGATTTCAATTTCACGGTGGGCAGAAGATAAAAAAATAAAGAGCTAAAAGATTTCTTTTAGCTCTTTATCGTGATTCCGCCGCGATTCGAACGCGGGACCCACAGCTTAGAAGGCTGTTGCTCTATCCAGCTGAGCTACGGAACCATCCTTTTTAATAACCGTTATATGGTTGTTTTTCGATTACGGGTGCAAAGGTATGTGTTTTTTTTGAATTGTGCAAGTGTGTCGTGAAAAAAAGTGCGTTTTACCAGAAAGTTTTTTGTAGAGACTGGTAATGGGGTAATGTTGGGTGTAGTGGGTTTATTGTGCTTTTCTGTATGATTTACAGAACTATGTGGTGAATAGTTTGGGTATATTAGTCTGAAATTAGGCGCTATAAAATATTTTGTGTAAATGTAAATGCGGATCCCCGAAAAACGGTAAGTTCCAGTACCCCGTGTGGTGATAGCTGGAAGATTTTTATCATGCCCTATACTTTCAGCACAATCACATCGTCCAGATTGGTGGTATACTGGTGGGAGAGATATTCATTTTTCAGATGCCAGGCCTTTGAATACCCCTGTGTGGAAATACGAATCGTATTGTGCCCGTTCTTCTTGTTTATTTCGTCAATGGCCTGCATGAGCTTCCTCTGTCTTTCTCTATCCACTACATCGAACAGATTTCTTTGGACTTCATTCGTCCGGTATATATCCCATACTAAGACCCCGGCCTTCTTATAATAAAACTTTCCGTCACCTTTCCAATAACTTCTGAGGGCCTGAACGGCATGTGCGACAAGTTCCTGAGTATTGTTGGTAGCCACAGGAAAAATAAGGTTTGCAGAGATATAATCTCCCGGAGCATTGGTCCCGAACCTGCTTGTGTAAACAAAAACGGTCATATTTTTACAGGCAATACGCTCTTCCCGGAGTTTGCGTGAACAGGATGCGGCGAAGTTGGCCACTGCCTCTTCAACATCCTGTAACCTGTCCAGTCCCATTCCCGGGAAACTGCGGCTGGTACAGATTGATTTCTTATGCGGCAGTTCTTCGATGGAAATACAACTTTCCCCCTGAAGTTCTTTCCAGGTTCTCAGTCCGGTGACACTCAACTCTCTCCGGACCCAAGAGGAAGACTTCTGTGTTAAGTCCCAGGCCGTCTTGATTCCATGATATGCCAGCTTTTTGCCGTTCCGGTGCCCTATTCCCCAGATATCTCCCACATCAAAAAGCGTCAGTGCCTTCTCCCGCTTTTCATCCGTATCCATCAGACAGACCCCTTCGTATCCCTTGTATCGTTTGGCAAACTTACTGGCCATCTTTGCCAATGTCTTTGTCGGAGCGATTCCCAGAGAGACAGGTATGCCGGTTCCCTTGCTTATTTTCCGGACCATGCCCCTGCAATATTCCTGAAGATTGTCCATTCCCGACAAGTCGAGAAAGGCCTCGTCGATGCTGTACTGGGTCAGTCGGGGAGTATACCGTGAGAGGAGCGACATGACGCGCTTGCTCATATCTCCATAGAGATTGTAGTTGGAAGAAAAAACAGCCACCTGGTTTTTCTCCAGCATGTCTTTGACCTGATAGAAAGGAGTTCCCATCTTAATGCCCAGTGCTTTCGCCTCATTGGAGCGGGCGATGACACATCCGTCGTTATTGGAGAGAACCACCACCGGCTTCCCGTTAAGGTCCGGATGGAAGACGCGCTCACAGGAGCAATAGAAGTTGTTGCAGTCTACCAGGCCAAAAAGTTCCATATTACGGTTATTTCTTTAATCTGCGGATGATATTGGTCACTACTCCCCACACCATGAAATGATTTGCCTCAGTCACCTGGATAGGGGTGTATTCCGGATTGTGAGGTATCAGCCAGGCACAATGATGCTGAGGATCACGCTTAAACTGCTTTAAGGTAAACTCACCGTCTACATAGGCTGCAATGTAATCGCCGTCATTCGCTTCCAGTGACTTGTCGATGACCACATAATCCCCGTCATAGATTCCGGCATCGATCATTGAATTTCCCTCTACTTTCGCATAGAAGGTAGTTTCCTTGTTATGAATCAATTCCCGGTTCAGGTCGATGGACTCGGACATATAATCCTGGGCCGGTGAAAGAAATCCTGCATGTATTCCTTCATCTGCATAAGGGAGGGCCAGCACCGTATCGGTGTCGGCAGAATAGATATGTAGTTTCACTTCGTTCATACCGCAAAGGTAGATAAAAAGTAAATATATTCTACTATTGTTCAAAGTGATGGTGCCATTCTGATAAAATAACGGTTGGAATTACTCCAACCGTTCATTCCCTTTGAGGGAATCTTTCTTACCCCTTGAGGGAATCTTTCTTACTCTCTATCATGTCTTTTTTACTCTCTATCACGTCATTCATTAATTGCCCGAATGTGGTTTTCAGGATATTGATCCCGTTTGTAATATCTGCATTTTCAGTAATCCGGAAATGAGGCTCAATGCCCTTTCCTTCGCGGGGCTCACCCTTGAAAGTCTTTTGGGGAGCACCGTATCCAATACTGAAATAAGTGCCCTGTGACGTACGGAACTTTAAGGGAGTCGTTCCGAAGTCGTCTCCCGTTTCCTCACCTACAAGAATCGCACTTTCCGACTCTTTGAGTATGCTTGCCAGATGCTCGGCGGCAGAAAATGTATATGGACCTATCATTACATACAGTTTACCTTTAAAGGACTCTTCGGAGGGCTCTATCATTTCCTCGTCTTGATAAGGACGTTTGATCAGAAGGGCTGCAATCTTGCTCATGTTTCTTACAAGTCCACCAGGGTTGTTTCTCAAGTCCAGGATGAGGTATGGGTAATCCTTCACCTTCTTGTATTTGAAAATGAATTCTTCAGTCTCTTCCTCTGTAAAACCTGACAAGGTCAAGACGGCAAGGTATTCTTTCTTCTTCTTTTCGGCAGTCTCCTGGATTTCTTTTTTCTCAGCCTTACGGATGGATTTATTATGGTTGAGAATCTGCTGCTTGCCGTCCCTGCTTAAACTTACCTTTACCTGGAACACAGAATCATTCCTGCTGAGGCGTAAGGTTCTGACCGTATCGATATGGCTTGAAAATACATAATTGGCAGTATGTATGTTCCTTGCCTTCTCGATAGAGGCAATCACGTAATTCTTCATACTGTCTCTCCATGACAATGCATCTGTCCCGTCTATGGAGATGATTCTGTCTCCGGATTTGAAGGGCAGTTTCGTCAGGTTGCCGGTGACATACAAAGAGTCACACCTCCATTCGGCTTTGGCCAGTGCATAATAACTGTTGTATATCAACGATGTATGTGCATTCTTCAACTCAGCGAAATATCGTTGGAGAGCGATGAAATATCCGCTGTTGTCCTTGGCTTGATTTACCATAGCGGAGTATTTCTCCCGTAAGGCTTTGAGGGATATCCCTTTCTGTGCAGCCAATGCGTACTTTGATTCAACGATGTCACAGATCTCATGAAAATCTTTCAGGTATGCCTCCGGTTCAATCTCCTGTTCCGTAACGAACTGTTCTTTTATGTTCATGGTAAGGTGATACCTTATCCAGTATTTCGGATAGTTTTCAATGCCGACGCATACGATTCCCCCGAGAATCAGCAGGTACAGTGCGCATACTATTTTTCGGCCCAATGCTTTCCTCTGTATATAGAGGTATATGGAAGCGCCTGTTATAATTATCAGTGATACAAGCTGGCTCAATACAAATGTATCCATGTGCTTATTCTTTTATTACCTATTTGTTACAGTCGTAATTTTCAATCCCCCAATCCCGTTGTGCCGATTTGTTCCCAAAATAGTTCTTATCCTTGGTCAGCTTTTTGCCGCATTCACGGACGGGCTCTGTCTGTGCTTCTGAACTCCGGAGTATGTTTCCTCTTTCCATAACTGTCTGTTAATTAATCACACTGCAAAATTATCTGCTGCATGCACAAGAATCCTGTGCAGTATTATATTATTTTTGTCATAAATCAATAAAGCCATGAAAGTTGAATTTGCAATATGGATGGTATCCTTTCTGCTCAGAAAAGGTCCTGCTACACAGGAAACCATTATCAGGGAATGGTCGAAGCATATAAATGAGGAAGTGGAAATTCACAGAAATACCTTCGGAAACTATAAAAGGAAGGCTGAAGAACTGTTTGGAACGGAAATATCCTATAATGCCGTCACTAAGGAATACGGAATCGAAGATACGGGTTTTATCATGCAAAATACCATGTACCGGTGGTTGCTTCAGTCGGTAGCAGCTTCCAATATCATCAGCAGAAGAAGCCGGCTTCGTGACCGCATCATGCTTGAAACGACATCGGGGGGAGAGGAGTTTATTGAACTGATCACCGAGGCGATGGAGAAAGGTCTGTGTATTCGCATGGTGTATCAGGCATTCTGGGATGAACCCCGGGAAAGATGTGTTGAGCCTTATTACATTAAACTGTTCAAGCACAGGTGGTATCTGATCGGAAAGAAGCGGGATACCGGGGAATTCCGTATCTATGGTTTTGACCGGATGAAGTCGGTATGCATTTCTGATATAAAGTTCCATTTTGAAAGTGGAACGAAAGCGGAAACCTTATTCAATGACTACTATGGCATTATTCTGCTTCCCGTGAAAAAGGAACGAATTGTCCTGAAAGTGGGGTGTGAACAGGGGATGTATATGAAGACACTGCCGCTTCATCATTCGCAGAAACTGATTCATCAGGATGATGATTACATGACGTTTGAACTGTACCTGAAACCTTGCTACGACTTTGTACAGGAGTTGTTGTCCTGCGGTTCCGAACTGGAGGTCCTGAGCCCCAAGTCATTGAGGGACGAGATAAAGAGGTATGCCGAAGAAATGTGTGAAATCTATCATGCTGGCGAGTGAAAGACATCGGCGGCCGAAAGGCATGAGTGGGAATAATCTGCAGCAGGTTTTATGAGAGGCTGTCTCAAAATACTTTGAGATGGCCTTTTTTGTGTCTGCAAAAAAAATCGGGCAAGCCCTAACTTCACTAAGTCAGAACTTGCCCGTTTCCCTAATTTTTTGTATCTTAGGGAATCAAACTA
>NZ_JABSOE010000050.1 GCF_013618865.1 Phocaeicola faecicola
GCTATCGCAATTTGGCCCAGCCCCTAAGGTAACTGATTCAAATATGCGACAAGCATTTTTTGAAAACAAATATTGTAAATCAAATAATTAACGAGTCTTTTTACAATTATTAAGAGACACTAGTGAATCAGGACCTTATAATTTCTCTCCATATCTATGTTTCTTTTCTTTTTTTAACTGATAAGAATAATCCATCGGAATTGAAAAACGTACCTCACAACCGATATCTCCGCCTTCCACTTCCACGTTGTTGACAGCCATCAGAATGGGGTGGCGATTATAAAGATTCAGCAGCTGGATGGTCTGTGTAACGACCCGCATTCCCGTTCCGGTGCCGTGTGCCGCACTGTGTTCGACAAAACCTCCTCCGTTGTCACGCACCATCATTTCCACACAGTTTCCAATTCTTACAATATTGATCCAAAGTCTTCTCTTTCCTTCCTTCATCCTCAACGCGTGCTTGACCGCGTTTTCGGTAGGTATCTGCAGCAACATGGTAGGTACCTGCAGGGACTTCACATCCACTTCCTCCACATGTACCAGGAACTGGAAATCGGGCTGCAGACTCCTTTCTTCCAGTTTCACGTAAGTCTTGACAAAGTCCAGTTCATCGAACAAAGTGACCGACAGGCTGTTGGTCAAATCAAGATTACTCCGTATGAGCTTCACCAGATTCATCAGATTCTGGCTTTCCTTTTTCCCCGATTGGAGTACGGCCTCCCTGCTCAGTACATTGAATATGAAATGAGGAGAAATACGGTTTCTTACGTTTTCCAGTTTCAGGGAAGTGATTGCCATCCTCATGTTCCATTCCTCCGCGTCCCTCCTCCTTTTCCAATATAGAAACCAGATGACGCCCCCTGCCGCCAGCAACAGGATGCCTGCACCACCTATATATATCCACTGGTTCAGACGGAGCACCTCGTTCTGTTTCAGGTTCAACAACAGTTCGGTACGCAGAAGCGTACTGTCCTGACGGTAACGAAGCGCAATCTCTGCCGCCCTCATCTTGATTCTTCCGCTGCGGATAGAGTCATCGATATGCTGGTTCAGCGTCTGATATTCGTAAGCCTTCTTATAATCACCCATTTTCTCGAAATACTGCTGCAAGTGCTGATTGCGGATGTGAAGCATATTAGGTTCTACATAAGAAGGAGTCACCGCCTGCTTCATTCGCTCACGGGCCAGCGCCAGGTTATTCTGTTCCAGAGCCAGTTTGATGAGCTGCGTATCGATATAATACAACGCACTGTTGTTGTTCATCTGCCTGAAAAAGCCGTGACACTGATCCAGGTAATACGCCGCAGAGTCCAACTGCCCCGTAGAAAGGAAAAGATCCCCCAAATTCACCTTTGCCAGGTTCCGTTCAAATTCGAACTCCGGACGTCCGTCCAACAAGCGAAGTACTTTTCGGAAGTATTCAAAAGAAGTCTGATAATCCTGACGATAATAATACGAGTTTCCCCGGTTATTCAAGTAGACATGCTTTTCATAGACACTCATCTTATCATAATAACTGCCAGCCAAGTCGTAATAATAGTCGCAACGGGCAAAATCCCGCAATTCCATGTTCACCTGTGCCAGTCCATAATAAATCGGGAAGCGCTCCTGATCGGGCATCTGCAACGAATCCGCAAACGCCAGGGCCCTCCGGTACCACAAGGCTCCCTGGTCGAACCGGCCCCCGCGCACATAGGCATCAGCGATGTTCATGCTGACATTAAGCAAATCCTTTTTCCCGGAATAAGGAAGACACCACTGGTAAGCCCTGATAAATTCATTTCGGGCAGAATCAACCAACGAAAAACGAGCCAGGGCATTTCCCCTCATATTATATACGCGGGAATACAGGAAACGGATATCCGCATCAGTGGTATCCTTATCGGCGCAAAAATCTCTGACCCGGTCCAGATACCAAAGGGCAGAGTCGTGATCGGCCAGGAACATCTTTGCCCTGGACTTCAGAATCAATCCCCGACAATAAAACAGGCTGTCATCCAGCAAAGGCAGTATACTGTCCAACTGCTGTGAGAAATGCGCATAATCGTCCCGAAGAGAAGATTCCCATTCCAGAACCAACTGCTCTGAGGATGTCAAAGGCAATTCACCTTTTTTCTGGGTGTTCCGGCAACTGCTGGCACAAAATATCAGACATCCGCAAAGTATTCCCAAATAAAAAAATTTATTGACCATGTCGTTATTTGTTAGTTGATCCAAATGTAACAATAAAACCTACTACAAAGAAAAAATATTTTCACATTTATTTTTTCCTCAAACCCCAGATCAAACATGATTTTCACGAGTATAAAAACTCCCCACTTCTGAAAACCAGTCTTTTATACCTACAGTAATCATTTTCTAACTAAGACAAAGATAGTGAAATAGATAAGAATATTGCAAGTCTGTCAGAATGCGACAAGCGGATAATCCATTGTTTTCACAACTATCACTGTATTTTTTTATACTATATGGAAAAATTTTAATACTATTCAGATAGGATAATATGGCTATTCTTTTACAAGCCGCCCGCTACAGGCCCAAAAACCGAAAATAAAAAATTTGCGTATCTTTGCAGGGAGACCGACTCAGTCAGGCACCACCGCACGGAAAGCCGGTATTGCCTGCCCGATACCGGCAGCACATCCCATCCGACTGAAAAAGGTTAGTGGAAAACAAATGCATTATAAGGTTTATGATTCTCTATCAATTTGACAACAGTTTCGAAGGCATACTGACCGCATTGTTCGATGCGTATTCCCGGAAACGATTTCCCGACCGGCTGTTAGGCAGTCAAGAAATGCCTCCCCTCTTCTATGAGGAACTCTACTGCGTACATACCGATATGGAAAAGGCCGAAAGGGTATGGAAGGCCATACAGAAGAAATTATCCCGCACGGCCGTCAACTGGGTAATAAAGTGCTGGCTTTCGGAGGAAGAAGGCACAGGCAACCTGCTCTTCCACTTTTTACATAAAGTGGTGGCCGCTTCCCGGTCCATAGAGACCAACTTCACAGACCCTCACGTAGCGGCAGTCATGCAGTTAGGGAAAAAGGTAGGAGGAGAACAATTGCGTGTGATGCAGTTCATGCGCTTTCAGAAAACCGCAGACGGAATCTACTGGGGAGCCATGGAACCGATATACAACGTACTGCCACTCACCGTCATGCATTTCCGCGACCGTTTTTCCGACCAGCCCTGGATCATATACGACAACCGGAGACAATATGGCTATTACTATAACCTGAAGGAAATTGATGAAATCACCTTTTCATCCCCCTCTGCTCCCCTTCTGCAGGCCCACCGGCTCGACGAAGAGTGGCTGGATAAAGACGAAAAGCTTTTCCAGGAACTTTGGAAAAGCTATTTCAATTCGATTTGTATCCGCGAGCGTCTCAACCCGGTGAAACACAAAAAGGATATGCCCGTACGTTATTGGAAGTACCTGACCGAGAAACAGGACTAATCGGTCAGGAACACAGAATCGGGATAACCGACATCGACGAGGAACAGCGCATGTCCGGGCACCGATGTACCGGCACTGCAACGGTTCTTTTCCTCAATAATCCGGCGGAATCCCTCCACCGTCAGTTTTCCTCTGCCCACTTCAATCAAGGTGCCGACCACCGCCCGTACCATGTTGCGCAGAAAACGGTCGGCCTGAATTGTAAAGACCCATTCGTTTTCACCGCACGCCTCCCACTTGGCATACATGATGCGGCAGTTGTTGGTCTTTACGTCCGTATGCAACTTGCTGAAACTGGTGAAATCGATGTAATCGAACAATACCGCCGCAGCCTCATTCATGCGGTCGATATCGAGGCGGTTAAAGATCCGCCACACATACGCCCGGTTGAACGGAGACTTAGAGGTAGTGATGTAATATTTATAAGTACGGTAAGTCGCGTCAAAACGTGCATGCGCATCGTCCTTGACCCTGCGTACGGAATAAACCGAGATATCGGGCGGCAACAGCCGGTTCAACTTGTCGGTAACCACCGCCTCATCCAGTACCCCGTCATAGTCAAAATGAGCCACCATCAGGCGGGCATGTACTCCCGCATCCGTACGTCCGGCCCCTACCACCTCTATCGGACGGCGCAGGAAAGTTGACAACGCCTTCATCAATGTCTCCTGCACACTCGCCCCGTTCGGCTGAATCTGCCAGCCATGATAATTGGTACCGTCGTAAGCCAAATAAATGAAATACCTTGCCATACACCCTCCTGTCAACGTGCCGTAATGTGGAAACATCCCTGACGAAGCTCATACTTCACGTAGCAGCGGTCCTGCTTGCGCAGATCACGCAGCACCTCCGACAACACCAGTTTCAGTGTATCCGCACTCACATCCTGCATCGGCCGTCCGTCCGGATCTTCCACCTTTCTGAAACGCTTCCAGCTCACATCGAACGTAGTCCCGTAAAAATGACAGGAATTCAAGGAAGCATTTCCGTTGGTACGACGAAGCCGTTTCACATCATCCTTGGTTCTCAGCACCGAAGTCACGATAATCTTGTTCGGATTCAGTCCCTTGCATTCCAGTGAATCCAGGAAATTCACCCCGATTGTATCCAGCAGACTGCTTGCCTGCGGTATCAGGTAAGGAATGGAATGCGTCAGCGAATCCACATCATACCAGTCGCAGGGAGTAATCTCATCCAGCTTTCCGCTCAGCATCTCCGCATCGTCACGCGACTGGATAGGTCGAATTCCGATCTTCTTAGCCGTTTTCAGCTGCACATCATTCAAATCCCCGAAACTCCGTTTATAGCTGATCACCCCACGTATATTACGCGGATTGTTCATTTTCATCGACATATCTTTTTCCTTACAGGCTGTCAGCCCCAAAGAAAAGCCGAAAAACAAGATTCCGGCACAACCAATAAAAAACTTCTTCATCCTAATTTTCTTTTACGTCGGGCAAAGATAGACAGAATAACTGAAAAGAGGAAATTATCAAAACCTGAAATAAAAAAGTCAAATCGTGCCACCCAATCAAAAGGAATGATTAAATTTGCACACAAATTACCATAAAATATATCAAATCAGGCTGAATGATCGAAAAGCATATAGTACTTGAAGATATAGATCCCGTAATCTTTTACGGAGTCAACAACACTCACATACAGATGATTAAAGCGCTGTTTCCCAAGCTCCGCATCGTAGCCAGGGGCAACGTCATCAAAGTAATGGGAGATGAAGAAGAAATGTGCGCATTTGAAGAAGCCGTACTGGCTTTGGAAAAACACTGCGTACAGTTCAATTCACTGAATGAAGAAACCATACTGGAAATCGTAAAGGGCGGAAAGCCCCAGATGGAGAAAAAAGAAGACGTCATCGTATACAGCGTCACCGGCAAGCCGATCATCCCGCGCAGCACCAATCAGGTGAAACTGGTCAAGGAGTTTGACAAGAACGATATGATATTCGCCATCGGTCCTGCCGGCTCCGGAAAAACCTACACGGCCATCGCACTTGCCGTACGCGCCCTGAAGAACAAGGAAATCAAGAAAATCATTCTGAGCCGCCCGGCAGTGGAAGCAGGGGAAAAACTGGGCTTCCTTCCCGGCGACATGAAAGACAAGATCGATCCGTATCTGCAGCCCCTTTACGACGCGCTGCAGGACATGATTCCCGCCGCCAAGCTCAAAGAATACATGGAACTGAACATCATTCAGATTGCTCCGCTGGCCTTCATGAGAGGACGCACCCTGAACGATGCGGTAGTCATCCTCGACGAGGCACAGAACACCACTACCCAGCAGATCAAGATGTTCCTTACCCGAATGGGCATGAACACCAAGATGATCATCACCGGTGACATGACACAGATTGACCTTCCCTACTCGCAGACCTCCGGACTGATACAGGCCATGAAAATCCTGAAAGGAGTAAAAGGCATCAGCTTCATCGAACTCAACAAAAAAGACATCGTACGCCACAAGCTGGTTACCCGGATAGTGGAAGCCTACGAGAAATACGAAGAGAAAAAGAAAGAGGTCAGACTGCCCAAGGAGCAATCATCCAAAGAACAATCATCTATCATTTAAACACATAAGAAAATGAGTAAAGCATTAACAAAAACAGACTACAACTTTCCCGGACAGAAAAATGTATATCACGGTAAAGTACGCGATGTGTATAACATCAATGACGAAAAACTCGTAATGGTGGCCACCGACCGTATCTCGGCTTTCGACGTAGTTTTGCCTGAAGGTATTCCTTACAAAGGACAGATGCTGAACCAGATTGCAGCCAAATTCCTGGACGCAACCACTGACATCTGCCCGAACTGGAAACTGGCTACTCCCGATCCTATGGTAACCGTAGGTGTAATGTGCGAAGGTTTCCCTGTGGAAATGATTGTACGCGGATACTTGTGTGGCAGCGCATGGCGTGCTTATAAGAGCGGCGTTCGCGAAATCTGCGGTGTACGCCTGCCGGAAGGAATGCGTGAAAACGAAAAATTCCCGCACCCGATCATCACTCCGACCACCAAGGCCGAAATGGGTATGCACGATGAAGATATTTCCAAGGAAGAAATCCTGGCAAAAGGCCTGGCTACTCCTGAAGAATACGAGACACTGGAAAAATACACACTCGCCTTGTTCGAGCGCGGTACACAGATGGCAGCAGAACGCGGTCTGATTCTGGTGGACACCAAATACGAATTCGGAAAGCACAACGGAGAAATCTACCTGATGGACGAAATCCACACTCCGGACTCTAGCCGTTACTTCTACTCAGAAGGCTATCAGGACCGCTTTGAAAAAGGTGAGCCTCAGAAGCAGCTTTCAAAAGAATTCGTACGCGAATGGCTGATGGCCAACGGTTTCCAGGGAAAAGAAGGACAGACTGTTCCTGAAATGACTCCGGCTATCGTAGCTTCTATCAGCGACCGCTACATTGAACTTTACGAACACATCACTGGCGAAAGCTTCGTAAAGGCTGATACTGATTCACTGGCTGAACGTATCAACAAAAACGTAACAGAATATTTGACGAAATAATATCCACATCAAAAAGGAACGGAGAAAGGGTTTCCTTTGTCTCTGTTCCTTTTTCTAAATGTTCAAACCATATGTCCGATTACCCGCAAGAACACATCAAGCCCTATAACGAAGAAGAAGGAAAAGCCGTACAGGTAGAAAAAATGTTCGACAACATCGCCCCTGCCTACGACAACCTCAACCACATGCTTTCATGGGGCATTGACAAAATCTGGCGTCGCAAGGCCATCCGCTGTCTCAAACCGTTTCAACCCAAAAGAATCATGGATGTAGCTACCGGTACCGGTGACTTCGCCATCCAGGCATGCCGTATGTTACACCCCGAAGAGTTGATCGGAACCGATATCTCTGAAGGCATGATGAATGTCGGACGCGAGAAAGTCAGACAGGCGGGACTGGAACAATACGTCTCGTTCGCGAAGGAAGACTGCACTTGCCTGTCTTTCCCGTCAGAACGTTTTGACGCCGTCACCGTGGCTTTCGGTGTAAGAAACTTTGAGAACCTGGACCGTGGTCTGCAGGAAATGTACCGTGTACTCGTTCCCGGAGGGCATCTGGTAATTCTGGAATTCTCCGAGCCTACCCTGTTTCCCGTGAAGCAGTTGTATGCGCTCTACTCTAAGATTGTAATACCTGCCGTAGGTAAATTCTTTTCCAAGGACCGCAATGCCTACACCTACCTGCCCGAGTCCATCAAAGCCTTCCCGCAAGGAAAGGTCATGCAGGGCATCATCCGTAAAGCCGGTTTCAGCCAAGTCGCCTGCCGGCAACTCACATTAGGCATTTGCACCCTTTATTTTGCCACTAAATAACCTTTTATTAAAGATACTGACATGAAGAGATATGGATTGATCGGTTATCCTCTTGGACATTCCTTTTCCAGAAATTTCTTTAACGAGAAGTTTGCTTCAGAAAACATCCAGGCCGAATACGTTAATTTTGAAATTCCGTCCATCGAACAGTTTCCGGAAATCATCAGGGCGAATCCCAATCTCGCGGGACTGAATGTGACTATTCCCTATAAAGAGGCTGTAATCCCTTACCTGAACCGTCTGGATACGGATGCGGCCGCCATAGGTGCCGTCAATGTCATCCGTATCAACCGTATCTCACCGAAAGAGACTGAACTTGTCGGCTATAATTCCGACGTGATCGGCTTCAGCCGTTCCATCGAACCGCTGCTTGAGCCTCACCACAAAAAAGCATTGATCCTGGGTACGGGAGGTGCCTCCAAAGCCGTTAATTTCGGACTGAAGAAGCTGGGACTGGAAACCCTCTTTGTGTCCCGGAGCCGGCACGACGAACATACCCTGACCTATCAGGAACTGACTCCGGAACTGATGGATGAGTACAAGGTCATTGTCAACACTACTCCCGTGGGCATGTACCCCAATGCAGATGAGTATCCCGACATTCCGTACGAATGCCTCACCCACAAGCATCTGTTGTACGACCTGCTCTACAACCCGGACACTACCCTGTTCATGAAAAAAGGCAGCGAACAGGGAGCCGTAGTGAAAAATGGAATAGAAATGTTATTGCTCCAGGCCTTTGAAGCCTGGGATATATGGAACCGATGAAAAAGAAACTGATTATAGGCATCACACTAGCCGTCGTCCTTCTGGCAGCCATTCTGACGGGAGGCAGCCTGTACATGATTGATTACTCGCTCCGCCCCGACAACCGGGGAAAGGACATGCAGGGTTCTGAAGCGTACATGCGTCAGACCTATCCGCACATCACCGGCTGGCTGGACAGTCTGCAGACCTACCATGCCCTGCGTGATACGTTCATCACCGCTCCCGACGGCGTACGCATGCATGCCTTTTATGCGAGTGCCAGCCGCCCTACCCGCCGCACGGCAGTCATCGTGCACGGCTATACCGACAACGCCATCCGGATGTTCCACATCGGCTACCTGTACAACCAGTCGCTGGATTACAACATCCTGCTGCCCGACTTGCGCTATACGGGACTTACCGGAGGGGATGCCATTCAGATGGGATGGCACGACCGCAAGGATGTCATCCAGTGGATTGAACTGGCGCCCCGTCTTTTCGGCGACTCCATCCAGGCGGTAGTACACGGCATCTCCATGGGAGCAGCCACTACCATGATGACCTCAGGAGAAACGCTTCCCGACTACATCCGCTGCTTTGTAGAAGACTGCGGATACACCAGTGTCTGGGACCAGTTCAAGAAAGAACTCAAAGAGCAGTTCGGACTGCCGGCCTTCCCGCTGCTCTACACCGCCAGCTGGCTCTGCCAGTGGCAGAACGGATGGAACTTCCGCGAAGCATCGGCCGTAAAACAGGTGGCCAAGTGCCGCTTGCCCATGTTCTTCATACATGGCGACAAAGACGATTTCGTACCCACCTGGATGGTGTACGAGGTATACGATGCCAAGCCTCAGCCCAAAGAGCTGTGGGTGGTACCGGGAGCAGACCATGCCACCTCGTACCTGCGCTATCCGCAACTTTATACCGAGAAGGTAGCTGCCTTTGTCGGTAAGTACATCGATTAATTCCGATTGGGGAATACATAAATTATCAGGTGTATGGGTTCGCCGCTTGCCTCCTGCCCGCTCAGGAAAGACAAGCACGATCAAAAGGGAATCAGGTGAAAGTCCTGAACAGTCCCGCTGCTGTAAATTCCATGCAACCGTTCCAACGAGGATGCCACTGGCCACGGCCGGGAAGGCTCGCTGGAAAGGAATGAGTCAGAAGACCTGCCCATACACATTATCTTTTACCGCTTTCGAGGAAAAAGCGTAAAATGATTGATGATCCTTCACAGAGAATCAGTTGTTTCGCATGCCTTCCTCGGAGTCATTTTAGGGGAAAATGAGAACAATTACGATATGCATCCTGTCCACGGGGATGAGCATGCTGCTGATTCAGGCCCATGCACAAGAAATTGATACGACCAAGGTATACAGTCTTCCAGAAGTTACCGTTTCCGACCGTTACCAGACGAGGGAAGTCCGTGCGGCTGCCCCCCTGCAAGTCATGTCCCGGAGCGAACTGAAGGCACTGAATGCCTTGCAGGTATCCGATGCGGTGAAACATTTCGCCGGGGTGACGGTGAAAGACTATGGCGGCATCGGGGGACTGAAGACGGTTTCTCTCCGAAGCCTGGGGGCCCAGCACACGACAGTCAGCTACGACGGAATAGCCGTAACCGACTGCCAGACAGGGCAGGTAGACATCGGACGTTTCTCGCTGGAGAATGTCGACCGCCTGATGCTGAGCAACGGACAGAACGACCAGATTTTCCAACCGGCCCGACTGTTTGCCTCAGCTGGGGTGCTGAACATCCAGACCCTTACTCCACAATTCAACGGTTCAAAGACCTGGAACGCAGAAGCCCGGGTGAAGACCGGTTCCTGGGGACTGCTCAATCCGGCCCTCTCGTTCAGTCGCAAACTGGGAGAGAAATGGGCCCTTTCGGCCAGCGGAGAATGGATGCGTGCCGACGGCCAATATCCCTATACCCTCTATTACGGGGACGAGAACGACCTATCGAGTCGTGAGAAAAGACAGAACACAGAAGTAGAAACCTTCCGCATCGAATCCGAACTCTTCGGAAATTTTTCCGATAAAGAACAGTGGCGGCTGAAAGCCTATTACTACCAGTCGTCGCGCGGACTGCCCAATGCGGCCACCTTTTATTATCCCTACTCTTCCCAGCACCTTTGGGACAAGAACGCTTTCGTACAGAGCCGCTACCAGAAAGAACTTTCACGTTCGTGGGTCATCCAGTGTTCGGGCAAGTGGAACTGGAGCTACCAGCGCTACCTGGATCCGGACTACAAGAATGCGGCTGGAGTCAGCGAAAACAATTATTACCAACAGGAATATTATCTTTCGGCCTCGGTATTGTATCGTGTTCTCGACCGGCTTTCTTTCTCTCTTTCTACCGACGGAAGCCTGAACACGCTGCATGCCGATGCACCGAAACCTGTCCGCCCGGAGCGGTATTCCTGGCTGACGGCACTGGCCGGAAAATACGTAGCCGACTGGTGTACGGTGTCGGCTTCCCTTCTGGCTACCGTTATCCACGACAGGGCAGCCGGCGACAGTCGGGCACAGAACTACCGGAAGTTCTCTCCGTTCGTGAGTGCCTCCTTCAAGCCCTTTGCGTCCGAAGACCTCCGGTTCCGGGTATTCTACAAAGATATTTTCCGTCTGCCCAGCTTCAACGATCTCTATTACGGGCAGTCCGAGAGCCGGGAACTGAAACCGGAGAATACCCGACAGGTGAACGTGGGCATCACGTACTCGAAAAATGTGACGGAATGGCTGCCTTATGTATCGGCCACCGTGGATGCATACCACAACCGGGTGAGCGACAAGATTGTGGCCGTTCCTACCAAGAACCTGTTTGTCTGGAGCGTAGTCAACCTGGGGAAGGTGGATATCAAAGGCATCGACATCGCGGGACAGGCGGATTTCCGTCCGGCTTCCGGCTACCTCATCGGGCTGTCGGGCAACTATACGTACCAGCGGGCTCTTGATGTCACGGATTCCGACCCGAATACCATGGAAGGAAAGACCTACGGACATCAGATTGCGTATACCCCCCGGGTTTCAGGTTCCGGACAAGCCCGTTTAGAGACTCCCTGGGTCAACCTTTCGTACGCACTGGTCTTTTCGGGGAAACGGTATGTACTCGGACAGAACCTGGCGAAGAACCGGCTTCCGGGATATACCGACCACAGCGTGTCGGCCAGCCGCAGTTTCCCGCTGAAGCGCACAACGGTTTCGGTTTCGGCAGAGGTACTGAACCTGCTGGACAAGAATTACGAGATTATAAAGAATTTTCCAATGCCCGGCCGCTCGTTCCGGATATCACTGGGTATAAAATATTAAGTCATGAAAATGAAGCACAAGTGGTTTGATACTGTCATAAGATACGTCCTGATGGGACTGATTGCGGGATTCGCAAGCACCGGCTGTGACGACCTGGAGGACAAGGATGCCGCTCCGGGACAGTCGGGTACGGGGATAGAGGACTATGGTACGGCTGAGATGTACATTCTCAGTGAGGGGCTTTTCAACCTGAACAACAGCAGTCTGGGACGGTATGTGTTCGGCAGCGGGCAACTGACGTACGATTATTTCCGCAACTGCAACCGTCGGGGACTGGGAGATACGGCCAATGACATGGAGATTTACGACGGCAAACTGTATGTCGTGGTCAATGTGTCGAGCGTCATCGAAATCATCGACCTGCAGACCGGACAGTCCGTCCGCCAGTTGTCGCTGGTAGACGAGAAAGGAAGTTCCCGCCAGCCGCGTGCCATCGCCTTCTACGAAGACCATGCCTATGTCTGTTCGTTCGACGGAACGGTCACCCGCATTCATACCGGCTCACTGGAGATTGACGGTGAAATCCGGGCGGGAAGGAACCCGGAGGACCTTTGCGTACAGGACGGTAAACTGTATGTCACCAATTCCGGGGGACTGGACAGTGAGGGAATCGGCGTAGACCGTACGGTCTCCATCATCGATCTGGCAACCTTCCGCGAAATCAAGCGACTGGAAGTGGGACCCAATCCGGGTCCTGTCCTCCCCGGCCCCGACCATTCGGTCTGGCTGGTTACGCGGGGCGAGCAGATAGAAGAAGGCAATTACCAGCTGGTGAAAATCGACAGCCGGCAGGATGAGGTAACGGCCCGTTACGACGAACCGGTAATGGATTTTGCCATCGACTATAACCTGGCTTATCTGTATAATTTCGATTACCGTACGCAGCAGTCGGGTTTCAAGGTCTTCAATCTGACGACGGGAAAGGTAATCCGTGAGACCTTCATTTCCGACGGGACCCGCATCGAACGGCCTTATTCGATACAGGTGAATCCGTACAGCAGCAACATCTACATTACCGAAGCCTACAATTACCAGCTGGAGGGCGACCTGCTCTGCTTCAGTCCGGAAGGGAAACTGCAGTTCCGCCTAGACGGCGTGGGACTGAATCCGAACACGGTGGTCTTCCGTGACGAGACCAGTGACGTATCCGGAGGCACCGAAGAACCGGAGGCTCCGGAAGGGTTTGCCGACAAGGTACTGGATTATTACCCGGCCCCCACACAGCACATGAATACCATTACTACCGCATGGAAGGAAGGGATGACTTCGCGCGAGGAGGTCATCGAACTGGCCACGGAACGGCTACGGAAACGCTCGCTGCTCTCACTGGGAGCTTTCGGAGGATACATCATTGTCGGTTTTCCCGAGCCGGTACCGAATGTCAAGGGCGAATACGACTTCAAGATTTACGGCAATGCGTACTACAATCCGAATGCCTGGGAAGACCGCCCGGGCGGCAGTTCGGAGCCGGGCATTGTCTGGGTATCCCAGGATACTAACCGGAACGGTCTGCCCGACGACGAGTGGTATGAACTGGCAGGGAGCGAGTACGGAAAAGATACGGAAATACGGAATTATGAGATTACCTATTATCGTCCCGAACCGCTGGACGGGGATGTCCGCTGGACGGACAACCAGGGGGCATCGGGAAGTCTGCGAAGGAATGTCTTCCATTTGCAGGAATCGTATTATCCGCTGTGGGAGACCCGCGGACAGATGACATTCTCGGGCACCCGGCTGAAGGACAATGCGGTCAACGAGAACGGCACATGGGTGTCATACGCTTATCCGTGGGGCTATGCCGACAACCATCCGAACCAGTCGGAATTCTCCCAGTTCAAAATCGACTGGGCAGTGGGGAAAGACGGGCAACCGGTGATGCTGGAGGAAATCGATTTTGTCAAGGTGGTATCGGCCATCAATCAGGATGCGGGCGACGTCGGGGAACTGTCGACCGAAATTACAGGAGTAGAGAATTTACATTATTAATAACCAAGTAAAAATAAAAAACGATGAAAAAACTGACTTATTTACTTATGGCATGCCTTTGCATGACCTTGTGGAGTTGTGGTGAAGAAAGCAATGAAACACCCTCAATGGACGTGACTACCAGCTTTGAAGGCCGTCTCAGCGGCAGCGAAGAGTCGTTCCTCGGTACAGAAGGAGAAACTGAAGGTTACTATCAGAAGACGGAATTCAAGGACAATGACGGACTGATTATCTGCAACCATTATTTTGGCAGCTGGGGATTCGGCGGCGGATTTACCTACACCAACACCACCGATACGGAGACTCCGGGATTCAATAACCTGAGCGCCATTACAGCCAGAGGAAAATTCGGTACGACTTACCTGACTTCCTGCTCAAACAGTTTTAATACTGCGAAAATCACGCTGGCAGACCCGGCAAAATATGCCTTTAAGGGAGCGTGGGTAACCAATACTACTTATGATTACCTGGCCATCAAGGACGGAAATGACGGAAGTGGTACAGTACAAGGTCCGTTCGAAGCCGGCGACTGGTTTAAACTGACTGCTATGGGCCACCGTGCAGATGAGTCTGAAGTGGGTCGGGTAGATTATTATCTGGCCGATTTCCGTGACGGCAAACAGATTATCGTCAATACCTGGGAATGGTTCGACTGGAGTGCACTGAAAGATGCTGCATACATTACTTTCGAACTGTCTTCTAGTGACAACGGAGAATATGGCATGAATACACCGGCTTACTTCTCACTCGACGGAGTTACACTGACTCAAAAATAAAAGCCTCTATAGAAAGCCTCGTCTGCGATGGTCGGTACGGCAGCGTTTCACCGTCTGTTCTCCGACCCGCGCACGGAGGTTATACAACCCGCACACGTGGGTTGACCGACCCGCATACGGAAGTTTTCCGACCTCCGCATGCGGGTTTGCCATATTCCCGCCTGCCATGACCAAAGGCAAGCTGATGCGTGAAAGACACGAAAAAGGCAGATTTGTTTATGATTTATTAGCATATTCCGTCGTTTTTACGTATGTTTGCTATAAATAGTAATTTTAACGAATACTTTTATGAAAAAAACTTGGATCATTATTATTGCCGTTCTTGCGGTAATCGTAGTCTATGGCATTACTTCGTATAACTCTATGGTCGCTCAGGATGAAGCGGTGGGAACCGCATGGAGCAATGTGGAAAACCAATACCAGCGTCGCGCAGACCTCATCCCTAACCTGGTGAATACCGTAAAGGGATATGCGGCTCATGAAAAGGAAACCTTCGATGCAGTGGTGTCGGCCCGTGCCAAGGCTACTCAGACCACTATCAGTATAGACGAACTGACTCCGGAAAAGATGGAGGCTTACCAGAAAGCGCAGGGAGCCGTAGGCAGTGCCCTGAGCCGCCTGCTGGCCGTAACGGAGAACTATCCAGACCTGAAGGCCAACGAGAATTTCCAGACGCTTCAGGCACAGCTGGAAGGTACGGAGAACCGCATCAGCGTAGAGCGCCGCAAGTTCAACGAGGTGGCAAAGGCTTACAACACCAACATCCGCCGTTTCCCGAAGAACATCTTCGCAGGCATGTTCGGATTTGAGAAACGTCCGTACTTCGAAGCCGAAGAAGGCAGCGAAAAGGCACCTGAAGTGAAATTCTGACCGTCATGATGAAAAAGACATGCTATTTGCTCGTCCTGTTTTGGGGACTGCTGCTTCCGGTCATGGCCCAGACTCCTGCCTACCGGGTGGAGGATGTGCCCATGGTGCATCTGCAAAACCGGATGAGGTATGTCAGCAATCCGGACGGCATCCTCTCTCCTGCTACGGTAGCTGCACTGGACACTACCCTGTTTGCCCTGGAGCAGCAGACCGGTGTTCAGACGCTGGTCGTGGCCGTAAAGCAGATTGAAGGGGGCGACTGCTTCGAGTTTGCCTACGAACTGGGACGGAAAAACGGAGTGGGACAAAAAGAAAAAGACAACGGTCTGGTCATCTTGCTCGTAACGGAAGAACGCTGCATCCAGTTTGCTACGGGATACGGACTCGAAGGCGACCTGCCGGATGCAGTCTGCAAGCAGATTCAGGTGCGCTACATGAACCAGGCCTTCTCGCGTGGAGACTGGGACAAAGGTATGCTGGCCGGCGTACAGGCCGTCAGACAACGGCTGGACGGTACCGGCAGTCCGCTTTCCGGTCCGGAAGAGGAAGGAGACAGTCTGTGGCTGCTCTTGATCCTCGGAGGATGTTTTATTGCGGTCCCGCTGCTGCTCTGGCTCAGTGTCCGCCAGCGCAGCAAATGCCCGAACTGCCACCGTCACACCTTACGGCAGTTGTCGGTCCGCACCGTATCGAATATCAACGGCATCCGTACGGAAGAAATCGTCTACCGCTGCAGCCAGTGCGGCCATACGCTCCGCCGGCAGCGCCGGGTGAATGACGACGATTCTCCTCACCACCGGGGCGGTAACGGCGGTCCGTTCCTGGGCGGCCCCTTCTTCGGAGGTGGATTCGGAGGCAGAGGCGGAGGCGGATTCAGCGGAGGCAGTTTCGGCGGAGGCGACTTCGGTGGCGGAGGAGCGGGAAGCAAGTTCTGATCTGCAATCAAGATAACTTTGCCTATTACAGTCACAGGCAATGACGACCGAAGGACGTTGCACGAAGACACGGTGCAACGTTCTTCTTTTTTTATGTCCACTCCTTTCCGGCTCCCGCGCAACCTTCTTTTCTGAAAATGCCATTTTCCCGGATTCAGCCGTTAGTTCTATATCTTTTCTTATTTAATTGTATATTTACTGAATTGTAAGCAACAAAGGGGGATTCTGTTTACGTTTAAAAGAATACGGTTTAAATTAGTTATTATTTATTTTATTAAGTAAAAATATATTTAATCAAAAAAAGCAAAGAGTTGCCTAAACTTTGATACTCAATGGGATGCCCCCAATACCGGTGCCCGCCGATGGGCTATTTTATCAGACCGATGAAAAAAGGCATGAACATTTTGAATTTTCCGGTTGTTCTTAGGATAGTAGTTTCACTGAAACAAACACTACAATAGGTATTTTTAATTGGTATAAACAACAAGATTATTATTAATTTTTTATGATTAAAAAAGGGCTATTCTTGGCTTGCATACTGTTTGCAAGCACTTCATGTACGGAACAGTTCGAAATTAGCGAAAATATTGGTAACAGTAAAAAGAATGAAGCGGTTTTCAGACTTTATTCGGCGGGGTTTGAGGATGCGGTAACGCGCAGTGGGGAAACAGTCACTCAGGCTGTCTATGATTTTCTCGACTATTATATAGTAGATGAAACCGGGAAAGTAATGACGGATATCAAATCCAAATACAAGCCAGAAACTGCTGAAATTGTCGCAGAAGGATTGCATGAAGGAAGCTACCGGCTTTTGGTGCTGGGGGTAAAAGGGGAAAAAGAAAACGATGGTGCTACAGTCAATAAGATCACGAACGTGAATGACGTGTGGCTGAGTTTCCCGGAAGATTTAGGCAAGCCGTTGGACTGTGAGTATTTCTATTCGAACACTCCTTTTGATGTCACCATTACAGAATCGGCAGACGGTAAACAGGAAACCATCCTGAACGGGGGAACAGTGACGCAGCACAGAATTGTGGGTAAGGTGAAATTTAATTTTGACTTCGAGAATATCTATGTAGAATATTCAGTAACCCAAAATGTGGCAAATGCAAAAACTCCCAGATTCTATACTTCGATGACAGCCGACAAACATTTCTCGGGACAGAGCACGACCACGCTGCGTGAACTGAATCTGTCGAACGAAAGAGAGTATCTGTTTATGCCAACGGTTGAAGGCCAGACAATGAGTGGAAAAATTGGAATGGTCAGCCGAACATATACAGGAGGAAGCCTGTCGCAGACCTATGGATTCAGCGGGATAAAGATACTTCCCAATCAGATTACCACTGTCAATACAGACGTAGATCATCCGGAAGATAACAGAGGAACGATGTTTGTATCTTCAGCAGCATATAAACACGGCAATCACAAGAAGATTCTGCAGGATGACGAGAAGAAAGCGGTGTATACAGATATGAGCCAGCGCTCATTTAACACATCTGCTCCCTTGCAGTTGTCCGTAACAGACGAAGGTCAGTTTCATATGCGTTTTTATTCTCCGCGCGATCTGGGACATATCACGGTAAAGGCCTTGATTCCAGAGGTGAGCAAAGAATGGTTCGATTTTGCCTATCTGGATACCATCCCGGCATTCGGAGATGCGTATCTGGATGTTCCGATGCTGAAAAAGCCTACGGTGTGCAAAGGAGAAAGCGGACGCTTGATTAACATACAGAAACTCACGGCCGCACAGTTGAAAACCGCACAGTTTAAGATTGAGTCGACAGAGGAGTTTTGGAAAAAAATAGAGAAAATCAAACATGGGTGGACAATTTACTGGGGACTTTACGGTGGCGACCCAGACAGACCAGACGGTGGACCTGTAGGCAACTGGATGGGAATACGCCCGGTACACATCCGTGAGTCGGTTGCCTTGTTCCTCAATTTTACCTACATGATAGATATGCCTGAGCATGAGCAGATCTTGAGAGATAATGCTGACAAGCTTTATGACGACAACAAGAATCCGATTCAGGTGGAGAGGGTTCTGCAGCAGATGAGACAGCAGCGTACCCTGCAGGTAGGACTGGTTTATGCGGGCAATGGTGTGTTGGGATTAGGTGGAGGAAGCTCATATGGAGCCTACCAGCAGGCTTGGTTCGAGCATTACTGGAACACCTATTCATGCAATATCATGTTCCATGAATTAGGACACGTTATGGGATATGGACATAGCAGTTCATTTACGTATGGTCCCTGGGCTGAGGAATTGATGAATAATTTTTATGTCAACAATCTGCGTCAGATGCCTATTGACTCAAAAAACTATCTGAACAGTTCAAGCAATCCAAACAAGTATTAATGATTAAAAAGATTTAAGACGTGACAAGATCGGTTTACATTAAAAATATAATAGCAGCAATATTTCTTTCGGGAATCATGCAGGCATGCAACAATCAGGATTTATTTTCTGAAAAAAGCAGCAACGGAGTGTTATCGGGCCAGCTGATGGAAAGCAGAGGGTCTGAGGGAGACGGTGAGGTTTCTTATTACTCCGGATATTTTACGGCAGTGGCTTTTGATGCGGAAGGAGCCTTGGTAATGGTCAGAGAAAATATTAAGGTGGACCAAAACGGCCAATTCAGTCTGACCATCGGCAGCAGCGCAAAAAAATGCTACTTCATAGCCAATGCTCCCAAGGAGGTGATTCCGACTTATGGAGCAACCGAGACAGCGTTCAAGGAGATGGTGATGACAGGTCAGTTGGACAGTACACTGGATCCGGTCATGCTGGGTGTGATTGATGTGGACTCGTACCATTGGGAACCGATTGTGATGAATCGGTGTGTGGCGCGACTCGACTTGAGCATGCAGGTTTCAGGAGTGGTGATTAACCGTATCACCGTAAAAGGTGCAGCCGACAGAAGTTTCCTCTTCCCTCATGAAACAGGAACTCCCGAAGGGTTACAGTTGACGAATATCGTCCTGAACTTTGCGGATGGCGGACTGACTGACAGCAAGAGCCGTTTGATGTACCTGCATGAGCAGCAGACAGGAACTCCGGAAGTGGTAATAGAAGCGACGGTAAACGGACGCCTGATGGAACTGAAGGAAAAGTTGCCTGCAAAGATCAAGCGAAACAGCCTGTATACCCTGAAGGTGTACGGCAACGGAGCGAAACTGGGCATACAGCTTACCGAAAACGACTGGGAAAACGGTCAGGACAATGAATCGTCTGTGATTACACTGGCTAAAGTGAATGTAGGAAGTTCGCAGTTGAATGGTGCAAGAGTGAATGAACGCGGTGACTCGGTATTTATTCCGTATAATGACAAGACTCTTTCTCTGGCAATAAATACGGAGGAAGGAATGACGGTAAGAACCGACGGCAGTCTTGATCTTGCAGAAGTATCCGTGGCACAGAATGCAACCCGCAACGGTACGGCATTGAATAAATTGACGATGGTGAATATCACAAGCAACCTGAAGAGAATCGGAGTGCCTCTGCAGTATTCTTACCTGGAATCGTTCGACAGTAATGGAATGATGAAAGGACGTATTGTACTGGTATTTGAGCCGAATCCTGTACAGATGACCGGTATGCTTTCGTTCCTGGAGGGAACGGCTTATGACTTTAACCGTTATATTGATGGGGAGTATGCACGCCTGATTGTGCCGGAAGGAATGAAGGCGGAACTGGAGTTTGAGTCCGGAGAGGACAGTTGGGCTATCTTGAAAAAAGCAGAAGATGGCACTGAGGCCTTACGACTTCTGGGGGGATGGAAGCCCAATGACTCCACAGCAAACGGTAGAAAGCAGGCTGTAAAACTGAAAATCAGCAACTTGGACGGTTCGGACATGGAAACGTATACGATAAGTCGTCTGAATTATGGACTTCCGGTGGCTTATGTAGCCGGAAACTGGTGGTGCAAATACAACCTGAAAGGTACGGCCAATGATTTCCAGGATCAGATACTTTCAAGTGCAGATCCGGTGAAGGAAGGTAATCTGCTCGAATATCTGAACGACTGTACTCTGGAACAGCTCAGGGCTGTCATGGGCGACCAGTACCAGGGAGGAAATCTGGAAGGATTGACGCTTACTTTGTCGGATGGCAAGTTTGAATATGCCGGATTCAATGCGAATGTATCGGTAAATATCAATACACAGAGCAAGCAAATGGCTCCTTCTGGGTATGAGATGCCATCGGATAATGATTTCAGAAGACTGGTTGCTTCGTATGACTATAAACTCCCGACTACTTCTATAGTTTATAACAACAACATGAGCGGTGATGACAGTTTCAGAATGAAGTATTTTCACGGCAACCGGGCAATTACCATAGATGAAGCCGCATACGGAAAAATCGGTTTCTATGATTTCTGCGAAGAAGCATATATCAATGACAACAGCAAACATGTGGTAATCTTCGGCTGGGGACATCAATGGGAGGCCGGTCCAGGAAATATAGGTTCGGATGACATCATTTTTGCGACCAATTCCGGAAACGGAAATTCATGGACAATGGAAGGCCACATTGATGATCAGTCGGCAACCTGGTTTAAGCGAACAGGACACAACAATACGAAAACAAGAGCCATCAGATGTAAGAAATCGGCTGTAGAATATATTTATTAATGAATAAACGAATGATGAAAAATAAACTGTTATATATCCTCTCTGCATTGGGGCTGGTATTGGCATCATGTAGTAACGAAGATACGGTAACGCACAAATACGAAGGAAAATTGTCGAGAGTATCCATGGATTTCCCGGCAACTTACAATGTGGAAAACGTAAAATACTTTTTCTTCAAGAATGGGGAATTGGGTGCTGAAGGAACGTCGCAGCCGTCGGAAGCAGAGCTGAAGCTTCCCTTGGAAGGAGCAGGCTCTCTTTACCTGGTAGCCAATGAAGGAGGCAAGGTGAACCCGACTGTAAATAGCGGAATGACTGAAGAACGCTGGCAGGATGCGACCATAGACCTGGACGATTCACAGAAGCCGTTGAACTTCATGATCGGGAAAGTGGAAGTCAAGGATGATGTAGCAGAGTATGCAGTAACCATGAAACGGGGAGTTGCCCGTTTTGACGTCACATATGCTTTTCCGGGTACTGAAGTCAAAAGCCTTGCGCTGAAAGGAATGGCTGGAAAGTCCTATCTGATTGAAAGAGTACCTCTTTCGATTCCTTCGGATGCCGGACGGGTTGACCTGACAACAGCGGATGGCACTTTGAACGGAGAAGATCAGACTGGAGTGCTGTATGCTTATGAACAGATAAATTCAGAGGCTACGGTAGAAGTTACGATGCCCGACGGAAAGGTGCATTCGGCCAAACTTCCCGCACAGATATTGCGTAATAAGGTCTACACCCTGCAGATAGGTCGTGACGGTAGCCTGCACAGTATCACGGTAAATGAATGGAACCGGGAAGAGGACGAGATCCTTGCTCCTGACCGGGGAAGCTTTATCACGGTGAATGAGGAACAGAGTGCGCTGAACGACAGAGCTACTGTTCTTCCGGACGCAAGAGGTGTGTCAGCGAAATACCTTTCTGGAACATTCGATCTTGCACTGAACTGTGGTGAGGAGCTGGAATATGTAGGCGGAGGAAATGAGTGGCTGGAAGTTACTCATATCAATCCGGAAGCAGCTACCCTGGCGGAAAGAAACATGTTCAGAATCAGCAAGAAACTCCTGGCTCCTAATTGTCCGCTGGAAGAGGCAAAGCTTCAGTTCAGACGGAAAGGGTTAACGGAAGTTTATGAGGAAGACTGTCTGACCGTAGTATTCGAGGAAAACGATGATACTCTCGAAGGTATGCTGGACTTCAATAACGAAAACTATGAGTGCGATTTCGGACGCTATATTGACGGTAATTTAGGTACGTATACCGTAGGCGAAGGCAAGACCTTGTCTTTGGAAGTATCTCAGTCGAACCCTTGGGTCAGACTGGTACCGTCGGAAGGAAACCGCAATTCGTATATCATCCAGGCTGGCTGGAAACCCAATGACCCGGAAGCTGACGGAAGAGTACAGTCTGCGAAACTGATCGTCAGCGACAATAAGGGAAACCGACAGGAGTATACAATCAAAAGAAGAAACTTCGGCTTGCCGGTAATTCTCTTGAATGATATATGGTGGTGCAAGTTTAATGCGATTGGCAATTCCCGCGACTTCAATGACCAGATCTTGTGTGCGCAGGATCCGACGAGAACTACGGGACAGACCGTTCTGGAATATCTGAAGACTTGCAGCAATGAGGATTTCCTGAAGGTATGGAATTCGGCTTACGGTGGAACATCCGGACAGGCAATGACAGTGGTGAATAATAATGGAACGTTTACGCTGGAAGGTTATAAATCGAATGAATCACAGCATATCAACCACCAGGACCCAAAAGCATTGTCTCCGGAAGGATACGAAATGCCGACATTAGATGATTATAATAGAATCTTGGGAGCTTTTTCAGTCCCAACTTCTCCGGCTCCTTTTAATCCGATTAACGGAGGCGAGACTTATCGCAGCGAGATTTTTATGGATAAAAGAACAGAAGCGGTTATCGGAGAAGGAACCTTGTCGGATATCAGATTCATTACCATCAGGAGTCTGAAGGGAAAAGGAACGGAATCTTTGACGCTGTATGGTGTGGGATGTCAGTGGAACGGAAGTGGTATCAACCACAACTGGCTGTTGTTTGCCAATTATAATCCTTCTACTACCGGTTGGTTGTACCGGGGAGGAAATAATCTGGAACACAACGGAGCCGGAGCCAACAATACCCGTACTGTAAGATTCAAGAAATCTGCGGTTGAGTATATTTATGGCGTGGAATAATCATTCAAAATGCGGAATGACTGATAAAAGACCAATAGCCTGAGAGCAAGACTTGCCGACTGACGGTACAAGAAAAAAGAGTGAATGTCGGCAAGTCTTGTTTTTTCAAATCAGGCATTGTTTTTGCGTCGGATTGCATATTTATTAAAACAGATTGAAATATCAAGATGAAAGAAATGTATATTAAGCCGGAGGTTCGGGTGATGAAATTTGAGGCAGAAGGAGTTTTATGCGGCAGTAGCAATGGGAATCCCGGAGGAACGACTCCCGATTTTGAGTGGGATGACTCATGGCCTGCGAATAGTATCTGGTAAAATAATACATACGTATGAATTTAGAATCTCGAATTATGAATAAAAGAATATGTTGGGGGATGGGAATCTTTTCCATGGCTGTGTGTATGGGGGCTTGCTCTCACAATTACGAAGAATTAAGCAATGGAAAAGAGGAAATCCCGGGAGTTGAACCGCATGAAGTGATGTTCTCGGTGAAAAATTTTGAGAGAGACGAACATTCACGGACCCATCTGGAGGTGAATGAAAATGGAGCTATCTTCACTTGGGCAGAAAATGATACACTGGGAATTTTCCCATCGCAGGGCGACCAGGTTACGTTTGCCATGCAGACAGGAGCCGGTACTGCCAATGCGGTGTTTTCAGGCGGAAGCTGGGAATTGAAAAAAAGTTCTACTTATTATGCGTACTACCCTTTCAGCAGAAAATATTTTGACGGACAGAACTCGAAAAATAAAATATGGGTGAATTATAAAGGACAGTCGCAAGACGGAAACAACAGTACGGCTGCCACAGGAAGCTATGATTTCCTAAATGCAACCGGTACGGCTCCGGAAAACGGACGTCTGGTATTTGAATTTACCCATATGGGGGCTATGGTTCAGTTAGTGGCAAATGTTCCCGAAAAAATGGTGGTTAAAAAAATGGGACTTGCCACTGAAAATGAGGAGTTCATGATTGAAGGATATTATAATCTGGAAGATGAGACTCCAACCTATGTTCCGGTCAAGAAGAACAAGTCGCTTAGCTTAGCCTTGAAAAACGTGGAATGTGAGGCAAATACTACCGTAACAGGATACCTGATGGTGCCTCCAACCGATCTGACCGGCAAGTCGCTTACGCTCAGAGTATACGATGACCGTAACAAATTGTATTCTTATAAATTCCCGGCAACAGGTGTATTCAGAGCTGGAAAATTTTACAGTCTGAAAGGCAATGTCACGGAAAATACGGAAAATCCGGATGAGCTGTATGACAAGATGGAACTGAGTTGCAACATGGATGCCTATCTGAAAGAAAATGGCAACTTGGGAGAGAACCTGAACGTATATGTCTTTGCAGACGTATATAATGAAGGAGAGTTCGTGATGAAGCCTTTCGTGGTAGATAAGAACGGAAACCTGTCTTATGCCGATGGAACCATGTATTTCCCGGAAGACCATGACGTGACCTTATATGCCGTGTATGGAAAGATGACGCAATGGAGGGAAAACGAATCGATGCCGATGGTCTACAAGCACACCGTGAATGCCGTGCAGACTGAAACCGACTACATGGATAACAACCTTTTGCATGCTGCAAAGAAAGTAACGTCAGACGGAAGCAATTCTGAGATTCTGTTTTCTCACGTATGTTCGGGCATAAGAATTGGAGTAAAAGCTGCTCCCGGAACCAGGGCCGTATTGGAAAAACAAGTCAGTGTGACTTTGAACAACCTGTGGATGTCGGGTAATCTGAACATGAAGACCGGTGAAATGATTCCGGATTCAGAGTCTCAGAAAGGAAGTGTAAGCCTGGGCCAGGTAAATGTGCTGAACAGTTTTGGAGACAATGATACATATGCCAAGGCAACCGTGATACCTCAGAAACTGGAACGCGGTACGGAATTGTTTACCGTAAAGAACGGTAATAAGGTGTTTAAATATACCATTGAGAAACTGAACGGTTTGACACTGGAACCGGGAAAGGTCCATACGTTTGAAATAGAAATTGACGGTGACAGCAATATTTCGGTTTCGACGTCAGTTGCCGACTGGGAAGTAGGTGAAACGATTATTGTGGATACCGATAAATAATGCAAGTCCGATATAAAATCAGGAAACAGCAAGTTGCCCGCCATTGAGAACTTCACCTCAATGGCGGGTTTCTTTTCGTAGCTACCAACTGCAGGGACAAGCAATCTACCACGAAATGACAGGAAGTAGGATACAGGATGCCGGCGGCCGATAAGCGACCGATGTCAGGATGGCGGGTTATCTTGCCTTCAATCATACATTTTTCCTGTCTGGAATGCAAATTCCCTGCAAAAATCATCGGCCATACGATAAATCTCTGTAACTTTAGACACTGAGAATATGGCAGAAAACGTTCGGATGTTATCATTCAGTACCATCCATTTGAGGTTTTTACCGCTATGTTCCTATTTAACAACAGATTATATTTATTCTTATTTCGAATTTACATTAACTTATATGTACAACAATACTTTTGGCAATCTGTTCCGGCTTACCAGTTTCGGGGAGTCGCACGGAAAAGCAATCGGAGGCGTCATCGACGGACTGCCCTCGGGAATTGCAATCGACATGGATTTCATACAGCAGGAGCTCGACCGGCGCCGGCCGGGGCAGTCGGCTATCACAACGTCACGCAAGGAGGCGGACCAAGTGGAACTGCTCTCAGGTGTATACGAAGGGGTATCTACGGGATGTCCCATCGGTTTTGTGGTATGGAATACCAACCAGCATTCCAATGATTACGACAACATGAAGGAGGTCTTCCGCCCTTCGCATGCCGACTATACTTATACACAGAAGTATGGTATCCGGGACCACCGGGGAGGCGGACGCTCTTCGGCACGGGAAACCATTGCACGGGTGGTGGCAGGAGCCATTGCAAAACTGGCACTCAGACAGCTGGGCGTGCAGATTACGGCCTTTACGGCACAGGTGGGAAAATTTGCCCTCGATAAGGATTACTCCAGCTACGACCTCAGCCTGGCCGAACAGAACCCGGTACGCTGTCCCGATCCGGAACTGGCCCGGGAAATGGCCGACTATATCTACCGCATCAAGGGAGAGGGAGATACCATCGGAGGTATCATCGGCTGCGTGATAAAGGGTTGCCCTATCGGACTGGGACAGCCGGTTTTCGGAAAACTTCATGCCGCCCTGGGGCAGGCCATGCTCAGCATCAATGCCGTGAAAGGTTTTGAATACGGACAGGGATTCGGGCACATGGAAGAAAGAGGCAGTCAGCAGAACGATATCTTCTACAACCACGACGGGAAAATAGACCTGAGAACCAACCGTTCGGGAGGTATTCAGGGCGGTATCAGCAACGGCCAGGACATCTACTTCCGGGTAGCTTTCAAGCCGGTGGCTACGGTACTCATGGAACAACCGACGGTGGACATCCATGGTAATGAAACGGTACTGAAGGCCAGAGGACGGCACGACCCCTGCGTACTGCCCCGTGCGGTACCGGTAGTGGAAGCCATGGCGGCCATGACTCTGCTCGACTATTACCTGCTGGATAAGGCCAGCCGGCTGTAACCGGAGCCTTTCATCCACCTAATGAATTAATCTAACCAACCACAATAAATATCATGGAAATAAAACAATACATACAAGCCAACGAACAGCGCTTCCTGGAAGAACTGTTCAGTCTGATCCGAATCCCGAGTATCAGTGCTCTTCCCGAGCATAAAGATGACATGCTGGCCTGTGCCGAACGATGGAAACAGCTGCTGCTGGAAGCCGGTGCTGACGAAGCACACGTCATGCCATCGGCAGGTAACCCGCTGGTATATGCCGAAAAAAGAGTCTCACCCGACGCACCGACCGTACTCATATACGCACATTACGACGTAATGCCGGCCGAACCGCTGGAACTCTGGAAGAGTCAGCCTTTTGAACCGGAAGTACGCGACGGACGCATCTGGGCGCGCGGAGCCGACGACGACAAAGGTCAGTCGATGATACAGGTCAAGGCATTCGAATACCTGGTAAAGGAAGGAGCCTTGACGCACAATGTAAAATTCATCTTCGAGGGTGAAGAGGAAATCGGTTCTCCGAGCCTGAACGCCTTCCTGAAAGCGCACAAGGACCTGCTGAAGGCCGACGTGATTCTGGTATCCGATACCAGTATGCTGGGTGCCGACCTTCCCTCACTGACCACTGGACTGCGGGGACTGGCTTACTGGGAAATTGAGGTGACCGGTCCGAACCGTGACCTGCACTCCGGACATTTCGGAGGTGCCGTAGCAAACCCCATCAATACGCTGTGCAGCATGCTGGCACAAGTAATTGACGAAGACGGACGCATCACCATTCCGCATTTCTACGACGATGTGGAAGAGGTACCGGCCGAAGAACGGGAAATGATCGCTCACATTCCGTTCGATGAAAAGAAATACATGGAAGCCATCGGAGTAAAGGCACTGAAAGGAGAAAAGGGATATTCTACCCTGGAACGCAACAGTTGCCGTCCTTCCTTCGACGTATGTGGCATCTGGGGAGGCTATACCGGAGAAGGTTCGAAGACCGTACTCCCGTCGAAAGCCTATGCCAAGGTATCCTGCCGACTGGTTCCGCACCAGAACCACGAAAAGATTTCACAGTTGTTCGTAGATTACTTCACCCGGCTGGCTCCCGAATACGTACAGGTAAAGGTAACTCCGATGCACGGAGGAGAAGGATATGTCTGCCCGATTACCCTGCCGGCATACAAGGCTGCCGAAAAGGGATTTACCGAGGCATTCGGCAAAAAACCGCTGGCAGTGCGCCGTGGGGGAAGTATTCCGATCATCAGTGATTTCGAACAGATACTGGGTATCAAGACCGTACTGATGGGCTTCGGACTGGAAAGTGATGCCATCCATTCTCCGAATGAGAATTTCTCACTCGATATTTTCCGGAAAGGAATCGAAGCCGTAGTAGCCTTCCATAAGGCTTACGGCACGATGTAAACCATCCGGCCGGTAACCGGACAACGGTCGGACAGATCAGTTGTCCGGATACCAAACGAAGCGTCCTGCAGATGTGCTTTTACAAGCCACTGCAGGACGCTTCGTCATTTCATTCTATCTATCTTACTTACTTACACGTAATATCTCCGTACTTTCAGTCCGTACCGTTCACCGCCCCTCTCCTGCTCTCTTCTCTTCACGAAAGCAATCAGCGCAGGCGCAAGATATCTCCCACACTCGGTGCCGGAGCATCGGCCTTCATCTTGTTCAGCTTATACAACCGGTCCAGACGGATACCGAACATCTGGGAAATCGAATACATCGAATCTCCGGCACGTACCACATACACGATATGGTCTTTCGTAGCCCGGCGACGCTTCTGCTCCAGATACACGATCTCTCCTCCCTGAAATTCATAATCCTTGGGCAAGTCGTTGTAGGTACGCACCTTGCGGCGGTGAATGTCAAACTCCTTCCCGATACTCTTGAACGTGTCCCCCTTGCGGGCAATGATGTACAGCAGTTCATTGGCCAGATAAGGTTGGTGCGGATTCGGGAACTCTTCTGCCCACTTCAATCCTCCCTTCCGGTCGTACTGGTCAAGGTCATATAGTTCGATGATATTGATCAGACGGGTCGCATAGCGGGGATCGGTCGCATATCCGGCCTTCTTCAGTCCCTTTGCCCACCCTTCATAATCCGTAATCTTCAGACGGAACAGAAAGGCATAACGGGCCCCCGAACGCAGAAACTTGGAATGGTCACGGTACGAATCACGCGCATGTTTATAGGCGCGGAAACACTCGTTGGGCGCATCGTCATTGTGTCTGACCGAAGGTCCGTCCCAGGAACCTCCACATTTGATTCCGAAGTGATTGTTCGACTTGCGGGCCAGCAGGCTCTTTCCGGCCCCCGATTCCAGCAGTCCCTGCGCCAAGGTAATACTGGCAGGAATGCGGTAATGCTTCATCTCATCGACTGCAATACCGCGATATTTCTTGATATAATCTTCATATGCCTTGTTGCGCGACTGTGCCGAAACCGACAGGACGGTGCAGCACAACCCCGCACATATCAGCCAATTAAAAAATTTCATACAACTATTTTTAGTGAGACGTACAAAGATAAAATATTCAGATAAAAAAAACAAATATGCTAGGAAATCCCAATTCTTTTCTTTATATTTGTGTATAAACATGAAACAACACCCATGAAGGAAGTAAAAATTGAAATATGCATCCGTTCCCTTCAATATGAAGAACTAAACGAAACTGACCGGAAACTGATTGACATGGCTAAGGAAGCCACCCATCGCAGTTATGTTCCCTATTCCCATTTCTCGGTAGGCGCTGCCGCTTTGCTGGAAAACGGAAAGATTATTACGGGAACCAACCAGGAAAATGCGGCTTATCCGTCGGGAATCTGTGCGGAACGCACTACGTTATTTTATGCTAATTCCGAATATCCCGACCAGGCAGTCGATACATTGGCCATTGCGGCACGAAGCCAGTCCGGATACCTGGACCGGCCGATTCCTCCCTGCGGTGCATGCCGGCAGGTATTGCTCGAAACAGAGCAGCGTTATGGAAAGCCCATGCGGATTTTACTATATAGCAAAAACGAAATTTATCTGGTAAACGGTACGAAGGACCTGTTACCACTTTCCTTTGGAGGAGAATTTTTAGATTAACCCTGATTTCCTTCATACACTTTCCCCTCACAAGCCTCTGTTCTTACACATGCTTGTGGGGGGATACTTTTTTTTGTCAGGCGGGAGATTCAGACGGAAAAATAACAAAGTGGGGAATAATTAAGGAGAGGATAAAAAGAGGGGAAAAGAGGTGGGAAAAAAGAAGTAAGGAGAAAGAAGTGAAGAATAAAAGGCAAAGGAAACCAGGACAAAGAAAAAAGGTGAAGAAGGGCAGAAATAAAAAACAGAAATGAGCAAAGCAAAGATAAGAGCAAACAAAAAAAGAGCCGTTCCGGCCCGGTTTCCCGGTTGCCCGAACAGCTCTTCCTTATGCGATATCCGCAGTCTTTTATCAGTTGTCACCGTACATACGTGCACGCATCTCCTTGATATGATCCGAAGAAATGTACTCGTCGTAGCTCATCATCTTGTCGATGATTCCATTCGGAGTCAGTTCGATGATACGGTTGGCCACCGTTTCGATAAACTCGTGGTCGTGTGAAGAGAAAAGGATATTTCCCTTGTAAATCTTCAGGTTGTTGTTGAATGCCTGAATAGACTCCAGGTCGAGGTGGTTGGTCGGAGTATCCAGAATCAGACAGTTGGCATTGCGCAACTGCATGCGGGCAATCATACAACGCATTTTCTCACCTCCCGAAAGCACGTTCACCTTCTTCAATACCTCTTCGCCAGAGAAAAGCATACGTCCCAGGAAGCCCTTCATATACACTTCATTTCCCTCACCATACTGACTCAGCCAGTCGACCAGGTTCAGGTCGCAGTTGAAATAATCAGTATTGTCCAGCGGCAGGTAGGCAGTGGTAATCGTCACTCCCCAGCTGTAGTGTCCCGCCTGTGCCTTACGGTTGCCGTTGATGATTTCAAACAAGGCAGTCATCGCACGCGGATTGCGGCTCAGGAACACAATCTTGTCTCCCTTCTCCACATTGAAGTTAACGTCGTTGAAAAGCACTTCACCTTCTTCAGTCTCTGCCCGCAGTCCGGAAACTTCCAGAATCTGGTTACCCGGCTCACGGTCCATGGTAAAGATGATACCCGGATACTTACGCGAAGAAGGCTTGATTTCGTCCACATTCAGTTTTTCCAGCATCTTCTTACGGCTGGTAGTCTGTTTAGACTTAGCCACATTGGCAGAGAAACGGCGGATAAATTCTTCCAGTTCTTTTCGCTTTTCCTCAGCCTTGGCCTTCTGGTTCTGCTGCTGACGGAGCGCCAGCTGACTTGATTCGTACCAGAAGCTATAGTTTCCGGCAAAAAGATTCACCTTTCCGAAGTCGATATCGACAGTGTGCGTACATACAGAGTCGAGGAAGTGACGGTCGTGGCTCACTACCAGCACGGTATGCTCGAAATTCGACAGATATTCCTCGAGCCAGGTAACGGTTTCCATATCCAGGTCGTTGGTCGGCTCGTCCAGCAGCAGGTTATCCGGGTTACCGAACAATGCCTGTGCCAGCATGACACGTACCTTCTCCTTACCGCTCAGGTCGCCCATGAGCGAATAATGCTTGTCTTCCTTGATACCCAGTCCGCTCAGCAGGATGGCAGCATCACTTTCGGCATTCCAGCCTTCCAGTTCTGCAAACTTCTCTTCCAGTTCTGCGGCCTTGATACCGTCCTCATCCGTAAAATCCTCTTTCGCATAGAGGGCTTCGCGCTGCTTCATGATATCCCACAATACGGTATGTCCCATCAGGACCGTATCCAGTACGGTATGTTCGTCAAACTTGAAGTGGTCCTGACTCAATACAGAAAGACGCTCTCCCGGACCCAGTGTCACACTACCCTTGGTCGGATCAAGTTCTCCTGAAATGACCTTCAGGAATGTAGATTTTCCTGCACCGTTTGCACCGATAATACCATAGATGTTACCGTTCGTGAACTTCAGATTCACGTCATTATACAATACTCTTTTACCAAATTGTACGGCTACGTTCGAAACTGTTATCATGCCTTATATACCTAGTTTAAATAATTATTTTTGCAAAGATACGGAAAATAGCTGGAATAACCGAAGTAAATCCGATAATAAGCACATTCCGTGTACTTCCCGGAGAGAAAATACCGGACAAAACCGGCATTTATGACAGAAAATCCGAATGCCAGCACCTGTTTTTCACCGGAGGACTGGCAAAAAGTCTGACATCATGACATTTTTTCCGTATTTCCCTGCAGAATATCCTGCCAAATCGTCAAGGCACAATTTTTGCTGTCAAAAGAGCAGGCTTGTTTCCAGACAGCCGCCGGAGGAAAAAGACAGTTCTCATCCGGCTAATATAACCCATGTAAGAATAAATAAAAAAATAACGATATGAGTACAGAAGAAAAACTGAATTCCCAGGAGGAAGAAACGGTAAAGAATCAGGAAACAGAAAATATCGCGCAACCGCAGGAACAGCAGGAGCAGGCGGAAGAAACCGCACAGACTGAAGAAGCCCAGCCGGAAGCCAGTCAGGAAAAGGAACTGACAGCTGAAGAAAAGCTGGCAAAGGAACTGGAAGAAGCTCAAAAGCAGGTTGAGGAGATGAAAGACAAGTACCTGCGTCTGTCGGCCGAGTTCGACAATTACCGGAAGCGTACGCTGAAGGAAAAAGCCGAACTGATCAAGAACGGTGCGGAAAAGACAATGGGTGCCATCCTGCCGGTACTGGACGATCTGGAACGTGCGTTGCAGAACATGCAGAAATCCGATGACGTTCAGGCCATCTACGAAGGAGTGGATCTGATTATGCAGAAGTTCCTGAAGACACTTTCACACGAAGGTCTTCACAAGATGGAACCTGTAGGCGAAGCGTTCGATACTGATTTCCATGAAGCCATTGCACTGGTTCCGGCTCCGGCTGAAGACCAGAAAGGAAAGGTATTGGATTGTGTACAGACGGGTTACAAACTCAACGACAAGGTGATCCGCCATGCTAAAGTAGTTGTTGCACAGTAAGGAGAATACAAATTATGGCTAAAAGAGATTATTATGAAGTATTAGGAGTCGACAAGTCGGCTTCTGAGGCAGAAATAAAGAAAGCATACCGAAAGAAAGCCATCCAGTATCATCCGGACAAGAATCCGGGCGACAAGGAGGCAGAAGAGAAGTTCAAGGAAGCAGCCGAAGCGTATGAGGTGCTGAGCAACCCCGACAAGCGTGCCCGTTACGACCAGTTCGGACATGCCGGTGTAGACGGTGCTGCCGGCGGCGCAGGCGGATTCGGTGGATTCGGCGGACAAGGCATGTCTATGGATGATATCTTCTCTATGTTCGGTGATATTTTCGGAGGCCACAGCGGCTTCGGAGGTTTCGGAGGCGGAGGCGCTCAGCCACGCCAGCGGAAATTCCGCGGTTCAGACCTGAGAGTGAAGGTAAAACTGACCTTGAAGGAGATTGCTACCGGCACCGAAAAGAAGTTCAAACTGAAGAAATACGTGCAGTGCAGCCACTGTCACGGTACCGGTGCAGAAGGAGACGGCGGTGTAGAAACCTGTCCGACCTGTCACGGAACCGGTAGCGTAACCCGCACACAGCAGAGTATCTTCGGTATGATGCAGACACAGACGGCTTGTCCGCAGTGTGGAGGTGAAGGAAAAATCATCAAGAACAAGTGTAAGGAATGTAACGGCGAGGGTATCGTATACGGAGAGGAAGTAGTAACCGTGAAGATTCCGGCAGGTGTAGCCGAAGGCATGCAGGTAACCATGAACGGAAAGGGTAATGCCGGCAAGCACAACGGAGTGGCCGGAGACTTGCTGGTACTGATTGAAGAAGAAAAGCATCCGGAACTGATTCGTGACGAGAGCGACCTGATATACAACCTGCTGCTGAGCGTTCCGACTGCCGCATTGGGTGGTACGGTGGAAATCCCGACCATCGACGGAAAGGCGAAAATCAAGATTGAGCCGGGTACACAGCCAGGCAAGGTACTGCGTCTGAGAGGCAAAGGATTGCCGAACATCAACAGTTACGGATACAGCACCGGTACGGGAGACTTGCTGGTCAACGTAAGTGTATACATTCCGGAAAAACTGACGAAAGAAGAACGGCAGGCACTGGAAAAATGGCAGGAATCTGAAAGTTTCAAGCCTAACACCAGTCTGAAGGAGAAAATATTCAAGAAATTCAGAAGCCTGTTCGACTGATTTTGTCGACTGAAATAAAAGAGATTGCATTAACGCAGTTTTTTACTGATTGCAAGAAGTTTCAATTCTTAAATCTGTAAAAATCTGCGTTAATTTGCGTTTTATGCCATACGAGTTTCTGGGAGTTCCGCTATATTTGCGTATCACGTATATGAAATGAAGAATGCGGTCCTGCCTCAGATACCGATGGAAGGCCTTGCCTTCAAGGGACTGCTTCATTTGACTTTACGGACAAACACTGACAAGACAAAAGAAGATGAACAGAAAGAGAATCAACAGCAAGAAGATGAAAACATTCATAGCTACCCTTATACTGGGGCTCGGATTTCCTCTGATGGCATATTCGCAGGAAGGACAGACCACCTTGACGACGGCTCAGGAGAAAGAAGCACAACCCGTGGCAGCCGCACTGCCGCAGGCGTACAGCAAAGACTCGCTTACGGTACCCCTGGCTGCACCCATACCGGCCAACCGGCTGACTCCGGAATTCGGCATGTATGGCATCTCTCCCTTTGATTACGGCTTTGCCACCTGGGAACTGCACAAGGGCCTGAATGCCTCAGTAGGACTTAACGTCACGTTCAGTCCCAGCCGGTATGCGCCTTCGGGCGTAGGATTCGGACAGGATGCCGCCTTCATGTATGCAGTCCCTGTCAGCAAGCGTGTCAGTATCGCCGGAGGACTCTATGCCAGTCACATGGACTGGGGCTTCCTGAGTTATAAGGACGTGGGGATTGCCGGTGTGGCGGCCTTCAAAGTAAACGAACGGATCAGTATTTATGCATACGGAAACAAATCGCTGATGCCGCAGCGCATGCCTTATTATTATCCCCTTCCCTACTTCAGTACGGACAAGCTGGGAGGTATGGTCAACTTCAAGCTGGGAGAAAGTGCTTCCATCAGCATCGGCGTGGAAGGCAGAAGATACAGTTATTAATATTGCTCACTACATAAATAGAGGCGCATCCGACTCGGAAAGAAACGAGGAAGGTGCGCCTTGTTTTTTAAGGCAAATCCTGAAAGAAGAGGCGCGGTTCACTTGCTATTTCCTTGAAACTTGCATATCCGACCGACGGCTGCTCACCGAACGCCTTGTGCATGAGCGACAGTGGTTTATTCTTTGAAAGCCCCCGGAACAAACGGTATCGGATACCTTTCTTATTATGCAGACAATTTGTTTGATAATCATCTTAACGCTGCGGTTTCATTAATTTGCGACGCGGATTAATAAAACCACAGTGCGGATTCACAGAATCACATAACGGATTGATTTTCCTTTCAGCCGCTTTTTTCTTTCCGACGGCGGCTGTGTAATAGACATTATATAGATTAATTTGTTATATGACTCATTTTGTGGCTGATTCTGAAGTTGTGTAATCCACAAGCAATAAGAATCACCATATCTTCGAAACCGAATTTATGGCATCTGAATCGTTCTT
>NZ_JABSOE010000051.1 GCF_013618865.1 Phocaeicola faecicola
TTAATCCTGTCGCTGCAAGCACTTGGCTATGACGGTGGCGAATCTTGTCATAATACATCAATTGAACTTTTTAGACCACAAAGATAAGTCAAAGAACGCTTTAATCAATTATTCGATATAAACTCTAATTCTTTTTGCAAATATTCATTTTTTCCTAAACTCAGTCAAGTTCACATTGGTTCAACTTTCTCCTGCCTGTACGGTTATCCCATTTCCGGATATCGGGACACAAAAGTCCGCTCGACCTCCAGATAAAACAGCCGTCAAAATCCCCCAAAAGAAAGACCTACTTTCTCCGTTTTTCTTGGAATAAAGCCTGTCAAAATCCTTTGTTTTCTTCAAAATAAATCGTTTCTTTGCAAAAGGGTTAGGTCATTTTAACCCTCTGATATGAAGAACCAATCAATCATAGATAAATCATGAAAAAAGAACTGAAAAAAGTCCTGGTTCTCGGATCAGGCGCACTGAAGATCGGACAGGCCGGCGAGTTCGACTATTCCGGTTCACAGGCTCTGAAGGCTTTGCGTGAAGAAGGAATACACTCTGTACTGGTCAATCCAAACATTGCAACCATACAGACTTCTGAAGGTATTGCCGACCAGGTTTACTTTCTTCCGGTAACTCCTTACTTCGTTACTGAAATTATCAAGAAGGAACGTCCGGACGGAATTTTGCTGGCATTCGGCGGACAGACTGCGCTGAACTGCGGTACCGAACTGTACCAGAAAGGCATTTTGAAAGAATATGGAGTAGAAGTGTTGGGTACTTCGGTAGAAGCCATCATGTATACAGAAGATAGAGATCTCTTCGTCAAGAAACTGGACGAAATCGAAATGAAGACTCCTGTCAGCCAGGCGGTAGAGAACATGGAAGATGCGCTGGCTGCGGCACGCCGCATCGGCTATCCGGTCATGATCCGCTCGGCTTATGCTCTGGGAGGTCTGGGAAGCGGTATCTGCCCGAACGAAGAAACATTCGTGGAACTGGCAGAAAGTGCTTTCACCTTCTCTCCGCAGATTCTGGTAGAAGAATCACTGAAAGGATGGAAGGAAATTGAATTTGAGGTAATCCGTGATGCCAACGACCACTGCTTCACGGTGGCCAGCATGGAAAACTTCGACCCGCTGGGTATTCACACCGGTGAATCAATCGTGGTAGCACCGACCTGCTCACTTACAGAGGCACAGGTTACCATGCTTCAGGAACTTTCAAAGAAATGTATCCGTCACCTGGGCATCGTAGGTGAATGTAATATCCAATATGCTTTCAACGCCGATACCAATGACTATCGTGTCATCGAGGTTAACGCACGATTGAGCCGTTCTTCTGCCCTGGCATCCAAGGCTACCGGTTATCCTTTGGCTTTCGTAGCTGCCAAGATTGGTCTGGGATATACACTGGATGAAATCGGTGAGATGAATACACCTAACTCGGCTTACGTAGCTCCGTCACTGGACTACCTGATCTGTAAGATTCCTCGCTGGGACTTGACGAAGTTTGCCGGAGTATCACGCCGCATCGGTTCAAGCATGAAGTCGGTAGGTGAAATCATGTCTATCGGACGTACGTTCGAAGAAATCATACAGAAAGGCTTGCGTATGATCGGACAGGGCATGCACGGTTTTGTGGGCAATGACCACACCCGCTTCGAAAACCTGGACGACGAACTGGCCAACCCGACTGACCTGCGTATCTTTGCCATTGCTCAGGCACTGGAAGAAGGATACAGCATTGAACGGATTTTCGAACTGACCAAGATTGATCCGTGGTTTATCGGAAAACTGAAAAACATCGTAGACTACAAACAGAAACTGCAGGGATACAACAGCCTCGAAGAAATTCCGGCTGAAGTGATGCGGGAAGCAAAGGTAATGGGATTCTCTGATTTCCAGATTGCACGCTTCGTACTGAAACCGACCAGCGGAAACATGGAAAAGGAAAACCTGGCCGTACGTGCTTACCGTAAGAAACTGGGTATCCTGCCGGCTGTAAAACGTATCAATACAGTGGCTTCGGAACATCCTGACCTGACCAACTACCTGTATATGACTTATGCAGTGGAAGGTTATGATGTAAACTATTATAAGAATGAAAAATCGGTAGTCGTACTCGGATCGGGAGCCTATCGCATCGGTTCATCCGTTGAATTCGACTGGTGTTCGGTAAATGCTATCCAGACAGCCCGTAAACTGGGTTACAAGGCTATCATGATCAACTATAACCCGGAAACGGTATCTACCGACTATGATATGTGTGACCGCCTGTACTTTGATGAACTGTCATTCGAAAGAGTGCTGGATATCATCGACCTGGAACAGCCGCGCGGCGTCATCGTTTCGGTGGGTGGACAGATTCCGAACAACCTGGCCATGAAGCTGCACCGCCAGTCAGTGCCTATCCTGGGAACTTCTCCGATTTCCATCGACCGTGCGGAAAACCGCAACAAGTTCTCGGCAATGCTCGACCAGCTGGGTATCGACCAGCCTGCATGGCAGGAACTGACCAGCCTGGACGATGTAAAATCTTTCGTTGCCAAGGTAGGTTATCCGGTACTGGTACGTCCTTCGTATGTATTGAGTGGTGCTGCCATGAACGTATGCTACGACGAAGAAGAACTGACCCGCTTCCTGCAGATGGCCAGCGAGGTTTCCAAGGAATTCCCGGTTGTCGTTTCACAGTTCATGCAGGAAACCAAGGAAATTGAATTCGATGCGGTGGCACAGAATGGAGAAGTCATTGAATATGCCATTTCAGAACATATTGAATATGCCGGCGTACACTCTGGTGACGCAACCCTGGTATTCCCGGCACAGCAGATTTACTTCTCTACGGCACGTCAGATCAAGAAGATCAGCCGTCAGATTGCCAAAGAACTGAACATCTCAGGTCCGTTCAACATCCAGTTCCTGGCACGGAAGAACGAAGTGAAGGTAATCGAATGTAACCTGCGCGCATCACGCAGCTTCCCGTTTGTATCTAAGGTACTGAAACGCAACTTCATCGAAACAGCTACCCGCATCATGCTGGATGCTCCGTTCAGCCAGCCGGACAAATCGGCCTTCGATATTGACCGTATCGGTGTGAAAGCTTCTCAGTTCTCATTCGCCCGTCTGCAGAATGCCGACCCGGTACTGGGTGTCGACATGTCTTCAACCGGTGAGGTAGGCTGTCTGGGAGACGACTTCAACGAAGCCCTGCTGAATGCCCTGATTGCTACCGGATACAAGATTCCGCAGCAGTCGGTACTGCTTTCTTCAGGAGCTACCAAGTCGAAAGTCGACCTGCTGGATGCCAGCCATATGCTGAGCAAGAAGGGTTATCATATCTATGCTACGGCAGGTACTGCTACCTTCCTGAACTCACACGGCATTCCGACTACTCCGGTATTCTGGCCGGATGAACGTCCGAATGCAGAGAACAACGTGATGAAGATGATTGCAGAACATAAGTTCGACCTGATTGTCAACATTCCGAAGAATCATACCAAGAGAGAACTGACCAACGGATACCGTATCCGCCGCGGAGCCATCGACCATAACATTCCGTTGATGACCAACGCACGACTGGCTAAGGCCTTCATTGAAGCCTTCTGTCAGATGAAGCAGGAAGATATCCAGATCAAGAGCTGGCAGGAATATAAGTAAAAACTAATTTCTTCCATACTTTTTAAGCCCTCCCGGAGTTTGCCTTTCTGGCGAACTTCCGGGAGTTTTCTTTTTCCAGGAAGCGGACTTTCAGTTGTACGCCCCAAACAAAAACGGTTGTCCTGTATGGGAAATTCCGCGACAAATGTATCTTTGCAGACAGATTAACCTAAAAACCCTTTCACTTATGATGATTTATATATCCTGTGCCAAGACCATGGCTTCACGCAGCAAACTGGCGGTTCCCTTTACTACCCAACCGGCTTTTCAGGCGGAAGCGGAACAGATTGCCCTGAGCATGTCGCAGTTTCCGGCAGAAGAACTGGGCAAACTGCTGCACATCAATGCCAAGCTGGCGGCAGAGAATTATTTCCGGTACCACAACTTCTTTTCGGAAGACAATCACGGACTGCCGGCCCTGCATGCCTATACCGGAATTGTATTCAAGCGTATCAATGCCAAGGACTTTACCGAAGACGATCTGACCTATGCACAGGATCACTTGCGGATTTCCTCTTTCCTGTACGGGCTGGTACGTCCGCTGGACCTCATCCGGAACTATCGTCTGGAGGGAAGCGTGAAACTGCCGGAAAAAGGCGGAATAACCTTGTTCGATTACTGGAAGCCGATAATGACCGATTATTTCATCCAGGAAATAAAGAAACAGGGAGGACTGCTGGTCAACCTGGCCAGTGCGGAAATGAAGGACCTGCTGGACTGGAAGCGTGTCTGCAGTGAGGTGAAAGTCGTTACGCCCGAATTTCAGGTGTACAAGAACGGCAAGCCTGCCACGGTAGTCATTTACGCCAAAATGTGCCGGGGAGAAATGACCCGTTTCCTGTTGAAAAACCGGATAACGGATACGGAAGCCCTCAAGGCATTCGAATGGGAGGGCTTTGCGTTCAACGAAAAAGAGAGCGACGAGCACCGGTTGGTGTTCACTCTTTTTTAGGAAGTTTTTCCTAGGGAGTTCTCGCACGATTACCAGAGACATCACATCACCCTCCTGAATAAACTGAAAGGGCGCCCCGTTACGTATTCGGAGCGCCCTTTCGGCTTGTATCTGACGGTGATGACAACTGCATCACCTACTTTATTCCCTACCTCCTCGGAATGTCTACCGACGACTCTTTCTGGCCTTTCAGGTGTTCAGAGAAGAAGTCCACCATGCGCCAGTAGAAATATTCATCCATGTTTCCGAATCCGTGACGCTGACCCGGCAGGAAGAGCATTTCAAAACGCTTGTTGGCACGGATCAGGGCATCTACCACCCGGATAGTATTGGCAGGATGCACGTTATTGTCGATGTCGCCATGAACCAGCATCAGGTGTCCCTTCAACTGACGGACGATACTCGGGTTGGTCGCAATGCGGTAAGCAAACGTAGTATCTCCCTTTGCAGAGACTACTTCCTTCACTCCATGGTGGGTTTCACTCCACCAACGGTTGTAAATCCGGTTGTCGTGATTACCGGCACAAGATACGGCTGCCTTATAGAAATCGGGGTACTGGCAAATAGCCGCCGTCGACATAAAGCCTCCGCCCGAATGACCGTGGATGCCTACCCGATTGATATCGATAAACTTATAACGGGCTGCCAGCTGCTCTACAGCGGCCTTGTGGTCGGCCAACGGATAATCCCGCAGGTTTCCGTACCCGTAATTGTGATACCATTTCGAACGGCTGGGGTGTCCACCACGCTGACCGACCGATATGACGATAAAGCCAGCCTGGGCCAGACGGTCGGTACGCACGCTCATCCGTGTGAAAGGATAGTACACAGCCTCAACCTGAGGTCCGGGATATACATAATCGATGATCGGATATACCTTCGTAGAATCGAAGTTAAACGGCTTGTACATTACCCCATACAGGTCCGTTACTCCGTCGGCAGCCTTCACCTTGAAGAGTTCAGGGAACTGATATCCTGCAGCCATCAGCTGAGAGAAGTCGCTCTCCTGAATGGTCATGACCTTGCGGCCGTTGCGGTCAATCAGGTCGGCACAAGGTATCGTGTTGACTCTGGAGAAATTATCTACCATAAAGCGGGCCTCATCGTCCACTGCTACCTGATGGAAGAAGTCTCCCTTTGTCAGCAGCTTCAGTCCGCTGCCATCGGCATTTACCCGATACAGATGTTCGTAATAAGGATTCTCCCCCTCTTCACGGCCGTTGGCAAGGAAATAAATGGTACGGGAAGCCTCGTCTACCTTCAGGACTTTTTCCACATGCCAGGGGCCTTTGGTAATCCGGTTCTTCAGATTTCCTTTTTCATCATACAGGTACAGATGTGCCCAGCCGTCGCGCTCGCTCCACTGGATGAACTCCTTTCCACCGTTGAACACGTGAATCGGACGGGTTTCCTGATACGTATTCATCCGCTCTTTTACCACCGGTACGATTGAGTCTTCTCCAATGGTATAAGTGCAGACATCAATACGGTGCAAGTCGCGGCTGCTCCGGGTCAGGTAAAAACGGTTATTGTCGCCCTGCCATACTGCCGGAAGGAATTCCGCATCCCGCTGTTTCTGCTGATAAGGTCTTGCCTCCAGTCCCAAAGACTGATTTTTCCAGGCTGCCACCTTGATTTCCTTACGCGTATTGGAGGTCATGTCAAACACATACAGATGCTCTTCCGGAGCGTCCATTTCTCCCGGCATCTGATACTTATAGGTTTCCAGAGTAGGACGTGGGGAAGCAATCGAATTAATCACCCACAAAGGCTTCACCTTACGGTCATCGGAAACAATGGTCACAAAGTGACGTGAGTCGGGCGACCAGTATCCCCATGCCTTTCTGCGTTTGCCATTGCAAAGGGTATCGGTATTCAGAATACTGTAAGGAATGCCGTAGCCGAAATCGGGAGTACCGTCAGTAGTGAGCTGAACCTCGACAATGGTACTGTCTTTCTCATCCTTCTGTGCCTTGCGATAATCTTCCATGCTCATCCGATACAGGTTGCAGTCCTTGGCATATACCACACTCTTCATATCCGGAGAAACAGAAGCCCAGTCCAGACGTTTCGGTTCCTTTTCGGCATCCTTCAGATGAGTCAGTTTACGGGTGTTGAAATCATAGCTGAAATAAAACATTTCCTTTTCACCCGGCTTTACCTTCTCACCCTTCTTTTCAGGTTTCGCATCACGGGTAGAACGGATTTCAAAGGTAAATGTATGTCCGTCTTCCTTGGCTTTCAGGTTCAGCAAAGGCAGATGCTGGGCATCAAAAGGGTCCTGTACGATTTCCGACAATTGGGAAGCCAGTTCGTCACGGTCGAACAACTGTTCTTTCCGTGCCGCAGCCGGATCTACGACATACCAGAACACACCTTCACTGGTTTTATACATATACCAGAAACGATTTCCCTGCTGGAACCAATGAGGATCGACAGCGGTGGAAAACAACATTGTTTTCAGTTTTTCCCCTGTAAATTTTTCAGCCTGCAGATATTCAGGCAGCCGTTCCTGGGCACCGGCCGATACGGTATGGCCCATTCCGGCAACCAGTGCAGCCAAGAACAAGAATTTCTTAAATTTCATAAACTCACTATTTAAATGAAAAAAATTAACGACTGCAAACATACAGAAAATCATTTAAACTCCCTTTAACAAAAAGGAGATAAAACCGAAAAAATCCTCCTGCCTATCCATCCGTACTCGAACGTACAAGGATTTCAGGCAGAAGGATTTTAACAACCTTATTCTAGAAACAGAGCATTATGCTACAGTCTGTCTATAATTACTTTCAGGCATTTTCCTTTCGTACATCTTCAATATACTCTTCCCACAGTTGCTTAATATCAAACTGTTCGCCCAGGATATAATGCACTGCTTTTTCCAAAGACCATTCAGAACCCATGCTCTTGATTGTCACGGTCAGTTTACGCAGGAAGTCTCCGTCGTAATATCTGAGCCATGCCATAAAGTATCCGGAAGTACCGTAAGGCAATTGCCATACATAAGGACAAGGAGTATTTCCCGACTTTCGGTTCTCGTCATAATACGGTCCGGCGTTCAAGGCAGTAGAAATACGTGCCTGAGCAGTTACGCCGCCACATGCCGTACGGACTGCATCGGCCATACCTTCGATACAAGAGGGCTGGTTGCTGTTGACAGCTCCCGTAGCCTGTACCAGGTGAACAAACTCATGCAGCAATACGCCACGGATTTCGAAAGTAGCTTCCGGTCCGGAGATGGCTCCAGAAGCAATCTGATCCAGATACTGGGCACTCATTCTCATCAACGGTCCATCGCTGTCGCCGGATACATAAGCCACGGCTCCATCAAAATCCATCGGTCCGAGGATACATTTCAGCCATTTTACCGGCTGTGTACCTGCATCATCGGTAGAGTAATAGAGGGATGAAAGCACCGTAACCAGGATATTGGAATAATATTCCTCCTGGGCCTGTTCATCTTTGCCAACGATACCGTAATAAGTATCTTTTGCCTGTTCCGATACATTCGCCTCAGTCACAAATTTAAAGGTCGGATATTTCATGGTACTGAAATGGCTGGTAGCCGGTACCTTGCGCAATGCCAGATCGCTGACAGATGCCCATTCACTTACCTCTTCCTTGTCGCCCTTATCCCACAAGCAGCGATAAGTTACACTTTCAGGTTTGTTAGTGACTACGGTAAATCCATCATAAGTAGACGCAAAATTAGGATTCACAAACATCTTCACTGTTTTATTGCCCCCACTCAGTGTCTGGAAAGAAACCTCCACACCTTTATACACATCCGGATTGGGTGCTACCTTCCAGGTGATTTTCAACTCATTCAGACCTTCATCAAAGACAGCCGACCGCGCCTCAGGAGTCGTACCTGTAACCAGCTGCACCCCGGGAGGCAATTCACCAAAAACCTGTCCACCGTTATTGACACAAGAGGTCAGAGCCATTATACCGCCAAACAGTACATAACCTATTTTTTTGAAAAACTTTCTATCCATATCATTTTCGTTTTAACATTGAACACACTGTTTTACAGAGCCGCTTTAGGCCAATAAATAAACTGGTCTGAAGAAACACTCAACATCAATATCGGAGAATCTTTAGCTTCACCGTCTCGTACTACAATATGATTCTGCTCAACCAGGAAGTTATACAGCGTAGGGAAATTAGAAGAAATCACCTTGATATCACTTCCGTATCCAGCTTCCAGATCACCCGGCAAATGTAAAATATCTGTTCCATCAATAGGGAATGCACCAGTTACCCGGTTGTATTTGATAAAGTAGTAATTATCATAATATACAACGACAGACCCCATTGAACCGTTCCATTCCAGAATCTTAAACGGAATCTTATCATAATCTGCCTTCAGGTCATCAGTAAGAATCAGTTCTGCATTCTTGAATTCAGCAGTACCCGTCTTAGACAACCAGTCTTTCATTGACAAAGCCGTACCGTCCTTGTCTACTGATATATTCTTCACGAGTTTCAGGTCGGCATCGCCATCCATTCCGATAAGGGTCACATCCTGTGTCTCCTCATTATACTGTATACCTGAAATGGCTGCATTGCCTACGCTAAACGGAGACTCCCATACATATTTGTCGGCACCGTCCTTAGTCAGCAGGTTCGTTACACGGACTACCTTCTTGGCATCCTTATTGAAACCTACGAAATAGATAGAAGTATCATCCATGTAATAATAAGCCATGAAATTACCGGCCTGACGACGAATCACTCCCATATTCCAGCCGGCAGTTCTGATATCTTTCATCAACGCATCGGCCACCTCATCGATTTCACTCTGTGATGCAGTAATCATTTTATAGGATTTTCCGGTTTCAGCACCTGTACAGGCAATTGTACCATCGGTCACTTCTCCAATAACCAATGTTTCATCGCCGAAATACTTGATATCAGAATCAGACAGGTTGAATTCCAACTGCTTGTTTTCATTCACCGTAATCTTATATTCCCCTTCTTTCTGTGCCGGATACAACGTAGACTTGGTCACATAAGTACCAGCCTCTACATCGAATATGAAATACACACTCAGTTCATCGTTCTCATCGGTTGTTCCGGTGATTTTCCATCCCCCGTTCCATACTGAAGACAACACATTCTCAAAGTCTGTCACCAGCTTCACATTCTCATCCTCTTCTCCCTGGTCGGGCTTACCGCTCAAATCCGTTCCCGGATACACCAGTTCCAAAGGATCACTATACCAGTCGCAACTGGAAACCGTTCCGGCCAATATCAGTACCAGAAATAAATATCGCAATAGTGTTTTCATAATTTTCAGCTTTAATTAAAAACATTTGAATTACCATCCCGGATTCTGTATCAGAGAAGGAGTTTTCGCAATCTCGTTCGAGTTGATCGGGAAGAAATAATCTCTGTAAGTTACCCGTCTCGGTGCCAGCTGTTTGCCTTCGAAACGTACCATCTTGTATTTTCTGCCATTAAGAGAAATCTTTCCGTTATCATCCAGAACCGGCTGCATACCATGAATGTAGTGCTGCGTCTGAGGATATTCTCCTTCCGTCTCAAACCATTGCTGTGCACGGGTTTCTTCCGGCATGGCCAGATAGCGTGTTTCCTTTTCCAGTTCGGCAGGATCGGTCATGATACCTTTATAGCGCACTGTAAAGAAGCGGTTATTTTCGAAGAATAATTCCACGCGGCGTTCACGGTTGATGTATTCGCGGCGTACCTCCTTGTCTGTATCGAATTCGGCAGGTACATTCTTCATGAACGAACGGTTACGGATCTGATTCAGCATATCCTTCATGATATTCACGTCACCGTCTGTTTCATTCAGCGCTTCCGCATAAATCAGCATGATTTCCGGCAGACGGATCAGCGGGAAGTGTTTAGCATAAGCCGAAGAACTGGTCGTCCAGTCATTGTCAATGAATTTACGCAAAGCATAGCCGGTACGGGTATTACGGGTATCACGAACCGTTGAATTTACCAGTTGGTCGTCTCCACTGGCTGTGTTATACTCCTTACCCATCAGTACAGCTCCCAGGTAAACGATATCACGGTAGAAACGCGGGTCACGGTTTACATAAGGATTCGCATCGTCATACAAGTTTTTCTCTTTCGCATCCCAGATACTCCAGCCACAATCTCCGGCCTGATCGATAATCTCATACTGGTCAACCTGCTCCTGAGTAGGCTGGTTACGGGTCTGTCCACTTCCGTAGCTATACGGAATGTTATCCTGAATCCAGCGTGCATCCTTACCTGTCAGCAAAGTCAGGATAGACTCCTTGTTGTAGAAATCATTATCCTTGAACATTTCTTCCAGACGTTTATACACTTTGTTTCCCGAATTTTCCACGAAGTCCTTTTCGGTATATTTCTGATACAGCGAATAACGCTTGATACCACCGTTAGCCAGTTCAATCACTGCCTGAGCTGCATCACGGGCCTTTTCCCAACGGGTCTTGTCGTATACCTTATATTCAGCGGCTCCCGCTCTGGTATCGTGATCACCCAAAGGAGACTGTCCGTTAATACCTCCATTATAAAGCGGCTGTGCAGCAATCCAGCGCACGATAGCCTTCACGGCAAGACACGCACCTCTGTCAATACGGTTGAACTCCTCACCTTCCTGCATCACCGGCAGACGCTTTGCAGCCTCATCCAGGTCATGGCAGATTTTCTCTACACTGGTATGTACCGATTCGCGAACCGCATATTCAGCCGGGTCTTCATCCAGGCCGAACAATCTGTCGGCATACACCATTTCACCGTGCCAGCGCAAAATCATATAATGATAATAAGCACGGAAGAAATAAGTCTCACCGATACGGCGTTCCAGAAGTCCCGGTTTTGACGGATGGTCCGGAGTATGATATTCCTCTACTCCTTCAATAATCTTATTGGCCTTACGGATAGACTGGTACCAGATCCACCACCAGCCGAACAATCCACCTCCGATGCTTCCGATCATACCCGGCTGAGAACTCAGCTCACCGTTCAGAATCTTGTAAGGCGCATCACTGTCGGCCTTGTTGTACTCCAGCTCATCACAGATTGTACCAATATTATGACTGTAAAGTAAATTCAATCCCGGACTGTTTGTATACATATCCGAATACAACTGAGTAACCAGCTGGTTCACCTTATCGAAACGGGCAAATACCTCTGATTCCTGCAACTTACCGTCGTCTTCGCGTTCCAAGAAGTCAGAACATGAGATTGGAGTCAAACTAAAAAGGCCAATCCCCACATATATCGCTATTTTACTAAACAACTTCATAATTCAATTTTTTAAAATGTAACGTTTACACCAAAATTATAAACCTTCTGTATCGGGTACCATGAACCGTCGCCGTCGCCGGTTTCAGGGTCCATATTCACATCACCCAGTTTATCCAATGTCAACAAGTTCATACCCTGTACATAGAAACGTACCTGCTGCAGATGTGCTTTCTGAATCCATTTCTGAGGCAGAGAATAACCGATTTCGATATTCTTCAGACGAATATAAGAAGAATCATACAAGAAGAGGCTGCTCGATGCATTCTTGTTATTAGGATGACTGTTCAGGTGCAGTGCCGGGTACTTGGCATCCGGATTCTCCGGAGTCCATGAATCCAGGTGCATACCTTTCACCTTACCCATATTGTTGCCCTGTGCACCCATTACCGGGAAGTCAAATACAGCCGGTCCCGACAATTGCAGAGAAGAAAGGGCAGCTCCCTGGAACAACAGGCTCAGGTCCCAGCCTTTATATGAGAATCCCATCGGCAAACCAAACTGCAATTCCGGAATTTTCGGATTACCCATCGGTTTCAAGTCGTGCTGGTCATCAATCTTTCCATCGTTGTTCAAGTCTTTGTACACCACATCACCCGGGCCCAGTTTTCCCCAAGGCTGATATCCGAAGCCATCATTCATGGCATTCAGACGGTCGGCCTCAGCCTGGTCGGCTACAAAATGGTCAACCTCATATACGAAGTGTTCTCCTACACGGCATCCGGTTCTTCTCATCCAAGGTACCTCACGCTCGATTTCCATCATTTCCAATATCTTGTTGCGTGCAAATCCGGCATTGAAGCGTACATAATATGAGAAATTACGTCCGATACGGTCATTCCATCCCAGTTCGAGATCCACACCCCGGTTAATTACTGTTCCCGCATTTACATAAGAAGAAGTCTTTCCCAGTACGTCAGGAATACCGACTACGTCACTACCACCCGTATTGGTGATGATGTCCCATCTTCTTTCATAGAAAGCATCCACCGACAATGACAGACGGTTATTCAACAAGCGCATATCGATACCGGCATTGTACTTGATACCACGTTCCCAGGTCAGGTCCGGGTTAGCCAGGTTACCTTCGGTAAGTCCACCGCCCATTCCCTGGTTATAATTCGGTCCCAATGCCCAGTTACTTCCATTCGTTCCATCGTAATACTGTACATACAAGAAACGTCCGATACCCTGGTCATTTCCGACCCAACCCACTGAACCACGGAATTTCAGGTGATCGAGCCATGACTTGGCACCCTGCATGAATGACTCTTCTGTAGGAATCCATCCAATAGAGAAAGAAGGGAATACACCATACCGGTGTGCCTTGCTGAAGTTTTCAGAACCATTGATACCCACATTGGCCTCAAACAAATACTTATTGGCGTAATCATAAGTGGCACGTGCCGCAAAACCCTGATAACGGTAAGCTACGTCATTACCAATGTTTCGCTGTGAACGGTTCATCATCAACATACCACTTACGTTATGATTGCCGAAACTGCGCTGATAATCCAGTTTCGCCTGCATATACATTCTGGAATTGGCAGAGAAAGCCGTATACGCATTCTTCTTGGTCTTGTCTACCGTAAACTTATCAATCGCAGGAGTATAAGCTCCACTGTACCGGACCTGTTCCGGATCCGAATAAACACCCAGTCCGCCGGTCGGATAGAAAGTCGCATAACCACCATACGATTCATTGTTGGCCACCTCACGGTCCATAGAACGGTCAATCATATGTCCCTCTTCCACGTCGTAAGAAAACATACCTTCCACCTTCAATCCCTTGGTGATGAAATCCAGCTTATGTCCGATCACAAAGTTTCCCTGGAAATTAATCTTATGAGTAGTCTTGTATCCCATGTAAGCAATTTCACCCAAAATATTCTTGGTATACTGGTTATTACCGAAAAGCAATCCGTTCGGATGATCCATGTAATAATTTTCATTTGCCGGATGCCCGTTTCTTTCAAGCACCACCGGATAAATAGGAGGAGTCGTATTGGCAGTAAAGATGATATTGCCTGAACCGCCACCAGATTCATTGGTATCCGTAATCTGTCCACCGATATTCACGCTGACATAGAAATTATCCGTGATATCGATATCCAGATTCGTACGCAAGTTATAACGGTTATATCCACCATTGGTACTGTATCCGTCATTCAGTTCCGAATAACGATAGTTACCGTCCTGATTAAAATAACCGATCATGGCAAAATAGCGGATACGGTCACCGCCACCTCGCAATGACAAAGTATAATTCTGCTGCAAAGCCGGACGGAATGCAAAATCGAACATATCAATATTATATCCCAATCCATCCGTATTATCACCTTTAGCCCGTTCCCAGTTGCTGATCATCTCATCCGAGAACAAACGAGACTGTACGCCCGGATCGTTTTCCCAACCCGGATTATCGTTCTTCAAGGCCTGGTTATACAGTCTGGCATAATCGGCCGATCCCAGGTAATCCGGGAAAGACACCGGAGTAGCAATACCTGCCTGTGCCTTGAATTCCACCGACGGCTTAGACTGTGCAGTACCCTTCTTGGTAGTCACAATGATTACACCATTCGCACCACGGATACCGTATACAGCTGTAGCAGAAGCATCCTTCAAGATACTGAATGTCTCAATTTCGTTCGGGTCCAGACTGGACAAGCTGCGTTCTACTCCATCCACAATGATAATCGGAGACTGCGCTCCTCCGTTATAGGAAGACAAACCCCGGACAGCAAATGAAGCCACGTCCTTACCCGGCTCACCACCGCCAAACTGAGTAACGGTAAGTCCCGGCATACGTCCCGCAAGCGCATTGGTGATATTGGCACTCGGGCTCTGAGACAGTTCCTTTACATTCACAGAAGCCACCGCACCCGTCAGTGTCGCCTTCTTCTGCGAACCGAAACCAACTACAACCACTTCCTGCAAGGTTTTAGAATCTTCCACCAGAACCACCTTCACCTCTTTACGGCCTTTCAAAGGTACATCCTGAGAAGTATAACCGATAAAAGAAACCGTCAGTACGGCGTCTGCATAAGGCACAGACAATGAAAAATATCCGTTCAAGTCAGTAATCGTTCCTGTATTGGTTCCTTTTACCATAATATTGGCCCCGATAACAGGCAGTCCACTTTCATCAAGAACCGTTCCTTTAATCGAAATACCTTTTGATTGCTCCGCAATTTCCGTTTCTAACATAGGCTTCTCCGCCCACATCGGCAATGAAAATGCATACGCAAATGCACAGGAGTACAAAATTCGCATGTACCTCCTTTGATTTTTGTTTGAGTTTTTCATAAAAAGTTATATTATGGTTAATAAAGTGTTGACTTATACATTAATGTCTTTCCCGGCATCGAAAGCGAAGGAGGTATCGCCTTTGCAGAAACAGCCCGTTTGTAATTCGGCTTATCACTCATCACGAAATGCAGTTCCACTCCGTCACTCACCTGAGAATACGGCAAATACGACTTGTCGTATTTCTTACCATTGACATACAAATCCTTTACATACACATTGTCTTTCGACCAGTTCTCGGTAGTCATCTTTATCTTCTTTCCGTTGCTCAGCGTAATCTCCAGCGCTTCCACACAAGGAGAACCGATGTTGTATACGTTGCTCGACGGAGCCACCGGATACATACCCAGACAGTTGAACATGTACCATGCCGACATCTGGCCACAGTCGTCATTACCACTTAACGATCCCGGTTCATTACCATAAAAACGGTCGGCAATCTCACGCACCCAATACTGACATTTCCAGGGCTGTCCCAGATAATTATACAGATAAGCCACATGATGACAAGGCTCATTGCCGTGCCAGTACCCGCCGATACGTCCCTGAATATCGTGAGCACCCGGTATGTCATCCGGCAACTCTACAGTGAACAAATCGTCCAGGTGCTTCTGGAATGCCTTTTTGCCAATCAGATTCATGTATCCCTGCACATCATGAGGCACATACCACGTATACTGTATGGTAAAACCTTCGGTAATGTCTCCCCAACCGTGTACCGAGCCCGGTCCCTGATAAGCCACCGGAGTAAACGGAGTACGCCAGTTGCCCTTACTGTCACGTCCACGCATATACTTCGTTTCCGGATCCACCAGCGTCTGGTACGACAGCGAACGGTTCAGGAAATACTGATAATCATCCATCTTTCCCAAAGCCTTTGCAGCCTGTGCGATACAGAAATCATCATAAGCATATTCCAGCGTCTTGGATACCGATTCCGCCTCTTTGTCAAAAGGAACAAACCCCATGGCCCGATACTCCGGAAGACAGTCAAAGTTCTCATTCATTGCCGTTGTTTTCATGGCTTCGAATGCACGTTCATAATCAAATCCCTTCACTCCCTTCACAATCATATCTGCCAGTACAGAGACCGCATGATAACCGATCATGCACCACGTCTCATTTCCATAGAAAGACCATATCGGCAACATTTTCTCCACGCTCTTGTCGTAATGAGCCAGCATCGAATTGGCAATGTCCGCATTCACATCCTGATGCACCAGGTTGAACCACGGGTGAAGGGCCCGGTAAGTATCCCACAACGAGAAAGTCGTATAGTTGGTGAAACCTTCCGCCTTCTCAATATTCTTGTCCAGTCCACGGAACTGTCCGTCTGCATCCTGGAAGATAAACGGATGCAATGCTGCATGATAAGCAGAAGTATAGAACGTTTCCTTCGTCTTATTATCTGCCGTCAGCTGATATTTGCTCAACTCCTGTTCCCATACCTGCACTCCCTTCTCTCTCAGTCCGTCAAAAGTCTGTCCGTCGAGTTCCACCATATTTTTTGCCGCCCCGGCCGTACTCACCGCCGATACGGCTACCTTAACCGTTACCGTTTCATCCTTTTCTGTATGGAAAGAGAGACAAGCCATCAGGTTCTTGCCCCATGCCTCATACGAACTTCTGAAGCGGGAAGTATTGTAAATCACCGGCTTCTTGTCCTGCATGAAACGTAAGGTTTCCCATTTCTTTGAGAAAACAGCCTTGAAATACACATGACGTTCCGGTCCCCATCCCTTTACCAGTTTATAACCGGTAAGAGTAGAATCATTCTCCATGCGCAAGTTCGACCATTCGCAATGCTGCCACAAAGTATGATTCATGTCAATCATGATGAAGGCCGAATCCGATGCCGGATAAGTAAAACGGAACATCCCGCTCCGCAGTCCGGCTGTCATTTCCGCCTTTACTCCATAATCCAGCAGATCCACCGCATAATAATTGGGAGAAGCCCATTCGCGGTCGTGCGAATAGCGCGAACGATAACCTTCCTGCGGTGCCTCACGCGTACCCGGATCCAGTTTCATGGTTCCAGTTCCCGGAATGAACAAGAAATCCCCCAGGTCAGGAATACCCGTACCACTCAGGTGAGTCAGGCTGAATCCCAACAGCGAAGTATGATTATACTTGTATCCGGCAGCCGCATCATAAAAGTGCGCATCCGTATCCGGACTGATCTGAATGCCCCCAAACGGAATCTGAGCCCCCGGATAGACATTACCATATCCATCGGTTCCCACCAGAGGATTCACCAAATCCGTCAGTTTCTCGGCATGCATGTTTACCGAAAACATACATGCACATAAAGCCAGCGCCTGTACTATCCTGTTCATTTTTATTCCTCTTTATTTTCGACTTTATTCTCTACCTGCAAATCACCTACCGCAATCTGGTATTCATTCCACAGTTCATCAATATCATACTGCTCGCCCAGCGCATATTTCACAGCACCGTTGAACGACCAGGGAATCACCTCCAGCGTACTCCGGTTGAATTTCCGGAGAAAATCCGGATCTTTGTTGTCCTTCAGCCAGGCAAAGAAATATCCGGCCGTACGGTAGCCGTCCATGTAATTACCTCCTTTAGGACGGGCATCCGGAGTAAAACCTCCATTGACTACTCTCACCGCATCGGCCATACCTTCAATGAAGGCCCACACCACACGGTTGGTTCCGTAACTGCCGATACCCTGAGGTTCCAACTGATAAGCATGTGTCAACTCGTGCAGCAGCACCCCTCTCGTCTCGAAAAACAACTTAGCCGTATCATTGGCAGCAAACGACCGTTCAATATGACGGGTACTGTAGAAAATGGAAATAATGCCGTTTCCGCCTCCCTTGGCAGATACCCCATCCGTATCCTGCAGCGAATAATACAGCGTATCCACAGGAACTATGCTGTCGGAAGGAGAATAATACAACGTAGACAATACCGTACGTGCCTGTTCGGCGATATACGATTTCGGATCGGTCACGATACGATGATAGATTTTAGAACCTTCAGTCTCCGGAGCCTGGTCATCAAAGACAATGTGACCCACCGGATAATTTTCCCAAGACGATGCCTGTGCGTTGTCTCCTTCTGCCTGTTTATTACTTCCACAAGCCGAGAAAGACACTACTCCCAACAATATTCCTGCAATAAGACAATGTGTTTTCATTTTCGATTATTTTTTAATACCAGTTGTTAACGAATAAGGTTTTGCAATCATTTTCTGTCCGCGTTTCTTATTGGGAGTATCTCCCATCTTATATTCCCAGACTCCCCCTTTCAGCAAGTCATCATGGGTTACATACAGTTTGTCATACAACTTACCGTTGATGTACAATGCCTGAACGTAACGGTTCTTGTCGCTGACTTCCGGAGCCTTTATCTCAAGCATGTTTCCATTGGGCAAGCGATATTTCACCTCACGGAAGTACGGAGCTCCCAGCACATACTGATCCGTACCCGGACATACCGGATAGAATCCCATTACACTGAACATATACCAGGCCGACATCTGTCCGCAATCGTCGTTTCCGCTCAAGCCGTCGATATCATTCCGGTACATGCGGTTCAGGATTTCGCGTACCCAATACTGTGTTTTCCACGGCTGTGAAGTCCAGGCATACAAATAAGGAATGTGGTGGCTCGGTTCATTTCCGTGTACATATCCTCCCAGCAATCCCTCTTCGGTGATGTCTTCATTCTTCTCATAATATTTTGCAGGAAGATGCATTTCAAACAGTTCATCTATTTTCCGGATAAACGCCTTATCTCCCCCCATCAGGTCCTTCAGTCCCATTACATCATGAGGCACATGGAACGAAAAATTCCAGGAGTTACCTTCAATAAAGCCTTCTCCGTGAGTCTGCAACGGATCAAAATCCTTCTTGAAACTACCGTCACTGTATCTCGGACGTACAAATCCCAGTTTTTCATCGAAAATCTTCCGGTAATTCAAAGCCCGCTGATAATACTGGTCGGCCACTTCCTGCTCACCCAACTTCAAGGCCGTCTGATACACCGTCCAGTCGTCGTAAGCAAACTCAAGTGTAGACGACATGGCTGTGACACTCTTGTCGAAAGGAATGTAGCCCAACTTCTTATAATCGTCCAGATGGTCGTAGTAGTCCACATTCGAAGTCTCCACCATCGCCTTTAAGGCATCTTTTCCATCCGCACAGATTCCCTTGGCAATGGCATCTGCCAACACCGAAGTCGCATGATATCCGCTCATGCACCAGTTTTCATTCCCCATCAGACTCCATACCGGCAGCATCTTATGCACACTCTGCTGCTGATGCTTGATCATGGAGGCAACCATATCCGCATTCTCCTTCGGTGCCACCACGTTCAGGAACGGATGTTCGGCACGGTAAGTATCCCACAAAGAAAAGATGGTATAATTGGTAAAGTTCTCCGCATGATGGATGTTGTGGTCCAGTCCCCGATAAGCCCCGTCCACGTCCATGTATACAGAAGGATTAATCATGGTATGATACAAAGACGTATAAAACATCTCCTTCTGATCCTCGGTACCGTCAATCTCGAAGGCATGGAGTTTTTCCTCCCAGCTGCGGGAAGCCTCGCGAACCAGACAGTCGAAATCCTTTCCTTCCGTTTCAGCCTTCAGGTTCTTCAACGCCCCTTCCGTGCTGACTCCCGACAATGCAACCTTGATCACCAGTTCCGGGTTTGCCGATGTATCAAATTCGAAATAAGACACGATGGAACGTCCCGAGATTTCCGGGAAATTCTCATCAAGTTTAAAGCGGCGCCAGAATCCTGAATACTGCACCTTCTTTTTGTCCACATATCCGTAATGAGTAACCGGCTGTGAGAAAGAGATGGCAAAATAAGTATAATTGGTCCGTGCCCAACCGTTCGTAATCCGATATCCGGTCAGCAAAGTATCATTCTCCACCCGAAGATTTGCCCAAAGCACCTTGCCGTCGTAATTATAAATACCGTGAGATAAATCCAGAATAATTCGTCCATCCGCATCTTTCGGATAAGTATATTTGTGCACACCGGTACGCGGAGTGGCTGTCAGCTGAGCCTTAATCTGATAATCATCCAGCATCACCTCGTAATATCCGGCAGCTGTATGCTCCGTACTGTGACTGAAACGAGAGCGATATCCTTCGCCCGGTACACCGGCCCTGCCGGGATTCAGTTTCAGTTCTCCTACCGTAGGCATGATCAGGATATCTCCCAAATCGGAATGGCCGGTTCCGCTCAAATGCGTATGACTGAAACCTACAATGGTACTGTCGGAATACTGATATCCGGCACAGTACTTGTACACATCTTTCTGATATTCTCCATTTACATTATGAGGAATGGTATCCGTATCCGGACTGAGCTGAATCAAGCCAAACGGCACACAAGCTCCCGGGAAAGTATGTCCCATACTGTTTGTTCCGATAATGGGATTTACATATTCCACTACATTTCTTTCCGCCCACAAAGGAAATACGGTCATTGCTCCAAGGCAAGCACATAGTATTTTTCTTAACATATTCAAGGTTTTAATGTTTTTCATCCATTTTCACAAAGATAAAGACTTCGGTTTCTTTAACATTCCTTATAAAAGACATTCGGCCATTACTGCAGAAAAACGTCTGAAAAAAGAATAAACAGCAAAAACAGGACAAATATTACACCTGAATATCAGAATATTACAAATATACAGTACAAATAGAGAACACCGTAAAAGAAGAAATTCAGAACACTTTCTGCAAATCAAGAACAAGGAAAACCTTGGGCAGGACACCCCTTATCCGGCAAAATCTTCCGATGGAAATGCCGGAATATATACCTCAATCCACCTACCCCTATTTCACCAGCGACGCACCTTTCCGTCCCCGGGACTATTGGTTGCCCGAGGATTTCATGTCACGGTAACTCTTGGGAGTCATGCCAAACCGTTGAGAAAACTCCTTGTAGAAATAAGGACGACTGGAAATGCCCACTTCCTCTATGACCTCCTGAATGGAGAGATCGGTTTCCGCCAGAAGATGAGCCGCCCTTTCCATCTTGTATTTTTTAATGAAATCACTGGGAGTAATCCCCGAAAGTTCCTTAAACTTCCGGTAGAACTGCCGGGAACTCATGTGCATCTTTTCAGATAAGAAAGTCGAGCCAAGATCGTCATTTGCCAGATGTTCATCCAGCACCTCCAGCAACCGTCTGACAAATTCCACCTGTTCATCCGTACTGCAGTGAGGAAAATCATCCGCCCATTGTCCCAAAGGCATCGCATTCACCTCTCCTTTTTCGGGGAAAGCAGCCTCCTTCGACAGGGCCCATGCTGCAATAAAGTGCTGGAATACCCGTTTACGGTAAAGATAATAGCCTACCCCTGCCAAGATTCCCAGTCCCAGCAACAGCAAGACCATATGAAAAGTTGCAGAATGATACCAGAACGGAATGATCCGGACTTTTATCGTCAGTTCCTTGTAGATAGAATCAAATACGTCTTTTTTATACCTTACCCTGAAAAGGTATTCTCCTGGCGGAACGTACCGGCAAACGGCTTCGTTCTCTTTGGAGAACAATGACCAGCGGGAGTCGTATCCTTCCAGAATATACGAATACTCAATGTCAGGAACCGCATAATCCAGGGCGGCAAACTGCAGGGCAAACGTATTCTGGGCCTCATCCAGAGTAATGACCGAATCTTCCTCCGAATAAAAATCGGTCAGATTAACCCATTTACCGTCTATTCTCAGCGACCTCAGGACCAGATCGGCATAATACTCCGACAGGGGTAAGGTATCCCTGAAATACAACAAACCGTTCACTCCGCCCAGGAAGATGTTTCCCGTATAAGGACATCTGTAATAGCTGTCATCACTGAACTCTCCCACTTCTATGCCTTTGCTGTAATAATAGGTATACGAACCCTTGCTCACTGGATCGTACTTAATCAGCCCTTTATTGGTTCCCAGCCAAAGGATACCGGAGTCATCTTTCACAATTCCATGAATCATGTCATTGAATAATCCCTGCTCCCTTCCGATGTATTCAGCATGGAAATTTCCATTTTCCATCATCTCTATCGATACCAGTCCGGCAATCGTTCCCACAAAAAAACGGTTTTCATCGTAAGGATACATGCAGAGTACATCATCTACAGCCTTTCCCAATATCTTATATAAAGAATACACCTGATACTCACCGGTCTTCATAGAAAAACGAACCAGTCCCTGCCCACGGCTTCCCAACCACAGCACAGAGTCTCCCTGTGCCACCATTGAAGAAAATCCGAGCAACTCCCGCTGATGATAATAAAAACGGAACTTCCTGTTTCTGACTGCCCGAAGGCGGCCATTCTCTTCCTTCACCCTCAGTTTGACCAGTCCCAAACCATTGGTCGCCAGCCAGACAGCCGAGTCCTTGCTCTCATATAAATCATGAACCTCAACCGATTTTCCCCGCAACGAGTTAGCTACCGGCAATAACCGGTCGTGCTGATAAGAATAATAATACAGCGTTGAATCGAGCATGCCTACCCAGAAATCCTCTCCGTACCGCTGTTTTTTCAGCATAAAAGCCTGAAAGAAACTGGCCCCGCGCGAATAGTCCTCCAAGGCACACCGGGTATTCGGGTTATATACCACAATCCCCTCAGCGTCCTCCCGGCCCTCATAAGAAGGAATACGGATCAGTCCGTCCCCCTTGGTACCCACCCAAAGAGTTCCCATCTTATCCGTCATGATTCCTCGCACCTGTCCGTTGATAGACGAAGACAACTTATCAAATATCAGGTTGGTAACCAATGAGTTTTCCTTAGTCAGCTTGACAATGCCGTTACCATCCGTTCCCAGCCACAAGATTTCCTGCTTATGGTCCACAAACAAAGAGAACACCCGGAGATCCGCCCGCAAGAACTCCTCCGCATACTGCTCAGAAGCAGTCAGACGCAAGATACCCCCGTTATGAAGCGTAATCAATATATCATCATAAAACGGAAAGATATCAAAGAAACGTCCGTATCTCTGCAGCAGTCCCCCCACATTCCGGATATACAGCTTCGACTTATTACGCACATCATACAGATACAGATCGTTGGCATCATCCATGAAAATGAACGTACCCTGATGTGCAAACGAATGCATGATCGGATGATTGTGCAGCAGAAGAGAAGAAACCGACTGATGCACCTTAGTAGAATCCGAGGCAAACGAACTGACCGAATACCGGTAAATCCGGTTGCTCCGTACCGGGATAAAATTCAGGGCCCCCGACGCATCCACATAGGCACAATGATTCAGGGCCCCCATCTCCATATCGAGGGTAAACGCCTTGATAAAACGATGGTGGAACGTGTTGTAATAATAAATATTCTTGCTGCCCAGAATCCACGAGTTTCCTTTTTCATTGGAATAAACCATGGTATCCTCATCCGGGAAAGAATAATTTTCAGAAACGGTCAGCGAATCACAGGAAAACAGGTTGATACCGGAAAAGCTTTGTACCCAAAGTCCCTTTTCGCCCGCCACCTGCAAATTGGAAATAATGTTGTTGTCCAGGGTTTTTCCCCTCGAAAAATCAGTTCTGTAGACCTCAATGTGCTTTCCGTCATAACAGTTCAGTCCGTCATACGTACCAAACCACATCAGGCCCTGACTATCCTGACAAATACTGAGAACCGCACTGTTGGAAAGCCCCTGCTGATAATTAATCTCAAAGGAAGTATAAGGATTCGAAAACGCCCCGATGCAACTCATGCACAGGCTCATTATTCCGAATAACAAGACTTTTAGGTTCCAGTATCGTATCATAGTACAGAAAGTTATAAAGAAGAACGTTCATGAAAATGATTCACCTTCATAAACGTTCTTCCCTCAGTTAAAACAAGAATCTCAACACATCATTGAAGTTGGCCAGAATGAGCAGTGCAAACAATAAAAACATACCGACCATCTGTGCATACTCCAAGAACTTGTCGCTCGGTTTGCGGCGAGCCACAATCTCATACAACAAGAACAACACATGTCCACCGTCCAGTGCCGGAATAGGCAGGATGTTCATGAAAGCCAGGATAATTGACAGGAACGCCGTCATTTCCCAGAAACGCTGCCAGTCCCATACCTTAGGGAAGATGCTGCCGATGGCAGCAAATCCACCTACACTCTTGGCTCCTTCCTTCGTGAAGACATACTTCATGTCGTTCACATATCCCTTCAAGGTATTCACACCCAGCGTAACTCCGGCCGGGAACGATTCAAAGAAACCATAAGAAAGTGTAGTCACCGGATAAGACGGCATGGCGGCAATAGCGCCGACTACAAATTTATCATTGGTGGTAATCTCCACAGTATCACGAACCCCAGCACGAGAATAAACCAGATTGAACGAAGCTGAAGTCTGTTCCTTCAGCTCAGCCTGCGTACGGATCTTTCCCAGTTCCTCCATAAAACTGTTCCACGAATTCAGGGAAGTCCCGTTGACCGCCAGCAGCGAGTCGCCCTTCTGGATACCTGCCTTGGCAAAAGCCCCTTCAGGCAAGACCGAATCAATCACGTTCGGACAGAAAGTAGCTACAAAAATCGGATCTTCCTTCGCCACATCCAGCAGACTCAGTTCCGGCATCAGGATCGTCTTTTCCTCACCGTTACGAATCACGGTCACCTCCTTTGCCTCCACCATGCTGCGCAGCATGTCCATGTTGAAACGCTCCAACGGCTCTCCGTCCGCACTCTTCAGAATATCCCCATCCTGGAATCCGATTTTCTGTGCCGTCTCATTGAACTTCATACCATACGACATGTCCTTCAGTGCGATGTACGAATCTCCCCATTTATACAGAATCATGGAATAAATGAACAGAGCCAGCAGGAAGTTCATCAATACACCGCCAATCATCACCAGCAGGCGCTGCCATGCCGGTTTCGAGCGGAATTCCCAGTCCTGCGGCGGCAACTTCATCTGCTCGGTATCCATCGACTCATCGATCATTCCCGAAATCTTGCAGTAGCCTCCCAGCGGCAGCCAGCCCACACCATATTCCGTATCACTGTTCTTCGGTTTATATTTGAAAAGTGAGAACCAAGGGTCAAAGAAGATATAAAATTTCTCCACTCGAATCTTGAATAATCGGGCAAAGAAAAAGTGTCCTCCCTCATGAATGATTACCAGTAACGACAGACTGAGAATCAGCTGAAGGGCACGAATCAAAAACGTTTCCATGTACTATTTTGCCTATTTTTTTAAGTTAATATTTAATTGTTTACTTCATGTTATTAATCACCATCTCAGCTGCGATACGCCGGGTTTCCGCATCCGTAGACACATAATCCTCGTAAGTCGGCGTCTGGATAAACGGCACACGCTGCATTGACTTCTCTATCACCTCACTCATTCCCAGGAACGAGATCTGGTCTTTCAGGAAGGCCGCTACCACCACCTCATTCGCCGCATTGACAATACAAGGCATGTTACCCCCCTGGTTCAGCGCTTCATAAGCCAGTGCCAGGTTGCGGAAACGCTGTGTATCAGGCGCCTCGAAAGTCAGGCTGTTGCATTTCAGGAAATCCAGCCGGTCGAATGACGAACGTACCCGGTTCGGATAGGAAAACGCATACTGAATGGGCAGACGCATATCGGGCACTCCCAGCTGTGCCTTCACTGCTCCGTCTTCAAATTCCACCATCGAATGAATGACCGACTGCGGATGAACCACCACCTCAATCTGCTTAGGCTGCAGTCCGAAGAGCCACTTGGCCTCTATCACCTCGAATCCCTTGTTCATCATCGAAGCCGAGTCGACGGTAATCTTGGCGCCCATGCTCCAGTTCGGATGCTTCAACGCCTGTTCCTTGGTCACCTTCTGCAGCTGCTCCATGGTAAATGTCCGGAAAGGACCTCCCGAAGCTGTCAGAATGATCTTCTCCAGCGGATTGTTCACTTCCAGACACTGGAAGATAGCCGAATGCTCGGAATCCACCGGCAAAATCGGAGTCCGGTACTGACTGGCCAGCGCATTGACCAGTTCACCGGCAACCACCATCGTTTCCTTATTGGCCAGCGCAATTACCTTCCCGGCCCGAATCGCATTCATGGTCGGACGCAGTCCTGCATATCCCACCATCGCTGTCAGTACGATATCAATGGGACCCGATTCCACAATCTGGCAGATTGCCTCCATACCGGCATACACCTTCACCGGCAAATCCGACAAAGCCTCTTTCAGCTGCGGATACTTGTCTTCGTTGGCAATCACCACCGCCTCAGGCCGAAATTTACGTGCCTGCTCAATCAGCAGTTCCACCCGGTTGTTTGCCGTCAGTACATAAGCCTCATACAAATCCGGATGCTCCTCAATCACCTGCAAGGCCTGAGTTCCAATAGAACCGGTAGAGCCTAATATTGCGATCTGTTTCTTCATAATCTCTATCAAAAAACCACATATTTTTCAGGATTCATCGGAATCCCCTTATGCCAAAGCTCAAAATGCAAGTGCGGCTGTTCCTCCTCCGCGCCCAGTTTTCCGATCAGCGCAATCACTTCTCCCCCCTTTACCTTATCGCCTACCTGCTTCATCAAACTTCCGCAATGTTTATAAATTGTCAAAAAATCCTGCGAGTGCTGGACCTGAATCACATATCCGTCTTCCGCAGTATAAGAAGCAAAGACAACCGTACCGTCCAATGCAGACAGAATGCTTTCATTCGGATCGGCGGTCAGATCCAGTCCCCAATGTTTCTCCTGCGGGTAAAACTCCCGGGTCATCAGTCCCCGTACCGGACGGTAGAAAATCAGTCCCGCCGCATCACGGGCACCCGTTACCGCAATCAGGTTATACCTTTCCTTCGCTTCATAACGGTCACGGAAATTCTTCTCCTCTTCCGAACGCGCCATCAGTTCCTCAGCCCTCAGAGCAGTCAGCGAATCGACCGACTTCACCGAGTCGGCCTTGATCTGTCCGCTCAGAATATCCCGGATATTCATCATATACAGATTCTGTCGCTCCAGAGCCGCCTGCAGCGAATCGGCGCGCAGCGCATTTGTCACCACCTGCGAGCGCACCTCACTGTTCATATACCCGGGCAAATAATTCCGCAAGGGAGTAAAGATGATGATTACCGCAGCAATCAGGAAAATAACCGTACAGGCCGACAACAAGACAGAAAGTCCGTTCAGTTTGGAGACATGAATTCCCACTACCTCTTCCAAGGTATTCTCATTGATAATCGTCAGTTTATACTTAAACTTGATATTATTCCAAAAAGCCTTACGTCCTTTCTTTCTCATTACCCTACCTTAATTAACGGTCCATACACACTGTCAGTCAAGCAGACCTTCCGGAATCTCGACTGTCAGCACCCTATTTTTCTTATCCAAATCCAGAATAAACTCCTCGTGTGCAGGCAACAGCAGTTCCTCTCCCTCTTTCTCTATCACAAACAGCACGTTCATCGTCGCATCATCCACATCCACAATCTCTCCCAGCGCTCCGTGACGTACGTCATTCACCTGAAATCCCACAAAGAAATTCCACGAGGTAATCTCATCCTGTTCATCCATGTATTTTTTCGGGAAGTAAACCTCCACGTTGGTAAACATCTTCGCACGTTCCGCCGTATCTATTCCCTCGAACTTGACCAGCGCCACATTATCCGACTTGAACCTGTATTCTTCCCAGAAGAAAGGGACCAATATACCGTCCATCATTAATATCAGGTAATCACAATCCTCCACACGGTCAAAGATATCATCGGTAAAGGAAAACGAAACCTCCCCCTTCACTCCATGCGGTTTATTGATGACCCCTATCTTGAATACCTCTTCTTTTTTTATCATATTTTATCCGATACGCGTTATACGGGCTCCCAAAGCCGTCAATCGTTGTTCTATATTCTGATAGCCACGGTCGATCTGTTCAATGTTATGAATACGGCTGATACCATCTGCACCCAGGGCTGCAATCAGCAGGGCGATTCCCGCACGGATATCCGGAGAAGTCATGTTTCCTCCTCTCAGGCGGAAGTTATGGTCATGTCCGATAACCACCGCACGGTGCGGGTCGCACAGAATGATCTGGGCTCCCATGTCAATCAGCTTATCCACGAAGAACAGGCGGCTTTCAAACATTTTCTGATGTATCAGCACACTTCCCTTGGCCTGCGTAGCCACCACCAGCATCACACTCAGCAAGTCCGGTGTCAGTCCCGGCCAGGGCGCGTCCGCAATCGTCATGATCGAACCGTCGATAAAGGATTCGATTTCATAATGATCCTGCTGCGGTACAAAGATATCATCTCCCCGCTGCTCCAGACGGATTCCCAGACGGCGGAAACTGTCGGGAATAATACCCAGGTTCTGATACGATACATTCTTGATGGTAATCTCACTGGACGTCATGGCTGCCATTCCGATAAAACTGCCCACCTCAATCATATCCGGAAGAATCCGGTGCTCACAACCCTTCAGGCTGCTTACTCCCTCGATGGTCAGCAAGTTGGACGCAATACCCGAAATCCGGGCACCCATGCTGTTCAGCATCTTACACAACTGCTGCAGGTAAGGTTCACACGCCGCGTTGTAAATGGTCGTCGTACCTTCTGCCAGCACTGCCGCCATTACGATGTTCGCCGTACCGGTTACCGAAGCCTCATCCAGCAACATGTACGCCCCCTTCAATTTGTCGGCATAAATACGGAACACGCCCGAAGCCGCATCAAAATCGAAAGAAGCCCCCAGTTTCTGTATACCCAAGAAATGCGTATCCAGACGGCGGCGGCCAATCTTATCTCCTCCAGGTTTGGCTATCATTGCCTGTCCGAAACGGGCAATCAGCGGACCGACCAGCATCACCGATCCTCTCAGCTTGGAGCAGCGTGTCAGAAACTCCTCGCTCTCCAGGTACGCCAAGTTCACTTCATCGGCCTGGAACGTATAGGTATCCACTCCCACTTTAGAAACCTTCACCCCCATATCCCTCAGCAACTGAATCAGGTTGTTTACATCCAGGATATTCGGGATATTACTGATTGTCACCGCTTCGTCGGTCAACAATGTGGCACATAAAATCTGCAAGACCTCGTTCTTCGCTCCCTGAGGAAAAATCTCACCCTGCAACCTGTGTCCGCCTTCGATTACAAATGAAGCCATAAAACCTTAGATTTAAGAGTTAATATTTTCTTTTCTGCTGATTCTGATTATTGTTTGCCTGACGACGGCGTGGCACGAACGTGCGCTGCTCCACCAGTTTCAGGTCTTCGGCAGAGAGACGAATCTTTCCACCCGTCAGCTCGCACAGGTCGTCCAGTATCTTCTGGTCTTCCACACTGTCCTTGTTCCAGTTCAGATAATCCCGCTTCATATGATTGGCAATCATTCTCAGCAGGCGCAGCTTATCATCCCCTTCGGGATAGTCTACCGCAATCTGCAGCAAGTCCTGGATGAAACGGCCGTAGTGACGGTAACGGATGTTATTCTGCGAATAATCAATCCGGTCCGGCTTGATTTCCAGACTTTCCTTCTTCACCACCTCCACCGGGTAGTCAATATCCAGCTTAAAGTCAGCCATGATGGCCAGGTGATCCCACAGCTTATGCTTGAAATCAGCCACATCCCGCAAGTGCGGGAACATGCCTCCCATGATGTTGACAATAGTATTTGCGCAACGCTGTCTTTCTGCCCTGTCCTCAATGGTAAGCGCATAATCCACCATGTTCTGGACACTTCTTCCATATTCGGGCAACGGCAATCTTCTTTGTTGGGTATTATATTCCATAAAATGCTTTAAAAATTTGACACACAACGGATCCTTCTCCACACCGGTTTCCGGATTACAGCAGTTTCTTGGGAGTAGAAGCCACAAACTCTTTCAAATAGAAAGGCTCGAAATAAGCCACGTCCTTGTAATCTTCTACGGCTACCGCCTTTTCGGCCAGCGGGAACATCCATTTGGCCAGCGGATGAATATCCTCAATGAAATGCGCATTCGGGTGCGTAATCTTCTCACGGCACTTGGCCGCTCCGTTTCCGAAGAAATAAACCGGCTGCTTATCGAGGAATTCGGCATATGAATTTTCATCGATGATGTCGGCTCCGATGGCTCTCTTCACCTTCAGGGCACGGTCGTAAACTGCCGCATAGACCTCCATGCGACGGGCATCGATCATCGGACAAAGCAGTGCATCCTCCGGCAGATCCTGGTGCAGCAATACCGGCACACACATCACTTCCAGGGTAGGCAGACCAATCAGCGGAATGTTCCGTCCATAGCAGATACCCTTTGCCATTGATACTCCGATACGCAATCCCGTATATGAGCCCGGTCCACAACTTACGGCAACGGCATCTACCGGAATGGCGTGACTGTCGGCAAACGACAGTGCCTCATCTACAAACACACCCAGTACCGTAGCATGTGACGGGCCTTTAAAATCCTCTTTGGAAAAGATAGAAGTTCCGTCCTGACTCAAAGCAACAGAACAGACTTCGGTCGATGTCTCAATATGTAATATACACGACATAAATTTAACTGATATATTTTATAATGTGCAAATATACATTTTTATTCGAAGACAAAATCTGTTATATCCGTGTTTTTTATAATATTTACAGAAAGACGACCTCTTTTCCAGGCAGGAAAAACCGCGGTTCTGCCCTGCCGGAATTGCTTCCGGCCCGCATTTCCACACAGTTATTCAACCGATTTATTCTCGCATTGTCTATTTTTTTATAACTTTGCGCCAACCAAAAAACAAATCCATTATGATACAATCCATGACCGGATACGGTAAAGCAACTGTGGTATTCGGAGATAAGAAGATAAACGTAGAGATCAAGTCATTAAACAGCAAGGCAATGGATTTATCCACGCGCATTGCACCCTTGTACAGGGAAAAAGAAATGGAAATCCGCAACCTGATTACCCAGGTGCTCGAACGCGGAAAGGTCGACTTCAGTCTATGGGTTGAGAAAGAAGCTGCCGAGGCGGCTACCCCCATCAACGTAGCCTTGGTTGAGAATTACTATCAGCAGATCAAAAGCATCTCAGAAACCTGCCACATTCCTCTCCCGGAAGACTGGTTTGCCACGCTGCTCCGCATGCCCGATGTACTGACGAAAGTCGACATCCAGGAATTGTCCGAAGAAGAATGGAGCGCGGTACGCAAGGCCATAGAGGAAGCCCTGCAGCACCTGACCGACTTCCGCAAGCAGGAAGGTCTGGCCCTGGAAAAGAAATTCACAGAAAAAATCGACAACATCGAACACTTGCTGAAATCCATCGAACCGTTCGAGAAAGAGCGTGTGGCGAAAATCCGTGAACGCATTACAGAGGCACTGGAAAAGACCCTCAACACCGATTACGACAAAAACCGTCTGGAACAGGAGCTGATCTATTATATCGAAAAACTGGATATCAACGAAGAGAAGCAGCGTCTGAGCAATCACCTGAACTATTTCCGTGAAACCATGGCCAACGGACACGGCCAGGGAAAGAAACTGGGATTCATCGCACAGGAAATGGGACGCGAAATCAATACCACCGGCAGCAAGTCGAACCATGCACAGATGCAGAACATCGTGGTACAGATGAAAGACGAGCTGGAACAGATCAAAGAACAAGTGTTAAACGTAATGTAACCCCGCATATACCGAATCAATATGGGAAAACTTATCATATTCTCAGCACCTTCGGGTTCTGGCAAATCAACCATTATCAACTACCTGCTCACGCAGCACCTGAACCTGGCTTTCTCCATCTCTGCCACCAGCCGTCCTCCACGGGGAACGGAACAGAACGGAGTGGAATACTTCTTCCTGAGCCCGGAAGAATTCAAGCAGCGGATTGCCAACGATGAATTCCTGGAATACGAAGAAGTCTATACCGACCGCTTTTACGGCACCCTGAAAGCACAGGTAGAGAAACAGCTGGCAGCCGGCCAGAATGTCATTTTCGATGTTGACGTAGTAGGCGGATGCAATATCAAGAAATTCTACGGCGACCGTGCCCTGTCGGTCTTTATCCAGCCCCCTTCAGTAGAAGAATTGCGCAAGCGGCTGAACGGACGCGGTACCGACAGTCCGGAAGTCATTGAAAGCCGGATTGCCAAGGCCGAATTCGAACTGGGATATGCCGATAAATTCGATACTGTCATTGTCAACGACGACCTGGAGAAAGCAAAGGCCGAAGCCTTGCAGGTCATCCGTAATTTCATTGAAAAATAAGCTGTATCATGCCTAAAGACCCAAAGAAATTTTTCCGTACCATGACGATTGTCAGCCTCTGCATTGCGGTGCTGGCAATCTCCGTGGCCATCGTAGCCGTAGCCATGAAAGAATATATCACTGCAGTAGCCATGCTGGTTGTGACGGGCTGGCAAGTAAGCAACTTTCTACGATGGAAAAAGAACATATAAGGACCGGAATATTCGGCGGTACCTTCAACCCCGTACATATCGGTCATCTGGCATTGGCCAATTATCTGTGTGAATACGGAGACCTGGACGAAGTCTGGTTCATGGTCTCCCCCCAGAATCCGTTCAAGAAAAACCAGATATTGCTCGATGACAGCCTCCGGCTTCAGATGGTGGAAGCCGCCACTGCCGGTTACCCTAAATTCAAGGCATGCGACTTTGAATTCCATCTGCCACGCCCTTCTTATACCGTTGACACCCTGCGCCGCCTCCGTGAGGCTTATCCACAGCGGGAGTTTGTGTTAATCATCGGAGCCGACAACTGGACCAGCTTCGACCGCTGGAAATGCCCCGAAGAAATCCTGTCGCATCATCCGATACTGATCTATCCCCGGTCGGGTCATCCCGTCGTAACGGAAACGCTACCGTCCGGAGTACGACTGATCAATACGCCGCTCATGGAAATCAGTTCGACTTTCATCCGCGAAGCTATCGGACAGGGAAAAGACATCCGCTTCTTCCTGCATCCCGAAGTATATCGCTTTATCCGGGAGCACCGGCTCTATCAGGCAGAGTAATCAACGGATTCCGGTCATTCTTTCCGGTGCAGCACTACCACCACAATCTCACTGGGGGTAAACAGGCGGAAATCCTTCCGTGACGTACCGATACCGTTGCTGATAATCACAGGAATCCCACTGGAATTGTGCTTCATTCCTGTCAGGAAACGGTTTCCGTACTTCGAAAAATGTGCCGGACTCCATTTTCTGAAGAAACTGACCTGACCGCCATGCGTATGTCCTGCCAGTGCCAGGTCGGTATTCGCCACATCCGTATCCTCGACGTAATCAGGCGTGTGCGTCAGCAGTACGACAAAATCATCCGGAGAAAGCCGCAAGGTCGGAGAAACCCCGTTGTCACGCAGGTTCGATGAATAGCGGATTCCGCTCAACAAAATGAAGTCCTTGCCCCGCCACAGGGTATCCGTACGATGCTCAAGCAGATGTACCCCGGTACTTTTCATGGCAGTCCGGACCAGTCGTTCCGACTCTCCCCTTTCATGATTTCCCATCACCGCATACGTTCCGTAGGGCGTCCGTACTTCCGACAGGGCCTCGAACAGCTCCTGAACGTTTCCTCCGTTTCTTCCTCTGTAATCCCCTCCCAACAGCAGCACATCGGCCTCTACAGACTGCAAGGCGGCAATCAGGCCGGGCAGACGTCTGGAGGTCATCCGGCTTTCGTAATGGAAATCGGTGGCAAAGACCATGCGGAAACCGTCGAAGGCCTCCGGCAACTGCTCACTGTAAAAATCATACTGCTTTATCCGTCCGATACTCTTGTATTTCGACAATGAAGCGGTGGCACACGAGGTCAGCAGCAGGCACACACCTGCTGCTGCATATATAAATCCCAATTTGAGTCGGCGTGTAAGTGTAAGCATGTGTTGAAGTCTGTATGTATATCTGTATTCAAACAAGTGCATGACTGTTGTATTAAAATTATCCGCCAAAGATAATAGAATCCGGTTAAACCCGGCAGGCGATTCCTTTTTTTCATAAAAGAGTCCTATCTTTGCCGGGGAATAAACCAGACAAACTCAAAAACATATGATACAACCGAATTCCTTACAAGCCTGGGGCCTGGCCATACGGCCCAAGACACTGACGGGGGCCGCCATCCCTGTCATGATTGGCTGTGCACTGGCGGACATGTACGACAAATTACAGGTGCTGCCGGCCGTACTCTGCTTTCTTTTTGCCTTTCTGATGCAGATTGACGCCAACTTCATCAATGACCTGTTCGACTATCTGAAGGGAAGCGACCGGGAAGACCGGCTGGGACCGGAACGCGCCTGTGCACAGGGATGGATTACCGTTTCTGCCATGAAGGCGGGAATTGCCGTGGTCACGGTACTGGCTGCTATTACCGGCCTGTCGCTGCTGTTCTTCAGCGGATGGGAGATGATCCCGGTAGGTGTGGCTTGCATCGTATTTGCCTTTCTTTATACCGCAGGACCGTATCCGCTGGCCTATCATGGCTGGGGAGATGTACTGGTACTGGTTTTCTTCGGGTTTGTACCTGTCGGATGTACGTTTTATGTCATGGCACATACCTGGACCACTCCTGTAACGGTGGCCTCACTCGCCTGCGGACTGATTATTGATACGCTGCTGATGGTGAATAATTTCAGGGACCGGGAACAGGATGCCATAAGCGGCAAAAGAACCCTCATCGTACGCTGGGGTGCCCGGGCCGGTCTGATTCTGTATTTCATGCTGGGCATGGTGGCTTGCTGGTGTTGCCTGTATTTCACCTCAGAAGGGAAAATATGGGCTGCGGTGCTCCCGCAACTGTATCTGATTCCTCACATCTTCACTACGCTTAAGATGGCACGCATCAACAAGGGAAAAGCATTGAATCTGATCCTGGGAGAGACATCAAGGAATATGCTGCTCTTCGGAATGTTATTGACACTGGGACTGGTATTGTAAAATACTCATGACTGCTGCAGAAGCTACTTATAGCTCTAATTATAAAAATATAAGATGCCCATCTTGAAATCATGAGCAAACAGCTGCACTTACAAGGTCTAAAAGACATTCTCTATCTGCTCTCAGTAAAAAGTAGTTCCCATAAGCTAGCATAAATAAGGGGAAGAGAAAAGGAATAATCATCCACGACAATAATTCATAACCCCGGCCTGCAGATTTATTAATCAACGACATGGATTAATCAATCAGCAGGCCGGGGTTTGTTTTTTTACATGGAATTCTCCAATTTGCAAATCGGCATTCCCAACATTAGAAATAATTAGGGACACTCAGTAAATAGTATAAAATTAGCCAACTAATTCATACACAATGTATTGCGGATTAGTTGGCTTTTTTGTATCTTTAGATATTCCCCCGAAAATAAGGTTTGGCAGCCAAAACGGGGG
>NZ_JABSOE010000052.1 GCF_013618865.1 Phocaeicola faecicola
TGCTGAATCATTCAATGCTAAAATCAAACTCTTTAGAGCGAATCTCAGGGGAGTTGTTGACAAGAAGTTTTTCTTATTCCGCATTGCGAACTTATATGCATATCCCCACTAAAAAGCTACTGACCCAGTGTCCCTCTGGAAAGGCATAAAAAAAGCCCCTTCAATGAAGGAGCTTTTTTTATAATAGAAAGAGAAAATATTAGTCTTTCAGTTTAGCTTTGATAAAGTCGCGGTTCAAGCGCGCAATGTTGCTGATAGAAACGCATTTCGGACATTCAGCCTCACAAGCACGAGTGTTTGTACAGTTACCGAATCCCAGTTCATCCATCTTAGACAACATCGCTTTCGCACGACGCAGTGCTTCCGGTTTACCCTGAGGCAACAGGTTCAACTGGCTAACCTTTGCAGAAACGAACAACATAGCTGAACCGTTCTTACAAGCAGCCACACAAGCACCACAACCGATACAAGAAGCAGCATCCATTGCTTCGTCAGCGATTGGCTTCGGAATCAGGATTGCATTGGCATCCTGAGGAGCACCTGTACGTACGCTTACGAAACCACCAGCCTGCATGATCTTATCATAAGCAGAACGGTCTACCATCAAGTCCTTGATAACCGGGAAACCGGCAGAACGCCAAGGTTCAACAGTGATTACATCACCATCTTTGAAGCGGCGCATGTAAATCTGACAAGTAGTAGCTCCTGTAGCAGGTCCGTGAGGATGTCCGTTGATATACAAAGAACACATACCGCAGATACCTTCACGACAGTCATGGTCGAACACAACCGGTTCTTTACCAGATTCTACCAACTGTTCGTTCAAGATATCCAGCATTTCCAGGAATGAAGTATCTCCCGAGATATCTTTCATCTGGAATGTATCAAAATGACCTTTATCTTTCGGTCCGTTCTGACGCCAAATTTTCAGCGTAAATGATATATTTTTATCCATTTGTGTATAATCTTTAATAATTTAACGGTACTGATTAGCTCTTATAGTTACGAGTCTGTACTTTGATAGCCTCGTAAACCAACGGTTCTTTGTAAAGTACAGGAGCCTTGTCGTCGCTTCCCTGGTATTCCCAGCAAGCTACATAGAAGAAGTTTTCGTCATCACGCTTAGCTTCTCCTTCTTCAGTCTGATATTCTTCACGGAAGTGACCACCACAAGATTCATTACGGTTCAATGCATCGTAAGCGATAAGCTGACCCATTGTAATGAAGTCATCCAGACGGAATGCCTTGTCGAGCTCAATGTTCATACCTTCTTTTGAACCCGGGATGAACAGTTCAGTTTCGAATTCCTTACGGATTTCTTTCAGACGTGCCAGACCAGTCTTCAGACCTTCTTCAGTACGTCCCATACCTACATATTCCCACATTACGCGGCCCAATTCCTTGTGGATTGAGTCAACTGACTTCTTACCCTTGATGTTCATCAGGTGATCGATCTTAGCCTGTACAGCCTTTTCAGCTTCAGCGAATTCAGGCAGGTCAGTAGAGAAGCGAGGAACAGTAATCTGGTCAGACAGATAGTTCTGGATAGTGTAAGGCAATACGAAGTAACCGTCAGCCAATCCCTGCATCAACGCAGAAGCACCCAGGCGGTTTGCACCGTGGTCAGAGAAGTTACATTCACCGATTGCGAACAATCCCTTGATAGTAGTCTGCAGTTCGTAGTCAACCCAGATACCACCCATTGTATAGTGGATAGCCGGATAAATCATCATCGGGTTATAATATTTTCTGCCACCCATTTCTTTTGCCAGTTCACCCGGATTAACGTCAGTAATTTCTTCGTACATGTCGAACAAGTTACCATAACGCTGACGAACTACGTCGATACCCAGACGTTCAATACTTTCAGAGAAGTCCAGGAATACAGCCAAACCAGTATTGTTTACACCGAAGCCATGGTCGCAACGTTCTTTAGCCGCACGTGAAGCCACGTCACGAGGAACCAGGTTACCGAATGCCGGATAACGACGTTCCAGGTAGTAGTCACGGTCTTCTTCAGGGATATCACTACCCTTCTTGGTTCCAGCCTGCAAAGCCTTTGCATCTTCCAGTTTCTTCGGAACCCAGATACGACCGTCGTTACGCAATGATTCAGACATCAATGTCAGCTTAGACTGCTTGTCTCCGTGAACCGGAATACAAGTCGGGTGGATCTGTACGTAAGCAGGATTAGCAAACATTGCACCCTTACGGTAGCAAGACATTGCAGCAGTTACGTTACATCCCATTGCATTGGTAGACAAGAAGTAAGTGTTACCGTAACCACCAGTAGCGATTACCACTGCGTGAGCTGCGAAACGTTCCAGCTTACCAGTTACCAGGTTCTTGGCAATGATACCACGGGCACGGCCGTCAACCAATACTACGTCCAGCATTTCGTAACGAGTATACAGTTTTACAGTACCGATACCTACCTGACGGCTCAATGCAGAGTAAGCACCCAGCAGCAGCTGCTGACCAGTCTGACCTTTAGCATAGAAAGTACGAGAAACCTGAGCACCACCGAAAGAACGGTTAGCCAAAGTACCGCCGTATTCACGTGCGAAAGGAACACCCTGTGCCACGCACTGGTCGATAATGTTGTTTGAAACCTCAGCCAGACGGTATACGTTAGCTTCACGGGCACGGTAGTCACCACCCTTTACAGTATCATAGAACAGACGATATACAGAGTCACCGTCATTCTGATAGTTCTTTGCAGCGTTGATACCACCCTGTGCAGCGATAGAGTGTGCACGGCGAGGAGAATCCTGGATACAGAAGTTGAATACACGGAATCCCATTTCACCCAGTGAAGCAGCAGCAGAAGCACCTGCCAAACCAGTACCTACAACGATGATATCCAAGCGGCGTTTGTTAGCCGGGTTCACCAATTTCTGGTGAGCTTTATAATTAGTCCATTTCTCAGCTATCGGGCCTTCAGGAATCTTAGAATCTAATATTTTAGTCATAATGTTTTTCAATTTAATCAGTTACACTTTCTTAATTAGCAAGCACCGCAACCCATGATATTCTTCAGGAAGAACACTACTGCAACCAGTGCAAATCCCAGCACGATGATAGTTGAGTAAATGTTAGAGATGCATTTCCAACGGTTGATCCAGATCTGGTTATTCCAACCCAAAGACTGCATTGAGCTCCAGAATCCGTGAGTCAGGTGGAACCACAGAGCAGCCAGCCATACCAGGTACAATACGAAGAATACCGGATTAGCAAAAGTCTGCAGGATATAACCGTAACCGTCAGTAGCGTGGAGACCTCCCAGCATCGGATTACCGATAATTTCAGCAAACTGCATCTTGTACCAGAAATTGTAGAAGTGAAGTGCCAGACCCAGGATTACTACTACACCCAGCGCCAACATGTTCTGTGAAGCCCATTCTACATTTTTCGGTTTTACAGTCACCGCATAGCGTTCGCTACCGCGGGCTGCACGGTTCTGGATAGTCAGCCAGAAAGCGTAGATGATGTGAATTACGAACAAGGCAGCCAATCCCACAGTTGCCACCAGTGCATACCAGTTAGCTCCCAGGAATTCACAAACCAGGTTGTACGCCTCACCCGAGAACAGAGCAACCAAGTTCATCGCCATGTGAAATGTCAGAAACAGGACAAGGGCGATACCAGTTACACTCATCACCACTTTCCTTCCAATAGATGAATTACTTAACCACATAAATGATTGAATTTAAATTATTTAATTGTTTGAACTAAAATTTCGGTTCCTACAGTCTGAAACATGTTACAAATGTAGAGGTTTTCCTTAGATAATACAAGGAATTACGGAAATTATTCTTTAATGGAAGGCACCTTAAAACCCATTTTATCGCTTTATACAGGGGCTGTTTCCTTTTCGGGACAGAAAATCCGGCCTGAACGGCCCCATAAAAAAATGAGACACTCCCCCGCTTTTCCTTGCGGAGAGGTGTCTCATCTCAGTTTTCATTCCACGGTTACTCTTTCTCACCGTAACACAGGTCGCCGGCGTCTCCCAGTCCGGGAACAATATAAGAATGTGCATTCAGTTCCGGGTCGATTGCCGCACACCAGATCGTTGTCTTGTCGGCAGGAAGCGTTTTGGCCACGTGTTCCACAGCCTGACGGCTGGCAATCACCGATACCACATGAATGTGTGCAGGCTCTCCTTTCGTGAGCAGCGCACGGTAAGCCAGCTCCATCGATCCCCCGGTAGCCAGCATCGGGTCGACCTGTATCAGTACCTTTCCGTCCAGACGGGGAGAGGCAATGTACTCGATATGAATATCAAAATGATCTGCATCCACATATTTGCGATACGCCGAGACAAAAGCATTCTCTGCCCGGTCGAAATAATTCAGGAAACCCTGGTGCAAAGGAAGTCCGGCACGCAGAATCGTAGCGATTACCGGTTGTACAGCAGGTACATTCTCCGTAGCCTGAGCCAAAGGAGTCTGTACAGTCAGCGGCATATAAGGAAAATCACGGCTGATTTCATAAGCCATAATCTCTCCGATACGCTCAATGTTCCGGCGGAAGCGCAGGCTGTCTCCCTGAATGTGTACATCACGGATTTCCGCCAGAAACTGGTTCAGCAAAGTATTGTTTTGGCTGAAGTCGACAATCTTCATAAACAGAATGTTTTTTTTAATAGTGTTAAGACTGAATGTGTTTACCGGGATGCAAAGGTATAAATAATCACGCAGTATGCAATTTACCCGGTAAAAAACCTGCTCAAAAACCTGCTCAAAAACCTGCATTTTATTTCCGGTCCGGGAAATTCATCCCCGGACGTTCCAGCAGTTCCACAGCCTTCACAAAACTTCCGTTCAATGCATTGACCACCTGGAAATACTCGTTCATATCCCAGAGGTCGCGGGCAATCAGTGCCTTGATCTGTACCTTGATCAGCGGCAGGGAAATCCTGTACTGTTCTTCCTTATAAGGAACTCCCAGCGTCTTACCCAGTTCGACAAGCTCTTTCAGCATTTCTTCGGAAACCTCAAACGAACGGTCGAAACGCTCAAAATTCTTATACTTCTTCATCCAGGTCTGACGGTTCCGGTCAATCAGCTTCAGATTTGCCTGTACAATGGCCCCCTTGTCGCGCAACGCCAGGTAATAATCCGTATACATCGTCGTGTCTACCGGAATAAAGTAGTCGGGCATGATGCCTCCTCCCCCGTATACGGTACGTCCCAGGCGCAAGGTATTGTATTTCAGCGAATCCGGGAAATGAATACTGTCGGCACTCTGCATTTCGCCCCGGTTATAACGGTCAATCAAGTCTTTGTTGTACTGCTCGATGCTCTCGTAAGGCTTCTGTATACAACGTCCCGAAGGGGTATAATAACGTGCCACCGTCAGACGGATCATCGAACCGTCCGGCAGGTCGATAGGGCGCTGCACCAGTCCTTTACCGAAACTGCGCCGTCCCACTACCACAGCACGGTCCCAGTCCTGCAGGGCTCCGGTCACAATCTCACTGGCAGAAGCCGAAAACTCATCAATCAGCACCACCACCCGTCCGTCGCGGAACGTACCGTCTCCTTCCGCCTCAAACTCGGCACGCGGATTGCGGCGTCCTTCGGTATATACAATCAGTTCTTTCTTTCCTAGAAACTGGTTTACCAGGTCGATAGCCGCATTCAGATAACCTCCGCCGTTGCCCTGAAGGTCCAGAATCAGGTCTTTCATACCCTTTTTCTTCAGGTTCTGCAAGGCAGTGGCAAACTCCTTGCCGGTGGTAGCGGCAAAGCGGCTGACACGGATATAACCCACCTGCTTGTTGACCATATAAGAGGCATCCAGGCTGTAAACCGGAATCTTGTCGCGCTTGATGGTAAAAGGAATCAGCCCGTCGGAGCCACGACGCATCACCTTGACGTTGACTTTGGTACCTTTCTTACCCCGCAGACGGCGCATTACCTCCTCCATGCTCATCTTCACTCCTGCGATGACCGTGTCATTGACTTCGATAATCCGGTCTCCGGCCAGTATTCCGACCTTTTCGGAAGGACCTCCCGATACCGGCTGAATGACAAACAGGGTGTCGGTAGCCATGTTAAACTGAATGCCGATGCCGTCGAAGTTTCCCTGCAAAGGCTCGTTCAGCCGTTTCACCTCTTCCGGATCGGAATAAGTGGAATGCGGGTCCAGTTCTTCCAGCATACGGACAATCGCACTCTCCACCAGTTTGTTTTCGTTCACTGAATCCACGTACAAGTTTGCGATGGCAAACTCTGCCAGCTGTAATTTCCGAGCCGGCGACTGAAGCAGTTTATTCTGTGCTCCCGCAAAAGCGATAAAGCAAAGGCAGCACAAGGCTGCCCCTATTCTCTTTTTTATCATATGATACTCTCGTTCTGTTTATTATAAGTCTTATACTGTCAATGAGGCCTGCAGAAAAGGATTTTCCACCTCCCCATTGTTTTTTCCGTCTTCCCGCCAGAAGGGCTCTCCGGCCTTTCCTACAGGTTGATATCCAGGTTTTCCGGAAGGAAAGGAGTCACATCCTTGCCGAATTGCAGCAATTCTCGCACGATGGTCGAACTCACCGAAGTCAGTTCAGGTTCGGTAAACAACAGGATGGTTTCGATGCCCGAAAGCTTACGGTTGATGTCGGCAATGGTCTCCTCGTATTCAAAGTCACGCACCGTACGGATTCCACGGATAATGAATCCGGCTTCCTGCTCACGTGCAAAGTCAATGGTCAGTCCGTCGTACGCCGCCACCTTGATACGGGACTCGTCGGCATACAGTTTCTGTATCATGGCTACCCTCTTCTCCGTAGGAAACCACGTCCGCTTTGCATCGTTCACCCCGATACCGATAATCACCTCATCCATAAAAGTCAGTGCCCGTCGCACCACCGAATAATGTCCGATGGTAAAAGGATCGAACGTACCCGGAAATATCGCTTTTCTCATATACACATGCTCTAGTTAATAATGTCTTCTTCCACTACCAGGTTGTCAATGATAAAGTTCTGACGCTCCATGGTATTTTTCCCCATATAGAACTCCAGCAACTCCTTCACGGCATCGGTCTTGCGCAGGGTTACCTGCTCCAGGCGCATGTCCTTGCCGATAAAATTGCGGAACTCATCGGGAGAAATCTCTCCAAGTCCCTTGAATCGGGTGATTTCCGGATTCGGGCCCAGTTTCTCGATGGCCGCCTGACGCTCCTCTTCCGAGTAGCAGTACAGGGTCTCGTACACCCCTTTCTTGCGGTTTCTGACACGGAAAAGCGGGGTCTGCAAGATATATACATGCCCCTTCTTGATCAGGTCGGGGAAGAACTGCAGGAAGAAAGTAATCATCAGCAGGCGGATATGCATTCCGTCGACATCGGCATCGGTTGCCACGATGACCCGGTTATAGCGCAGGCCGTCCAGTCCGTCCTCGATGTTCAGTGCCGCCTGCAGCAGGTTGAACTCCTCGTTCTCATATACCACCTTCTTGGTCAGCCCGAAGGAATTCAAAGGTTTACCACGAAGACTGAAGACCGCCTGCGTGTTGACATCCCGGCTTTTGGTGATGGATCCGCTGGCCGAATCTCCCTCGGTGATAAAAATAGAACTCTCCAGACGCGGATCGTTTTCCTCATCCTTTTTAGCTCCCTTGATGTCATTCAGGTGAATGCGGCAGTCGCGCAACTTCCGGTTGTGCAGGTTGGCCTTCTTGGCACGCTCACGCGCAATCTTCGTTACCCCGGCAATGGCCTTCCGCTCTTTTTCCGACTCCTGAATCTTCTGAAGCAGGATTTCGGCCACGTCGGGATGCTTATGCAGGTAATTGTCTACATTCTCCTTGACAAAATCGCCGACAAACTTATTGACACTGACTCCCGACAGCGGATAAGGGTTGCCCTCCGAGTCTTTTTCAGGAGCCATGGTCAGCGAGCCCAGCTTGATTTTGGTCTGGCTCTCGAACGTCGGCTCAATCACATTGATGGCCACAGCCGCCACCAGTCCGTTACGGATATCCTGGAACTCCATGTTCTTGCCATAAAACTCCTTGATGGTGCGGGCGATGTGTTCCTTGAAGGCACTCTGGTGCGTACCTCCCTGAGTGGTATGCTGTCCGTTGACGAAGGAATAATATTCCTCGCCGTACTGCGGACTGTGGGTAAATGCGATTTCAATGTCCTCGTCCTTGAGATGGATGATGGGATAAAGTCCCTGCGAGGTCATGTTGTCGTTCAGCAGGTCTTCCAGACCGTTACGGCTGATGATACGGTGACCGTTGTAATAAATGGCCAGTCCGGTATTCAGGTACGTATAGTTACGCAACATGGTCTCGATAAACTCCGGACGGAAGTGGTAATTCAGGAAAAGCGAGTTATCGGGTTCAAAGAAGATATACGTTCCGTTTTCCTCGTCGGTGGTGCCGGTGACATCATTTACCAGCTCTCCCTTGGCAAAAGTAGCCTCGCGCATCTGTCCGTCGCGCACACTCCGCGCGATGAAACGGGTACTCAGCGCATTGACCGCCTTGGCACCCACACCGTTCAGTCCGACACTCTTCTTGAATGCCTTGGTATCGTACTTACCTCCGGTATTCAGCATGGAAACCGCATCCACCAGACTTCCCAAAGGAATTCCACGTCCATAGTCGCGCACCGAAACACGGAGATTGTCCTCCATCTGAATATCGATACGCTTGCCGGCTCCCATCTTAAACTCATCGATACAGTTGTCCACCACTTCCTTCAGCAATACATAAATACCGTCTTCGGCCTGTGAACCGTCTCCCAGGCGACCGATGTACATACCCGGACGGGTGCGCACATGTTCCATATCGCTCAAATGACGGATATTCTCCTCGGTATAGGAGACTGTAGCCGCAGTCTGCGTCTGATGAATCGTTTCTTCCATATTCCTTATTATATTATGCTGAAGTTCTTAGGATTAAATATTTTTCTTGAATGCACGGCGACGCTTGTGCTGCACCGATTCAAAGGCAGTCCACTGCGCCTGTACTTTCTTGTTCAGTTCGAGTTCGGGGTTGCTCTCGCCATACTCAAAGCCCATCTGCTGATACACCGGAACCAGGTCATAGAACAGCAGTGCGTTGACACCCTTGCTCTGATACTCCGGCTTGACACCTACCAGAAGCAGGTCGAGTACCTTCGGCTTCTTGATAAACAGTGCCTTGAGCAAGTGGAACCAGCCGAAAGGAAGCATTCTTCCTTTTGCTTTCTGAAGGGCTTTCGACAAAGAAGGCATGGAGATACCCACTGCCACCAGATTTTCTTCAGCATCTTCCACCAGCGAAACCATGCGCAGGTCAATCAGCGGAAGATACATCTTGATATACTGGTCAATCTGACGCTGGGTCATCTTTGAATAACCGTACAGCGGAGCGTATGCCTCATTGATCAAATCAAAAATTCGCTGTCCGTAATTCTTTTCTTTCAGTTCCTTACGGCTCAGTTTCTTGATTTTCAAGTTATATTTCTGAAGAATGATTTCCGAGATACGGACAAACTTTTCAGGCAGCTTGTCGGGAACAGTCAGTTTGAATTCCACCCAGTCCGCTTCCTTCTCATACCCCAGTTTTTCCATGTGTTCCGGATAGTACGGGTAATTATAGATGGTCGCCATGGTACCCAGCTGGTCAAAACCTTCTACCAGCATACCTTCGGCATCCATATCGGTAAATCCGAGCGGTCCTACGATCGCTTCCATACCCCGCTGCCGGCCCCAGTCTTCCACAGTGGCCAAAAGTGCTTTCGATACTTCCAGGTCGTCAATAAAATCAATCCACCCGAAACGGACTTCCTTCTTGTTCCAGGTTTCATTGGCCCGACGGTTGATAATGGCAGCCACACGTCCCACCAGTTTATTGTCCTTGTAAGCCAGGAAATAATCGGCTTCACAGAATTCGAACGCAGCATTCTTTTCCGGGCTGAAAGTGTTCAGCATGTCATCGTACAGGTCGGGTACTGAATAGGGATTATTTTTATATAATTCGTAATTAAAGCGAATAAACGATTTCAACTCCTTAGGAGAAGTAACTTTCTTGATTATAATGGCCATTTGTTTGTAATACTTGAAATTTCAGGGGGTAAAGATAACACTTTTTATCCGAAGAAGCGGACTTCTGCTTTAATTTTCAGTCTTTACCCCAGTCTTAATTCCGCTATTTACTTGCATTTTACGCCTGTTGCTGCAAGATCAGATAGGTGGTATAGGCAATGTAGCAGACTACCAGCAGGGCGCCTTCGATGCGGGTGATCGTACGCTTCTTGAAGAACCATCCTACCAGCCAGAACAGGATAGAGGAACCGATAAGTACCAGTATATCGGAGTTGTTGATGTTTCCCATCGGCAGCGGAGAGACAGCGGCGCTGCATCCCAGTACAAAGAAGAGGTTGAACAGGTTGCTACCGATGACATTACCGATAGCAATTCCCGGATTCTTCTTCAGGGCAGCGGTCACCGAGGTGGCCAGTTCGGGCAGAGAGGTTCCGCCGGCTACCAGAGTCAGACCGATGATTGAATCACTGACTCCCAGTGAGCGGGCCACTCCACTGGCTCCTTCTACGAACCATTGTCCACCGAATATCAGTCCCGCCAGTCCGCCTACGATATAAAGGGCCGAACGCCAGACCGGCATTTCCTTGATTTTCTGTTCTTCTCCCTGCGACTCGCTCTGATTATGTGCGATGGCAAAGGTGTAGCGCATGAAAATCAGGAAAAAGGCAAGCAGAATCCATCCGTCGGCACGTCCGATTACGTTACGGCTGCCTCCGTCGAGCCAGATGTCGTTGGCCATGAAGGCGAAGACAAACGAGGATAGGATAACCAGGGGAATTTCCTTGTTCATGGTACCTTCCCCGACTTTGATGGGAAGTACCAGGGCCGTACAGCCTACAATCATCAGGATATTGAAGATATTGCTTCCGACGACATTACCGATGGCCATCTCCGCGCTTCCCTGAATGGAGGACAGCAAACTGATGACAAGTTCCGGAGCGGAGGTTCCGAAGGCAACGATGGTGAGTCCGATTACAAGGTCGGAAATGTGAAAACGCTTGGCTACCGAAGCAGCTCCGTCGGTCAGGGCATTGGCTCCGCACAGAATCAGGGCAAGCCCGCCAATTAAGAATAAAATATTCCAGATCATATTGATTTCGTTATTAATAAGTTTCTGCAAAAATAGTTTTTTTCAACGGGGATACAAAGGTCTTTTCCGGGTTTTAGGGCATCCGGCATGGAAAGACCGGCCTGTTCTCCCCTCTCCGTCGGTTTCTTCTTCCAAGCATTTGGGAATCAGACTTCCTGCATTTCTGAACTCCAACCTCCCATGCAAGGTGCTATAACCCTCCTGCGAAGGTCGGAGAACTTCCGTATCAAGGTTTACTGACCTCCGCAGGAGGGTTGTACAAATAAAAAGGAGATTCATGCAAACCGATACCGATACATATAAAAAAGGAGCCTTGTTTCCGGAAATCCTTCCGGGAAACAGGCTCCTTTAAACCTTATCCAATAAAACAATAGTCTTATCTTCTTACCTTCCTACTTACTTAATCGTAATCGGAGTTTCCAGTTCCTTGATAGTAATACCGTTCGTACCGCCATCAATTGTACCGGTAGCATCTTTGATAGTACGGCCCTCTTGTGATTCAGAACCATTCAGTTTGTAGTACAATACCAGTCCTTCAGATTTCGGGTCAACTCCCATCATGTTCTGGTTCAACTGATTTTCAGTACGGGCTACGTTCCAAACACGTACTTCACTCATGTAACCATAGAGAGGACGAGTACCCCACTGGAATCCAGGAATCATACCGATATTGAAACCAACGTCTGAGTTCGGATCAAATCCAGGTATATTCCATGCCGATTCAGCCCACTTGGAACCGTTGACATAAATTGCAGTCTTACCCGACGGCTGATCGTATGTTACAGCCACATGATACCACTGATTTTCTTTCAAGTCTTCTGATACGTTGTAGTGCTGACGGCCTGCGATTTCCAATGTCTTGTTAGAAGGCAGTGTCTGGTCACCGATACGGAAGATCATCACACCTTCTGTACCCATAATCGTATTGTTGTCACTAAACCGGTTCACATAAATCATGGCCTCGTAAGTGAATGAAGCGAAGTAGGTTCCCGGAGCAAACTTCACAGAAATATAGTTGCTGTTGAATGTACCTACCTTGGTAATCTTGATCGGTTTAGAGATAAAGAAATATGCCACACTGGTTCCCGGAAGCGTGGATACCGAATTAGAAGTTACCCGGATAGGCAATACATAAGGCTTACCTTCTTCTACGTTTGCCAGGTTAGAGATTTCCAATGTAACATTGTCGGCATACAGTTTTCCGGCAGGAATTACCGATTCATTACTGCTCAACTTCACGTTTGACACATCAAACATTTCGTAAGCAGTTCCGTATTTTGCATTGTATTCATCTACCACGCTCTTATCAGCGATAGAATATGAAACATCCACTTGCTCCGAAGTCTGAGAGGACAACCGGGAAGTCAGGTTGTAATTGATCACTTCGTGTCCATCTTCTACAGACAGAGTATATTCTCTGCTTTCAAAATATACTCTAGGCTCCAGGAGGTCACTTTCACTGTCATTACAAGCACCCATCAGCAGTGCTGTAACCCCCAATGCCAGACATTTGAATATATGTTTATTCATACTATTATTATTTTACAAGTTTACAATTCATGTTTATTTTTGCGATTCACCTTCTCCGCTCTGGCTGGCTTTCCATTCATTGAAAACCCGCTGGTTGATCTGAATGGCCTGACGCATCCATTTATAGTCGGGTGTATTGTCGTAGTCATTATCAAAGCGGTATGCACCTACTCCACCTTTATAACCGTTGGCTGGCATGTGAGCGGCCTGTTGCAACAAAACTCCACCCGATGCAGCAGAAGATTCAAAGTTGTCAGTAATAATGATCTTCTTAGGATCTGTACCATATTCGAGACTCGGACGAGAACTTCCGTAGCTCTGTTTAATCCAGTAATCTACATAGCCTTCCAAAGGTTGAACCAATGAAGTAAATCCACCGTCGATACAAAGCAGTTTGTGGCCTTTGCCTTCCGGATCACTCATCGGACCGATGTACTTATTCATTTCTTTTACCAGATAAATCAACTGGTCATTCCTGCTCAATGTACCATCCATATCGAATACACCACTACCGATTTCCCAGTCGATATCATATCCGTCCCATTCGCCGGCAAAGAGCGAGTCGCACAAAGCCTTGGCATAACGGTCCATAGATTCATAATAATTGTCACTGCCGATTACTCCTTCAAATCCCCAGAATTTCCAACGGGCCTGTTTTCTGGCTTCGTTCAGCTGAGATTCGCTCCAGCCTTCGTCCTTAGCCTGCTGTTCTACTTCAGCATATACCCAGTCGGGAGTTCTTCCTTTACCCATATAAGAGAGCAGGCTGACTTCCAGCAGTTTGGTGCCTTTTACTTTCTGTACGAACTCTTTATCAGCTTTCTGTTCCGGAGTAATAGAACCCGGGCCCGGAGCGCCACTCCACATGGAAACAATATCCATGCTGTCAGGCATAGAGGTCAGGTAACCTCTTCGGTATGCACCGGCCGGAGACCAGTTTGAGAACCAGCCGAAAGCAACCGGTCTTCCATAGTTTTTAGCCGATTCCTTATATGCTCTCAGGTTTTCATAATATTCACTGTCGCCTATCGTATTATATCCACCGATATGCTCTACTTCCAGATTCTCTACCTCTGTACAAGCCACTGTTGCCATCAAGCCCGACAAAGAGAAGAGATATAATATTTTTTTAAATGCTTTCATAATTGCTATTCCTGTTAATAAGTTCAATATTACATTACTTATTCATAATAAACCCGTCATCAGTTTTTCTTTGCCCACCACAGGTCGGTTGCCGCATTGTCCGGTCCACCCAACTTGTTAAGTGCATCCTGATAGATTTCTTTAGACTGGTCAGTACCGTTGAAGCTGACCGGATAAGACATACGGCGTATACCTCTTACATTGTCGATGCTTGAGTTATGGTTACCTCCCTGAACAATCGGGTTCAGTTTCGGATAACCGGTACGTCTGAACTCAGTCCATGCTTCCTGACCGTTAGGATACAAAGCAATGTATTTCTGAATGATGATTTTTTCCAGTTTTTCTTCCTGGTTTCCGCTAAATTCCGGAGTTACCTGACAAGGAGCACTGAAGTCAAATCCATACTTACCGGCAACTTTATTGGCAGCCGGAGTCTTGCCGGATGACATGTAATCATCAACCGAACCGCTTACGCCATTTTCCTGGAAGGATGTTTCAATACCCTGTTTGTAAAGAGTTTCAGCATCACCGAATTCTCCGCCCCAGAACAAGGCAGCTTCTGCACGCAAGAAGTAAACTTCTGAAGCACGCATCCAGTACAACGGAGTCTCAGCCTTGATATTGGGTTTTGAATAATAGTAATAGCTGTCGTATTCGGTACTTGAAGCATCTGAACGGGTAAACAAGTGTCCCAGTGGAACTCCCTGGTAAGACTTACCGTCGTATGCCTGTACAGCTACGGTACAAAGACTGTTGGCAGGCTGGCAATATGCACTCAAACGAGGATCCTGATATCCCAACAGGTAAGACAGGATGGTAGTTCCTACACGAGAGTCGTTATAGTTATCAGCCAGCCAGAACATCGGGTTACGGAGAGAAATGCCGGCACCCGGACCTGCTCCGGCAGCATCACCTGCATCTGTCATCACGCCGATTGAATGTTCCACAGCCAGTTTAGCATACTGTTTTGACAATTCCGGTTTTACCGAACGGATACGCATTGCCAGACGCAGCATCAGTGAATTGGCATATTTTACCCATTTGGTGGCATCACCTTCGAAAACCAGGTCGTAATCGGCCATTACCTTCACGCCGCTCACAGCCTTCGGAGTCAATACTTCTACCGCACTGGCCAGGTCTTTCAGCATTTCGGTATAAACCACTTCTTCAGAATCGAACGGCACATTGATGGTTCCCTGTCCGGCCTGAGTATAAGGAATCGGACCGAAACTTTCCAATACTTTATGCCAGCCCGAAATCTTCAGGATCTGTGCCAGAGCAGCCAGTTCCGGAGTATCATTGTCCTGAGCCGAAGCTGTCAGTTTTTTCCACGGATCCAGCAAATTGGTATATGAATTAGAGAAAGTAGTCTTTACCCAACTATCAACGATTACATAGTTCAGGTGGCAGTTACCGCCTTCAAAAGTATTGTTGATTCCGATGTATCCGCTCCATGCGTTGGCCGACAAATCATAAGCTGTCTGATAAGCATTGACAGGGTCTGTATCATCTGCCTGAGTACCGGTCGGGAAAACTGATTTTTCCATTGCAGTAACAAGTCCTCCCATAGCAATACCATCCATAACTCCTTCTTCTTCTGTCATTTCGAAGGGATTGGTATTGATTTCTTCGTAGTTGCAAGAAGCCAGTGACAACGCGGTAAAGGCAACTGCAAAAAGTTTATATTTATTGATATTTTTCATAATATAAATCTGTTAAAGTTTGAATTTCAATCCAAAGCCAAAGCTACGAACGCTAGGCTGCATGAAATAGTCATTACCCTGTCCATATGTAGCTGTAGAAGGAGTCAGTTCCGGATCGAACGGAGCCTTGCAGTACAGCATCCACGGGTTATTTGCAATAAATGAAACTGTAACGTCTTTCAGGATATTCTTAAACCAGTTGTTAGGCATTGTATAGCTGAGGGCCAACTCCTGCAGACGGATGTTGGTAGCACTGTATACATAGTATCCTGAAGTCTGGTAGTTACCAGTACCGATCATCTGATAATAAGTCTTGGCATCTACACGGCCCTGTCCTGCCAACAAAGCACCTCCCTGGTCACGTGCATCAGCAGTACGCTGAGATACACCGAAACGGTCCAGAATAGCTTCAGTAGAAGATGTTACTACACCACCGAAACGACCGTTGATTACGAAGCTCAAGCCAAGTCCTTTATAAGAAACCGAGTTGCTCCATCCCATATTGAAATCAGGAGCTGTCTTGCCCAGGTATACCGGATCACCGTCTACCATTTCATAAGTACCGTCACTGCCTACATCAACGAATCCCTGGCTGTCTTTCTTGAAGAAACGGGTTGCATAGATATCGTGGATACTTCCACCTACCTTCAGGATAGTACGTCCGTTGTCTTTCAATACTTCCGGAATATTAATAGGAGTTTCCATCAGATCGGTATGATAATCGTTGACCATTTCCTTGATTTCATTGATATTCTTAGAGAATGTCAGTGTAGAAGAAACAGAGATACCGTTCTTGAAATGATCATTGTATCCGAATGAAGCTTCCCAACCGCGGTTTTCTACGTTACCAGCCTGCAGGTAAATTGACTTATAACCTGTAGATTCAGGCAATGTTCCGATAAATGTCTGGTTGTAAGTATTTGATTTATAATAAGTAACTTCTGCATTGAATTTATTCCACAGACGCAGGCTCAAACCGAATTCATAAGATTTGGTACGTTCGGCCTTGAAATCTGAGAACGGATAAATACCGGTTGGATTCAAGTTACCACCGACAATCGGAGTAGTAATTGTACCCGGAGTCAAACCTGAACGTGATACAGGAGCACCTACTTCGGTATATGATCCGCGAACTTTCAGGTAAGAGATGAATTCAGGCAGTTTCACCATTTCTGAAACAATGGCAGAAAGACCGACTGACGGATAGAAGAACGATTCTTCCTTAGTATTTACCAGACGTGAGTTCCAGTCGTTACGGCCGGTCAGTGTCAAATACAGCATGCTTCTCCATCCCAGTTCCACGTTTCCGAAAATGGCGTGGTTACGTACCCGGCTGTCACCGCCGCTTTCCAGGATACGTCCGTTTGACGGGTCGATGTTGGAAGCTGCGAATTTGTTAGGAACACCCAGCAAGGTTCCTTTATATCCTCTCAGCAATGCCCAGTAGTTAGAGTAGCTCCATCCGAAGTTGGCAGAAAGGCTGAAATCCTGTATGTTCTTATTGATGTTCAACATGGCATCTGCATATTCCTGACGGTCTTTATAGTTGCTGAATTCATAGTGACCTTTCTTTCCTTCTGCAAATACCTGGTCTGAAGATGCATAAATCTTACGTTCAAACTCTACGTAAGTATCATCCATACGATAACGGGCTGCGATGTTCATCCAGTCGGTAATCTTGTAAGTCAGACCGACATTGAACATATAACGGCTCTTTTCATTGGTAGATACGTTTCTGTAGGCAGTCCAGTAAGGGTTCTGAGAAGCATAAGTGGCATCTGATACCGGCCAGTACTGTACCGGAAGCTTACGTCCGTCATCGAAACGTTCGAAGACCTTGATATCCTCAAAGTTTTCACCTCTCGGGAACAGGTAAGCCGCAACGATCGGATTCCAGTAACGACCCTGAGATACCATGTTGGTATCATCCTGCTTGATATAAGATGCACCCAAATCAAGCTGCAGCTTATCATTCAGGAAAGTAGATGTATTACGGATAGTCAGGTTCAAGCGGTTGTAACTGTTATTCGGCACGATACCGTCTGAGTTGGTAGATGAGAACGAAGCAAAAGTCTGATTAGACTTTGTACCGGTAGTCAACGTTACAGAATTGATGAAATTGGTACCTGTGTTGAAGAAATCGTCTTTCGGATCATAATCAGATGGAGTTGCCAGTTTTTCACCCCAGCTTTCATAAGAATCCTTCTTGTTACCGTATGTATTCTGGAATTCCGGCGTCATATAAGCCTTGCTGAATTCAGTTGAAGAAGAGAACTGTACTGACAGTTTTCCTTCTTTTCCTTTCTTGGTTGTAATCAAGATTACACCGTTGGCAGCACTACTACCGTACAATGCGGCAGCCGAAGGACCACTCAATACAGAAATACTTTCGATATCTTCGGGGTTAAAGTCGGCAATACCTTCCGTTCCGGCACGGCCTTCACCCATGATACCACTGTCTGTATTTCCCATGTTGGTATTAAACAAAGGAATACCGTCGACTACATACAAGGCATTGTTGTCACCTTCGATTGATTTGGCACCACGCATTACCACACGGGTCGCACCCCCCACACCGGTAGCGCTTCGATTGATATTTACACCGGCAATCTTACCGTTCAAGGAGTTAACAAAGTTGGCATCTTTTACAGTAGTGAGCGCATCACTCTTAACCTGTTGTACGTTGTAGCTCAGTGCTTTTTCCGCACGCTTGATACCCAAGGCGGTAACTACGACTTCATCCAAAGCCTGTGTATCTTCTTTCAATACAATGTTCAGGGGTTTTGCATTGGTCACTGTAACTGTCTGAGAAGCGTAACCGATATAAGAAAATTCAAGTTGGTCACCGGATGATACGTTCAGCGAGAAATTACCGTCAAGATCGGTTACAGTACCGTTTGTAGTACCTTTTACCAATACACTAACTCCGATTAAGGCTTCTCCTTTGGTGTCTTTCACCACGCCGGAAACACTGATTACATTGTCTTGCACTTGGCTAACAGGATAGGAGTCCGAGGCATACAGACTGCCACTACCAGCAAGTAACAAAAAGCTAAAAAGCAGGCAATAGCCCTTGCGATTCAGATTTGTTTTCATTAGTCTTTAAATTTAAGTGTGTTTTACAGTAATAAATGATTATTACATATTTATGTAAATAATACATTACTCTACATAAGGGGACTGATTCCCAAACTGCCGGACAGAATTTCCGGCCATAGCATTCTTCATGTCTTCATATTAGTATCAGATTTATCGGACGCAAATATAGAGATTATTGGGCTATTTACAACAAAAATTATTATTTTTCCTGAAAAATATTTTAATTATCCTACGAATAAAATAGTCGATTGTAAAATATTTTAAAAACGAAAAATAAGGCGATTCCGGTCTTGTTCCACAAGAGAACGAGACGCGCGTCCAAAAACCGATAAGATAAAATAAACAAATGATAATATGCGTTTTATGACTATTGTAGAAAACTGGTAAAAAACATCAGATTTACTGGTCAGAATCCATTCTCATGCCAGATATGCAAGTATATATTTTTTATCAAATTGAGATCATGTACCTCTAACACGCTCAAGCCCCACACATGCAGTTTACAGACGGCTTCAGGTAACCTGTATTTCAAAAAAACTACATAATTATAAGTAAAGAAAAGAGAAAGCAGGCATACGTTCCAATTTTCTCCGTCAGTAAAGCCTAAAAGCAAACTACGTGAAAATCTCTTTATAATAATGGATTGCCACTTATGGTTTCTTTCATTGCTTTTCATCGGAAAAAGCCAGAATCATTCCGATGACCTCTGCATAGTTTTTCCGGCCGGAAGAAATCCGGTTCCCTTTCAGATAAAAGTCATACATTTTCGCCTGCAACTCCCCTAACCATCGGTTATAACGGGCGCTCCAATAATCCTGTTTGGCTGACAATTCCTGGATGATTTCCGGCCGGATGGTCTGTACCCAATCCAGGTATTCGGATTCAGGAAGCAGGTTTCTTGCATTGACAAGCACATAAGGGAGCAGGCCGAAATAACCACTGTACCGAATGGCCGGATCGGCAGAACGGGTACAAATCCGGTAAGCCCAGAAATTGGCTTCTGCCTCACTGCTTACTCCTAACAAGTGGGAAAGTTCATGTGCATAAGTAAACGGATACTGCACAGGAAGCAGCTCATGATTCAGATGAGACTCGGAAAAGAACGGCCCCATATATCCCAGGACTCCCACACTTGAATACAACGAATTGACGATCGAATGTTTCGGATGCTGAAAATTTTGAGGCAGAGTCAGCCCGAGTTTCTCAGGAACGGTCCAATACAGTCTTTTGATTTCCCGCTCCGTCTTTTCACGGTTCAAAGGAGATTCCGGCACAAAGGAAGCATTCAGCCGGTCGGCATACTGAGTAAGGAAATGATGAAAGCGGGTATCATCGTAAGCAACAGCCGATACCTGTGAACGAAGAAAGATGTCCTTTCTGAAATAGTTGAGTCCCCAGCTCCAATAAAACCAGACACCGACCCAGACCAGCAGTTCCAATTCTGTTCCCATGACCTGCTTCCAACTTTTACCTCCTTTACGGATTGCCAGCCACGGATACACCAGAAGAAAGGCAACTACACCTAATACGAATACCTCACAGAGGGAGAAGGAAAAAAGGGAAGCTATTCCAGAGAGCAGAAACGAGAGACTGGGATACACACTGCGTGCATACCATTCGCCGGCTTCAGGAGAGAAACGGAACATCAGTATACTTCCAGCCAGCAATGCCAATAGGGTCCGGCGGACCAGTCTGCTTTTTTTCATCATTTCCGCAAAGATAAAATTATTCCTGAAAAAGTATTCAGATTCTTTTTTCAAATATAATATGAATCTCCATTAATCTATGGATGCAGACTATCTATGGATGCAGACTATCTATGGATGATGATTCTTCCATGGGTACAGAATGAATACAAAAAGAGAGGCGCTTCATTGTACCGAGGCGCCGATGAAAAGTACCGTAAATTATATATATCACACATTTGCCACGGAATGCGTGAACTGTATATCGTCGCGGAAAGAATTTCCAATCGGATTCGGTGCACATTCTGAAAGCGGAATTTATGATAAAAACACTTGTATTCCACTGTTTCTTCTAGTACTTTTGTAGGAATAATTAAGTAAAACTCAAAACCGTCATCAATATGATTCTGAATTATATCTGGATTGCTTTTTTCCTTACGGCTTTTGTCGTGGCTTGTATCCAACTGTTCTTTTTCGGGAATACTGACATATTCCCCGCCATCATCCAGTCGACATTCGAATCATCCAAAACCGCTTTCGAGATTTCAATCGGGCTGACCGGCGTCTTATCTCTCTGGATGGGTATCATGCGCATCGGAGAGGCCGGCGGAGTCATCAATATGTTCTCACGCATCCTGAGTCCGATATTCTGCAAGCTGTTTCCTGACATACCGAAAGGGCATCCGGTAACCGGAAGCATTTTCATGAATCTGGCGGCCAACATGCTGGGACTGGACAATGCGGCCACTCCGCTTGGACTGAAAGCGATGGAAGGCCTGCAGGCCATCAACCCGAAGAAAGATACAGCCAGTAATCCGATGATTATGTTTCTGGTCTTAAATACTTCGGGACTGACCCTGATTCCGATCAGTATCATGGTATACCGGGCACAATTGGGAGCGGCACAGCCTACGGATGTATTTGTTCCCATCCTGCTGGCAACTTTCTTCTCGACGCTGGCCGGTATCATTGCGGTCAGTCTTTATCAAAGAATCAATTTGCTGAACCGTACCATCCTGCTGTTCCTCGGCGGAATCAGTCTGGTGATAGGAGGCATCATTTATTTCTTCAGCACATTGCCCCGCACACAAATCGATATTTACTCTACTACCATTGCGAATGTGTTTCTGTTTTCGATTATCATCGGATTCATTCTGGCAGGAGTAAGGAAGTGCATCAATGTATACGATGCGTTTGTAGAGGGAGCCAAGGAGGGATTTTCCACAGCGGTCCGCATCATTCCTTATCTGGTAGCCATTCTGGTGGCTATCGCGGTTTTCCGCACCTCGGGATGCATGGATTATCTGATTGCAGGAATCGCGCGGCTTGTCAGCTGGATGGGAATCGACAGTGAATTTGTCGGTGCCTTGCCTACTGCCCTGATGAAACCGCTTAGCGGAAGCGGGGCCCGCGGTCTGATGGTAGATGCGATGAATACGTATGGAGCCGATTCCTTTATCGGAAGACTGGCATGTATCTTCCAGGGCTCCACAGACACTACCTTTTATATACTGGCTGTCTATTTCGGCAGTGTCGGAGTAGTCCGTACACGGCATGCAGTTCCGTGCGGTCTCATCGCCGACCTGGCCGGTATCATTGCTGCCATATTCATTTGTTATTTATTCTTTAACTGATATACATTTATGATCACTTATCAAACCGAAGACATTGCAATGCCCGCGATACACAAGCGGGAAACGACTGCCTGGATAAAGGCGGTGGCTGAGACTTATGGGAAAAAAGTAGGAGAAATAGCCTACATATTCTGCTCTGACGAAAAGATTCTGGAAGTGAACCGCCAATACCTGCAGCACGATTATTATACCGATATCATCACGTTCGACTATTGCGTAGGAAACAAGATATCGGGCGACTTGTTCATCAGCCTGGATACGGTCCGGACCAATGCCGAACAGTTCAATGCTTCTTACGATACGGAGTTGCACCGGGTAATCATCCACGGTATCCTGCACCTGTGCGGTATCAATGACAAGGGTCCGGGAGAAAGAGAAATCATGGAAGCTGCCGAAAACAAAGCCTTGCAGATGCTGAGTGATTTCGTACAAAAATAATTCCGGAAAAGGAATATTGTCAGAAGGCGGATAATGCATCAACCCGACATACAGGGGATGTATTACCCGCCCTGTTTTTTCTATTACATACATGATTGCAACTGTACCGGACTTGCACATACGGATGGAAACGACATAAAGCGGATAGCGTCTCTCGGCATCCGGTTTCTCCGTAAGTTCATTCCGGAGCAGGACGAAAAATTATTCCAGGCCCTTTCAAAACCGACAGACAGGACTTCGTCTCTAAAGGAAGAATTCCTGGAAAAAGAGAAAGGGAGAAACCCTCATCCCAGTCGGATGCACCCCCTATCCTATCTTTCTAACTCATAGGCAGAAGACTTCCGCTCTTTAAGTTCTTTTTTATTAACCGACCCCATACGAGCCGTTTATTTTTCGTATTTTTGCAACAGATATAAAAAACATTAGACTAATGGAATTCAAGTACGACGTTATTGTAATAGGTGCCGGACACGCAGGCTGTGAAGCTGCTGCCGCTGCAGCCAACCTTGGTTCAAAGACCTGTCTGATTACAATGGACATGAACAAGATTGGGCAGATGAGTTGTAACCCGGCCGTCGGCGGTATTGCCAAAGGGCAAATCGTAAGAGAGATTGATGCGCTGGGAGGCTACATGGGATTGGTAACCGACCGCACCGCAATCCAGTTCCGCATGCTCAACCGTTCCAAGGGACCGGCCATGTGGAGCCCAAGAGCTCAGTGCGACCGAGGCAAGTTTATCTGGGCCTGGCGTGAGATTCTGGAGAATATTCCAAACCTGCATATCTGGCAAGATACAGTAGAAGAAATACTCGTAGAAAACGGAGAGATTACGGGAGTCATCACCTGCTGGGGAGTGACCTTCCATGCAAAATGTGTGGTTCTGACTGCCGGTACTTTCCTGAACGGACTGATGCACATCGGTCATAAAATGCTTGCAGGAGGACGGTGCGCGGAACCGGCTTCCTATGACTTGACAGAGTCAATCACCCGGCACGGTATTACTGCCGGAAGAATGAAGACCGGTACTCCGGTGCGCATCGATGCACGCAGCGTAGACTTCAGTCTGATGGAGACGCAGGATGGCGAGAACGATTTCCACCGTTTCTCTTTTATCAGCGAGCCCAGACGACTCAAGCAGTTGCAGTGCTGGACCTGCTTTACCAACGAAGAGGTACACGAGACATTGCGCCAGGGACTGGCAGACTCCCCTCTTTTCAACGGACAGATCCAGAGCATCGGCCCCCGATACTGTCCAAGCATCGAGACGAAGATTGTTACCTTCCCCGACAAGCCCCAGCATCAGCTCTTCCTGGAGCCGGAAGGAGAAAGTACACAGGAGTTGTATCTGAACGGTTTCTCTTCTTCGCTCCCGATGGACATACAGCTGGCCGCTCTTAAGAAGATACCTTGCTTCCGCGACCTGGTGGTTTACCGTCCGGGATACGCCATCGAATACGATTACTTCGACCCGACTCAGCTGACCCATACGCTGGAATCGAAGATTATCAAAAACCTGTTCTTTGCCGGACAGGTAAACGGAACGACCGGATACGAGGAAGCCGGAGGACAAGGAATCATTGCCGGTATCAACGCTCACATCAACTGTCATGGCGGAGCTCCGTTTGTACTCGGTCGTGACGAAGCCTACATCGGCGTACTGATAGACGACCTCGTAACAAAAGGGGTGGACGAACCGTACCGAATGTTTACTTCACGGGCCGAATACCGCATCCTGCTCCGTCAGGACGATGCGGACATGCGCCTTACCGAACGTGCCTACCAGCTGGGCCTGGCAAAACAAGACCGCTACGATATGCTCCGAAAGAAACGGGCCGAAATAGAACGGTTGTATGAATTCGCAAAGACATACTCCATCAAGGCCGATAAGATCAACGGTGCGCTCGAAAGTCTCGGAACAGCCCCACTGACTCACGGTTGCAAACTGATCGAATTGCTGAGCCGTCCGCAGATTACAATAGACAACATCGCGCCGCACATTCCTTCCTTCCAGGCTGCACTGGATAAAGTCGAGGAACGGAAAGAAGAGATTACAGAAGCCGCAGAAGTCCTGATCAAGTACAGAGGATACATTGAGCGCGAACGGATGATTGCCGACAAGATCCACCGGCTGGAAAGCATCCGGATACAAGGCAAGTTTGATTACGCCAACCTTCAGTCCCTGTCGACAGAAGCCCGTCAGAAACTGATAAAGATAAACCCGGAAACATTGGCCCAGGCAAGCCGTATCCCCGGTATCTCTCCAAGCGACATCAACGTCTTGCTGGTGCTCCTGGGCAGATAAGTCTGTAGTGTTTCACGTGAAACAAGTAGTTTAAAGAATACACATAAAAGATTGAATATGAATAAAGAAACTTTAAAGAAAAACCTGAGAGAAATACCCGATTTCCCGATTCCGGGCATTTTGTTCTACGACGTAACTACTCTCTTCAAAAACCCGGAATGCCTTCAGGGAATGATCGACGAGCTTTATGAGATGTATAAAGACCGTGGCATCACAAAGGTAGTGGGTATTGAGTCAAGAGGGTTCATTCTGGGAGGTGCCTTGGCCGCACGTCTGGGAGCCGGCTTCGTAATGGCCCGTAAGCCTGGAAAACTTCCGGCTGAAGTGATGGAAGAAACGTATGCGAAAGAATACGGAACCGACACCATTCAGATTCACAAAGACGCCATCACGGAAGACGATGTAGTCTTGCTGCACGACGACCTGCTGGCTACCGGAGGAACAATGGCAGCAACTTACCGCCTGGTTCAAAAATGTGGAGCGAAGAAAGCATTTGTCAACTTCGTAATCGAGCTGAAAGGATTGAACGGACGGAAAGCCTTCGATGAAAATGTAGAAGTAACTACATTGCTGCAACTCTAAGAAAGGAGAGATTTCTCTTCCACAATATACGCCAAAGGCGAAGCGTCCTGCTTCGCCTTTGGCATATCATTCACTCACATCTACCCCACTGCAATCGAAAATGGAAGAATTACAGACGAACGAATATTTACGAGGAATTGTATTGAATTTGCCAAGCAGTCCGGGCATCTACCAATACTTGAACAAAGAAGGTACAATCATCTATGTAGGGAAAGCAAAGAACCTGAAACGGCGGGTGTACTCTTATTTCACGAAAGAGCACCAGTCGGCGAAGACACGAATTCTGGTCAGCAAGATTGCAGATATCCGGTACATTGTCGTCAACACCGAGGAAGATGCCTTACTGCTGGAGAATAATCTGATCAAGAAATACAAGCCCCGCTACAACGTCTTGCTCAAGGACGACAAAAGCTACCCTTCCATTTGTATCAGCAACGAATATTTTCCGCGGGTATTCAAGACCCGGAAAATCATCCGTAACGGTTCCACCTATTACGGTCCGTACAGCCACGTGCCTTCCATGCAAGCCGTACTGGAACTGATCAAGAAGGTCTACCCGCTCCGCACCTGCAACCTTGCACTAACTCCGGAAAACATCCGTTCTGGAAAGTTCAACGTGTGTCTGGAGTATCACATCAAGAACTGCAAAGGACCGTGTATCGGACAGCAGTCGCACGAAGAATACATGGAGAGCATCGGACAAATCAAGGAAATTCTGAAAGGGAATACCCAACTTATCTCTAATCTTCTGCTGGAAGAGATGAGAAGTCTGGCAGAGGAGATGCGGTTTGAAGAAGCTCAAAAAATCAAGGAAAAGTACGACCTGATTGAAAGCTACCGTGCCAAGAGCGAAGTGGTCAGCTCCGTCCTGCACAACATCGATGTATTCTCCATCGAAACCGATGAGGATTCGGCTTACATCAATTACCTTCACATTACGAACGGCTGCATCAACCAGGCCTTCACCTTCGAATATAAGACACGGATCAACGAAAGCCGGGAAGAACTGCTGCAGCTGGGCATCATTGAAATGCGGGAAAGATACAAGAGTCTGTCGAAGGAAATCATTGTGCCGTTCGAACTCGACATGGAGCTCCAGGGTGTCACCTTTACCATCCCGCAACGGGGCGATAAAAAGCACCTGCTGGAACTTTCACTGATGAATGTAAAACAATACAAGCTGGACCGGTTGAAACAGGCCGAAAAGCTGAATCCCGAACAGCGGAGCGTACGACTGCTCAAGGAAATCCAGGAGCAGCTGCACATGTCGAAAATGCCGATACACATCGAATGTTTCGATAACTCCAACATCCAGGGTGCAGATGCGGTAGCCGCCTGTGTGGTTTTCAAGAAAGCCAAGCCCAGCAAGAAGGATTACCGGAAATACCTGATCAAGACCGTCAGCGGACCGGACGATTATGCGTCAATGCAGGAAGTAGTGAGGAGAAGATATTCGCGCATTCTGAACGAACAGGGCGAACTGCCCGACCTGATTCTGACGGACGGTGGAAAGGGACAGATGGAAGTAGTAAGACAGGTCATCGAAGACGAACTCGGACTGAACATTCCCATCGCAGGTCTGGCAAAGGACAACCGCCACCGTACTTCGGAAATCCTGTTCGGCTTTCCTCCGGTAAAAATCGGCATCAAGCAGAACACTCCCCTCTTTCACCTGCTGGAAAATATCCAGAACGAGGTACACCGTTTTGCCATCACCTTCCACCGCGACAAACGCAGCAAAAGCCAGATTGCTTCCGCCCTCGACTCCATCAAAGGAATCGGAGAGAAACGGAAGACAGCCCTGCTGAAGCATTTTAAGAGCGTTGCACGCATCAAAGGAGCGAGTCTGGAAGAGATTACTGCCGTCATCGGAGAAGCCGCCGCACGGAGCGTAAAAGAAGCATTGTGCAACGACGGGGAAAACGGTCCGAAATAATCAGGACACTAAAAAACCATATACTGAATATATTTGTTATCTTTGTAGAAACAGTTTTAAATTATGAGAGTAGTAATTCAACGAGTAAGTCATGCATCCGTCACCATCGAAGGGGTCTGCAAATCCGCCATCGGAGAAGGATTCATGATTCTGGTAGGAATAGAAGAAGCAGATACGCAGGAAGACGCAGACTGGCTCTGCCGGAAAATTGTCGGACTTCGCGTATTCGACGATGAAAACGGAGTGATGAACCGGTCGATTACCGATATCAACGGAGAAATTTTAGTGATCAGTCAGTTTACGCTGATGGCATCTACCAAGAAAGGAAACCGCCCCTCTTACATCCGGGGCGCCAGACACGAGACAGCCATTCCGCTCTACGAGTATTTCTGCAACGAACTGGAAATCGCACTCGGCAAAAAAGTAGGAACCGGTGAATTCGGGGCAGACATGAAGGTAGAGCTGCTCAACAACGGACCGGTCACCATTTGCATGGACACCAAAAACAAAGAATAATATGACTCTGAAAGAAGCACAAGAAACGGTCGATGCCTGGATCAAGACCTACGGCGTTCGTTATTTCAGCGAACTGACAAACATGACAGTGCTGACCGAAGAAGTTGGAGAACTGGCGAGAATCATGGCCCGTACCTATGGCGACCAGTCGTTCAAAGAGGGAGAAAAACACGATCTGGGAGATGAGATGGCAGATGTACTCTGGGTATTGATCTGCCTGGCCAACCAGACTGGAGTAGACTTAACAGAAGCTTTTCGGAAGAATCTGGAGAAAAAGACATCGAGAGATAAGGAAAGACATAAGAATAACCCCAAATTATAACCATTATGAAGTACAACGAACATCAAGAGTGTGGATGTAACGATACACATCACCACGACCATGAATGCTGCTGTGGACATGACCACTCCACTGAGTGCAACTGCGAAGACGATGCTTGCGACTGCGGTTGTGACTGCGAAGAAGAGGAAAACGACTCTTATGCCAGTTCTTCAGATAAATATCATGAAGCATTGAGTAAGTACGATACCAACCTCTCTGACGAGGATATCAAGGCAGAAACAGCCCGTATCATCGAGCAGAAAGTGAAGGAAAACGATACACTGGAAGTGAAGAAATTCCTGTTCCACTGCATCGACCTTACTACGCTTAAATGCACGGACAGCGAACCCAGCGTAATGAAATTTACTCAGCGGGTAAATGATTTCGTAGACAAATATCCTGACCTGGACAACGTGGCTGCCATCTGCGTATATCCGAATATGGCAGAAATCGTCAGCGATACCCTGGAAGCCGACCATGTAAACATTGCCTGTGTATCGGGAGGATTCCCCTCTTCACAGACATTTACGGAAATCAAGGTGGCAGAAACTGCCATGGCCCTGCATGCCGGAGCCAATGAAATCGATATCGTGATTTCGGTAGGCAAGTTCCTGAGCGGTGATTACGAAGGAATGTGCGATGAAATCGAAGAACTGAAGGATGTCTGTGGCGACAAACACCTGAAGGTGATTCTAGAAACCGGAGCACTTGCCACTGCCTCAAACATCAAAAAAGCGTCTATTCTTTCGATGTATTCGGGGGCAGACTTCATCAAGACTTCTACCGGAAAAGAGAATCCGGCAGCTACTCCGGAAGCCGCACTGGTAATGTGTAAGGCCATCAAAGAATATTACCTGGAAACCGGAAGAAAGGTAGGATTCAAGCCGGCCGGAGGTATCAATACGGTACACGATGCACTGGTATATTATACCATCGTCAAGGAGGTATTGGGCAAGGAATGGCTGACCAACGAACTGTTCCGTCTGGGAACAAGCCGCATGGCCAACCTGCTGTTGTCTGATATCGTCGGAGAAGAAGTAAAATTCTTCTGATCAGACGAAGGCATTCATACAAAAAAGAACCTCCTGAAACAGATTTCCTCATCGGATTTCCTGTTTCAGGAGGTTCTTTTTTTGACCTGATTATGCGGTTTTATTTATTCCGTTCAATGACATAATCGATGTATGCCGTGAGGGCCTCAGAAACCGAAGCATCGGCCGAATCAGGCAACAGAGACAGAGCCTGGTTGCGGTAATCGTGCATCACCTGTTCCGCATATTCAATGCCTCCTTCCCTCTTCACATACTCCACAAAAGAGGCGATTTCTTCGGGTGTAGCCTCGAGTGAGCGGATACGCAGCGCCAGGCTGCAGGCTTCCGGATCCTTCTTATGGTTCAGTACATACAGGGCCGGCAGTGTCAATTTACCTTCCAGCATATCATTTCCGGTCGGTTTTCCGATTCCTTCCCCACTGAAATAATCGAAGATATCGTCTTTAATCTGAAATGCGATTCCTATCATTTCACCGAACAAGGCCGCCTTTTCCACCTCTTCCCTGCCGGCACCGGCCGAGATAGCTCCCGCCTCGGCACTTGCAGTAAACAAAGCCGCAGTCTTCTTGCGGATGACATCGAAATAAACTTCCTCCGAGAAATCCTGGTTGCGGATATTGGCCAACTGGATAATCTCTCCTTCCGACAGGTTCTGTCCCAGACGGGCCACCAGATCCACCAGTTCCACACTGCCCGTACAGGCCGCATGCTTCAGACTTGTAGCCAGCATATAATCACCTACCAGTACGGACACTTTATTATTGTATAACGCATTTACCGACGACTGTCCACGACGCAGGTCGCTCTCATCCACCACGTCATCGTGCACCAGACTGGCTGTATGTAAAAGCTCCAGCGACAAGGCTCCATGCAGGGTTGCATCGGTCACCTGTCCGTAAAGTTTCGCAATCAGCAATACCAAAATGGGGCGCATCATCTTTCCGTTCCTCTTCTTGATATAGGCCAGAACCTCGTCAAGCAAAGGAGTAGAACTTTGCAGTGAAGCACCAAAGAGTGACTTAAATTCACTCAGCTCTTTTTCTATCGGTCTCTCGATTATCTCTCTCTTCTCCATTGGGCATCTATTTGCCTACAAAAGTAATAATAAAACAGCTAATACGGTATTTTTTTGTATTTTTACATAGAAATTCTTAATATTTTTATACGAATGGAGAAACTATTTCTACTGGATGCATACGCACTGATATACCGTGCCTATTATGCTTTTATCAAGAATCCCCGTATCAATTCGAAAGGTTTTAATACATCGGCCATCATGGGCTTCGTAAATACGTTGGAAGACGTGCTGAAAAAGGAAAATCCGAGCCACATCGGCATTGCCTTCGACCCTGCAGGACCTACCTTCCGGCACGAAGCGTTCGAGCAATATAAAGCCCAGCGGGAAGAGACTCCGGAGGCCATCCGCCTCTCTGTTCCTATTATTAAAGAAATCATACAGGCCTACCGGATTCCGATTCTGGAGGTACCGGGATATGAAGCCGACGACGTCATCGGTACACTGGCTACCGAAGCGGGGCGCCGCGGCATACCGACTTATATGATGACTCCCGACAAGGACTACGGCCAGCTGGTGTCGGACTGTGTCTTCATGTACCGCCCCAAATACGGCGACCATGAATTTGAAGTCATGGGGGTAGATGCCGTCAAGGCTAAGTTCAATATTGACTCTCCCGCGCAGGTCATCGACATGCTCGGTCTGATGGGAGACACGGCCGACAACATTCCCGGTTGTCCGGGCGTCGGCGAGAAAACGGCGCAGAAACTCATCGCCCAGTTCGGAAGCATCGAGCAAATGCTGGAGCATACCGACCAGTTGAAGGGAGCGCTCAAACAGAAAATCGAAAACAACCGCGAACAGATTCTTTTCTCGAAATTCCTGGCCACCATCAAAACCGACGTGCCGGTTGCCCTAGACATGGAAGCCTTGAAGCGCGAGAGTCCGAACGAAGAAGAATTGCGGCGACTCTTCGAGGAACTGGAGTTCCGCTCACTCCTCGACCGGGTACTGAAGGTAGAAAAAAAAGCAGCCCCTTCTCCTACCCCTGTTTCAGGCGATCTCTTTGGATTTTTTGCGGCCGAAGATACAGAAGACTCAAAAAATTCAAATCTCAGCAGCCTTGAAAGCCTGGATTACGACTATCAATTAATTGATACTGAGGATAAAATAGACGATTTTTTACAAAATATCCTTACAAAAGAAATTTTCAGTCTAGACACGGAAACCACCGGAACGGATCCGATTCGCGCAGAACTGGTCGGAATGAGCTTCAGTTTCAAGGAAAATCAGGCTTTTTACGTTCCCGTACCTGCCAATCGTGACGAAGCGCAAAAAATTGTTAATAAATTCAAATCTGTCTTCGAAAACGAAAAAACCGTAAAAGTCGGACAGAACATCAAGTACGACATGCTTGTGCTCAGCAACTACGGAGTCGAGATCCGAGGAAGGATGTTCGATACCATGATCGCACATTACGTGCTGCAGCCCGAGCTCCATCACGGAATGGATTACCTGGCCGAAGTGTACCTGAAATACGAAACCATCAAAATAGAAGAACTGATAGGTCCGAAAGGAAAAAATCAGAAGAACATGCGCGACCTCCCTCCTTCGGCTGTCTATAAGTATGCGTGCGAGGATGCCGACGTAACCCTCAAGCTCAAGCACATTCTGGAGAAGGAACTGAAGGAACAGGGAGTGGAAGCATTGTTCGAGGAAATCGAAATGCCGCTCGTCCCGGTACTGGCCTATATGGAACGGAACGGAGTAAGAATAGACACTGCAGCCCTAAAAGAGACCTCACTCCATTTTACTGCCCGCATGCAGCAGATAGAAAAAGAGGTGCACGAGCTGGCAGGTATGGAGTTCAATATCGCTTCGCCCAAGCAGGTGGGTGAGGTACTCTTCGACCGGCTGAAGATTGTGGAAAAGGCCAAGAAGACGAAGAGCGGACAATACGTGACTTCCGAGGACGTACTGGAGAGTCTACGGGGCAAGCACGAGATTGTCGGAAAGATATTGGAGCACCGGGGACTGAAGAAGTTGCTGAGTACGTATATCGATGCACTTCCGCAACTGATCAATCCGCAGACGGGCCACATACATACTTCATTCAACCAGACCGTAACCGCTACCGGACGGTTGAGTTCCAGCAATCCGAACCTCCAGAACATTCCGGTCCGCAACAAAGACGGAAAAGAAATCCGGAAAGCCTTCATCCCGGAAGACGGATGCGAGTTCTTCTCGGCCGACTACTCACAGATTGAATTGCGCATCATGGCGCACCTGAGCCAGGACCCGCACATGATAGAGGCCTTCCAGAAAGGACAGGATATCCATGCCGCCACGGCAGCGAAGATTTACAAGACCGACCTGGAACACGTGAGCCGGGAACAGCGCAGCAAGGCAAAAACCGCCAATTTCGGCATTATCTACGGCATATCGACCTTCGGACTGGCCGAACGGCTGAATGTGGAACGCAGGGAAGCAAAAGAACTGATCGACGGTTATTTTGCCAACTATCCGCATGTTAAGGAATATATGGACGAAAGCATCCGTGTAGCCCGTGAAAAAGGATACATCGAAACCATCTTCAAACGGAAACGCTATCTGCCCGATATCAACTCCCGGAATGCAGTGGTCAGAGGCTATGCAGAACGCAATGCCATCAACGCCCCGATACAGGGAAGTGCGGCAGATATTATCAAAGTAGCCATGATCCGCATCTACCGGCGCTTCCGCGAAGAAGGAATCCAGTCGAAAATGATCCTCCAAGTACACGACGAATTGAACTTCAGTGTAGTGCCTGCAGAAAAGGAAAAAGTGCAGCAAATTGTGATTTCGGAGATGGAAGCTGCTTACAAAATGAAAGCACCTTTGCGCGCAGACTATGGTTGGGGTAAAAATTGGCTGGAAGCACATTGATAGGAAGCAAATGTTAACGTTTCTTTAAATCGTAACATTTTGATAAAAATCGGAAAAATTTTTCCCAAAATGTTAGTGGATTAGAAAGGTTTTACTAATTTTGCAGCGGATTTAAAAACAAAAAGAAAGTAAAACCTTAAAATATTAAAGAAATGAAGACAATGAATTTTATCAAAAGTTTATTAGTTGTAGCAATTGCTTTTATCGCAAACCTTACAGTTTTTGCCAATACTCCTGAAACTAGTTTGGTATACAACACAGAAGAAATAGACGGGGTAAGATTGTCGGAAACAGTATATCACATGAATCAGGGTATCCTGACTCACTATGCTAAGTACAACTACAAATATAATGACAACAAGCAAGTAGTTGAGAATCTTTTGCAGAAATGGGACAAGAAGAGTGCTAGCTGGAAAAACGACATGTGTATCAAGTACTTCTACACTAACAACTCTGTAAGAGTAGAGTATTACAAATGGAACAAGAAGGCTCAGGATTTTGTCCGTATGCCTGAAATGACTACCGTAATGGAACAGTAAGCAAATTACATACGAATAATAACAAAATTTCATAAACTCTCTTACAGGAAGAGGTGCTTCGGGACGAAGCGCCTCTTTTTTTATGTACCCGAAAGGAGCGAAATTTATCTTATCATCGACATTTTGCTTACAATTTATAACCTGTTTGAGAAAATCAGTCCGAAATCAATCAAAAAGCAGGCATCCATGCTTCTTCCGGAAAGCATTCTCCTTCCCCACCCTGCCACCGGCCGGGAATCCGGCACTTTCCGCCCTACAAATCGCTATGAGGCAATCTTTTGGTAAATCTAGAAGAAATGAGTACCTTTGCACCGGATACGGCAAAATCTGCACAGGTACGGATCCGGACAGCACCCTCTGTCACCGGTACACGGGATTCCTGCCTCAAGGCGGTATCCGAAAATAGAAAAAAGATAGAAAATTAATATATTATGGCATTACAATGTGGTATCGTCGGTCTGCCGAACGTAGGTAAATCGACTCTTTTTAACTGCTTATCAAACGCAAAGGCTCAGGCAGCCAACTTCCCGTTCTGTACAATTGAACCGAATGTCGGTGTCATTACCGTACCCGATGAACGCTTGAACAAACTGGCGGAACTGGTCAATCCGGACCGTATCGTTCCGACTACCGTAGAAATCGTAGACATTGCAGGACTTGTAAAGGGAGCCAGCAAGGGCGAAGGTCTGGGAAACAAATTCCTGGCAAATATCCGTGAAACCGATGCAATCCTGCACGTATTGCGCTGTTTCGATGATGAAAACGTCACACACGTAGACGGAAGCGTCGATCCGGTGCGCGACAAGGAAATCATCGATACCGAGTTGCAGCTGAAGGACCTTGAAACCATCGAAAGCCGTATCCAGAAAGTGCAGAAACAGGCACAGACCGGGGGCGACAAGGTAGCCAAGCAGACATACGAAGTATTGGTACGTTACAGAGAAGCCCTGCTGCAAGGCAAATCGGCCCGTACGGTACAGTTTGAGACAAAGGATGAGCAGAAAATCGCTCACGAACTGTTCCTGCTTACCTCAAAGCCGGTAATGTACGTATGTAACGTAGACGAAGGCAGTGCCGTAAACGGCAACAAGTACGTGGAACAGGTACGCGAGGCAGTCAAGGAAGAAGGAGCGGAAATCCTGATTGTAGCTGCCAAGACCGAGGCCGACATCGCAGAACTGGAAACGTATGAAGACCGTCAGATGTTCCTCCAGGAAGTAGGTCTGGAAGAATCGGGAGTCAGCCGTCTGATCCGTGCAGCCTACAAACTGCTGAATCTGGAGACTTATTTCACTGCCGGAAAGATGGAAGTACGTGCATGGACATTCCACAAAGGCTGGAAGGCTCCTCAGTGTGCCGGAGTAATCCACACCGACTTTGAAAAAGGCTTTATCCGTGCCGAAGTCATCAAATACAACGACTTCATCCAGTATGGCTCGGAAGCTGCCGTACGCGAAGCCGGTAAACTGAATGTAGAAGGAAAAGAATACGTAGTGGAAGACGGTGACATCATGCACTTCCGCTTCAATGTATAAACCGGAGATTGACTCTCTGAAGACACATTGTTCTTAAAAAAATCGCAAGGCGGTGAAACCAAAGTTTCTTATATATGAAACTTGAGTTTCACCGCCTTGCTTCTTTGGTTGCATCGGGATATTCAGTAAATGTCCCTAAAAAGTAAGGTGGCATATAAAGTCGATAGAGTATAATCACTTTATATGCCATTGCTATTGCCCTTTTTCTGTGTTTTTTCATATAATCCTATCAGTTGGACATG
>NZ_JABSOE010000053.1 GCF_013618865.1 Phocaeicola faecicola
AGATGATTATGAGCCGATTTAATTTTATGAGAATTAAATTTAGAATTATCGGAGCTGTATGCGGTGAAAGTCGCACGTACAGTTCTTAATGGGGAAAGCGGCAGCAATGCCGCCGACCTACATAACATAGTAAATCCATACAGTATATATATTTTGATATGACAAAAGATTTGAAAATATCCCCTTCTTTGCTTTCAGCCGATTTCGGTAACCTGAAAGCCGACCTGGAAAAAATCAACCGCAGTGAGGCCGACTGGCTGCACATTGACATCATGGACGGTGTATTCGTACCCAATATCTCTTTCGGTTTTCCGGTACTGAAATACGTGGCCGAACTGTGTGAGAAACCGCTGGACGTACACCTGATGATCGTACAGCCGGAGAAATTCATCCGTGAGGTAAAGGACCTGGGCAGCATGATGATGAACGTGCATTACGAGGCTTGTCCGCACTTGCACCGGGTGGTGCAGCAGATCAAGGATGCGGGCATGCAGGCGGGTGTGACCCTGAATCCGGCTACTCCGGTATCGTTGCTTGCCGATATCATCTCCGACGTGGACATGGTACTGCTCATGAGTGTCAATCCGGGTTTCGGCGGACAGAAGTTTATTCCGCATACCCTGAACAAGGTGCGTGAGTTGCGTGAACTGATTGCACGTACCGGCTCACAGGCCCTGATTGAAGTCGACGGAGGTGTCAACCTGCAGACCGGAGCGCAACTGGTTGAGACCGGTGCCGATGTGCTGGTGGCAGGCAATGCCGTATTCAAGGCTCCTGACATGGTAGACATGATCCGTCAGATGAAGAATCTGAAATAACCGGTGGGATGTTCTCCCGCCTGACATCATATCCTGTTTTCCGTCTTACCGTAGCAGGGGCGGCGGGAATCGTTGTCACGGACAGACTGATGGTCCGGCAAGAATGCCTGTGCATGCTTGCCGGGCTTTTTGTTTGTGTGCTGGCGGCGGCCTTTGTCGTGTATTTTTTCTCTTCGTACCGCTATCGTGCGGTTTTCGGCATGCTCGTTACCCTGGCGGTGGGACTGGCAGGGGGAGTGTCCGTCCTCCTGCACCGCGGAGAAATCCGGTACGACTGGGATGCGGGGGAGAGAATCTATATCGGGCAGTTGGATGAGGCGCCCCGTATCCGGTTGAAGACCCGGCAGGCCCTGGTCAGGGTAGAAGCCGGGAGGGACTCGCTGACGGGAGAGTGGAAAGCGGTGGACCGGAAGATCCTGCTTTCCTGGATGAGTGATTCGCTTCAGCCTTCTCTGAGGTGTGGCGACCGGATGCTGTTCCGTACCGTGGTGGAGGCGTCGGGGGCTGATTCCTCACGGATGGGATTTGATTATGGCCGTTACCTGGAACGGCAGGGGGTGAGCGGAACGGCCATTGTTTTTTCGGGCAACTGGAAGAAACTGGCCGGAGAGCCGCGGCTTACCTTGCGGCAGTGGGCCTTGCGGTTGCGCGAACAGGTGGTGGATACCTACCGTTCGTGGAACCTGGAAGGGGATGTACTTGCCGTAGTCTCGGCGCTGACCGTGGGCGACAAGAGTGAGCTGAGCCGTGAGTTGCGTACTACCTACAGCGTGGCAGGGGCCAGTCACGTACTGGCTTTGTCCGGTCTCCACGTCGGAGTACTGGTCCTGCTGCTGTCGGTCCTGCTCCATCCGTTGCGCTGGCTGCCGGGAGGAAAGAAGCTGCTGCTGTTTGCGGTAGTTGCCTTTCTGTGGGGCTTTGCCTTCCTGTCGGGACTGAGTGCTTCGGTGGTGCGTGCCGTGACGATGTATACCCTTTACGTGCTTTTTACCTCCGTATCCGGCGGCCGCTATTCGGGCGCCTGCTCCTGGAGCCTTTCCGCTTTCCTGATGTTGGCATATCATCCGTTTTATTTATTCGATGTCGGCTTCCAGTTGTCGTTTGCGGCCGTATTTGCCATTCTCTTCTTTTATCCGCTGCTCCGCGACCTGTGGCAGCCCCGTCATAGCATGGTCCGTTGGGCCTGGCAGGTCACGGCACTTTCTGTCTCGGCACAAATCGGCACCCTGCCTTTGGTAGCCCATTATTTTGGCACTTTTCCTACCTATTTTATTATAAGCAACCTGATGGTTACGCCACTGGCTGCCGCCATTCTCTGTTTCGCATTGCTGTCCCTGCTGCTTTTGCCCGTGCCGGTATTATGCAGTTGGAGTGTAGCCGCCCTTTCTGCCGTCACCCGGTGGATGAGCGGAGGAATGCAGGTGATACAGAGCCTTTCGGGTGACCGCCCCGCAGCATGTTATCTTTCTGAAGTTCAGGCCTGGCTGCTTGCACTGTGTGTCTGCGGCTTTGCGGCTTACCTGTATTACCGCCGGCCGGCCCGTTGTCTGATACTGACCCTCGGAACCGCAACCTGTCTGTTGGCTTCGGTGGTATATGAATCCTTTTCTCCTCCGCCCCGGGAAATCTGCATGAGCCGCAGCCAGGTTTACCTGCAGACTCCTTTTACCTCCCGCCTGCTTTCGTCACCTTCGGGTATCTACCGGGTAGGGGAAAGGTGCATCGTGAGGGTATCCGACGGACGCTGGAAAAGCCGTCAGTCGCCCTTGCCCCTGAAAGTCGACTGCCTGTATCTCTGCCGGGGCTTCCAGGGAGGGCTGGACCACTGGCTGCGGGTGTTTCAGTTTCATACCGTAGTAGCCGACAAATCGTTGAGCCATAAACAGAAAGCATGGATACGGAAAGCCTGTGAGGAACGGGGGCTGACCTATATTGATGTATCCGAAAAAGGATATTACGGTATTCCGTTATGATATAAAATTAAAATTTCGTACATTTGCCGCTTAATCAACACTATCAGATATACATATATGCTATCAAAAGTAATACTTCAGGCCAATATTGACAAAGTCGCTAAATATTTCGAACGTGCGGACAAAATTGTGATTGTGACCCATGTCTCTCCCGACGGAGATGCACTCGGCTCTTCGCTGGGACTGATGCATTTCCTGGAAACTCAGGAAAAGACCGTGAACGTCATTGTACCGAATGCATTTCCTGATTTCCTTCGCTGGATGCCGGGAGCCAAGGACATCATCCGTTACGACAAGTATGCGGAATTTGCCGACAAGCTCATCGGTGAGGCCGATGTGATCTGCTGTCTGGACTTTAATGCCTTGTCGCGCATCGATGCCATGGCCCGCGTGGTGGGAGAGGCCCCGGGACGCAGGGTACTTATCGACCATCACCTGCATCCGGAAGATTTCTGCCGGGTAACGATTTCTCATCCGGAAATTTCGTCGACTTCCGAACTGGTTTTCCGTCTCATCTGCCGGATGGGATATTTCGAAGACATCACACGCGAGGGTGCCGAATGTATTTATACCGGTATGATGACCGATACGGGAGGATTTACCTATAATTCCAACAGCCGTGAAATCTACTTCATCATCAGTGAACTGCTCTCGAAGGGCATTGATAAGGATGAAATCTACCGCAAGGTGTTCAATACGTACTCCGAAGGACGTCTCCGGCTGATGGGATACGTACTGTACGACAAGATGGAAGTCTTCCCGCAGTTCCGTGCGGCACTGATCTGGCTGACAAAGGAAGAGCAGGGACGCTTCCAGTACGTGAAAGGAGATACGGAAGGCTTTGTCAACATTCCGTTGCAGATGAAAGGCATCTGTTTCTCCGTTTTCCTGCGTGAGGATACCGAAAAGAACATGATCAAGGTTTCCCTCCGTTCGGTAGGAGCATTCCCCTGCAACCAGGTTGCTTCGGAGTTCTTCAACGGTGGAGGACATCTGAATGCCTCGGGAGGTGAGTTTTACGGAACAATGGAAGAAGCCATCGAACGCTTCAAGCAGGCGTTGGTGAAGTACGAGCCTCTTTTGCAGAAAAACTGAAAAAACAGACCGGGCGGATTGACGCGGGCAGGGAAGACATGACACACTTCGGTGTGTGGTTACACGGACCGTTATGCATGAGGAGAAAGCAGGCGATCTTTTTCAAAAAGGCCGCCAGCTTTCCGGAAAAAGGCCGCGGCCTTTTCTCCAGCGGATAACGATGCGTGAACGATTGTCTGCTTGTCGGTTTCCCGTTGTCTTGTATGGTTTTTCACCGTACATGCAATTTTAATATAAAATTGTATACTGTTTTTTTTATTTATCTTTTTCGTTGGTGTTAATAAAGGAAGTTTTATTACTTTTGTTGCTATAATATAAGGTGAAGAATGAAAAAAATAAAATTTTTAGTGGTAGTTATCGGAGTTTTGTCGTGCGTCTTGCAAAGTTGTAACAACGGCAAAACCTATGCGGAAATGAAAGAAGACGAGGCAGATGCAATCAATGCCTGGATTTTGAGTCACGACTATAAGGTAATCAGTGAGAAGGATTTCTATGCTCAGGATACCATCACACATGAGAACGAATATGTGCTTTTCGAGGAAAGCGGCGTATACATGAACATCATGTGCAAGGGACCTGAAGGCGAGGACGGTGAGGAAGGCGAAATCCTTCAGGACGGTTCGTATGAAATCTTGTCACGTTTTGTAGAAGTGGCCGTACAGTCGCGCGACGACCTGGGCTTCCTGGCGGGTGATACCCTGTTGCTGAACATGCAGCTGACAGGTTCTTCTACCATCGAGCTGTTTCCCGAAGAATATAAGCTGACCATCAGCGGGACTTCGTATTCCGCCTCATTTACAAAAGCCCATTCGAACAGTATGTCACAGACATATGGAACCACGTCGGTTCCGTCGGGCTGGCTGGTTCCGTTCAAGTACATCAAACCCGGACGTACACAGTCTTCGGCCAAGGTGGCTCGCGTGCGCCTGATTGTTCCTCACGGACAAGGCACCAGCACTGCCAGTCAGCGGGTGTACCCCTGTTTTTATGAAATCACTTATAATTTAGGTAAATAAATATGACATTAATTAAATCTATTTCTGGAATCCGAGGTACTATCGGAGGTAAGGCGGGGGAAGGTTTGAATCCGCTGGACATCGTGAAATTCACATCGGCTTACGCAACGCTGATTCGTCGTACAACCACGGTTACGACCAACAAGATTGTAGTAGGACGTGACGCCCGCATTTCGGGTGAAATGGTAAAGAATGTGGTATGCGGTACTTTGATGGGAATGGGATTCGATGTGGTAAACATCGGTCTGGCTTCTACTCCGACAACCGAACTGGCAGTGACCATGGAAGGTGCATGCGGAGGTATCATTCTTACTGCAAGTCACAACCCAAGACAGTGGAATGCACTGAAACTGTTGAACGAACACGGAGAGTTCCTGAATGCGCAGGAAGGCAATGAAGTACTTCGCATTGCGGCTGCCGAGGAATTTGAGTTCGCTGACATCGAACATATCGGAAAATACAGAGAAGACAATACTTATAACCAGAAGCACATCGACAGTGTACTGGCATTGAAGCTGGTTGACGTGGAAGCTATCCGCAAGGCCAACTTCCGTGTGGCTATCGACTGTGTGAACTCGGTGGGCGGTATCGTGCTGCCGCAGTTGCTGGAGCAGCTGGGCGTACAGCATGTGGAAAAACTGTACTGTGAGCCGACTGGCGACTTCCAGCACAATCCGGAACCGCTGGAAAAGAACCTGGGAGACATCATGAACCTGATGAAGGGCGGCAAGGCAGATGTAGCCTTCGTAGTTGACCCTGACGTAGACCGTCTGGCCATGATTTGTGAAGACGGTACCATGTACGGAGAAGAATATACGCTGGTAACTGTAGCCGACTACGTATTGAAGCACACTCCGGGAAATACGGTATCCAACCTGAGTTCTACCCGTGCACTGCGCGACGTAACCCGTAAGTACGGTATGGAATACAATGCTTCAGCCGTAGGTGAAGTCAACGTAGTAACCAAGATGAAGGAAACTCATGCGGTAATCGGTGGAGAAGGAAACGGTGGAGTCATCTATCCGGAATCTCACTACGGACGTGACGCACTGGTAGGTATCGCTTTGTTCCTGAGTCACCTGGCTCATGAAGGCAAGAAGGTAAGCGAGCTGCGTGCTTCGTATCCGGCATACTGCATTGCCAAGAACCGTATCGACCTGACACCGGAAACGGATGTGGATGCTATCCTGGCAAAAGTGAAGGAACTGTACAAGAACGAGGAAATCAATGACATCGACGGTGTGAAGATTGACTTTGCCGACAAGTGGGTACACCTGCGCAAGAGCAACACCGAACCGATTATCCGTGTATACTCGGAAGCATCTACCATGGAAGCTGCCGACGAACTGGGTAAGCAGATCATGGACATCGTGTACAGCCTGGCTAAATAAGATTGAGGTAAGCTGATTACAGATACTGGAAGCCCGCCATTTATCCTGCGATGAATGGCGGGCTTATTGTATTATTTCGTTTTTATTTTATTCCACCCACAGCATGTCACTCATGATTCCGTCGGAGATAAAGACTCCTTTCTCTGTCAGCTTCAGGACTCCATCCTTGATCTCAAGCATTTTCTGCCGGATATGAGGTGCCGCCATGCGCAGGCAGTACGCATACAGTTCGTGCCCGAATTCCTTTTCCAGCCGGCTGAGCGGCATTCCCCAGCAGGTACGGATGGTAGTAATGACAAAATCGTTGTAACGGGTATACAGGTCGAGCTCTTCGCCTTCGGTGTCAGGAATTCCCCGTTCAATTCCCTCCATGTACTTTTCCAGTGAGGCTACGTTCCATTGCCGCGACAGACCGTTGTAGGAATGTGCCGAAGGTCCGCATCCCAGGTAATGGATGCCTGTCCAGTAACTGGAGTTATGGCGCGAATGCTTTCCCGGCAGGCAGAAATTGGAAATCTCATAATGTTCGTATCCCGCTGCTTTCAGGCGCTCAATCAGCAGGGTAAAGAAACTGACACTCAGGTCCTCGTCGGCTTCTTCCACCCGGTGCTCTTCCCGCAGTTGCCACAGGCGGGTACCCTCTTCGTAAATCAGGTGATAGGCCGAAATGTGTTCGGGACGCATGGCCAGTGCCTCCTGCAGGTCGTTTTCCCAGGCTGCCAGTGTCTCTCCGGGCAAACCGTACATCAGGTCGATGCTGATGTTCTGGAAACCCGCTTCCCGGCAACGGTAGAAAGCCTCTTTGGCCTGACGGGCCGTATGCCGGCGGCAGAGCAGACGGAGGGTTTCTTCCTGAAAGGTCTGTATGCCCATGCTGAGACGGTTGAACGGAAGCGAGCGCAGGCTGCTGACATACTCCGGCGTCAGGTCGTCGGGGTTGGCTTCCAGGGTGATTTCAGCATCCTTGCTGACCGGATAAAGGCGGTACAGCGTGTCGAAAATCTGGCCGAAATCCTTTTCTTCCAGTTGTGAAGGCGTTCCGCCTCCCAGGTATACCGTAGCGATTTCCTCCTGCGGAAGATAATCCCTGCGCAGTTCCAGTTCCTTGCAGAGGGCGCGTACATACGCCTCTTTTTTCTCACTTTGCGTAGTCGAAAAGAAATCACAGTAAATGCATCTGCGCTTGCAGAATGGAATATGAATGTAAATGCCGGCCATGGAGCGAATATTCTGTTTTTGTTTCCTGCAAAGGTAGGAAAAAATCGCAGAATTTATCGGCTGTCATGCTGTATATTAACTCCTCCGGTTGCCGCTTTCTGCCTAAAAACATAGTTTAGTAACACGAATGTAAGTGTTGCATTTCTGAACATTAATTTCTAATTTGCGCACACTTAAAAATCAAGAGATATGAAAAGCATATCCTTTCGTTTACTAATTAAATCTTGAAATACCATGAAAGTATATCAGACCAACGAAATTAAGAATATTGCCCTTCTTGGCAATGATGGATCAGGTAAGACCACCCTCACAGAAGCGCTGCTCTATGAGAGTGGTATTATAAAACGTCGCGGCAGAATTACTGCCAAGAATACGGTAAGCGATTATTTTCCGGTAGAGCAGGAGTATGGTTACTCTGTATTCTCTACCGTATTTCATGTGGAGTGGAATGGTAAGAAACTGAATATTATCGACTGTCCGGGTAGTGATGACTTTGTGGGAGCGGCCATGACAGCACTGAATGTAACGGATACGGCTATTTTGCTGCTGAACGGTCAGTACGGTCCGGAAGTGGGTACACAGAATCATTTCCGTTATACGGAGAAACTGGGTAAACCGGTGATTTTCCTGGTAAACCAGCTTGACAGTGAAAAGTGTGACTTCGACCACGTTCTCGAACAGTTGAAAGAAAATTACGGTTCTAAAGTTGTTCCGGTTCAGTATCCGCTGGCTACAGGACCCGACTTTAATTCGTTGATCGATGTACTTTTGATGAAAAAATATACTTGGGGTCCGGAAGGCGGTGCTCCTACTATCGAAGACATTCCGGCCGAAGAAATGGAAAAGGCACAGGAATGGCACAAGACACTGGTGGAAGCTGCAGCCGAACACGACGAGACCCTGATGGAAAAATTCTTTGAATCGGAATCGCTGACAGAAGACGAAATGCGTGAAGGTATCCGCAAGGGACTGGCCGCACGCGGTATGTTCCCGGTATTCTGCGTATGTGCAGGTAAGGACATGGGTGTACGCCGTCTGATGGAATTCCTCGGCAACGTGGTTCCGTTTGTAGACGAAATGCCTGTGGTACATAATACACGCGGGGTACCTGTAGAACCGAAGTGTGATGCGCCTACTTCATTGTATTTCTTCAAGACTGCGGTTGAGCCTCATATCGGTGATGTGCAGTACTTCAAGGTAATGAGCGGTGTGGTTCACGAAGGTGACGACCTGAACAATGCCGACCGTGGTTCGAAGGAACGTATGGCTCAGCTTTATGTGTGTGCCGGTGCCAACCGTGAAAAGGTGGATGAACTCCGTGCCGGTGATATCGGTTGTACAGTGAAACTGAAAGACGTGAAGACAGGCAATACCCTGAACGGCAAGGACTGTGAAAACCGTTTCAACTTCATTAAATATCCGAATCCGAAATATACCCGTGCCATCCGTCCGGTAAATGAAGCCGATACAGAAAAGATGATGGCTATCCTGAACCGTATGCGTGAGGAAGATCCGACCTGGGTAATTGAACAGTCTAAGGAATTGAAGCAGATTCTGGTTCACGGTCAGGGTGAGTTCCACTTGCGTACTCTGAAATGGCGTATCGAGAACAACGAAAAACTGCAGATTCAGTTCTATGAACCGAAGATTCCGTATCGTGAAACCATTACCAAGGCTGCACGTGCCGACTATCGTCATAAGAAGCAGTCGGGTGGTGCCGGACAGTTCGGTGAAGTACACCTGATTGTAGAACCGTATTACGAAGGCATGCCGGCTCCTGATACATATAAGTTCAATGGTCAGGAATACAAGATGAACGTGAAGGGTACGGAAGTCATCGACCTGGAATGGGGCGGTAAACTGGTATTCGTAAACAGTGTGGTAGGTGGTGCCATCGACGCACGTTTCATGCCGGCTATCCTGAAGGGTATCATGAGCCGTATGGAACAGGGTCCGCTGACCGGTTCGTATGCCCGTGACGTACGTGTGATTGTATACGACGGAAAGATGCACCCGGTTGACTCCAATGAAATCTCATTCATGCTGGCAGGCCGCAACGCTTTCAGTGAAGCCTTCAAGAATGCCGGTCCGAAGATTCTGGAACCGATTTATGACGTGGAAGTCTTTGTACCGAGTGAAAAACTGGGTGATGTAATGAGTGACATGCAGGGACGCCGCGGTATGATTATGGGTATGAGCAGTGAGAAGGGTTATGAAAAACTGGCTGCCAAGGTACCTTTGAAAGAAATGTCCAACTACTCTACGGCGTTGAGCTCACTGACAGGTGGACGTGCTTCCTTCATCATGAAGTTCGCCAGCTATGAACTGGTTCCGACAGATGTACAGAACAAGCTGATGAAGGAATTTGAAGAACAGGAAAAAGAAGAGTTATAACTCTAGTTGTTGTTTTTATAGGTTGAAAGGGTCGTACCGTCGGTGCGGCCTTTTTAATTGGCTGAAAACCGGCAGAAATGTATTTTATTATACGATTAATGTACGGAAATAGCCGGTTTTTATGCGGAGCATAATTATTTTTGCATTGTTAATGTTGTAATTAATTAATCTTTTAAATAATCGTAGAACATGAAAAAACAAGTATTGTCTCTCGCTTTTGCCTGCCTGGCATTGGGTGGTTTCGCACAGAATGTGGTTAAGAACGGAACTTTCGACACTCCGTTGAATGAGGAAATCAATAAGACGGTTCCTGCTTCAGCAGACTGGTTCGTGCTTGAAAAAGCCAACGGTGGTACAGTCATTACAGCAGCTACCGACGACGATGCTCACGGCAATGTGGTTCAGATTGAGAATACCAACAACAACTCTTGGTATAAGGCTTATCTGGGACAGCGCCTGGAAGGTCTGGAAAAAGGAGTTTATGCGGTTTCTTTCGAAGCAAAGGCAGTGAGCGGTGACGCTGAAGTGCGTTTCTTCATCTGTGATGCCAAGAGCAACAAGGTCTTCATCATGCGTGAGAAGTTCGACCTGAGCAACGAGGCTACCAAGAAGCAGTCGGCTGCTGCATATAGCCGCAAACTGAAAGGCAACAAGTGGAATAAGGTGACTGCCAACTTCGACTTCGCAAGAGTGGTGGATGCGTTTGCCAGTGCACAGGGAGTAGAAGCAAAGGGTGGAAAAATCACTGAATCGGCTGCTACTGAAGATACTTACAAGAACCTGATCCTGGTAATCCAGTTGCAGAACAAGGATTCAAAAGCTTTGATCGACAACGTATCAGTAGTAAAGAAATAAGGAATCTGGGTTAAAAATGAAATCCCTCTCTGCCTGCCGTTCCGGGCTGTGGCAGAGAGGGATTTTTATGGGAATCAAGGATGTTCCGGCAGCGACATCAGGTATTCGATACTTGGATTTTGCTTGATGATGATTCCTTCCGGATCAATCAGGAACAGGGCCGGAATTTGTTCTACCTTCCAGTCTGGGTATTCTCTGAGGAGCAGGTTGCCGGCTATTTAAGATAAGAAAACTTATGAATAGCACAGGCGGAAGAATAGTTGAAATTTGTCCAGGTTTTTATTTTTTTATTACTTTTGTCTCATGGCAATTTTCCACTTTCATAATAAAAACAGGAAGTTATCCAAAGAGAGGTTTGAAGAGGTGTATAAGACTTATTACTCTCGTTTATATTATTATTGCTTTCAGTTTATTGCAGATGAAGAAGTCTCAAAAGACCTGGTCAACGATGTCTTTGAGAAAGTCTGGCTACAGCGTGATGAACTTAAAGCTGATACTCTGTCTTCATATCTTTATACTCTTATCCGAAACAGATGTATTGATTATATGCGCCATAGAAAAATAGAACAGCAATTTGCTGAAATCTATGATTGGATAACAGAGGATTCTCCGGATGATTTAAATCTGTATGAATATCGGATGTCCTGTATAGAGAAAATCATTGATGATTTAAAGGAGCCGACGAAAGGAATCTTCATGAAATGTTATTTTGGTCATAAGAAATACACGGAGGTTGCTCAAGAATATCAAATCAGCAGCAGCGGGGTAAAGAAGCATATAATGAGAGTATTGCGTCTGATTCGGAATGAGTTTGAAAATAATCGGGAAGATTTGTCCTGAGTCAGGTTCATAACACATTAAATATCGATTGGTATGTTGAAAATAGATTCAGAAAATAGACTGGACCATGTGTTGGAAGCACTTGAGAATCCTTCTGCCTTTACTTCGGAAGAACTCAAACAACTGTTTTCGGATGAAGAATGTCTGAATAACGCACGTGCTATATTGGCTGCCAGGGAAGCTTTGGCCCGGCGGCATGTTCCGGCTCCCGATGTGAATGAAGAGTGGAAAGCTTTTGCAAATCGTCACAGAAAAAAATCGGTAATTCCATTGGTTGCCAGTCTTACTGCTGTAGCTTGTGTAGTGCTGGCTTTTATTATAAATAGTTTTGGAATACAGCATGAAGAGTTAACCGTGTTTGAAGCAGTCACAGCCTCACAGACCGTCAGACAAGAAACGGTAAACGGGATTACGTCAATATATGTTCCCAGGGGAATGCAGAAGCAGTTTAAACTCCCTGATGGTACGTTAGTTACGTTGAATGCAGATAGTAAACTTATATATGACAGTGCACAGTTTGTCCGTTGTGAGCGTATGGTAACACTGAAAGGAGAAGGACTGTTTGATGTGGCCAAAGATACTGTACATCCATTTACGGTGCGTTCCGAACGATTGAATGTCAGAGTGTTGGGCACAACATTCAATATGAGAAACTACACTACTGAAGCAGAGAAGATTACCTTGCTTTCCGGCTCCCTGCAGGTCTTTTCTTTGCATCAGACAGACAGTCTGCTTATCAGTCCAGGAGAGCAGATACAACTTACCGGCAAGGATAAGTTATGTATGAAGAAAACTTCACATATCGGTGATTTTGTTGTCTGGACCGGGGGAGTTTTTTATTTCGACAATCAGCCGCTAGTAGAAGTGCTGTGTGAATTGGGGAGATGGTATAATGTAAACATAATTTTCCGAAATAAGGATAGCATGAACAGCCGTTTGCATTTTAAGGCACTGCGGAACGAGTCACTTTCTTCAATTATTGAATTGTTGAATTATATCAGTAAAACTCCGATTATACTGGAAAATAATGCAGTGATTGTTGGAAAATAATGTAAAAAAGAGTACCCGTTTTGGGTGTCATTCGTATTTATAATAAATACTTATTAAAAATGACCTTATGAAATCAAAATTGGTACAAGTTCTCTGTTTTTTTCTGTGTGGAACACAGATTCTTTTGGCGCAAACTGTAGAAACCATGAGTGTGGTATTACAGCAGGCCGGTTTGGCAGATGCTTTGAAAAGTATCGAAGCTAAAAGTGGAATTCATATTTTATTTGACTATAGGGATATCGAATCCTATCAGGTGACCTGTAAATTGGATAGTTGTTCATTTGAGCGGGCCATGGCAGTTCTACTTTTAGATAAACCTTTGATTTATAGAAAGGTACGTGAAAATACGTACGTGATTCGGAAAACTGAGGCTAAAAAAGGAACGAAAGTAGTGGAATGTAGTCTGTCGGGTATTGTAACGGATTCTTTATATCAGCCAGTAGAAGCAGCAGTCGTCAGTGTCTTGAAGCAAGAAGATGGATTTCCTATGAGTCAGACCATTACTTCGGCACAAGGACGCTTCAGTCTTAAAGCTGCAGGAAAAGTACAGTTGTATGTCAGTTGCTTGGGGTATAATCCTTATTTAAGCGAACCCTTTAACCTTGAAAAAGATACTGCCGTACGTATTCATCTTCAGTCTGCCAATATTCTGTTAGATAACGTCCTCATAATAGGTGAAAAGCAGCATCCTTCCGTGCGTGTGATAAACGGCAACACTGTCTTCTTCCCAAAAAACAGTGGAATACTGGCTGGAGGTACAGCCTTGGATATTCTTAGGAAGACCCCCGGTGTGCTTGTTGACGGAAACGATAAAGTCAGTATTGGAGGTCGTAGTGGGGTTCTGATAATTCTTGATGGAAAGCCTACCTATATGCAGCAGGAAGAGGTGATTGCCTTGCTTCGGTCCATGTCATCCGCTTCGGTAAAGTCAGTTGAGATTATCAATAATCCTTCTGCACAATACGATGCTGCAGGTTCCGGCGGAATTATCAATATTCATACTCAGAAATATCATACCGAAGGGTATTCTTTTTCCATGAACAATGGACTGTCTTACTGGAACAATATCCGTCAGAATACCGAAATGGCATTTGGTTATAACCGGAACCGTTTCAGTCTGATGGGAAATTACCGTCATCAATTGGGATATTACGATCTGGATTATGGAATGCGTCGGATTCAGTCAGGAAAAGAATATTATAGCCCGACGGCTGATACGGATAAAAGAAAGACTTTTTCCGGGAATTTGGACGTGGAATATAAATTCAATGAGCGGAACCTAATTGGCGGTCAGTTGACTGTAAATACGCTTTTTGGTCCTGGGCAGACTGTGACTACTACGGAAATCAGAGATGCCGTACATCATGAACTGGAACAAGTTCTTTATGCCCGGAATGACTATTATGAGCAACGGGCGAATCGTTATGGAGCCGGTCTTTATTATGTGTCCACTCCGAAAGAAGGAGTAAAATATACTATAGATGCCAATTATGCATGGTTTGACGGTGGTTCGGGTAATTTACAACCCAATACTTATGTAACACCGGAGGGGAAGGTTCTGAATGATTATCTTTATCGTTCCCAAAATAGAAGAAACATTCATATCTATGCCTTGGCTTATCAGCAGCAGCATAAATGGGGGAGTGGAGAGTTGAAAGCAGGAGTAAAATATTCGGATGTGAGTGCAGACAATGGTTATCGCTTTTTCGAGATTACGGATTACGGTGAAGTGATGGATGCTACCCAATCCAATGATTTCGTGTATAAAGAGCGAATTCTGGCTGCTTATTTACTGTATGAGTGTCCACTAGGTCCTCGTTTTCGTATGGAATTGGGACTGCGGGGAGAGCAGACCTGGTCGGAAGGACAGTTGTATGCGGTAAATGGTTTGGACAGCAAATTCAATCGTCACAGTTATTTTAACTGTTTTCCTTCTGTTAGTTTGAATTATCAGATAAAGGATGATCAATCGCTGTCTATCGGTTATGGCAGCCGCATTGACCGTCCTGCATATCAGGATCTGAATCCTTTTGAATATTTGCTGGATGAACTGTCGTACTGGAAAGGAAATCCTTTCCTGATGCCTCAGAAGACGCATCGCTTGACAGTGACATACAGTCATAAAAGTACTTCGCTCACAGCTGCATATACTTATATGAAGGATTATAAAGCGCAGATAACCGATACCTTGTCGACTGATAAGGTAATTATGACTCCCCAAAATATTGGTACAGAACAGCAGTTGTCACTTGCATGTAACCAAAGCCTTACTCCCTTCCCCTGGTGGGAAATGAACTTGAATCTGGTCGGGTATTATACGTATAAAGATATTGCTTTTGATACATACCGTACTTTCAGAAAAGGTTCGGTAGCCGGTATTTTTACTTTGATGAACACTTTCCGTCTTCCTTGGAATTTACAACTGGAACTGAACGGTTCATATGCGACTAGACGACAGGGGGGAGCTAACGAAATCATGCACTCCAGCGGTTATGTTGACTTGGCTGCCGGAAGATCATTCTTTAAAAACGTTTGTCTGTAAACTTATCTCTAACCGATCTGTTCTGGACAAATAACTGGGATAACGATGCCGCTTTTGAAGGTTTCCGTCTGTGGAATTGGGGAAAGGGAGAATCAAGACAGATAAAGGTAAATATAACCTATCGTTTTGGAAAAGAAAAAAAACGGTCACATCAGCAGGATTTCAAGGAACTGGATAGACTGTAGTGTGTGCTCGGAGCAGGCTGTCTTAAGTATTGAAAAAATGGCTTCCGCCATGACTGCCAGATGGTTGGCTGTCGTAGCGGAAGTTTGTGAAAAAGAATATGGGAAAGCCGAAACCGTCAGAAAGCTACCTGTCTCAGCACTGAATACATCATCGGCTTCAGTTCGACGGTTTCTGTTGTCTGTGTGTCTGTATTGAACAGTCGGGTAACCAGCTTACCGTCTATCATCTCAATACGCTGGTTGGGAAGATACTTGTACTGCTTCAGTTTCTTTTCAGGATAGAAATACCGGTCATGAAAGTGCTCTGCGTATACTCTGCCTTTTTCTTCTGCAGCCTCATGGTGCAAGGCATAGATAACGGCTCCATAGGCAAAGTAATGGAATCCGTTCCGGTCCTGTATCACTCTTGGGGCAGTCACCAGCTTCAGGTCAATCTGCTCTGTACAACCGCCTTTGCAGGAGAACACCAGGTAATCACCCTCAGTCACGTATTCCCTGGAAGCCTTTATCTCCTCGGCCCATGCAGGTTTTCTCAGTTTGATTCTCTGGTCCGTCTCACAATAGACCGACAGGCGGATACTGTCGGACAAAGGGTAGCCGGTCTGCATTTCTATCTTTACCTTACCGCCCCGATGCTCCGTTTCCAGTGCACAAGGCAACAACAGATTGCATACCAGGTGGCCCTCGCTGTCTGTCATCCATGCCTTCTGAATGAAGTAAGGCGTAATTCTCAGCGAATTAGGTACACAGCAGACAGCCACATCCTGATGGACAGGCGAGTACTTGTACCTTGTCTGCTTTCTGTCGGCTTCCGGATGTCCGTTTCGCGTACCTCTCATCTCATACGAATTATCCGTCTTCAGGTAAGCGATGCCGCTTCCGTCCTTTAACCGCATTCCCAAGGCTGCATTGTAGAAAATGGTTTCCATGCGCTCAGCCGCAGCTACCTCTCCCTTCTTTTGCAGCAGCACCGAATAACTGTCGAGGAGTTCGTGGAGCGAGCAGAATTCATATCCGGTATCGTAGGGATGGGCACACCGTTCCCCGATCCATTCATCGCCGATGGCCCCACCCGTAGCTGTGGTGGTGGCAGCTATCCTGTCCAGGTACAGATTCAGAGCATTGATGACCTTTTCATCCATAGTGGTCTGTGCCGCCACTATGAGAGGGCGCAGGTGTTCATACGTATGTACTCCATGACACTTGAGCTTGTATTCCTTATCCAGAATATTTCCCAGTTGGGCATCAGATTCGGAAGAAAAATGGCTGGAATAATCCAGGTAGAGGAAAAGCGCATAATCCAGGTACTTCCGGTCGCCCGTAAGCTGATACATACGGTCCAGCACGTCTGTAAACGTCAGTCCGTGAGCCACCCCTCCGTTGTATTCGGTACCGGCATCAAACGGAGCAGAACCGTAGATCGGCCATTTTTCCATGACATTGTCTACCGCCCGGCAAATCGCTTTCCATACTTCCTGCTTGCCGGTAGCCTCGTAATAAGCCAGCAGTCCCCTCAGCAAGGTGGTCTTCGACCACAGTTCTCCGTTTTCTTTGTCGAAACGATATCGTAAAGAAGGGGTATAAATCCCCAGGTAGCCGTCTTCATCCTGGGTAGCGAGGATTTCCCTGACATATTCGTCTACGCGTTTCATCGCTTCCGCATCGTTCAGCATGATGGCATTCCGGATGTACGCGTCCCTCCAGTTCGACTGCGTTTCCGAGTTCCACCATTTGTATTGCTCTTCTCCTTCCGCATCTCCCTCCTTGTGGTTTCCCAAATCCTTCGCCTTGCTGCCGGCAGAAAGCCTTCCGCTGCCATAGATAGGGTCATTGATCAACTCCGGAATCAGTTCCGGCAAGTGAGTCAGTACCCCCTTCATGTCCATTTGCATTTGTTCCTTAAGCCATCCGAGGGGTTTGATGCTTCCGAAATGAAACGGCTTGAAGCATACCGCTACCGGATTCTCTACCATTTTATATTGTAATGTCCCGCCTTCCATAAGTTCTTTGAAATTGATGCTGTTGTCTTTTCTGATACCGTTGTAAGTTATTTCTCCTGCATAAATGTGCGATGCGGTGAGCCCATCGGCCTCGATGATAAGTTTACGGCCGTTACCGAGGCTGACGGAAGCACGCTTCACCTGCGGAGCTCCCAGTACGAAAACCCCATTGGCCGGATTCACGGGATAGAATCCCAGGGTAGAGAAAATGTACCATGCCGACATCTGCCCGCAGTCGTCATTGCCGATGATTCCATCCGGCCGGTCTCCGTAGAAGCGGTTGACAATCTGATTGACATAGAAATCCGTCTTCCAGGGCTTGTCCGAAAACTTGTATAAGTAAGCCACATGATGACAGGGCTCGTTGCCGTGCGCATACAGTCCGATCATCCCTTCCTGTCCCAGGTACTTGTCCGGGTTCTCTGTCTCCGTAGCGAAAAAGTAATCCAGCTGTCTGGTAAACTGCGCTTTACCTCCGATCAGTTTCGTGATTCCCTCTACATCCTGTTGTGCCGGCGTCCAGAAATACTGCCAGGCATTGGCCTCTGTATAATCTCCCGGATTGTTCATCGGAGACGTGGCCTTGAACGGATTGAAATCGGTTCTCCATTTCCCTTTCGAATCCTTTCCCCTGAAGAGCTGGGAGTCACTGTCGAACAGATTTTCATAAAAACGGGCTCTTTGATAGAATTCTTCGCTGACCTCCTTCTTCTGGAGTTTCTCAGCCATGAAGGCCACGCACCAGTCGTCGTATCCGTTTTCGAGGCCTTGGAAACTGACTCATCCTTTACGAGGTCGAACGGATAATATCCGTATTTCCGGTAGGTATCCCAGTCGGAGTGAATGTGCGGGGTAGTCGAAGTCTCCTGAATCGCCGCAAAGGCCTCTTCGGGATTAAAGCCGCTGAATCCATTCTGATAGGCCGATACAATCATCGGAATCGCATGATTGCCGATCATGCAGTAGTTGTCTTTTCCCCATGCCGTCCAGATGGGCAGGAAGCCCGCCTTTTGATGATGGACAATCATCGAGCGGACAATGGGGTCGATTACCTCCGGTGCGATGAACTGCAACAAAGGGAATGCAGCCCTGTAGATATCCCAGTTGGAGAGGGTCGAGAAGTAGGCCTTGTGCTCCGCGCAACTTACCTGGTCGTCCACTCCGCGGTACCTTCCGTCTACGTCTGCGATGTTGGACGGTTGCAGGAGCAGGTGATACATACAGTTGTAGAATATTCTCTTGCGTCGTTCGTCGGTCTCAATCTGTATCTTGTCAAGGTAACGGCTCCACTGGTCCGATGCTTGCTTGCGGACAGCCTCGAAGTCCCAGTGCGGAAGTTCCTGCTGCAGGTTCTTTTCCGCACCTTTCATTCCGGTGGTCGAGAGAGCCACTTTCACCTTCAACTGCGGATGCTTTGATTTCAGTTTGAACTGTGCGACGTACCTCGGTGCATTTTCCTTGGCCTGCAAAGGCAACTGTTCCATGCTCGAGAAAGGAGTATCAAATTTGATGACAAAGAAATACTTCCGTTCCACCCAGTTTTTCGTATGGCAATAGCCGGTAATCGTATGCTTGTCTTTAATCTGAATATCGGAATGGAGGACAAGGCTGTCGGTCAGAAACCGGATACCGTGCTGGAAGTCCAGCAGCAGACTGGCATTGGCCGACGGGAAAGTGTACCGATGAAAGGCCACCCGGTGCGTGCAGGTCAGTTCGGCCTTTACTCCGTCTGCCTTTTCCACACTGTAATATCCGGCCGATGCCTTTTCCGTATGTTTCTTCAGGATGCCCTTCTTCTCATTGTCGGCAAAGGGAAGCAGCAGTACATCCCCCAGTTCCCCGATACCGGTACCGCTCAAATGTGTCTGGGAGAATCCGAGCAGGGTAGAGTCGGCATACTGATACCCGCTGGTATAATCCCAGCTGGTGCTGTTACAGTCGGGTCCCGGTTGCACTATACCAAAAGGCAGGGAAGGCCCCGGAAAGGTATGCCCCGTCCCCTGAGTGCCGATAAAAGGGTCTACGTACATGACATTCTGTCCCGAAACCGTACCCAGCAGACCCCACATACACAGTAAAAGATGGATTTTCTTTTTCATAGTCATAATTTTTATACTTTTGTACAAAAGTAGCGTATATATTGAGCATTAAATTGCCCGTAATTCTCGTAATATTGTCGGATATTTCCATTCACTTCAAAAACTATGAAAAGAAAAGTAGCCTATGAATATGTAAGTTTTCAGGAGCAGACTTCCTTCCGGTGTGCTTCGTATCAGGTTCCGGTAACCGATGTCATGCCGCTGCACCAGCATCCGGAATGGGAGATTACGCTGATACAGGAAGGAAGCGGGACGGTGGTCACGGGAGATGCCTTGGATACTTTCGCTCCGGGAACGGTGACCATCGTGCCTCCCATGGTGCCGCACTGCTGGGTGTTTGCACCCGTCAACAAGGACGGAAGCAACCTGACAGCGAACACTACCCTTCATTTTGAAAACTCACTGCTGGAGAAACTGGCCGGTTTCAAGGAATTGGAAAGAGCCTGTAATGCCCTGCGTCATATGACTGCAGCCATTACCTGGAACGGGGACATTGCTGCAGACATCGGTGAACAGATACTCTCTGTCAGCGGGCAGCAGGGTGCTGAGCGGCTGTTCTCATTCGCGAAAATTATTGAGTCCTGTGTCTCTAAGACGGATGAGGCCCATGTGGCGGTCAGGCAGCTTGCGGCAGATGCCACAGAGGAGGAAGACCGGATACGCAAGGTCATCAAATACATCACGGAGAACTACATGCACAGAATTACCCTGGAGGAAGTGGCCGACATGGCCTGCATGAGCAAGACCCGTTTTTGTGTCTATTTTCGTCAGTGCTTCCGCCAGACCTTTTTTACTTTCCTGAACCAGTACCGGATTGAGATGGCCATCTCCCGATTGCTGGAAAGCCGGTCGTCGGTGGCTGATGTCTGTTTTGAAGTGGGCTTCAATGATGTGCCGCATTTTATCCGGACTTTCAAGAAATATAAAGGATGTGCCCCCAAAGCCTATCTGGCGAAAATAAAATCAGCCAACCGGCCTTAGCGGCCAGTTGGCTGATGAAACCGGTATACCGACCGGTACAGTTATGCCGGATGAAAGCTCATCTCCGTCATTTTATTCCCATCCCGGATTCTGGGGAAGCAGTCCCGGATTGCGCTGCAGTTCTCCCGAAGGAATAGGATACAGATACATTTTATCGTTCCAGGTACGGCTCTTTCCTTCCTGGTACGACAGGTCATCGTTCGTATAATTGCCATACACGATGGTCGGTTTCCAACTGCCGTCGCTACCCTGTACGTATTTACCGATATACGTCTGTACATTATTGACCAGTTTTCCGGCCTTCCATCTCTTCAGGTCATCAAAGCGGAATCCCTCACCGGCAAGCTCAATGCGCCGTTCGCGCCGTATCTCCTGAAGCAGCGGAGACAGGTTATATCCCCATTGTGGCCATTTGGCATCCTCGAAGCCCACCTGTAATGTCAGATGAGGCATTCCTACGCGGTCTCTCAGTTTATTCACTGTATTGTTCAGGTCCTCCTGCTTGATGGTTCCCAGTTCCGCCTTAGCCTCTGCATTGATCAGCAAGGTCTCCGCATAACGGTAAGCGATGCCGTCGAACGTACTCTTCGATTCAATATCCTGTGAAGGATCCGGATTAAAATACTTTCTTACCCAATATCCGGTAGGACAATCCTTGCTCACATAAGTCTTTTCATTCAGGTAGGTATTTTTCCCGTCGGCAGTCACCGTATACGGATGTGCTTCGGTCAGGATCAGCTGCTTGAAGTGCGGGTCACGGTCCTTGGCCTCTTCCGCCATGCTTTTATTCTGCTCGTGCGCCTTGCTGGTTGCCGAAGCCGGTTTGCCATCCGTGTAAAGAAAACAGTCTGCAAAATCCTTGGACCATCCGCTTTTCGCATTCCGGAGCCATCTGGTGGCATTATGATAGCGCAGGTTAGGTTCAAAGTCAATATACAGGACAGCCTCCTTGAGCTTGCTCTTGTCTTCCATGATAAAGAGGTTATAATAATCCTCCTCAGGCTTTCCGGTAGAATAAATCTCGTAATTACCCTTGGTGATCAGTTCGTCCGTGATGCTCGCCGCCATTTTCAGCAATGCATCGGCCTCACCCGCATATCCCAGTTCCGTATGATATTTGTAATACGTTCCCTCGTTGAGGCATACTCGCCCCAACAGATGCTTGGCAATGTCGGCATTCAACCGGTTCGGAGCTTCCTTGCCCTTTTCCGGAAGATTCTCTATCGCAAACTTCAAGTCTTCTATGATTTTCTGCGCCACCTGGTTTCTGGGCATTTTTTTGCCGAAGAGTTCTCCACTGTCTACGTCGAGATCCTTGTCGAGCCAGGGCACATCACCGAAAGTCTTTATCTTGTTGAAATATTCCAGTGCACGGAAGAACCTGACCTCAGCCACATATTGGTTGATTTCCTTCTCACTGCCCGTAGCCGACTGATAATGAGTCATGAAATAATTGATGTTGCGTATGTTTCTCCAATTATCCTTCGACCACTCTCCATCCTCTGCCGGAACAGTATACTGTCCCCACAAAAAACTGTTGGGCTTGAACGGAATCTGGTTGTCGCTGTTCTCATCTCCCAGATTGGTAACCCCGTCCGGCAATATGCCATAAAAAGCATTTGCATACGTTTCCAGGTCCTTGACAGTATTCCAGAAAGTCTTATCGTTCAGATCTTGAGGTCCTCTGTCCAGAAAACCATCATTGCACCCTGTCAATGACAGTGCAGCCGATAAAAAGAAAATATATTTAAGTTTCATGTGTAATCAGTTTAAACAGTTAAAAAACAACATTAATACCTACAGAGAATGATTTCTGCTGAGGATAATCGTAAGGATTATTCAACTCAGGATCAAATCCTTCCGGAGTATGCTTAAGCGTAAGGATATTTTCGCCCGTGAAATAAATTCTGCACTTCTGGATACCCCAGTTCTGCGTCAGCTTGACCGGAAGGGTATATCCGAAGGACAAAGATTTGAGGCGAAGGTAAGCCGCGTTCAGCAAATATAAGGTCTGTGCCTGATTGATGGCCGTATTACCGTTGAAACGTGCCACCGGCAACCAGGCTCCTCTGTTGTTCTCTGTCCAGTAATCATTGGCAGCAGCCATCGGAACCTGCCATTCGCTGCCATATTGCCAGGTGAACGATCCCGGCAGCCGCAGGTCGCGTTTGCCGACTCCCTGGAAGAAAATACCCAGATCGAACCCTTTCCAGTCGGCCGATACATTGAAGCCATATCTGAACCGGGCATTTTCATTACCGATGATTTTCTTGTCTCCAGAATCGTCTACGGTATTCTTTCCATAGTCTACCACGCCGTCGTGATTGAGGTCAATGAACTGGATGTCTCCCGGTTTTTTGTCGATAGCGCCATCCAGCTTCGACTGGTCTGGAGCCTGTGCGATTTCGTCAGCACTCTGGAACAGTCTGGATTCATATCCCCAGATTTCACCTAAGATCATGCCTTCGTAATATTGAGCCGACAGAGATTTGGAAGGATTATCGTATTTGGTAATCTCCGCACGCGAGTCGGACAGGTTGAATCCTACACTGTAATGCAACCCATTCGCAAGCTGGTCGTTCCAGGTAAGGGCAAGTTCCCAACCCCTGGTAACCAGATTGGCCGCATTTTCTTCCGGCTCTGCAATACCCAGAATATTAGGCAACAGTTTGCCGGCACTCAGCATACCGGTAGTGGCACGCTGGTAATAGTCGAATGTTCCCTTCAGGCGGCTGTCCAGTATGGCAAAGTCAAGTCCCAGGTCCCACTGAGTAACCTTTTCCCACGTAACGATCGGATTGACCAGCTTACCGGGCTGCACAAACTGTTCCCTTTTACCACCCAGCAGATAGTTCATTGTTCCCGAACCGTAGTTGGAGATATAAGAGTACCATCCATTGTCGAGCGCCTGATTGGCAAGACTACCGTAAGACGCTCTTATCTTGAGTTCGTCGAAGAATCCGTTGGTAGGATTCTTTATCCACGATTCTTCAGAGAGTTTCCATCCCAAGGAGAAAGAAGGACTGAAGACAGAACGGTTGTTCTTCGGAAATTTCGATGACAAGTCGTAACGTCCGTTTACTTCCAGGAGATACTTGTCGGCAAAAGCATAATTGACACGGAAAAATCCACTGCGTGTCGCCCAACTGTCATCTGCATTTGAAACGTACTTTTCTCCTGTGGCATTGCTCATTGAAGGCAAGTTGTTTGAGATGAGCTCCTCACGGCTGGCCGAGAAAAACCGGGTGTGCTTGGTTTCCTGGTTGAATCCCAGCATCACCTTGAAATAATGCTTGCCCAGCGTCTTTTCGTAATCACCGAACAGGTTGAATGCATTGTAAGTATCATTGTTCTGTCCCTCGTATACCGAGTTGGGATTGGTCCATTGGAAAGTCTGCAGGAATTTGCCGTCTGCTCCATACTCATCGAAAGAGCGGACATGATTCTTGTTGTGTTCAGAGTAATAATTGAAGGTATAATCCATATTGATGGTAAGTCCGTCAAAAGGCTTCAGCTTGACAGCCAGGGTATTCCAGAAGTCATCCTTTACCGTTCTTCGGCTACCCCCTTCTTCCAGTACAGCCGCGAAATTGGTATAATTTCCCTGTCCCGACCAGTGTCCGTCAGGATGTTTCACCGGCATAAGGGGCTGCGTATCGCTTCCAATCCACATGGCTCCATGAGCATTGTCCTGAGTGATTCCGTCCAGTTCCGTCCTGATGAAGCTCGATTTCACCGATACGTTCAACCAGTCCTTGATGTCATAGCTGATGGTATTCATGACATTGAACTTGCGGAATCCCTCATTGCCGTATCTCAGCAGTGAGCCCTGGTCGGTATATCCCACAGAAGTATAGTAAGTTGCCTTTTCTCCACCGCCATTAATGTTGACATTGTATTTCTGCAGCGGATAATTCTTTTTGTACATTTCCTTCATCCAGTCGGTGTTTCCCACATACGCATACTTTCCGGCCTGACAGTTCTGATACTGCCAGCTGTCGGGGTCGGTAGCGATGAAGACCGGAGAGTTGTTTACCGGATCATTGAAGTAGGCTTCGATGTGCTCCATTTCCTCCTGGCTGAAAATGTTCTTTCCCTTGGTGTTCATGCCCGCGGTATTCATCCAGGTAGCATATTGCATGGAGTTCATGTAGCTGGGGCGTGTGGTAGGACTGTTGAATGAGACCGATGCATCCAGTGAGATCTGTGTAGGCATGTTCTTCTTACCGCCTTTGGTGGTGATCAGGATAACTCCGTATGCGGCTCTTGCTCCGTATATGGATGCCGAAGCAGCATCTTTCAGTACGGATACACTGGCCACATCTTGTGGGTTAATCAGGTTGGGGTCCATTTCCACTCCGTCTACCAGTACCAGCGGAGACCCTCCGTTGATAGAGGTCGCCCCTCTGACATTGAAGCTCGATCCTTTTCCGGGCTGCGAACTGGTGGTGACATTCAAGTTCGGTATCGTTCCCTGCAAGCCCTGTCCCAGGTTGACAATCGGTCTGTCTGCCAGCACCTTGTCGTCTACTGCAGAAACCGCTCCTGTAAGGTTCTCCTTCTTTACCGTAGCATAACCTACAACCACTACCTCTTTTAAGGTTTTCGTATCCTCTTTCATGGTGATACGGATCGGCTCCCCTTTCCACACTACTTCCTGAGTGGAATAGCCTACAAAGGAAATCTGGATGATTGCGCCCTTTTCCACATTGGGCAGTTCAAATTCGCCATCCATTCCGGTAATGGTCCCGTTGTTGGTTCCTTTCACTACTACAGATGCACCGATAATCGTTTCTCCGAGTGCATCTTTTACAATACCTTTACATGAGCTGCTTTGTTGCATCACTCCGGTCTTGCCGAAACCGATTCCGGTTGCAGCGGCGACTGTACCCGAAACCATGCCACCCAGTAGGAGCAGGGTACCAGCCTTTTTTGAGATGTTTATCATAGATGTGAACAATAAGTTAAGAACGCTAATGACAAACGTCTGTCAGTTTCGTACAATAACGTTCAATTAATAAATAGTTTGTTTTTTGTGTGTTTATCTCGGCGTAAAAGTATGAAAAAAATAATCAATAGTTAATATTTTTATTATAACTACTGTTGAATTAAATATTTTTAAGTTTATTGATTGCTTCTATTGAAATATAATGAAATGTATTCTTATATATAACTGTTTTCTGCTTAACTGGGGCTTGGTTTTTAAAAGTCATGTCTTTTTGTGTGGGTGTAAATGGCTGCTGACTAACGGTTTGTGTGACTGTCTTTGGGTGAGAGACCGGAATTTTTGGAAGAGGTTCCGCTATCTGTGCTTTTAGGAAGAATACTTTCCGGAATGTAGTGATTTGTGACGGGTTTTTATTCCGCTTATGTCTGATATTAAGAAATTTACCTTATGTATTTAGGTAAATAAATGCAATTGGATATGCAACTGATGTTTCAGTGCCCGCAGGGGATACATGCGGTGCATGCGTTCCTGAAAAATGAAAAGCCCGTCGGTCGAGGGTGGGTCCGCGCGAAAAGACCCGCTCCCTCTTCCGGTGGGCTTGAATGACCGATTTACCTCATCTTCCTGTGGCCTGCAGGTATTCCCGTTTCTTGAGTTCGTAGTTGGTAAAAGCCTCTACGTATTTATCCCGGCTCTGCTGGTACAATGTCTGTGCATCGAGCAGTTCATTCATCGTGGATGTTCCTGCCGAATAGTAGTCGGAACTCAGCCTCAGGTTTTCGGCCGACTGTTCGATGGACAGGTGTGCGACCTCTATCTGTTTGTAGGCATCGTTGAGTCCGTTCCAGGCATTCTGCATGCCGATGGCAAGCAACTCTTTGTTGTCTTCCAGCTGGTTCTCGGCGATTCTCACCTGAAGCTTTTGTTTCTTGATGGAATGACTTCCTCCCCACCATCCCGACAGAGGAACCGTCAGGGTGGCGAAGCCGACTCCGAACGCCTGGTCTTGTCCCATCAGGAAATTGTCGTATACGAATCCTCCGCCTATTGCAATCGTCGGCAGGTTTTTACCGATGGACATTTTGTATTGCAGGCGGCTGGCCTGGACATTCTGTTGCAGCATTTGGTATTCGTGGGTCCTTCCGATGGCTTCCTCGTGATTGCACAATAGGATATCGGGCCGTTCGGGTAGCTCCTCACTGATTACGAAGGCCACATCCAGGCTGTCCGAAGGCAGTCCGGTGTATTGTCCGAGCAGTTTTTTGGATACCGACAATGCGTTTTCTACCTGTATCCTGGCACTGTATGTCTCATTCTGTTTCAGCTGCACCTGCAACAGGTCGTTCCGGGTGACAAGACCCGCTTCTTCGGCACTTTTTACATCCTCATAAATCCTTTTCAGCTGGTTCTCGACAACCGATAATGTCTTTATCTTTTCTTTGAGCGTCACAATCTGCCAGAAATATTTCTCCGTGGTAAGGATGACCTCATCGTGGGTCATCGCCTTTTGTATCTGCTTTACTTCTACTCCCACTTTCGCCAGTCTGTTGCCGTTTACAATTTGTCCGCCGGTGAACAGAGGCAATGCGGCCGACACGCCTCCTATCATTCCGTCTTTGAGCATGGCCATCCTTGCTTCCGGAGACAACTGCATGTCTACCAGAGGTTCATTGGCAATGAATCCGCTTCCGGCCTCAGAAATATTAGGGAAATATTTGGTAAAGGCTTCCTTTTTGTCCTGTTCGGCCATCTTCAGTTCATTTTCTGCATTCTTGATGCGGACGTTGTTTCTCAAAGCCGATTCGATACATTCGTCGAGGGTAAATGTCTGCTGCTGTCCCATAGACGGCAGTCCGCATGCAAACATCATTGACAGGAACAAGATCCTGTTTCTGTAATTATTTTTGTGTATCATACTGTTGCAACATTATACTTTATACTTTAAATACTGGTGTCCTATTCTGTAAGGACAGGAAGAAAACGGCTACATTTTCTCCAGAGCCTCCATCCGGGCACGTTTCCGGGTGCTGCCGCGGAACATGAGCATATAGGCTACCGGGAGCACTGTCAGGAGGAAGATCATGGTAATGAGCGTGCCGTAGCAGATTACCGTTCCCATCGGCATCCACAATCCGCTTTTTCCGATAATCATCGGAATTACTCCCATGGAGGCAGCCGCAGAAGTCAGGAAAATCGGACGCATACGCCGGCGGGCAGAGTGATAGATGGCATCCCGCACGCACAGTTTTTCGGTACTCCGCAATTCTTCTGCATAGTCTATCATAATGATTCCGTTGCGGACGATGATTCCCATCAGACTGATGATACCCAGTGTACACGTCATACCGAAGTCCACTCCCTGTATCAGCACTCCATTGTCCTGTTCATCGTCTCCTCCATAGGCAAGGGTTACTCCCTGTGGAAGAGGAATTGCCTGCAGCTTCTCCTTCAGGCGGGAGGTCAGGGCCGTTACGTTCACTCCCCGCCGTACGTCCGACATCACAGTGATAGTATATACCCCGTTGCGCCGGACAATCTGTCCGTCCTTCACGCTGGGAACGATGTCCGCAATCTGGCGAAGAGGAACGTGAGCCAGTCCCGCCGATGCCGGAATCAGTTCATCCTGCAAGTCCGAATACGCCGCCTGGTCCGATTTCTCCGATTTGATTGTCACAGGGATGCTGTAGTCTCCTTCCCAGACAGTGGCTACGGGAATGCCGTTTCCGTAACGCATAGCCAGGGTCGTCTCCAGCTGCACATTGTTGATGCCGAGACGTGAAGCCTCATCCTCTTTCAGGACAACCTTGGCAGCCGTCTGCGGTTCACTGAAATTCGTTTGAGCCAGTTCGGTTTCGGGCAGACTGCGCAACAGCTGCAAGTAAGCCGAGGCTGCCTGCTTCAGACTGTCCAGGTTGTTTCCGCTGAGACGCAGTTCGATGGGATAAACCGCCTGACTGAAACTGATCTGCTTGAATCTGACTCTGGCTCCCGGGAAGGCATCCGTGTATTTGGGGGCATATTCATCGAGCAGTTCCACCGTCTCTGCATTGCCAAGGGTATTGACAATCAGCTGGGAATAATTGGTGCCGCCCAACTGTGGGGCATAGGCCGTATGAAAGCGGGGAGAAGAACAGCCGATGAAAGAGGTTACGGAAACCACACGGGGGTCTTTCTTCAGGATACTTTCCATGCTGTCGGCCACGACGGCGGTTTTCTCGACGGCCGTGCCCGTAGGCAGATAGATTTCGATGGCAAACTGGTCGCGGTCGGCTACCGGCATGAGTTTCTGCGGGAGCTTGCCCATCAGGAAGATACCGATGACTACCGAAGCCAGACCGGCTCCCATCGTGACATACGGATGAGCAAAGCAGGCGTCAAGCACCTTGTTGTAGAAACGCTGCAGGACATCCATGAATGAGAATCCTTTCTTTTCCTCCGGGATGGGCTGGCGGATAAACCAGAACTGCATGAACGGTACCAGAAGCATGGCTACCAGCAGTGAGATACCCAGTATCAGCGATATGGCCCACGGGAAGCTCAGCAGGAAGTCGTGAATCATACCTGGTATCACAATCAGGAACGGGAAGAACGTGATGCTGATGGCGAGTGTAGCCGAAAATATGGATTTGAAGAAATGTGTGGCACTGTATATGGAGGCGTGCCAGCGCGACATCCCTTCGCCAATCTTTTCAAGGTAACTGTCTATGATGACAATGGAATTGTCGACAATCATTCCGAGGGTGACAATCAGGGCCGCCAGGGTCACCGTGTTGAGTTCGATGCCGAAGGCATAGAACAGTCCCAGAGAGATGAAGATGGTAATCGGGATGGTGGAGGCGGCTACCAGAGCTACCTTTACGGGCAGCAACAGCATGACCACCACCACTACCGCCACGATGGCAATCAGCAGTTCGTGCAGGAAGTTGTCCACACTGCCGGCTACTACCTGTGCCTGATTGGTTACAAGATTCATGCCGACTTCAGAGGGGAGCTCCGACTTGAACTCCTTGATGACAGCATTTACTTCTTCTCCCATCTGGACGATGTTTTTGCCTTTCTTCATTTCCACGCTCAGCAAGATGCACTTCGTTCCGTTGTTCTTGATATAACTGTCGGCATGAGGGTACTCTTTGACCACGGTAGCGATGTCTTTCAGACGGACTACATTGCCCGACGGATCGGAATAGACTATCTGCTGCTGTACGTCGTACACCGTGTTATACGATTTCTCCACATGAATCGGAAGCACGTATTCCGGAGTCTGTATTCTGCCTCCGGTCGTCACAAATCCCTTTGAGAACAACTGTCCCGCAATGACCTGCTCGTTAAGTCCGTAGCGCGAAAGACGTTCGGAGTCAAGATATACGGATATCTGCTCGCTTCTTTCCCCGGAAACGGTCAGACGTCCCACGCTGCTGATCCGTCGGAGCCGTTCCTTGAAATCGTCCATATAGTCGGACAATTCACGGTAGGTCTTGTCCTTACTCTCCATGGCGATGAGCAGGGCAGAGGTATCTCCAAAATCATCCATGACCTGTACGGCCACTACATTGGAGGGAAGCTGCGACTTGAAGCCGGCTACTCCGTGTTTGAACTTGCTCCAGAATTCGTCCTTGTTGGTAAGCTCGTCAATCAGTTCGACTTGTATGAATACCATTCCGTCGCGCGTGGTGGAGAATGTCTTTTCCTTTTTCACCTCCTTGAAAGTGAAGATGTAATCCTCCAGAGGTTTCGTGACCTGTTCCACCATCTCGTCGGATGGAGTTCCCGGTGCAGCGGCAATCACGATACCCTGACGGATGGTGAAATCGGGAAATTCATTTTTCTGCATTTGCGGCAGGCTGTAGATGCCGAATGCAACAAGGCAGCAGGTAACCAGTATGATAATCTGGCGATAGTGCATGGCCCATTCTACTATATTACGTTTTTGGGTGTTCATCTTTGTGGGTATATTTTGCCTGGTTCCGGTATCCGGAGGGTACCGGATCCGGGCATAAAAATGATGAAAAAATTATTTGTTTGTTGGTCGCAGTGTTGCCGTCACGGCAGGTGCCGGCAGCCGGTGTTTCAGCATACCGGAGTACCTTCGCATACTTTTTGCTGTCCCTGGGTGATTATCTCGTCTCCGATGTGGATTCCGGACAGGATCACCACACCTTTGGCGGTAAACTCACCGCACTGTACGGTCTGTTTTACCGCTTTGTTGTCTTTCTTGAGCCAGACAAAATACTGATTGCATTCATCGAGCTGAAGAATGTCCGCAGGTACCATCACCTGTTGCCTGTCGTCCGGTCCCGTCAGTGCCACTTCGGTAATCATTCCCGGCATGACGTCATTGAGTCCGTATCCGGCCGATGGACGGCTGCTTGCCGATGTGTCTTCCGCCTGGGATGAGGCCGGGGTAGGGGAAGGCTGCTCCGTGGCATCTGCCAGTGAGCGGATTCTCAGTTTGACTTCATACGAGCGTGACAGCGGATTGGCCTGAACGCCTTTCTCGGCCACTTCCCCCGACAGGGTCAGATTGTCCAGTGTAGGAACGATGATGAGAGCCTTCTGTCCTTTGTGTACCTTGTAGATTTCGTTTTCGGGGACTGAAATCTTCACATTCGCATTTTTCCCGCTGACGATATGAATCACCGGGACTCCCGGCGTTACATTCTGTCCTATCTCGATCTCTTTTCCTGAAACCACACCGGAGAAAGGCGCATACAACTTGCAGTCCGAAAGATTCTTGCGCGCCATTTCTTCCATGGAACGTGCCTGCTGGAGCTTGCTCTGGATTTCAATCCATTTGATTTCGGGCAAACTTCCTTTATCGTATACTTTCTTCATTCGTTCGTACGCATCTTCTGCCTGCGCCAATGAAGCCTTGGCTGCATTGTACGAGCTTCTGATGGCCGTTTCATCCACCGTAGCCAGCAGTTGTCCTTTTCTTACAGGCATCCCGATACTGGCATTGACAGTCTTTACCGTTCCCATCACGGAGAAACTCAGTGCGGAGGTGTTCTCTTCTTCCACGGTTCCCGAATAAAAGGAAGTGGCATTGGCTCCGGAAGGCATGATCTTTTCTGTCCTGACTTTTACCGGAAGAAGTTCCTGTGCACCTTGTTCCGACCTGCCGCAGCTTGCAAGAAGAAATAAAAACGCTGCTGGGATAAATAATTGTCTGTAGTTCATAATGGTTTATATTATATGATTGATTTATTTTTTCAGTCAGTGCCTGCTCTTTTTCCCGTACGCTCAATGCCTGTTCGTCGGGGAGAGGAGCCGGCCCGTTGATTTTTCGTGCAAAGAAACGAGTAACGATGAATAAGACGGGCATACAAAATTCCGCAGAAGTGTCCTGTTTTTCCAGCCGTTTTCAAAATCGGAAAAACGGAACACAAACGCAGTAATACAGACTATTACGAATCGGAAAAGATTTGTTTCATTTGCAGACGGAAAGATTTGCTCTAACGGAATACCAAAAAAAGGATACGTATGGAAATAGAGAGATACATTGAAGACAAGAATATTGCTTATAGAGATGACAGGATGATCTTGTTCAATCAGATAAGCGAGGTGAAGAAATTCAGTTCTTCTCTTGTAAAGGCTGAGTGGTATATTGTGATGTTGTGCCTGGAGGGGAAGGCCTCACTGAGTATAAACAATAAAATGTATACTTTGGCCCGGCACAACGTACTGATATGTCATCCGGAGATGATTGTGGAACACAGCATGGTAGACATGTACTTTAATTGCTGTGGCTTTTGTCTGTCACCCGATTACATTCAGCAGATGTTTGTGATCTCAGCCAATAACTGGAACGTGAGACGGTTTCTGGAGGATAACCCGATTCTTTCACTGGATGATAATGAGTGCAAGCTGTTTTTGCAGTATTACGACCTGATTAAATCGAAGCTGGAATCGGAGCCGCATGAGCACCTGAAGGAACTGACCGATGCTCTTCTGATTGCTTTTATGTATGAATTTCATGATTCGATGAAAAAGCATATCAAGATAAACCCTCCCAGATACAATTCGGCGGACAATCTTTTCTCTTCCTTTATCGACCTGCTGTCGCATTCCTATCCCAAGGAACGTTCGGTGGCCTATTATGCGGATAAACTTTTCGTAACGCCGAAATACCTTTCTTCAGTTTCCAAGGAAACGTGTGGGAAAACGGCTTCGGAGGTGATTACGCAATATGTGAAGCGTGACATCGAATACTTGCTGAAATGTCCGAATAAGAGTATTAAGGAGATAGCCAATGAATTGAACTTTGCCAATCTGTCGTTTTTCGGAAAGTATGTGAAGAGGAATTTCGGAGTTTCTCCCAAAGAGTTTCGCGAGAATATTATCAAGACAGCTGCAGTAGTATAGCAGACCGGCAGTGCGTTTAACATGACTTTCCGGTCTGTCTGTGAATGATATCCTGGATAATTGAGTCCGTAAAGGAAAATTTGTGAAACGGCAACCGTCCGAAAGAGGACGTTCACTGAAAGAAAAAAGAATCTGCAGTGCGGTTCATTGGATTTCCATCGCGGATTTATTAATCCGAGCCGTTGATTAATAAATTCACGGCGGAAAGGATTTTATGAAACAGGTTGCCTGCACCAATTAACGGAAGTTTTTCCACTTATGTCTGCAGGTGCGGGAAAAAATGGAAAGAACGCTTTTCAGAGGATATTCCTTAATTGAATTTTCTGATTCCTTCGGACAAAAATAAATAAGAGCCCAATCATTGTAATGCATTGATATACGATGATTGGGCTCTTGTATTAAAAGTTAGTAGCGGACCGTCCTCTTATTTGAAAATCATAGTAGCAAACTCGGACAGATATATTCGCCAGTTGCGCCAGATATGTCCGCCGTCGCTTTCCCTGTATACATATTTATAATGATGCTTGTCGAGTAATTTCCGGTATTCCACATTGGCATCGTACAGAAAGTCAGTCTTGCCGATAGCAATCCAGTAAAGTTTGGGAGCATTATCAAACTGTTTGGCCAGTTTTTCTTCCATGTTCTTGTAAATCTCAGCGTCTTTGCCCTTGTCGGGAAGTATTGCAGCCGAGAAAAGTCCCACATAGTCGAACTTGTCCGGGTAGGCTTTGGAGATATGGAGCGAATGATAGCCTCCCATGGAGAGACCAGCTATCGCACGGCTTGACTTTTTCTTTTCTACCCGGTAGTTCTTTTCAATGAAGTTCATGATTTCCGGGAAAGTGGTTTCCATCGTTCCTTCCATTGTCCTGGGGAGATTCATGGTAGGCTTATACATTCCCAATGAAGATTCTCCCGGTGCGGCTTCCTGGTCCACATTGCCGTTAGGCATGACCACAATCATCGGTTCTGCTTTCCCTTGTGCGATAAGATTATCCATGATCTGTGCGGTTCTCCCCAAGGTAGTCCATGCTCCCTCGTCACCGCCCATTCCATGAAGCAGGTACAGTACGGGATAACGTTTGTTGCTGTCTTCATAGCCTGCAGGAGTATAGACGGTCAACCGGCGGTCATATCCCAAGGCTTTACTGTGGTACCAGCGTTTGGTCACGGTACCGTGAGGAACCTTGTTTACACTGTACAAGTCTCCCGGCTCTCCCTTGACGATGAAGATATTGAACACCGAGGCCACGTCACGGCTTACATACACATTGTTGGGGTCGGTTACCTTCAGGCCGTCTACGATAAACGAATAATTGTAAAGTTCGGAAGGCAATGGATTAGGAGTGGTATATTCCCAGACACCGTTTTTCCCCTCTTTCAGCAGAACCTCTCCCGGTGCATCCGCCTTGCCGAAAGGAGTATCTATTTTTGAGGTAGGCAGAAAGTCGCCTGTTACCTTCACTTGAATGGCTTTCGGAGCATGAAACCGGAAAGTCACTGTATTGTCGGGGTGTATTTCGGGAGAAACGATATCTTGTCCTCCCCATAATGATTCCTGGGCAAAACTGGCCAGGCTGATAAACAAGGCCGATAATAAAAGATTTACTTTTTTCATAGTGCTTTAAATGTTTCTTGTTGTATTCGTTTATGTGAGTTCGATATAATAACTAATATTTTCTTGATTATTAGCAATATAACAAAAATAGTGCTGAGGCTGTAGTACTCAATTTTGATATTAAAATGATTTGTACGATGCTCTCGAAGTTTAAAGTTACAAAGATTTATTGTACGACAGATGGCTTTAGCTGGAAATTTGATTGTTAAAGATAAAAATACATCGGTCTGTAAAACTCTCCAGGTCTTTTACGCTGCATTCTTCAATTTGTTGGGGTGTTGTAGAAACTGACAGAAATTCGAAATCTCTATGGAATGTGGTGCTTGCTCCTCCGCGGCGGCATACGGCAACAGATGACCAGACTTTATTCACGAGATCCTGTTTGCAGGAAAAAAACAATCTGTCGAGCAAAGTGCATAAAGAACCATTAGGACCTCCGTAATAGGTAGGTGAGCCAACGATAAGGGCATCAGACTCTTTAAGTCTTTCTCTTACTGTCTGATATAAGGCATCGTTGAATGCACATTGTCCCTTGGATACACATTGGTAACAGGTGATACAACCTTGTACAGCTTTTACCCCGATCCATACAATTTCAGATTCAATACCATGTTTCTCCAACTGTCTTGATATTTTATGTATTACTGTTCTTTCTTCGGCTTCCGTTTATGAGTAAAACTTTCATATAAACTAAAAAAACAATAGACATTATATAGATTAATTTGTTATATGACTCATTTTGTGGCTGATTCTGAAGTTGTGTAATCCACAAGCAATAAGAATCACCATATCTTCGAAACCGAATTTATGGCATCTGAATCGTTCTTTG
>NZ_JABSOE010000054.1 GCF_013618865.1 Phocaeicola faecicola
CTTTATGGCCAGTTGCTGTGAGATTGTAGCCCAATTGGCAAGTGGCATAGTCCACTTCTTCCGTATATTGCGGTATGCAAGATAAACCAGTTTCTCAAGGGCTGTATCTGACGGGAACACGCCTTTGGCATTTCACTTTAATGCATCACTTGCATCGATAAACCTCGCCAAGGCTGCCTGTAAGAAGATGGGAATGAAATATTCCATATCATCATGCAAATCAGTCATACACAATGCTTACATGCTTGAACGATTTATTTGCGTGTCTGGGATTGAACCAAACACGCAATTAATTGACAAACTTTTCAAAGAACTCATTTTATTTACTGCCAGAGCCGCTTAGGCTAGGCTAATTTTTAACGAACTATTGTAAAATTATTATTGACAAATATTTCTTCTGCAGGACTTGTTTTCTGCTTACGACATTACATAATAGCTTTTATGCTTCTCCTATACTATGTGTATTTTTTAATATTTGAAAATCCTTCCAAGTAAAGTATCCCGATAAGTCCGAAAGATATTCAAACTAATATGAGTATACTCAGGCAGACTCTCAAGATATTCCAATTCAAAAACAAGACGAGGTTCTGTATCTTTCCCTTCTGGATATACTTCAGCCTTATTGCCAATACGGGCTATCTTTATAAGATAAAGATCACGTATACCTAATCCTTTTATATACGGCATAAAATAATAAAGTTTATTCAATGCTATAGTTGAGGGAAATGATTTAGCCTTACCCGTATAATACAGTTTTGACTGCCCTCCATCAAGAAAGTAATCTTTATTATCATCTTTAACGAAGCCAATCAGAAGATGCTTACTATGGTCAAGTACATAATTCTTCTTTGGCTTATTACATACAAGTGGCAATATTTCTTCACCAAATAAACTAAGCTGCAACTTAGGCTGAGCATCCCGTTTCATTTCTATCGGACGTGTAGAAACCGGCTCCTCATCATAAATAAAACGATACAGAGATTTACCAACAGCCTGCACAATACCACACACGAGAGCATTTCCCATAAGAAATGCCCTGCGACCATCTGTAACTTCCGGATGAAATGTATGATTATCAGGAAACATATTCAAACGCTCCAATTCTATTGGGAGCAAACGGCGATATCTGCCTGAAGGTGTAAGAACCACATGCTTAAAACGAGAAGCTGAAGGTCCTCCTTCCCCCGTAATAATAGTACGGGAAGGACGATTTAAATCATCAGGGAATGACATTCCACCTTCTGAAAAGATATATTTAAACCCTTCCTTTGATATACGTTCAATTTTCTTTGCTCCCTTCTCATATTTCCATCGCGCAAGATCATCGTCAGAAATGAAGAACTCCTCCGGTACAAAATCTTCATCAACCAGATTACCACCAAGAGTCATCAAAGTTCCAGCATAAACCGCATTGGTATCAATAGAATAAACGTGACGATTCTGCATAATTCCTGCGTCACCAAAAGGACTGGCAGCCGTTCCTCGCTGACTTTTATTGAAATTGTCGGATACTTCTTTTATTGTACCTTCTATATCAAATTCAGAAGTGGTATTCTTCTTTGCTTCAAAAGGAAATGCCTTAGCCATTACCCCATCAAACAACACCCAGTCCTGAAGAGCCTCTATCTTGCGATAAATAACAGAATCTTCACGGTAACCGACAATGTATGTTCTTCTTCTTCGCTGGGGCATACCATAATCTGCAGCATTAATAACACGCCATTCTACAGTGTATCCCAAATCAGAAAGTGAGGCAAGGATAATTGCAAAATCACGTCCACGTTGCTTCGCCGGTGAACCTAGAATGCGATCAACGTTTTCAAAAAAAACATAATCAGGACGACTATCCCCTTTTTCGTTTAAAATACGATATATTTGCCACCATAGAACACCTTTTTTACCTTCTATTCCGCCAGATCGGCTAAGAGTTGCAGCGACCGAATAATCTTGACAGGGAAAACCACCAACCAATAAATCATGATTGGGAATTTCCTCTGTCATTACAGTATTGATGTCTTCATTAGAATGTCCTTTAGTACCGAATCGAGCACGATATACAAGAGAAGCATCCTGGTGAACGGTTGAAGGCTCCCACTGGTTATTCCACACCGTTTCATATGCATCTGACGCACCTTCTAACCCGATGCGAAACCCACCTACACCAGCAAATAGCTCTACAACTCGTATGTTATGTTTGATTTTAGCCATATTTTTTACAGATAAGATAATGTTTGAAGTTTATTTGCAATATATGAGCCCTTTAACCAAAAAAATTGTGGCAACATTTTTATTCCATTGACCACCTCAGTTCTGGTTCTATCAGTTGAGACATCAGCTCCACCTCTAAAAAAGACTGCATATTCTGAACTTTTTGGAAAATTAGGAGCCCCCATATATGCTCCACTCTTATTTACTCGCCTGTTTCCTTGGTTATCATACACATATTCCCATTTCAACAGATTTTGATGAATCAGTTTGCGGGAGTCATCCCATGTCCGTTTAACTTCTCTCTCAATAAAATCGTCATCAAAGGCAAAGCGCTTAAACCCTTCAAAAGTTGTTTGAGACGGGTCAACTTTATTATGCTCACAAAAAACAGGGCATAAAAAACTATGTTCACAAAAATAAATGTATAAATCCGACTCCTCAAAATCGAGATTTCTATCAGCCAATTCTTCGAAATTGATGTGTTTAAGTTTCATATCTTCTGTTCTACCGCCTTGAGGAGTTATCGTTATAGTTTTAGCTATAATTCCTGCTTTTATGAAATCTGATATCTGATTAAGTCGATTACAACCAGCATCAAACATTTTCAATACACATTTGGAACCAAAATCCTTTGTTGACATTTCAGCGCTGATAGCAAACAGCTCTTTCATCTGGCGAAAAGTCATTCCTTTATATTTTTCTGTAAGAGCGTGGCAACGGACATCCAATTGGGAGAAACTGGAAAAAGAGTCTTTCAGTTTAACTTCTGTTTCTGCACGGCTCTTGTCAAAATGCCCACGGACAATATAATCTACAAAAGTTTGCTTCAGACGATAACGAGGCTTTTGATAGGAACCCGTTGACTTCTTTTTAAATCCAGGAACAAGTTCAATCAGCATGAGCTTAGGACGAAGTACATGAGTAAAGCCTTGTAGATTCTCATTACGCTCTTCCTGAGTGTGAAAGCGATTATATACATTCTGAAGGTAATCACGGACTATCTCCCAATCATTTCGTAACTTTCCCATTTCTTCATCTGAAAAACTATTGTAACAATAGTCCACAATTGGAAATTTAGAATATTCTGAAGCTGGAACAACGTCATATGATTTATACTCATAAAATATGATTAATAAGTGTTTAGCCTTTTCCCAAAAATGTGAAGTCAGAAAATCATGCTGAATTACAGGTTCAAATGTAACTCCAGTAATACTAATACCTTCTTTAGCATGAAGATAAACATTGTAATCAGCTCCGGTTTTTCCTTTGACATTCTTCAAATCAGATTTTGGAATGCGGACGCCTGTAGTTTTTAATTCCGTAAGCACACCATCAATCTCAATATCACACTCTTGTTTACTGTCACGAGCATATCCGAACACCGATTGTTCTATTACATCTCCAGCAATACCTGTAATTTTCCCATTCTTCTGAGTACGGGCAAACTGGCAGGACTTGTCAACCTCACCTAACGTTTTACCTTTCACCTCTTCAAGAAGGTTATATACAAATTTCTTAGTGTATTTTCTATCGTCCGAGACAGCCATTATAATATCATTAAGCAAGTTTTGTTTGTATCATTGTTTTATTGGAACATCCAATAATAACATGCAAAAATAATGAATTAATACGAAAAATGAAGAGGCGACTCAAGATAGTTAACTTCAAATCGAATTATTTATATACCGGTAAATTCTATAACATTAAAAACACCAGTATCTAAAATATCTTTTATAGCTAAAAATTGATGGATAATCATTTTTTAGCTATTTTTAAAACAGAATTCAGCACAAGGAAGCAACAAGGAAAAACCTTTCACTGGATTCTGTTTTTTTATTTACGGCTTATTTCCAGACGTCTGGACCCTGAATCACTAGGACAGTACAGGCAACCAATAAATAAGCAATTTATTACCCTAAATCTACCCTGACATGACAACCGCCAATCACCTGATAAAGAAAGTACATAAAGAGAAATCCCTGGTGCTTCTCTCTGCCCTTGTCCTGATACTTCTTCTTGGAACCGGGAGTTTGTTGCTGTATACGATCCTTACAGGAAAAATACCCTGCATCCTGGGCTCAGGTATCATAGCCATTATTTTTGTTACCCTGGTCTTTTCTTACGGATATGCTCCATTGTCTATAGAATTATCCGACCGGTCGCTGATACTGCATAGAGGCATCGGGAAAAAAGTAATCCATTATGCGGACATGAAGCACATCGATACGTACATCAGCAAGGAAGCGATGATACGGACCTGCGGGATTGGTGGTCTGTTCGGCTTCACAGGCTGGTATTATACAAAAAAATTAGGCACTTTCTTCTCGTACGTCGGTGACTATTCACAGACGTTTTGCATCGAACTGAAAAACAGAAAGAAATACCTGCTGAGTGGTGAGGACAGGGATTATCTCGTAGCCTTTTTAAAGGAAAAAATATCCGAAGAAAAAGCCTGAAACAATCATTTTTTCCATCACAGCATCATACATTTACCGACAATAAAGAATATTCTCTCGGGGAACGTCCCACCGGAGACTTCTGCAACCTACATGTATATACAGAAAATTAAGACTAAAAAAATGAATCCACAACCCACTAACCGAATCGAAGTAGTAGATGCCCTAAGAGGCATTGCGCTGTTTGCCATTGTAATCGTACACTGTTTTGAACATTATAACCTGTACTATATCCCTAAAGAATATCCGCAATGGCTTACCGCTTTGGATAAAGGAATATGGGATACCACCTGGTTTCTCATGGCCGGAAAGGCATTTTCCACTTTCTCACTCCTATTCGGACTCAGTTTTTACATCCAGTTCAGCAATGCCCGGAAAAGAGGACTCCCGTTTAAGGGCAGATTTGTATGGAGAATGTTTCTCCTGGTGCTGTTCTCACAACTGCATTCCTTGTTCTACAACGGCGACATCCTGCTTCTGTACGCAGTCATGGGAGTCTTCCTGGTCTCCGTTTCCCACCTCTCCACAAAGGCAATACTTATACTTGCCTCGGTGATGATCATACAGCCCATCGAGTGGATAAGGATTGTCTGCAACCTGTGCGACATTCCGTTTCTGGAATACGGCAACCACTGGATGAAGTATGCGGCCCTGGCAAAACCTGTGATGCAATCCGGAAACTTCCTCGAAGTGGTACAGTCCAACATCACTTACGGACAGCTCTATGGCAACCTCTGGCAGATTGAAAACGGACGAATCTTCCAGATTGGCGGACTGTTCCTTTTTGGCATGGCAGCCGGAAGATTGTCTCTCTTTAAAAACACACAGGAATCGCTTTTCTTATGGAAGAAGATATCGTTGTATGCTGCCCTTCTTTTTGTCCCACTCAATACCCTCAGAATGGTCTATCCGGAAATGGCCAAAGGCAATAAGGAAATCCTGATACCGCTCGATATAGCCATTCCCTCCATCTGCAATTTCCTCCTTATGGCACTGCTGGTAGGATGTTTCGTCCTGTTATGGTATGACAAAGGCAACGGATATAAGTTCCAAAGACTTTTCATCTCTTTTGGCAGAATGAGCCTGACCAACTACATCACCCAATCCATTATCGGCATTACCTTGTTTTATGGCTTCGGCTTCCATCTATACCAATACACGGGAGCCACCGCCTGCCTGTTGATTGCCATAGTCATGTTTGCCGCATTGCTGACATTCAGCCACCTGTGGCTTAAAAAGCACCGGCATGGACCGCTGGAATGGATATGGAAAAAACTGACATGGATAAATGCCGGCAAAAACTGAATACGGACTTCATCCGTCAGTACGGATATAAATTCCCTGACAACAACGACCTCCCTGAAAATGAGACTCATTGAATTGTCTTCATGTTCAGGGAGGTTATTATTTTATCCAGTCACAAGGAAAACTCTCCTGATGTCCGAAGAACCGGAAAACCCAACATATTACTTGCAGGTATAGCAATGATACAGAAGCCATTCGTATATTTCATCGGCTTCCTCCTCTTTCAGGCTCCTTACCACAAAGGAAGTTCCGTTGGTGGAAATAAAGAGACTTACTCTATGAAAGTAAGGCGTGAAAGGAGTTGAGACCTTACGTACTACCTCCACATTGCTGTACTTGAAGTAATTCCGGATTTCCGCAAACTTTCCGTTGCAGACCTCCAGGTAATCCTGCCTCAGGGTAATGCGGCTCCGGCGTACGGCAAACAGACCTTTGGCCAATGCAATCAGCAGGTAAACGAAGGGCAATGCCAGCCAGGCATACAGTTCATAATACCACAGGACCCCTCCCGCCAGTAGAACGAAAAGCAGGTCAAAGCGGAGCACATACCCCAGTAAACCGTAACCGGAGCGGGCGGAAATAATCTCCTCGGATGAGGTGTAGTCCTTTCCCAACCACCAGTTCAGAAAATTTTCGCCATAATTGGAACCGTAAATTTTCACATCGGCACCCAACTTCTCATCCGTGGCATTCAATGCCTGCTTCAACATAATCGTACATCCATTCATCCACTGCTCCAAGAAATTGCGTTTGATATAGACGGTACAAATCTTGTCGTAAGAAAACCGGCTGCTGTTGCGCGAGATCAGTCCACTTTCAAAGAAAAGCTGTCTGTCATTTATCTGGATATTCATGTTGGAATAGCGCAGGAAAATTTTCCCCGTCCACAGTACCAGTACCACCACATACAGACCGACAATCACTGCCAGAACGGCAGACAAGGAAAAAGAAGTTGCACTTGCCTGCTCATCCACGTAATCGATGACATATTTGGCAGCCTGCTCGTTGACCGATGTAAATTGATCATACAGTGTACCCAGAATACCCAGCAAAATCACCATCCCCTTCAGGTGATTCTGGCATAAGGCTCCCTTCAGCAGATTAAGGTTGCTGACCTTCAGCGACAGGTCACAACGGCCGGACGCAGTGGCCGAAACCTCTTCCAGTACCGGAGTCTCCGCCTCTGCAACCTCTTCCCTGTCCTTCTGCTGTACCTCCATCCGGTTCAAGAGTTCATTCCAGTCTCTGTCATCCAGAATAAGTTCTATTTCCTTCGCCTTCGAAGCCAGTGTGTCAAACGACACTCCCGTCATATCAAACAACCGGTACATAAATCCCCGCTTTGTCCGCAGCGACTGAATTTTATCCAAAGGAATGCTGGTCCTTTCCTTCCGGAATACCCCGTGCAGGAAAATCAGGTTGCCCTCTTCCACGTAATATTTCCTGAAATAATAATTGAGAAAGGCCCAAACGACCGAAACCAGCAGACACAGGCCCAACAGAACCAGAATCATCCATACGGTTTTCCATAATGAATTTTCTTCAAATGCATTGAAAATCCTTACGACGACAAGTGCAAGGAACACATTTGCCAATTCCGACAAACCTCTCACCCAGAATATCACCAGTGCACTTTTGCTCATGCGCCGAGGTACAGAAAAATCATTTGTTTTCATTTCTGATACTTTCTATGATAAATGCTTTAATCTCATTGGCCTTCTCTTCGGTAAGTCCCGGAATGCTGGTTTCCGACAGCAGTTGGGCACCGTTTACGATATCGATTTCATAAAGTCCGCACATCCGTGTAAGGGGATTCTGACTGATGCTTACCTGCTGGATCTTGCAGAAAGGAAGGGTAATTACTGAAGGAAAAAGCAGGCCCGACCGGTAGGTAATGTCATGCTCGCGGATAGCAAAGCCCTTTTTGGCAAAAGCCTTCGGCAAAAGGAAAAGATTGATAATGAATGCCACCAGCAATACGCCTTCAATACAGACTATAGCGGTGTAACGTCCACTGAAATTTTCTGCCAGCAGCAGAAAAAGTGCCAGTCCCATGAGAAGAAGATAAGAAAATATGGTTTTTACCATCAGCACCTTCAAGTAAGCCTTTTCCAAAGGAGTATAAGAGAGATTTTCAACTCTGTCAATGTCTGCAGAGGTTAACTGTTTGTTTGTCATGTTATTATAATTGATTATCATTCGATTTTTCACTTTGAGCCATTTGCAAATCCCGGGTTAGTCTGTCAACTGCCAATCAAGAGAATGTACTGCACAACCGTCCCATTGCATTTCATGAATTCTCCTAGCGGTTTCGTATCATTTTCTTTCACACTCGCTTCATTTCCAGTTTCCAACAATCCCCGATACAAACATACTCACTTCACAATCACTTCATATCCGCAAAAGTAATGATTAAATTGAAACCGTGTTCCTGAGAGGATATTTTTATGCAGATTCCCCCTTCCGCTAGCTGTTTTTTCCTGGGAACCGTTGTTTTCTCCCACAAATGATACTCGTAACTTCAAAATAAAATTTGAGATTCAGCCGTACGCATGAATTAATTTATATCTTTGCTTCTATCGAGTTAAAAAACAATACGACTATGAAAGCCTTGCAATCCAGCCTCAATACAGCGTCCATAATCCTTCTTACCGTACTGATGGCTGCCTGTACGATGTCTGAGAAAAATGACGAAACAGAAATTTCCACCAGGCAGACAAAAGCCGAAACACTGCTGCATGAAGCCGACAGCCTCCTCCATGCCGACTCACTGTTCTGGGCCCGGGCCGTTACTTCCCGGCAGCCTCACACGGCAATACACGACCGACTGATCCTGCAAAAACTTGACAGTGCCATACTGCTTAGCCCCGACTGTCCCCAAGGATACCTGCAAAAATACATGTACCTGATTGCCTGCCGCAAATCTGCAGCCTTGCTTCCCCTGCTTCAACAGATGGACCAGCAGTGCGATTCACTACAGGGTGACTTTCTCTGCCTGAAGGGACTTCTGGAATTTCATCAGGGAGACTCCCTGCACGGAATGGGAAGTTTTCAGCGTGCCGACCGGGCCTTTCAACGGCAAATCAGTCAATGCAGTCCCAACGACTCCTTGTTGTACGGTTCTTTACGACTTTCCAAGGCATTGAATCTTTCGTTGATGAAAAACGATTTTACCTGCTTTCAGGCGGAGTTGGAACTTTTCCAGAAAATACATCCTCAAACTGATACTCAAAATCTGAATGACATACTGCCGTTCAAAAGCCGGGAAGATTATTACCGGCAGTTGTTTCCTGAAAACTGACTATAGGCCTTATCCACTTTCGGCAGCACGTAGACAGGCTCCCAACTGTATTTTAATTTATTCATTACTGACCTCAAACCTTAAACTCCATACCCCTGATGACAGCACCCGTTCACCTTATCCTTACCGCATCCGAAGAAAAACTCTCCCCCAGGCAGTCGCATTTCTGGGGAAATCCCGGTCTGCCCAGCGGCGTTCCCTATCCCACATACACGGATGACGAGGGAAAGACACACCCCTACGTATTCGTCTGCCAGTTCAACCTGAAGGACCTCGCTCCCTACGATACGGACCACTTGCTGCCCGGTAAAGGTCTGTTATCCTTTTTTGCAAAAATCGACAATTACCTGGGATATGATTTTGACAGTTATTATATCGGCGGCACCATCAGTGAGGAGGATGCAGTAAAGATCCTTTATTTTCCCGATTGCGATGACCTGGAAGAAAGTGAGTTCGCGGGAGAGGAAGACGCACCTTATGTACCTGAAGAACAAGCAGTCCGTTTCTCACCTACCGCTTCCCCGTTGTCTGATGAGCACATTCTTTTTGCTCCTCCTACTCACTGCCCGTGGGAAACCTGGGATGCTCCCTGCGAAGACTGGTCCATTCTGCTGCAGGTCGACTCGTGCAGCGGTGACGACTTTGAACTGAATTTTATGGATACCGGGGTACTGGAATTTCTGATTGCCCCTTCCGACCTGAAGGAGCAACGTTTCGACCGCGTACGGGCAATTGTCCTGTCTTCATGAAACTATGTTCTTGTTGTCTTTCAGTTACTTGAATAACAGAGTACCCGGACAAAAATTCCGCATCGCACTACGGCCTGTTTTTACACCCATCTTTTTCAGTAACTTGATTTTCCTTGTGGATTTATTAATCCACGACGCTGATTAATAAATCCACAGGGGAAATCATTGGATTACCAGCGAGGTTTGATAAATATTTCAGGAAAGAAACAAAAAAACAATCTTTACGGTAGAAGTTTTCTTGTCGGTGTCTTCGATTATATATACTTAACGAGACACTCCCTTTCTTCCAAACACTTCCCCCTGCTCAATCTCTTTCTCGTATGAATCAGTTTTTCTTTGCTTCATTTACTGACAACAAGCAAAAAACAACAGCCACCGCCCGACAGTAAGATACCGTCAGGCCGGTGGCTGTCATTCTCCACACACAAATAAAATCATTTGCAACTGCCGCTACAAGTACACTTGGGCAATTCCTGCTTCTTGATCTCTGTCAGATAGAAACGGGCAAAAGCGTTCTTGATTTCATCACGCACACGGCGGAATTCCGCATCGATGAACTCCGGAGTTTCGGTCGCATGCGAAGGATCGTCGAAACCGATATGAAGACGCTTTCCCACCTTTCCGGTGAAAGCCGGGCAACTCTCGTTGGCTCCTCCGCACACGGTGATTACATAATCCCATTCCTGGTCAAGGTAAGTATTTACATGAGTCGGGACATGCGAACTGATGTCTATCCCTGCTTCCTTCATGACTTCTACTGCCTTCGCGTTCACCTGCGGGGCAGGCTGGGTTCCTCCCGAGCAGACTTCAAGAGTTTCATCGAACGACTGCAAAAAGCCGTGTGCCATCTGGCTGCGGCAACTGTTTCCTGTACAAAGTATCAATACTCTCATTCTATTTCCATGTTTTACAGTGAATATACGTTTTTCTACTTTTACTGTATCCGGTCATCCGGAATACCCGCCACAAGGGCGTCTCCTTCTGCCGGATTATTACAGCAGATAATTGAACAAATATCCCGACAAGATGATGAAAAAAGCCACCGTACCGAAGAAAATACCGATCAGCTTCCATGTCATCACCTTCTTGAGCAAGGTTGCCTCCGGCAGAGAAAGTCCCACTACCGCCATCATGAACGCAATGGCAGTCCCCATGGGTACCCCCTTCGCCACAAATACCTCAATGACCGGCACGATACCGGCCGCATTGGCATACATCGGCACGGCAAGCACCACCGACAAAGGTACTGCATACCAGTTGTCTTTCGACATATACTGCTCAAAAAATCCTTCCGGAACGAAACCGTGCATGAAGGCTCCGATACCGATACCTACCAGAATGTACACCAGTACCCCGCTGACGATACCCCATGCATAGCGGACGATGGCAGGCAAACGCTGGATGAAAGGAGTATGCTCCTTCTCCCATTCCCCCGCCTGAGCCGATGAACTCGCCTGAATCTGCTTCACCCAGTCGCTCAGGTAAGGCGACAGGTTCATGCGCCCAAGCACAAAACCACCGATGACTCCCAGCAGTATGCCGCTCACGACATAAATCAGGGTAACCTTCCATCCGAAAGATCCCAGAAACATGGCTACGGCCACTTCATTCACCAGCGGAGAAGTAATCAGAAAGGCAAAAGTAACTCCCAGAGGGATTCCTCCCTTCACAAAACCGATGAACAACGGTATCGAAGAGCACGAACAGAACGGAGTGATGGCTCCAAACACCGAGGCCAGCAGGTATTGCAATCCGTACATCTTGTGTGTAACCAGGTATTGCCTCAACCGCTCTATCGGAAAATAAGCATTGATGATTCCCATCACTACGCTGATCACGAACAGCAGAATAAGAATCTTGATGGTATCGTAAAAGAAAAAATTGACGGCTACTCCCAGCGACGTATCGGCACCCAGTCCGAATAATCCGTACACCAGCCAGTCTGCAAAATCCTGTATCATAATCTATTTAATTTAATTCGTTTAATTACGAACAATAAAGTCCGAAGAAAGGCGGCAGACTTCCGTCACGGATACACTGCCGCCAAGGTTCATTGATTCTGTTTTATTGATTCTGTTTATGAGATTCCTAAAAGTATTTTCACGTCATTCTCAGACGGAACCTGTCCCTTCATCTTCACTACCTCATCCACCACTACGGCAGGAGTAGTCAGGATGTTATAACTCATCATTTCCATGATGTCGTCTACCTTGGTCAGCTTCACATCCAGATAATTTTCCTTAATTACTTTTTCAATCACGTTGTAGGTGGTCTTGCATTTCGCACAACCCGGTCCTAATACTTTAATTTCCATATACCTGTTCCTTTAATTGATGATTATACAATATCTTGTGTCTTCTGCCGGATGGTCTTTGCTCATACATACATCATCCAGCAGTAATAGATTCCTGTCAGTATGAAAACCCCACCGACAAGGAGGTTCATCCAACGCTGCAGGACTTGCATCCTGCCATATAAACGACCTATCTGCTGCACACTGAAAGCCAGTACCCAGGCTACCACCAGCACCGGAAGAGAGGTGGCAACGGCAAATACGACAGGCAACAGATAACCGGCAGGGACAGTTGCCGACAAGGGAATCAGCATTCCAAAATAAAAGACTCCACTCGTAGGACAGAATGCCAAAGCAAACAGAATGCCTATCAGCAGGGCGCCCCAACCTCCTTTCTTCACAAGTCCTTCGGCATTTCCATTAAATCCGAACTTCGGCAGGTTCAGCCTGTCGGCAAACAGCATGAAAAGTCCGATTGCCACCAGCAACGGTCCCAGTACAAATTCTCCCCATACACCGACCGTCTGCTGTATGCCGAACATACTGGCGCCTCCTTTCAATACCATGATCAGTATCACTCCCAGCAAGGTATACGAGAGTACCCTTCCCAAGGTATACAGCAACCCATTGAGAAAAATCCGTTTCCGGTCTTCAATGTCCTTCCCTATAAAACCGATGGCTGCAATGTGAGTTGCCAGCGGACAGGGAGAAAGGGCAGTCAGCAATCCAAGCAGGAAGGCTGTCAGCACGGGTGTCGAGCTGTTGTCCAGCCAAGTCTGTAACCAATCCATAGCGGTCCGTTTTTATTCTGTTTTTCTTTTCGTTCAGTAATTTATTTCATTCAGCATTTACCTTATTTCAGCATGTCACTCACGGTTTTCACCACCTCGTCCTTGAAGTGTTCCGGCGACTTGCGTGCCTGGGCAAAAGCAAATTCGGTCAGGTTTTTACGCGTCTCTTTTCCATCCTTATACTTCACGACGAACAAGGCCGACCACGTAACCTCATATTTTTCAGCAAGTTGTTCGTTTTCTTTCTGAGTGATATCAATTACTCTAAATACCACTTTCCCTTCGGATACCTGAGGGGAGAAATGAGTTTCGACAGCTGCCCTGGCATTCTCTTCAATGGCCATGCAGGTAGCACAACGCCGCTTTCCGTGGAAATACAAGACTTCCACACGGTCGCCCACCGTCACTTCCTGCGGATTCTGCGTGGCTGCTTCTTGCTTCGCATTCGTCTGGCAGGAAAGGAGGGCAAAACATGCAATGAGTAAGAATAAAATTTTTTTCATCTTGCCGTATTATATAAATAATGTTCCAATTATTATTAGTAATTCGCAAAACAACGAACATATATCTCAAAAAAAGAGTTTACTTACAGCAACTCTCTTTTTTACATACCGTTTGCCCGAAGAAACCTGCAAACATCCTTTTCGCTGCCTCCCAGTTTTCCTTGTTGATACAGTATTTTACTTTCGGAGCTTCAATCTCCCCCTGAATGAGTCCGGCTTCTTTCAATTCCTTCAGATGCTGCGACACCGTAGCCTTGGCTATGGGCAGTTCTTCATGAATGTCACCGAAAAAACAACTCTCCTGGGAAGCCAGAAACTGAAGTATGGCAATACGTGCCGGATGCCCCATCGCCTTGGCGAATCGGGCTATCTTCTCCTGTTCTTCGGAATACTTCTTTTCCATCATTTTCTCTGCTTGTATTTTATTTTTCGCAAAATTACGAATAATATTTTCACAGACAAATAATCGCTGCATAATTTTTTATGCCAATCATTATGATGACACAAAAACCGATCCAATGACTTCCTTAATCCATCTCGAAATACGAAGGAATGATTATGAACTCAGACCGATTCAGCCATCTCCGGCCATCGGGTATTCTCCAAGAAATTAAAACAAAAAAATCTGCAACTTTTTCTCTATATAGTCCCTTCTCCTGATTGAAAGCAAGGACAGTAAAAGAAAAAGTTGCAGAAACCATTATATTAACCGCAGGCGAATACCCGGATTACAGTTTACATTCCAACTGATATTTTTTACCGGCAACCGTCACCTCTACGGCTATTTTATCAGCGGTATACGGTTCAGTAAATTGGGCAGCCACATCCACCAGTTTCTTATCGATTGGGAGCAGCACCGTGATAAAACGAGCAGTCTTGTCCGAGGTTTTCTGGATATTGACTTCATACGATTTCCGTTCTTTGGTGACATGAATGTTCTCCGATACCTTTCCCATAAAGCCTTTGGCAGTAATCGGACTGTCAGAGAATGTACGGTACATCATATTATTGCCGTCGGCAAAAGCAGTATGAGCACCACACTGGTCCAAATCGTATACCACTTCAGATTCCGTTCCTTCGCACAAATGGAAGTTCACACTCACCTTGCCGGAAGCAGTACCCACTCCTTCATCCACAATGACAAAGAATTTTCTATCGACATGGAAAATGGCCCGACGATGGTTCAAGGTCGGATAACTCTGATTCGAAGTCACCACCACAGCCGTATTCCCCTTCAGTTCTTCCATCTTTAAGAAGGTTCCATTGCGGTCGGCATCCTTGATCGGTTTATCATCCAAAGTAAGGGTATTATGTTGCTTGGCACTCCGGTACCACTCACGGGTAGCCCCATTATCGTAGGTATAACATCCTGAATCGGGGAAGAAGCGACGGCCGTTCCTGTAAATAGAGAAAGTCCCGTTGTCCCCCTGATTATGCCAGGCTGCAGTCGGATTATTGGTATGAATCAGCATGGTGGAAGACTTGTCCCAGCCGTCACGCAAGACATAGTAACCCGATGAAGTAAATGCCTGAGTCAGATGCGTCGGTTTCACCCCGGATTTGCCGGAAGTAGCCACCCACTGCATCTCCTTGTTATCCGGAAACATCCGTACGTACTTGTTCAGGTTTTTCACGATGGTACTCTTCGTCCACGTACGGCGGGTATCATTGAACGCCTCCAGCGTATAGTCCGGATACATCAGATTCATCAGTAAACTGGTTGACTTACGCATGGACTCCAGATACAAAGCCGGCAAGATGTCTTCACAATGATTGGCCTGGACCAAAACCACCACATCATAAAAATTGGCTACCGTACCGATGTGGTAACTCAAGTCGACCTCCCACAACATTCCATCGGGCAGAAACTGTCTCTTCATTTCGTCCGAAAGACGCTGGGTAGCATCTGCAGTCCATTCCTTCGATTTCTTAAATTCAGGGAAGAGGATTCCCGCCTTTTCTACCGTAACTTCCTGAGCGATTGTAATGTTATTTGTCTTTCCTCCTGACGAATAGTAGTTTCTGCGGATATGTTCCGTCTGTTCATCAAGCCCCACCAAAAAGGCCGACAACCATTCGGGAGAAAAGTTAGCCGACTGGATACTGTAGAAGAACATGTCCATAGCACCAGAAAGACGTTCGCAGACCGGAAGAGGACCATAGGAGCCGTACATACCTTCACTCTTTCCTTCCGGCACTGCATATTGACGGAGGAAGTCTCCATATACCCGGATCCAGGACTTTACATAATCCTCATTTTTCGTTACATAATAAGCCTTTCCCTGCGAAACGACCCAGTGCATGCGAAACAGCTGACTGCGGAATTCCCCCTCTTTACTGGGCTGGTACGACCAGTCAATCTGTCCGTCTTCCTTCACTGGGAAACGGTAAGACTCACCGTTTTTATCCGTATAATTCTTGATATAGAATTTTAATTCCAAAGCATCATCCGCTTTTTTAGCATCTCCCTTACTTAAGGTCTTCGGATAATCCATCAAAGGATTCACGATACCGTTGCGCGAACGGTAATACTTCAACAGCTCCTGAAGTGCAGCATTTACATCTCCTTCTTCATAACGCTCTTTGACCTTTTCCAGTCCCGGATAATCCAGGTTCAAGGATTCAAAAACCTTCCGTTTGAGGTTCTCTGCCTGAGCTCCCTCTCCACCGGGAGTTATTTCAATTTTGTTCCATTCGCTTGCCTCAGCCGTGCAGTTGGTAGACACAAGCGAAAACAATAAAAGTGATAATTTCAATAAACGCAATTTCCGTACATTCATAAATAATAAGATTTAAAACTTTTGAGGTTAATCATTTCCTACAAAAGTATCCAAAAACCACGCATCAGTGAATTAAATATGTGTTTTCTGATAACAAAAAAGCCAGGTTCCCCAATAATCTTTTTCATTATTGTTCATACAATTTCAATTTTGTCCAATATGCCCTCATCCGCAATAAAAAGACCGATTTTACTGAATCTTGTTGAACCCATCTCCGATTCATCGCTACCTCATGCGGCGATGCAGTATCTTCCAGGCAAATTTTTACAGCCATATCGGCTTGCGATGAGACATACACAACTCCCCAAAGTGACAGATATGAAATTATTGCTGTCCGATAAAATCGATTTAAAATAAAAAATGCCGCTCGGCCATTGTATATTCAATGGTCGAGTCTTATTTTGTTATTCCAAGCCCCATCAAAAAATAGACAGTTGATAATCTTCTTTCTGATTCACGTCCAGAAGCGTTTCCCAATCCTTTTCCGGATGGTTGAAAAGGCTGTAGAAATCCACATAATACATAAGTGTAATCCTCATCATGGTTGCAAGGCCTGAGAAGCTCCATGAACGAGTCAGTCCTTTTTTCATTACCATAAGCAGCAGATTGGCTATAAGTGTCACCCAGATCTGTATTTTAATCGCATTTGCACTTTCCCCATAAAAGTATTTCAAGGGAAAATTCTGTTTTATCTGCTTGAAGAACTTATGTGAAGCTTCTCATAAGCTTTTTTATGAGAAGTATATCATTATGCAAAGTTATGTGGTCGGTATTCATTCTAACAAGCAGATTGTATGAACTTTATATTGTTTAATGCACATAAATACTTCTCATAACATTATATTAAATGAGGGCATAAGCCCAGTAATTTAATATCAATAGTTATGAAGGAACAAGAAATCCAAACCCTGATTGGACAATGCATTGCTTTCTTTCAAGAGAACAATTACTCGCGAAACCGTATAGGCGTGTACAAGACACTCTGGAAACGCGGCATTGTCCCGTTCATGGAGGCCCAAGGCCTCAAAATGTACAAAACAAGCGTAGGCGCAATGTTCATTGAGACTTGTCACCACAACGGCACCGTCCGTCCGCAGGAAAGAGAGAAAATTCGAAGTATTCAAGTGCTAGATGATATGCTGCAGACTGGCCATATCCGGAAGCGTTGTTTCACTCCCATTTATCATCGCCTAGATGGTGAACTTGGTCGAGATATGGAGAAATTGATACAACATCTCACCAATCTACGTCGCAGCAAAACGACCATCGGCGACTACCGCCTTTACCTGAGTGAATTTCTGCATCATCTTGAAACGGAGGGTATCCGTCATAAAGAGGACATTGTTGAAAAGCATATCGTGTCCTTTGTTCTTGCACATCCAACCAACAAGGTGAATATTGTATCTGTGTTGCGGGTATTGTTCCGGTTCTGGAAGGAGGAAAGTCTTCTAGACCGAGACTTCAGTCAGTTCTTCGAATCGTTCCGTGTCAAGCATCCTGAAAGGGTTCCGTCCTTCTTCACCAAAGAAGAAGTGTTGAAAATCGAGAACTCAATACCCCGTAGCAGTGCTGTTGGTAAAAGGAACTATGCAATGACGCTCCTTGCTTCGCGGTTAGGTCTTCGGGCGTCTGACATCGCTAACCTTAAGTTCCATGAGATTGACTGGGATAACAACCTAATAACGCTCACGATGCAGAAAACTCAAAAAGTTATACAACTACCACTTTTAACTGAGGTTGGTACGCCATTGTTGATTATCTCAAGAATGCTCGCCCCAAATCAACTCTGTGCCAGGTATTCCTTTCAAGCCGTGCACCATTTGTGGGAGCAACAAAAGCATGTGTATGTGCCGCCATCAATGAAATCATCGTCAAGTCCGGTGTAGATGTTCACCTTAAACACCACGGGCCGCACTCGCTTCGTCATTCTCTGGCCAGTGCCATGCTGCACGAGGAAACTACACTACCGGTTATATCGGAATCCCTTGGACACCGACAAACAAATACGACCATGGTATACTTAAAAATCGACATCTCGTTACTTATGAAGTGTGCATTGCCAGTGCCTTCTGTCACGGATGGGTTCTACTTGCAGAGAGGAGGAGCGTTCTATGAGTAAAAGGTTCAACTATAGAAGTATCCTGGCTCCCTATATGAGAAGCCTTCTTGAGGTAAAGGCCTCCGCTGGTATCAGAGCTCTCCGTATGAAGTGGATACTGAAGGAGTTCGATGACTTTGCCCTGTCTGAGAATATTACTGATCCGCATATTACGTCTGGTTTTATTTTAAAATGGCGCAAGACAAGAGGTGCAGACTGCAATCGTACCATCTATGCAAAGTACTCTGTTTGGCGTCAGCTGACAACATTGATGAGCAGAAGAGGATGTCTCTGTTATATACCAAACTGCCTAAGCAACCACAACTGGACTTTACGCCGTACATCTTCACGGAATCACAAATTGCCGACATCTTTGCAGCCTGTGATGCATATCGTCTATATGATGTTCGTATGGGAACGGCTCTTTTCTCCATGCCAGCTCTACTAAGGATGCTCTATGGAACTGGAGCTCGCGTCTCCGAAGCATTGTCTGTGATTAATGAGGATGTACATCTTGAGGATGGGTACATCCATCTAAGGAAAACTAAGAATGGGACAGAACGCATTGTTCCTATTAGCGAATCTTTGCGCTGTGTCATTTCAGAATACATAACGTACCGAAATCGTATGCCCATTGCCGGAATCTCTGCGCCTGACCATCCTTTTTTTGTTAAGGGGGATGGAACCTCATTCCATGCTAATGCAGTATATCAGTTCTTCCGCAAAATGCTTGACCGATGTGGAATCCCATTCAAAGGGAATCATTGTGGTCCCCGAGTACACGACCTAAGACATACCTATGCTGTTCACAGCTTGGTTCAGATGGATCATAATGGTGTTGACTTATATACTGGTCTGCCCATACTATCTGCCTGTCTGGGGCACCATTCGCTGTCGGCAACGGAGCGGTATGTTCGCCTAACCTGCGCGATGTATCCAGATATGGAACAGAGGTGCTCTCCAATAAATGCTTTTGTTTACCCAAAACTCTGCAAGGCTTATGACGACAGCGACAGATTTTGCAAAACAACTTAGCCGGTTCCTGTCTGAGTATCTGCCCCATGAACGTAACGTTAGCCCCAACACCTTGTCTGCTTATAGAGATGCCTTTGTCCAATATATCGACTTCATGCACACCCAAAAGGGTATTGCAGTTGAGAGACTGTGTCTCAAGCATCTTACACGACAAAACGTTCTTGGGTACCTTAATTGGATACTTGATGAGAGGCACTGCTCTCCAGCCACAAGGAACTACCGGCTGGCTGCCATCCATGCGTTTGTAGACTTCCTGCAGTACAATATCATTGAGCAGTCCGAAGAATGGCAGAAGATATTGTCAATAAAGGCTATGAGAACTGAGAAGAAAGCCTTGAACTACCTCTCTCCAGAAGGTGTCCGCCTGCTTCTCCAGCAGCCTGATATTACAACTTGGCAGGGGCGTAGACATCTAGCTATTCTTTCACTGATGTACGACACAGGCGCAAGAGTGCAGGAGATTGCAGATCTGACTGTTGACTGTGTTCGCATTGATAGTGAGCCTTACACGATAAGGATCTTAGGGAAGGGTCGCAAAGCAAGGATTGTTCCAATGGTGAAAGAGCAAGTGAATCACCTGAAGCAGTATATGGAGGAGAACCATCTTGACAGCAGTAATATGTTCGGAACTCCGCTATTCTTCAACAATAGGCATGAGAAATTGACTCGGGAAGGTATAGCATACGTCCTCAAGATTTACGCAAATATGGCTCGAAAGGTCAATCCGTCTCTTATTCCAGACAGGCTTAGTTGTCATAGCATCCGACACAGCAAGGCCATGCACTTGTTGCAATCTGGAGTCAACCTCGTCTATATCAGAGATATACTAGGCCATGTATCAATACAAACAACAGATACCTATGCAAGGGCAGATTCAAAAGCCAAGCGTGAAGCCTTAGAGAAAGCCTATATGGAGCTCAACCCGGAGATAAAGTCTGACCGTGCTTGGGAACGTGATAAGAATCTCCGTGAATGGCTGAAAGGATTCAACCATTGATATCGTTATGCAAAGTTGAAACGAGAAGTAGTATGGATATTTTGTTGAATATCAATACGGCTTTGACGACAACTTTGCATAATGATATGCTTCTCATAAAAAAGCAGCTCTATTTCCCAACGTTTGTGGTATATTTCTATAATCTCGTTTGGATTTGATTCCATATCGTTTGTAAGCAATGAAACCAGTTTGTGCTTTTTAATATCAACATAGGTAATGATACGGGCATGATGAATCAGAATTGTACCATCCTTCAGCATTTTTGAGAATGTTACATCTTGTATACGTACCTCCATAAAGCCTTTATCATTCTGGTACATACAGTCTTCTATAATGTTGTATTTCAGGTTCTTCTTCATTTTTGTTACATACATAACTTCTCTTTGCGTGAGTGTTTCCAGTTTCTCATAATCAATGTATGCACGGTCCATGGCAATTATGTCACCTTTGTTCAGTACTGACGGTCTTAACATGAAGGAATCGTTGGTCGCTGCCGAAGTGAACTTTATATCTGAAGGAACTCCTTCGTTGGCGTGTATGACAGTGTGTACCTTTATACCTCCTTTCTTCTTGCCAGTCTTGGGATGACGTCCAACACCCTTGAACAGGAGATTGGAGAACAGAGTGATAGTGGTGGAATCAATAATCTGAAGACGCTTCATCCAGACTTTATCCCTGTTCTTGCGGCTGTCCGAGGAAAGTATATTTCTGTATGTAGTGTATAAGTCACGATAGATGGACTCAAATATAATTTCCGGCCGTCGTCTGTTGGCATCGGAAAGAGTACTGCGAGAAGGCATTAACCTGATACCTAAATGACAAAGTTTGCGGGATTCTGCCTGTAGGGAAGCAATTATCTCACGTAAGGAATCAAAACGCATGATGACCGCATAGAGCATAACGACAAGATGAGTCCATATGTCGAAACGTTTTACATAGTGCTCTCCACCAGATTCACGACTTAACCGAAGGATTGTTGACTTGTCCAGTAATTTTATCACCTGACAATAGAGCGGCTGTCCGCTAAAATGTGTACTTTTGCCCATAATTAGATTTTATTGTTTGGCGACTGAAATCTAACGAAAATGGGCTGACCTCGCAAATGAAGTCAGCCCTAATTTTATGGTTTTGTAAAATTTTTATCGGACAGTAATATAAATTTTATTATTTTAGGAATATCCCTGTTTTAATGATTGGTGTCTGGAACTGGTTGAGGAGTTATACTATAGACATTTACTGAATGTCCCTGTATAGTGTCGATAATATTAAAGAAAAACTTGTTATCTCCCTATATGCCAAAGGAATGAGCGTGTCAGACATAGAAGAGGAGATGCGTGAAATCTATGAGATAGAACTGTCCACATCAGCTATTTCCATCATCACGAACAAAGTCAACCAGGCTGCTCAGGAATGGCAGAACCGCCCTTTGGATCCGGTCTATCTCATCGTTTGGATGATTCTACCTATTTTGACTTTTCAGCCTATTAATTGTTTTGGTAACTTCGTTCATTAGCTTTTGATTGGAAGTTCTAAATGTGTTAAGTTCTTTGATTATATCTGCTTTATTATAGTATAAATTATACCAGCCTAATGTTTCAGCAGCCAATATGCGAAGTTCTTCTTCTTGGCTTTCATTTTTTATAATGTTCAGTAATGGCTCAATAGCTTTAGCAATAGGTTTATTTCGGAACCTACTTATTTCGCTTTGTATCTGTTTGGTAGTACTTTCCGGACTGTCAATAAGTGCAAAATCTCTTTCAAGTCCTTTCTTTTGGCGAGGAAGGTATTCTAACAATTCATTCACATAGGAAGAATCGTAGAAAGACCAATCGGCAGCCTGTTTCTTCAATTCATTCAAAGCCATATCATGGTCGAACGTGTTGATAGCACTAAAAATTCTGAAACGATGGCGGTTTTCATGTCCGCGTAATAAATAGCTTTCTATCCATGCCGGCAACAATTCCGGATTGCAATTCTTTTCAACGTATTCCACCGCATAACGACGGATCAGTTCATAACTGTCGTTCATGGCTGTCTGCAATACATCGGCAACCTCTGTCGGATAGTTCAAAGCTAATAGGCGTAATGCTTCCAACCGCACAACGAAATAGTTCGATTCGTGGTAACTTTTCTTCAGCAACTCAACGAGACCACTATAATTTGCCATTGACAATTGACGGAGCGCCATTGCCTGCATGTCAGCCATAGGGGAATTCAGCTGTTTTTTCCAGAATGTAACATTTCCTTCCTGCGCAACTAAAGCTTGGTTGATGTCCATATCCAGCCCGGCATTATTGGTGAAGTGAAAAGTCGGGTCACCGATCAGATGATTTTCCAAGAAGCAGGTAAAACGAGTGAACTGCCCGATGCGCATACCGGCAGCTAACAAGCCGAGAAATTCATCCGGCCATTTATCTTGAATGGTGTTAACCGTACATCCCATAGTAGCAATGGTCTTACCCTTATTGAATATATAAGAGCCTACAATGTTGTCATCCAAATGGAAAGAACCGTTGAAACAAGCATCGAACAATATAAAACGCGCATTAGGAGTCAAAAGACGAATATCTTCAGTATAGATATCCATATTACGGTTTACAATGGAATCCGATTTTATTTTCTCCTCATCGAAAGCTTCCGCACACCAACTTTCAGGCACCCCATACTGCTTGGCATATTCTTTGATAGCAGCTTCACACCCATGTTTCTTGGCGTATGAAGGCACTTTGCTTCGCAAGAATATTTTGGCATTCTCAATACTCAAATTAATACCGGAACCATTTTCATAGCCATTGATATACTGCATGATGGGGCCACCGTGGTGATGGAATAGCATGACATCTAATCCTTCGCGCTGAATCTCGTTCAAGTATAATGGTTTCATCGGATAGCGCATGTTAAAATCATAGAACTTCACTGTATTACCCGATTTGAATATTTGCGGCAATTGCTCACGTAAGGCTATTTGCTCACCGCTCCATGCCAAAGGATCTTCAGAATTGTAACCATGGCCACGGGCCATAGTCAGTTGGTCAAATGCATTTTGCTTTGCTTTTTCGGCAACTGCCTTTTTTAAGTAATCGCGTAGCATCTGATAACGGTTCTCACCTTCTAAATGTAATGGACGGATACGGGCCGAATAAATATCCGGTGAAATATACTGTTTAGAATCAGCACGCAATGTCATATAATGATAGTCAGGTATCAAACTGTCTTGTTTAATATAATCAAATTTTAATCCGAAGTCATCATAATAACGGTCGGAAGGAACGCTTGATTTCTGCCAATTGGCTTTGGGAGACCTTTTGAAAGCCGAAGATAGATGATGTGCATCACGAATCATTGGAATAGGGATGTCACCTATAAATACGCAACCCTCCAAAGGCGTTTTCTCATTCTCATGCAATTTGACAAGTTGCTCACGAATAGGTTCGGGCCTTTTCCAATCATCAATTAGCAAGTAAGTACCTAAACCTTCTTTTTCTATACTGGTACGATAAGCATCAATTTCACTTTTCGCTTCATCATAACTTTTCTGATCGACTACAATTGCAAAAGTAGTCTTTGTTTTTATACTAGGATGTACAACTGTTTGCGCCTGCATATCCTGTAAGCACAAAGCGGTAATTGCCAAAAGGATGTATTTATTCATATTTATAAACTTAATCTTTTGATTGTCTGTTCAAGCTCTGCTTTTAAATCTTCCGGAAGATTGGCTGTTTGTTGCATCTTCTTTATTTCTTCAAGAATGTGTGGCCGTTGTACAGAATTAGTAAACCAACCTAATGCTTCGGCCATTACTACACGTACTTCCTGTGGATTACCGGCATCACGAATTACATTCAAATAATCATCCACGTGGAAATGGAATGTATAGTTACGCACATTGCGGATTGCACTGATACGTTTTGCTTCCGGTGCAGCTACATCCATCAAGGTCTGATGGACTTTTGCCTCTTGTACAAACATTCTTTCCAGGCTTCTTAGTAATCGTTTTTTCTCTTCGTTTTCATTCAAACGGTCAACTTTTGCATAAAAGTCTTCTATTGTCTTTTCTACTTTCTCTTTCGGATAAAGGCTTAAAGCCTTGTTGGCACTCATTTGTACGCGTAAGCGTTCATTATGTTCGACCAATGCTTCCACAATAGCGGGCAATAAGGAATCGTCACCTACAAATCCAGCATAAATGGCACTTTGGCGAGCTACCATTTCATAAGTATCGTTCAAACCTTCGCGTAATGCTTCGATGAAGTTGTCGTCCTGATAACGGCTCAACAACTTGATAGCTTCCATACGAACCGTATTGAAGCCACTTTCCCGGTACTTCTTCAGGAGCAACGGAGATAATTCCTTTTGGGTATCGGCGTCAGCCAGCATACGCATGGCCAAACTTTGTACATCAGCGTATGGGCTGTTTAACAAATTCTTCCAATAGGCTTTGTCATCTTTGTGTATTGTTATATCGGTACTTAAAGTATTGGCTTCGATAGGAGCAAAACGGAAAGTGGGATCACCAAACAAATGACCTTCAAGTGATACGATTAGCTTATTGTATTGCCCGGCTCGTACACCATGGGACAACAAACCAATCATTTCAATAGTCCAGCGGTCTTGCAATACGTTACGGGTATTTCCTTGTGCTACTAATGTCTGACCGTCATTAAAGATATATTGTCCTGCTATATAGTCGTTTTCGTGAAAAGAACCGTTGTAGCACGCATCAAACATTATCATCTTCGGATTAGTGGAAAGATTTCTCTTCATTAAATCTTCCGTTACGATACGTTCATCAGCGTAGTGAAGAGAGTCTGCTTCCCAGAACTTAGGATTGTCCAGGTCTTTAAAAAACACCTCATTCACTTGTCGTTTTTCCTGCATCTGAATACGTAAGGTGTCTTTGTCACGTTTTCCAACATGGGACATGACTGCATTATAAAGTGTACTCTTCAACATTTTATAACGATTATTGAAATCAGTGCATGCCAATTCATCATTAATAAGCTGCCCTGTTGGCATTCCATGTTCATGAAACATAAATAAGTCAAGGTCCTTTCGTTGCAATTCGCTGAATAACTTATATTTCATAGGGTGTTTCATTCGGAAGTTCCAATGTTTGAATCCCATTTGACGACCAAAAGCTAATGGAAAGTTCTCCATATAAGCTTTTTCGTCATCCATCCATACAATCAGGCAATCGGAATTGTAAGAAGCACCATTGAATGAGAATACCCGATCTAATTGATTATGCTTATCTGCCTTGGCAGCAGCAGCTTTCTTCAGATATGAGGCAATGGCCGCATATTTATCCCCTTCCTTTTTTTCCGGATACTTGATACGAGCTGAATAGAAAGTAGGATTTAGCCGCTGGGGACTGTCTTCTGTCAATTTGTAGTAGAAATGCTGATGATTTACTGAGTCTTGCCTGATGAACTCAAACTTTAAGTTCAGATCATCATAAAAGCGGTCGGTAGGTACGGAAGACTGATCCCAAGGAAAGGCTTTCTCATTCATTTTGAATGCAGTAGTCATGTGTTGCGCATTACGTACCAATGCGACAGGCACATCGCCGATTAAAACCAGACCTTCCAATGAAGGGCATTCTTGATATGTTTTGATGATTATCTGTTTGACTTGATCTGGATTTTGCCAGTCACCGCTGATCAGATAAGTTGCCAAACCATCATCTTCAACCGCAGTTTTGTACTGATGCATGGCATCTTTGGTATTTGCATAAGTTTGGTTATCTGTTATGATAGCAAAAGCGGTAGGTTGTTTGACCAATGGCTTTATGACTGTTGTTTGTGCATTTCCTGCCAATGGCAAAAGAAATGCCAGATATATTATTTTTTTAATCATGGCCAATTAATTTTTAAGTCTGTAATATGTACGGTCGGCTTCTTCACGAAGGTTCTCGGATAAGCTCTTATCTTTTCTCAGTTGATCGCATACCCGAAGGATGTCAGGCTTCCGATAAGAATGAGTGAACCAAGCAAAAGCCTCCAATAAACAGGTTTTTAGCTTTTCACTTTCACTGGAGTCGGTAAGTAAAGCCAAGAGGCCGTCTACACAGGCATGTGCCATATGATTTTTCAGAGAATTGCAATAAAGGATGCGCCAACGTTCGGAAGTTTCTTTGCTTAATAACTCTTTTTGCATGCTACGACTATTATTGGCATTCTCCAAAACCTTACGCATCTCCTCCTTGTCTTGCAACACATAGGTCTCAGCCATTACTTTATCAATTGCCGCCTGTACGGCTGCCTGATCAAAGACTTGAAGCCCCAAACTCACATTAAATGCCACACGCTCGGATAGGTTGTCTTCTACATAGGCTTTGATTTGCGGATAAACATACTCGTTCAGTCCCACATGTTGCATCATACGAACAGAGGTGCGACGAATAAATTCATAGGAATCCGTAATGGCCAAGTGTAAGACTTCCCGGAAGTTTTTGTCACTAATCTTCTCAAGCAATGCCAAGCAGGTGAAACGTACCATCATGAACGAGGAAGTTTCAAAAGTTTTTCTTAATAAATCAGAAATACCCGGATAGTCATTGCGATAAAGGTTGTGCAAAGCAAAATTCTGTATGTCGGCATAGGGCGACTGTAATAACTCCAACATGCGGGACTCGCTATATGGTTCTTTGAACAAAGCATTGGCATCTACCTCATTGATAGAATGAAAACGTAGAGTAGGGTCACCGGTAATGTGCGATTCGAGAATATTCGTCAATTTAGCCCATTGCCCCACTCGTGCTCCCATACCTAACAGGCCGAGCATTTCGTTTGCCATTTTATCTTGCAGTACATTGACTGAATTGGCAAAAGTAGTTACGCATTTTCCTTCCGACATGATATAACGTCCGGCAATGTAATCTTTTTCCCGGAAATCACCATTATAGCATGCATCGAAAATTACCATACGGCTATTAGGCTTAAACTCTGTAACTTCCGACAGGATAATACCGGTGCGCAGGTCTAGTAAAGAATCTTCTGCAATTACTTTGGGATCATCATAGCCTGCAATCCAAGTAGTGTCCAAACCGTATGTGTTTTTCATCATATCCAGCATTTCGTCGAAAGACTTTTTGTTGTTTTGCTTTCTACGCGCTAAACCACGATAATAGTACTTCATTGCATCTACATGAGCATTCCACCTATTAGTAGCGGGACTACCGGAAAGATATTGACGTTCGGGCATACCATGCTCATGAAAAATAGACAAGTCCAGATCTGTGCGTTTCAGCATATTAATGACATCGTCCTTGGGATAATCGCTGAAATTATAACGGATGAAACGGGCCCGTCCCTCTTTATCGAATACGCCCGGCATTTGTTCGCGAATAGTAAAGGTTTCCGGTGTCCATGCAGTCAATGAGTTAGAGTAAGAGCCATCACCTGTATAGGAGAAGAATTGGTCTAATTTATTGTTTATCTGGTGCTCAGCCACCACTTTTTTAAAATAGCGGCTGATTTGCGCATGCGGTTCTTCGCCGTTATCAACAGCTTTGACACGTGCAGAATATATGTCACACCGAATTTGCTGTGGAGATTTTATAGCCAAATTATAATAGAAGAAATTATTTTCGACACTGTCCTGTTTCAAAAAATCGAATTGTAGGTCGAAATCATCGTAGAAACGGTCGCTGGGCACTGAAGAATCTCTCCAGTCATTGTTTTTCTCATCCATTTTAAAAGCGGAAGTCATATGCTGGGCTTTGCGGAGCATTGGAATAGGGATATCACCGACAAATACCACTCCTTCCAATTTATCCTTTTTGTAGAGTTTAACAATAACTTTCTTTACATCTTCCGGTTTATTCCATTCATTGTATACGATGAACGTAGGCAACCCTTCCTTTCCTAGAATCTCCTGATAGGCTTTAAGCTCGGCTTCACAAGCCTGAAATGTCCCTTTATCTGTAATTACAGCAAAAGAGGTGTCCTTTACTTTCACAGCCGGTTTAACAAATGTCTGTGCCCGCAGAGATAATATGCTGCAGAGCATCAAACTTCCAGTTATTAATTTACGCATGTTTTGTAATATAGATTTCGTTATGTAGCATTAAAAATTACATCCTAAACTTATCGATAAATGAGTACGCCCATCATAATCATAGTCAGAGGTATTTACACGATCGAATACAACTTTTGCAAATAAGTTCATACGTCTGTTTTCTCTGACTTGTTGCGAATACGTTATCGACCCGCCAATACGATAGTAATCACAGGTATAATAATTAGTCAGCCCTTGTTGTAATTCGGTTACAGTTGGATAGTCTGCATGGCTGCCACCATATACATATTCACCTCCCAGATTATTGTTATACGCAACATGAACATCTATTAAAAGCCTGCGATTCAAACTATTGCCTAAAACAAAATTTTTTTTGCCACCTAAGCCTAAAGATAAATTTTCTGCATTCTGTACAGAATTAGGCATTAAATATTCATCGTCTTGCTTGGTATAATTCACATTTAATTCTGCTTTCCAACTATATTCATTCCCGCGGTTTCTGCTTAATGCATAATTAAGAGAAGCGGTTTGTGCCTTGTACGTAGAACGGATGTTATTATATAATTCCACCCAGCCACTTTGTGATTCAGAGTTATCGCGTTGAGAAATATACTGAATACCATCGATGTTACGATTTGTATATGTGGTTCTCATATAATTGGTATAGTCCTTTCCTTCCTGAATCATCGTTAAAGAAACATGAGCAGTTTTATCTTTTACACCGGCTATTTTTTTAGGAGTCGTATAGCTCTGCTGAACAGTTTCCGCTTTTACATCGTAACTGCCCTCAAGCAGTAAATTGAAAGAGGGCATACTGAAGTTGTACTGGAGAGCTCCACCGAAACGGTCTCCAATATAATTGCTGGTTACACCGCTGCCTATTCCTTTTATGGCTGTTCCCAAACCGTATAATATATAATAGTCCTGATCCACATAAGAGTTGACATTACTCATTCTTGAGTCTTCCTTGATAGAACTATACTTGAAACTTGCACCAAACTTGTGTGAATTATTCAACTTGTAAGTAATCCCCGGCGTCAGTCCCAGCGTATAAAAACGGGTATCCACACGCGGGTCGCGCTGTTTGGCAGCTAATGTAGCTACATAATTACCTTCCAACCCCAATGCCCAATGATTACCAAGTAAAGGAGTAGCTGCACGAAACTTCAGATCGTAATATTGATTTCTCCATTTACTTAAGTGCTGGTCTGCGACATAGTAAGGCATTCCCCTGAATGGATCGGCAATGGAGGCGTTATATCCGGCATCTGTCAGATTTTTTTGTGCAAAATTAAATGCTCCCCACACATATGCATTTTTCAGATTGATAAAGCCTTCACTGGATACACCTACGATAGCCTCTTTCTGCCCCTCTTGCGGACGGCAATAGTTTCCGTCCTGTAAGTCATATCCCAATATAACATTCGAATAATTCTGAATATCATCGAATGGCATACCGGCAGCATTCTGTGAATGAGACCATAGTCGTCTTGTTTTCAATTGTTCCATAGCGGCGGGAGAGAAGCCCTGTGCCGCTCCCACCATACTTACAAGGCAGGCTATCATTACCAGCAGGCAGCTTTTCATATAGTTCATATATTGTTTTTTCATTGTTCTGTCTTTTTAGTTAATTATTACAATGTGTGATTCCATGAAGGCATTTTTGCTCCATTACGACGCATTACAGGAACAACGCCACGTTCAAAGTCATCCGTACTGTTGTTTGTATCCTGATATATATATGTACCTGTTTCTTCGCGAATAATAGGATTACCTTCTTCGTCTGTGGACAATTTGCGAGCAATACCTAAACCGCAATAAGTAGCTCCTACCCAAGTAATACCTGCATCAAGTACACCGGGGACACGTTTTGCATTCATCTTTGACTCATTGTTTACTGCTTCAACAGCATCCAATACATATTTAATAGGTATTTTTGCATAATAAACATTGCTGTTCGGTTTGCTAAGATCTGTTGTCTTCATATTTTCATCGTTGACCGGATCCCAAGCTTCTCCTTCAGGAACACGAAAAATCACATAAGCACCTCCGAATACGGATGTCAAATATTGTGGTATACTTCCCATCTCTGCTTTTCCTTGGTAGAAAACATGTTGCATATCATAAGCTGCCTGGTCAGGGAAGTTTGGATTATTCATATTAAACTCAAACTCAGAACTACTGCCGTCTATAGGACTTTGAGGGTTATAGATGTCCAACTGATGGTTAGCGGCAAATTGAGAAATGATGCAAGATTCACCTGGCGCTAACGGATATTCGGTTCCATTTCCTGGAAATTTCCACACACGTTCTCCATATGCATAATTATTACCGTCCGCTTCCGGCCAAATAGGTAATTTAGTGGTAGCTGTACCCGGAGTTAAATTTGCGAAATAAATACCGTCCAAATACAAAATGTCAGCAGAGTTATTGTATATCTCATAGAACTGGTCTCGGAAATAGACTCCTCCTTTTTCCGGACGGCTACCGCAATAATAAATCTCCTTGAATATTAATGGGCTCACTTTAAGCCCTTGTACTTCAATATTCAATGCGCTACCATGCTTAAATAATGCCGCATTTACAGAATTGCCATTGATGTAGTATTCATTGTTTTCTGTATCGATCGCTGTACCGGATACTGTTACCGAATAAATTCCGGGGATAATTCCGTCAACTTTCACACTATTATCAGTTACTTCTTTTACATAATGTAAATCTTCATCGTAATTGTCGAACTTTACAGTCAGATCTTTCAGTGTGGATATATTTTCAACGGTAATATCCAAATATACATCCACTGTGATAGGATTCACTTCTGCTGTGCCAGACATGTCCCTGAACGAATCGCATCCTATCAAAAGGGTACTTGCCAATGTAAACAAATATATTAAATATTTTTTCATAACTTCCTAAACATTATAAAGTGAGTGATAATTCCAGCCCAAAGAAAAATCGGTTATTCAATTGAATATATGAACCCGGATTACGTTTGGATTCTCTGCGCGGATAACTTCTGAACATATTGTTGGCAAAGAAAGAAACACGTAGCATATTGCTAATTTCTTTAGTTACATTCAAGTTAAAACAAAAATAAGGACTGTATGATTCTTTTATAGCATTATTATGACTTACATTATTCAACATATATCCATATCCTGCATCCTTTACTTGCTGGGTAGTGGTATATTTCCCCTTGGGAAACATATTTACAGACGCATCTTCCAATGCTAAATAGCCCACAGGTATAGAATCGTTTCCAAATGTATTCCAATTAGACTGCTGCCAAATAGCTTGTGCTGTCATCGTAACAACAAAACCGATACGCGGGATATTGTGAGTGGCACGTAAAGTCGTTACAAATTGTTGTTTGTAACTTGCATTGCCTTCTTGAGAATAAATGGCCACCGGTTTACGGGCTGAAGCAGCATCTTCGCTATTGTCATAGAAGCTATAACCCTGACGCCAACTCTTAGTACGCATCCATGAGCCATTTATTTGGAAGGCCGTACGGATAGCATCAATACGTCCGATATTCAAATCAAATTCTAAACCTTTAGTTTCTATATTTAAATTATTAGTTGGTTTTGCATAAGTAGACAATACCGGTAGGCTACTACTAAGCTCTATCCCGTTTTCTGTGCGCTGGTATTCATTGTAGATAAATGTATTGAAGGTGTTGAAGGTTTGGCTCATTACATAACCATCCTTCAGACGCTCCTTATAAGCTATTACATTCAGATTGGTTTTACCCACTCGTAAATTAAAACCGACTTCTGCTTTATGATTTTGGGCAATCTTCAAATCTGAGTTATCTACTTGCCGAACTTCTGTGGTAGTCATAAACAAGCGCTGGCTTTCCGGAATATTTTCATTGGTAAGCTCATTTATATTGATATATTCAAAATATGCATTTTCTGGATATAAATAGAGAAGAGAAGGCATCTTTGCAGCAATACCGTAACCTCCCTGAAGACTTAATAGATTCGGAATCAAATCAATGGATGCATTTACACGTGGCGAGAAAATGCCTCCTACTACTGAGGTATGATCATAACGCACACCAGCCTGAATGTTCAAATCATGCGTACCGCTTATGGACCATTTGAAATTATCTTCCACATATGCACCAAATTGGTTAATGAAAGGAATATCCTTATAGTTACGTGGACGGAAAGATGAATTATGACCGTATTGACTACGATAAGGAGGAGTACTTGGGTCATAAGTTTTTCCTTTACCAACGTTACCGTCACTCCGGAAATCCGCACCAATCAAGATGCGGTTGTTTACATGACCGCTCGCCTTGAATAGAGAACTCGTCACTTTAGCAAACAAATTAACTTCACGACTATCGATCTCATAGTGTCCCAAATAGCTGCTTGGTAGATAAACAGCATAATGATTTATGTCTTCCGGTCCAAAATTAGTAATTTGATTACCATTGGCATCATAGATATGCTGACCTGCAAAGTTACTAAGTACCGCACCGTTTGTAGTGGTCATGGAATAAGGAGATGTAGCAGAACTGTATACGGTTTCATAATAACTGTCTTTATCCATATACGTACCTGACAATACATAGCGTAGTGTTTTTAACCAGCCCTTATTTATATTCCATGTACCATTGGTATTCAAAGTAAAACCTATATCGCGGCCTTCCGAAGCTGTTTTAGTTTGTTCATCATCAGGATTACGTTCACGTTGATCCTTACCATAAATAAAATCAAAGCTGGAATTGGTACGTAACTTATTATTAAAGAAAGTATTTGAATAGAGCAACTTTGTTGTGGCACGCTGATAGTGCTGGTAACTGGATATTGGATTATTCGTATTATAAGCATAATCTGCACTTACATTTAAAGCGCCTTTCTTTTTTCCAAGTTCAAAACCGGTTCCCATAGACACCTGATAGATATTGGGATTGGCTTTTGCTTTGACACGTAGCGGCTCACGACCAGCTTTTGTATTAATAATTACTGCTCCTGAGGTCAGATCACCATATTCAACAGAAGGGATACCACGAACGATTTGTATAGACTCTATATTTTCAGTAGAAATACTACGAACATCGGTTCCACCAGCCGGCGAGGCACCTCCGGCCAATGAAGCGGGTGTTTCCGTACCACTTAATACCGTAGGGCTCATCGCAGATAGATTAGCATTATTTGAGATGGGGGCACCATCACGAATTATTGCGGTGCCCATAGCATTCATCGGAGCTTCCGGACCACTGGAACTGGAAACTTGACGGATGTTAATCTGTTGTGCCGAACTCATATCTTGATTCTGTGAAATTCCACCTGGCATCAATGACATTACATCATATAAACTGGTCGCTTGCATATGGTCCATAGCAGAGCGGGAAATGTGAGAAGATGTGGATTTGCCTGAACGGCTGTTGGTTGCAGTTACTGTAACTTCTTTCAACTTAAAATCCTCATTCCTCATTGTAAAATTAAGAACCAAATCCTTATTTACATTTATTAAGGTGTCAATGGAGACTTTGCCCAAATATTGAATTTGCATACGAATTTTACCAGTAGGTACGTTTTCCAGTATGTATCTACCATTTTCATCAGAGGTTGTCCCTAGTGCAATTTCAGGAATAGACACAGCTGCAAATTCTAAAGGCAAACGCTTGTTGTTGTGGTCGTACTCATAAACAGTGCCTGTAAGTTTTACTTTGTAATTGTTTTGCGATTTGATAGGGAGGGCAATTCCTATGCAAATAAGTATAAACAAGTATATAATATTACACCCCAAAATACCTTTTTTCATAAGTAACATCATATTTATTAATAATGCAAAATTATATGTAAATTTTAAATTAAAACAAACCATTGTGTGTAACAAAACTAAAATTATTAAAAATACATGTTGTTTTTGTTGGTGCCGTTGCATAATCTCACAGACCTCAACCGTCTGTTGTCTAACAATATAGCAACTGCATTATATTTAGGAAAATCCAATATATATTAGTACTTTATTTAAGTTCCATACATAGTAATACGGATCTTGAGTGATTAAAAGCAAACTGCAAATCTAAATAAAAAACGGGATGGTTGTAGTTCTGATATGCTATATCTTAATACAACGCAGATAAATACTTATATTTTCATTGATAGATCTAACTAAGTTAAAAAACGGATTTTCTCCAAAATTCTTCTGATAGCTCCGTTCCAGCCTCATATTTATCGCACTTTACAGAAGCCCCAGTTCAAATATAAGGAAACTGTATCTCTCTTCGATAAAAGATCTATTTTAGGACGCAAAATTAGATATTACAAAAGATTATAAAAATACCATTTTTTGGGTATAAAAACGCATCTAATACCTATATATAGGTATTAAATATCATTGGCAATGTATGTTCCATTTCATTAAGCAAACAATTTTTTGTATAAAATACAAATAGTACTTTTTTACCCACTTACACTAGTGTCTCTTAATAATTGTAAAAAGACTCGTTAATTATTTGATTTACAATATTTGTTTTCAAAAAATGCTTGTCGCATATTTGAATCAGTTACCTTAGGGGCTGGGCCAAATTGCGATAGCTA
>NZ_JABSOE010000055.1 GCF_013618865.1 Phocaeicola faecicola
GAAGGTCTGAAATATCGCAGCCAGCGACCGCAGGATGTGGAAGCAGTATTTGGAAACCTCAAGAACAACAAACACTTCAAGAGGTTCCATCTTCGTGGACTTAAGAAGGTTGAAATTGAGTTCGGACCAATCTGAGATGAAACAATAGAGGCCATCTCAAGTTTATTTTGAGACAGCCTCTCTTTATATTGCCGGTGAAGAAGTTTTTATCAATACACCTTCTATCCGTGTGATTTAAAAAGGAGCATCGGGTATAGGGAAATTAAATGGAGGCTGCTCAGAGGGACTGATACGGGAAGGTCTTACTGCCTGTTTCATTTCTTTCTGTTGTTCAATGGGGTAGAAACAGGCATATTCTTCTCGGAAATGCAATAATATTTTTCCGAGGGTACCGTTTCGCTGTTTCGCTATCTGGAACTCAGCGACTCCATGCAGGTCGTATCCCTGCTCATCCTGATAGATGTGATAATATTCCGGACGATGGATGAAGCAGACCATGTCACAATCGTCACAGATGGTACCGCTGTCACGTAAATCACTTAATTGAGGACGTCCACCGTTGAGCCCTCCTCTTCTTTCAGTTTCTCGGTTCAACTGGGAAGTGATGATGATGGGAATATTCAGCTCTTTGGCCAGGCTTTTCAATCTTCTTGTAAAATAGTTTAATTCAGTATACCGGGATTCAGAGTAGGCTATTTTCTGGTAAAGCAGTTGAAGGTAGTCGATGACAATTAGGCCGACACCATACTCTTTGACCGCATTTTGTGCTTTCTGGCAAAGTTCCTCGATGGTTAATGCAGCGGCAGTGTCTAGGTATAAAGGTGCATCGTTCAGCTCTTTGATTTTATAATCGAGTTGTCCCCATTCATAAGGAGCCAGTAGTCCTTTCTTAAGTTTTTCACAAGGAATTTCACATACGCAAGAAAGCAGCCGGTTAGCTATTTGGTACTCATTCACCTCTAGAGAAAACAGCATTGCCGGAATGTGATTATCGACCGTCATTCGCTTGAGCATGGAAAGGATGAAAGCCGTTTTTCCCATTCCTGGTCGTCCTCCAATGGCGATGAGTTCACCATTCTGCCAACCGGCTGTCAGCTGATCTAAAGAGTCAAAGCCACTTGGAATACCACTTATTCCACTACCATGGCTGGCAGACTTTACGATTTTCTCAAATGCTTCAGGGATTAGTTCCGCTATGCGCCAGACTCCATTTGAAGTGCTTTCCTGTGAGTGGTCATATGAATCTGAAGGGTGAGAATGATTTAAGAGGTTGTCATGAAAGTCGGTAATCATATCATTTATTTTTAAGAGTGAGTATGTCTCAACTGGTTTAACTGAATGAAGGTTTTCCGTATTTTATCATAGTATATGGAAATAAGTATGTCTTACCTGGTTGGGGACAGAACGAATCATGTATTGCCAGGCAAGACGTACTTAAGAATGTTGTCAAATGATCACTTTAGGATATTATTCCTTAGGAAATCAGTCTCCTCTGTAATAATACAGCATTGAATGCCGTGCAATGAAGTCGGCATTTTCGGTGACCAGACCGGCTGTCTGTGTACCCGGAATGACGGCTTCCGGCAACCATTTCTGACGGATGCATAAGGTCAGCAGGTCGGGCGGACAGAGGGTCTCTTCCGTCAGCAGGCGGAAGGCATTGGCCTGAGCCTTTTCCTTATCATAGAGCGGATTGGCCGGGTCGGAGATATACTCGCAGATGTCCTTGGCCAGCAGAATGCCTTTTTCCTCGTTGGTCATCAGAATGAAGTTGCGGAAAGGCTTCAGATGCGGAAGGGTATGATTGTCGTCGTCCTGCCATTTCAACACATCCACCAGGAACCGTCGCAGTTCGTCATACCCGTTCAGATAGACTACAGGATGTCCTTGGGTCTGGGCGGTAAAGAGACGGTACATTTCCCGGTTCTTTTCTTTGGTCTGTGCCGGAACAGGGTTTTCCGCAAGATACAGTCCCTTGATTTTCTTCCAGTCGGTATTTTCGGACAGCAAGTCGACCCATTCGTGCAGGAACAGAGCCAGTGGTCCGGTCGGAATGATAAAGCGGTCGGACGGAGTTACCCGTTCGATGTAAGGCGCCATGGACGGTTCAGTCAGATAGGTATGTCCGAACAGCCAGGTCAGTTTCTGTAACCCCTCTTTTTCGCTGCCCGGGGCATCGAAATACCCGTTCAGGCATTCATTCTCCGGAGCTTCCTCGTAGGCTTGTGCCAATGGAGCCGCAAGAAGACCGGCCAGTCTGTCGATATCCGGGTCTTCCGGAGAAAGATAAGGATGGGGAAATAGGGCCTTCTGCCAGGTGTTCCAGACAAGGAATTTCAGGTCCGACAGATTCGGCTCTCCCTCACAATAGTCAGCCTCTGTCGGATAGAAAGGAAGTGTACGGCCGTACAGGCGACGATGCTCTTGCGTGAAACTTTCCCAGAGTCCCAGTCCCGAAATGAGGTCTTCCAGATAGGCCGCTGCGTACAGGGCCAACTTGCGCTGATAGGTATCCGGAAGTTCCGACTCCTTGAGGCTTTCATACAGACGGTTGGCCAGTCCCACAAAATACATGTCCGAAGGCTGTTGCTGGGTATATGGATGGATTTGCATCCATTCGTTAGGATAGATTTTCGAATGTTTCATGGTTCAAGGGTTGATAGGGTTTACGGACAATGGATGCGGCTGCGGGCATAAGCATCCGGCAGGTACAGCCATTGTCCGGTATACGGTTTTTATTTTTTGGTGAACAGCGTGACGAGCAGGGAACAGCTGGCAAGACCGATGCCGACTGCCGTGACTCCCGCCCACTCAAAGTGATGCCAGAAGGTTCCGGCCAGGAAGGTACCTGTGGCTCCTCCCAGGAAATAAGTGGTCATGAAGATGGTATTCACCCGGTTGGCTGCCTGAGGAGCCTGTGAGAGCGCGCAGGTCTGATTGCTGATCTGTACGCACTGCATACCTATGTCAATCAGGATGATGCCCGAAATGATACCCAGATAGCTGTCCCGGAAGATATAAAGGATAATCCATGACAGAATCAGGATTCCGCATCCGATGAAGTTGAATTTGCGCACTCCCAGTTTTTGGACAAACTTTCCGACAAAGGAAGCGGTCAGTGCTCCTGCCATTCCACACAGTCCCAGTAGGCCGATCACGTTGTTTCCGGCATAGAAAGGAGCCCCGCTCATCTTGAATGCCAGACAGGCCCACAGTGCCAGGAAGCATCCGAAGCACAGTCCGGCTCTGACGGAAACCAGACGCAGGGTCGCATTTTCTCTGATAAGGGTAAAGAGTGATTTCATGAGCCCGCCGTAGGTGCCTTTGTAATTTTGAGGCATGTCCGGCAGGATGCGGATGATGATGACAATGCAGATCAGCATCAGTACGGATGCGATGTAGAAGATGGTTCTCCATCCCCAGTATTCACCGACGATACCGCTCACCACCCGTGAGCCCAGGATACCGGTAAGCAGTCCGCTGACAATGATGCCTACGTTCTGTGCCTTTTTGTGCGGCTCGGAAAACTGTGCGGCTATCGGAATGAAGATCTGCGGCATCACCGAACATATTCCGGTAATGGCCGATGCCAGCAGTACGAAACCGATGTGGTTGGCCATGCCGAATCCCAGCATGGAGACAGCCAGCAGCAGGAAGTTGACAATGATGATGTGCTGCCGTTTGCATAAGTCTCCCAACGGGATGATGAACAGCAGTCCCAGTGCATACCCGATCTGTGTCGTCATGGGAATCAGGTTGGCTGTAAATTCCGAAACGCCAAGGTCCTCGCTGATTCGGTTCAGCAGAGGCTGGTTGTAATATAAATTGGCAACAGAGATGCCTGCGATACCGGCCAGTGTCCATAACAGTGACAAAGGCACGCCTTTATTTTCTTCTAACACCTTTTTCATGCCGCAAATGTAATAAATTCCTCCGAATTTCAATTACTCTGGGTTTCGATAGGTATGGTGTTTTCCTTGTAGGCAGCAAATCCTTTCACTTTTACCCGCTCTTTCTTCTGTTCTTCCTCGATGGCGGTTGCTCCCAGCTGGTTCATGTTGTCCTTGATGGTATTGTGGGTATCAAAGAAATAGTCGAGCAGCATCTTCAAGTGTTCATCGGGCTCGGCTTCCACCGGAGAAAAGAAGGTATGACAATGCGAGTGCAGACCGATGGTCTTTTCGTCTTCATCGGCCATGTATACGGTAGTCACCAGTGAGTTCACGTTCGACAGGTTGATGATTTCCTTCAGGAAAGGAAGGGCCTCATTGTCGTTGCTGATGGAGCCCCACCAGGGATTCCAGATCATGATAAAGCGGTTTTCCTCTTCTGCAGCAATGTAGAAGTCATCGCCCTGGTACTTGAACGATACATGTCCTTCCTCATTGATTTCGGGCTGGCAGCCGATTTTCTTCAGCGTGCGTATCACCAGTTCCTGTGTACTGATTCCGTCCAGTTCATTACGTGTCATCCGTTCCAGGTGTGCCAGCCGTCTTTTACGGTCCTGAATGACGCGCAGCAGGAACAGGACTACCGGCCAAAGGGCAAGTGCGATTACGGCTATCAGGAGGGTAATGTCGGAAAGTTGTGTCATATCATCGAGGTTTTAGTTAGTTAATGATGCATTTGAGACACCGGAAAAGTACAGTCAGTATCAGATGACTTGTGGAGTATCTGTCTGATTATTACTTTTGTCTTGTCCGATATAAAGATAAGAATTTATTTTTATGAATATTCACATCAGAGGCATTTTTTTAATTTGCTTTAATGCAGTGAACGGGCCTGAGATTTGTTTTATGAATAGAAGTTTTAAAATGAGAGAACGATGAAAAAGATGTTATTTATGATGCTGACTTTACTGATTACAGTAGGGGGCATCCAGGCGCAGGAAGTAGAAAAGGAACTGACACGCGAACAGAAGAAAGAACTGCAGGAGCGGTTGGACAGTCTGATGTTTGCTGAGGCGGTACAGGCAATAGATAACAAGATGTTTACGCTGGAGGCAGACCAGGTGGTGTTCAAGTATGGCCAGACGGCATATGTGAACGCAAATACCAACTTTGTTTCGGTGAAAGACGATGAGGCTGTGGTACAGGTGGCTTTCAACATTCCGGTATCAGGACCGAACGGTCTGGGAGGAGTGACTGTAGAAGGTAAGGTGACGTCTTACGAGGTGAAGAAGAGCAAGAAGGGTACCGTAAGGGTTTCCATGAATGTGATGGGTACCGGTATTTCTGCCCGCGTGGATATCACGATGGCAGGAGGCAGCAATCGGGCTTCGGTGGAAATCAGCCCGAACTTCAACTCCAACCGGATGACACTGAACGGTGTGCTGTTGCCGCTGGAAAAGAGCAATGTATTCAAGGGACGTTCGTTCTGAGATGGAACATATGATTTGAATGAATAAAAAACAGAAACTTATGAAAAAGATTTTATTTCTGGCATGTCTGGCACTGGGAGTGTCAGCTTGTGAAAAAGACCCGGATCTGAGCAATCTCGACGGGAATATGGTAGTCTATACGGACTATGACAACAGTACGGATTTTTCGGCTTATACGACTTATTTCCTGCCCGATAGTATCCTGGAGGCGGGGGCCATACGGGCTTCTTACTGGAAGGACGAAAATGCCCAGACGCTGATCAAGGAGGTAGAGGCGAATCTGAACAGCAGGGGATACACGCGTATTACGGACCCGGAGAAAAAGGATGAAGCCGATTTTGGTGTACAGCTTTCCTACATTGCCGAAACCACTCAGGTGGTGACCGGCGGGTATTGGAACGGATGGTGGGATACCGGATTCTGGGGCCCCTGGTGGGGAGGAGGATGGTATTATCCGTATCCGGTCACTTACTCGTACGACACCAATGCACTGGTGATGGAGATGGTAGACCTTACCCGGAAGCAGGAAGGAGAAGGAAGTACGTCACAGACCATACCGGTGGTGTGGTATGCCAATGCACAGGGATTCAAGTATAGTAGCGGTAAGCTGAATCTGCAGCTGATGGTGTCTGGTATTGACCAGGCCTTTATGCAGTCGGCTTATATCACACGTAATAAATAACAGGAGGAAGGTAATTATGAAAACAAAAAGAATATTTCGGAGACTGGCCTTGCTGGTGAGCGCAATGGCTTTTTGCATGGGGAATGCGTACGGACAGTGGAATTCGTCGAAAGCGCATCTGATTGTTGACTGGCAGATGAATGCTCCTCTTTCTACCGATTTTGCAGATAAGATCAGTGGATGGGGTATGAACATAGAGGGATTGTATGATATTACTTCCCGCTGGTCGGCAGGTGCGTTCATCAATTTCCATACCAATCATAAGTATATCGACCGTCAGGTACTGTCACTGTCTCCTACGGAGTCGCTGACTACCGACCAGCAGCGTTCGGCTTATCAGCTTCCTTTTGGTGCGGCTACGGCGTATAATCTGTATAACAGCGACAGCTTTAAGTTTTATGCGGGAGCCAAACTGGGAGCGGTGTATGCGCGCAATACCACGTATTACGGTACCGGCGGGGTGTATGATTCGGCCTGGGGATTTTATGCTTCTCCTGAATTGGGTATAAAGGTATTTCCTTTCCGTGAAAAGAAGATCGGACTGCATCTGGCAGGTTACTATAGTTTCATGACGAACCAGACCGTTACGCTGACTACAGACATTGACGGTCAGAGCAATGCAGGTTTCCGTCTGGGTATCATTTTCTAAATCGGTTTAGCTTGGTTCATCTGCCGCTTTCACAGAGGGGCAGAAACAGTAAAAAGAGGCTGTCTCAGCCTCTTTTTTTATGCCGTGTATGCTGGTACTGTCAAGCGTGACAACTGAAAAAATACAGCCTCTGTACCCCGTCGGCCGTGTCCGGGATTATTTGTTGAACAGCTCGAAGGTGAACTTAAAGCCTACGGAAGTAAACTTGCCGTTCTCGTTTCCGATGAATGCTCCGCAATCGAATACATGGGTACCGATTCCGTATCCGAGTTCAAAGTACGGATGCAGATATGGCATAAACAGGATACCGGCGTAAATCCGTTCTTTCTGTACGAACGACAGCAGTTTCGATACGGGATAGAGCAGCAGGAAGGGAGTCTCGTAAGTGATGTTCCCTCTGAAATAATGGCGCGAGGCATTGTACCACCGTCCGTCGAGCATCTGGAAGGTACCGCCGATGTCGTCGTTCCATCCTTCCGGCAGGTTGCGGTTGGCAAAATTGACGTAATCCACAAAGTACATGTCCTGCTGGTTGGTAAAGAATCCTCCACCGATGTGGTAGGCAATGGTGTGCAGGTTGCGGATCCGGATTTTCTGCTCCGCCGAAAACTCGAAGCGTTCGTATTCTCCCGAATTCTTCATCAGCTTGAAGCCTCGTTCGTAATCGAAGATGAAGGTCGGATAATAGGAACCGACGTTGACTTTGCGGTTTCCGTTGATGTAATAATACATGTTGGGAGTCCATTCCACACGGATTCTCGGGGCGAAACTGTTGTATTTCAGCCGGACGCGGGAAGCCACGTCGGGATTGTTCTCTGCCACGTGGCGCCAGTGCATGGAGATACCTGTCCACAGTTTCAGCCCGTTGACAACCTCAATGTTGTGTGAGAGGTTCAGGTACACATCCTTGAAATAGTCCAGGTTCAGGTTCTCGAAACTGAACAGGGCGGTATCGTTCCTTTCCTTCAACTGGTCGAGCACGATACTGCTGTAGATGCGGTTACCGTTTCCTACACTGATACCGAAACTTCCGTTCTTCAGCGGGTTGTAGACGAACTCCCCGTCGAGCATGGCATACAACTCCTTTTTGGTGAAGTTGTATCCGATTTGCGGGACGATGTGCAGCAGTTTTCCGTCGTGGAACAGTTTGTTGTACTTGAACTCCTGGCGGTAGGCAAATCCGTTCCGGTGGCTGTAGCTCACCAGCAGCGGGTTGATGATCGGTGAGCAGGTAATGCTTCCGATGTTCGACATGTCGATGTTGTAGCTGCTGATGAGTGCGTCTCCGATTTCACCCATATATACCAGGTTTTTCTTCAGGCGGGTCTCTTCTTTCTTCAGTGTGTCTTCCGGATGAATCTTCCTCCGTTCGTCAAAGGCCATGTAGAGACTGTCTTCGTAGTTCGTCAGTGGCAGGGGCCGGATGCGGGCGAACGAATCCCGCGACTGTACCAGACTGTTGGTGTCGCAGGTCAGCACGTAGGAACTCGACAGGTTGAATTTCTCCTTGTCCTGCCCGAACCATTTTTCTTTGCGCTTGGCCAGCTGCACCAAGTCCTCCGGGGTAGCCAGTTGGATGGAGTTATAGGTCATCCAGCCGGTATAGTCCATTTCGATGTGATTCTTCAGGAAGATAAAATTGAAGTTGATGTTGAACAACTGTGGCAGGAGTCTGTCTTCTTCGTTGTTTCCCATCTGCATGAGTACCTTGAACTTCAGCATGTTATAGGCTCCTTTAAAATGGATTTTCCGCAGGGTCCAGTCGGAGGTAGAAATCCAGAAGAAACCTTCGAGCAGCTGCGTGCTGCGGTAGCGCGGGATGAACTTGATCTTGTACCATTCCCCCTCTTTCTGATAGTCGATGGAGTCCAGCAGGTAGGTATAGTGTATGCTGGCCTGTTCGTTCAGCGGAGAAAGAATCTTGTCTCCCATGACTGCCGGAGCGTAAAGGTTGAATTTCAGGAAGTCGAGGATGTCGAAAAAACGGCTGCTCCCTCCCAGGAAGGTCGTGGATACGGCCCTGATTTTCCGGTCGTAGATACGGGGACTGGTGAAATGCAGTTCACTCAGTGACTCGTGGATGTATTCGTTTACATTTTTCTCGAAGCGGAACATCGAGGGAAGATATTTTACTATCCGGTTCCGCTTGTGGAGCTGCAGGTTGCCTTTCAGATACAGGTCGGCCTTGTATTCTTTTACGGCGGTTGCGTATATGGCAGCCTGCCGGTAAATCTGGTGAAGGACAGAATCACTCACATAAGGTTTCTCCGGGGCCGTCAGTTGTACGGTCCCGGCCATTCCGTGCAGCGAACAAAGCAGCATGATTAAAGCTGACAGAACAGAGCGATATCGTGTGGATAAATCCTTTCTTTTCTTTTGCATTGCAAGAGCAAATATATAATAAATAGGTATTTTCAGGAGCTTTTTTTTAAGTATAAAATCGAAAAATATATTTTTTTGTGCTATCTTTGTGCTGCAAAACATGGTTTTATAGCATTTATGGTGAAAAAGGAATTAACAGAAAGCGAAATTGCCGAAAGCATACCTGATTTATGGCAACCTTTGACTGAGGCGCAGCGTGAGTATCTTGCGCAGAATTTTACAATCCAGAAATACAAAAAGAATGAGACCATCTATTGTGAGGGGGAGACTCCGCGGCATCTGATGTGCCTGCTGAGTGGTAAGGTGAAGATTTATAAAGATGGGGTAGGCGGACGCAGTCAGATTATCCGTGTCATCAAGAACAAGGAGTATTTTGCTTATCGGGCTTATTTTGCCGAAGAAAACTTTGTAACGGCTGCCGCAGCTTTTGAGCCTTGTACAATCTGCCTGATCTCCATGCCTGTGATCGTGAAATTGATACAAGAGAATGCTGAACTGGCTATGTTTTTCATCAAGCAATTATCGAAAGATTTGGGCATCTCAGACGAGCGTACGGTGAACCTGACGCAGAAGCATATCCGCGGTCGTCTGGCAGAATCGCTGTTGTTCCTGAAAGAAACATATGGGGTAGAGGAAGACCAGTGTACACTCAGTATTTATTTGTCGAGGGAGGATTTGGCCAACTTGTCGAACATGACGACTTCGAATGCCATCCGTACCTTGTCCAATTTCGCTTCTGAAAACCTGATTATCATTGACGGACGTAAGATCAAATTGATTGATGAAGAAAAACTGAAGAAAATAAGCCGGATAGGCTGATTCCGTTATTTCCGGAAAAAACAGGGTCCCGAAAGCTCGCAGAAGTTTTCGGGACCCTGTTTTTTTATTCAAACCGGATGGATTTCACCGGATGGATGCGGCTGATCAGGTACGAAGGAGCGACCAGTACGCATACGGATATAATCAGTGTACAGACGTTCAGCAGCAGCCAGATTCCGAGGTTCAGTTCGATGGGAACGTACGGAATGTAGTAAATGCTTTCGTCGAGTCTGAAGGGCTGGAACAGGTATTGAACCAGACAGAGGACCAGTGCCACGATATTCCCCCACAGCATTCCTTTCCGGATGAGGAAGAAGGAGAAAGAGAGGAACAGTTTCTGGATGGAGGTATTGTCGGCTCCCAGGGCTTTCAGTACCCCGATCATGTTGGCGCGCTCCAGAATGATGATCAGCAGTCCGGAAATCATGGTGAAACCGGCTACTCCGGTCATCAGGATGAGAATGACCCAGATGTTGATGTCCAGCAGGTCGAGCCAGGCAAAGATTTGCGGATAGACTTCCTGAACGGTGCGCGAGTAGTATTCGGTATACTGGTGCTCCTTGCTGTAGTTGTCCAGCAGTTCGATGATGCAGTCGTTTACGGAATGGTTGTCCTGGCCTTCCTCCACCTTGACCTCAATGCCGCCTGCCAGGGCCTTGTCCCAGTTGTTCAACCGGTTGGCGGTGTAAAAGTCCGTCAGCAGGAAGAGGTCGTCGAAGGCAGAGAAATGCGTCTGGTAGATGCCGGCCACGGTCAGTCGCCGTACGCGTATGTGCTCGTCCAGGTAATAGGTATTCAGCTTGTCACCCACCTTCAGCTTCAGTCGGTCGGCAATCGTTTGCGAAACCACTACCTGGTTGCTGGCTGTCGAATCGGTAAATGCCGGTATTTCTCCTTCCACAAGATGCTTTCTCAGGTAATCCAGCCGGTACTCCTGCGCAATTCCTTTCAGCATCATTCCCTGGAAATTCTCACCTGTCATGATCATTCCCGGTTTGGTGGAATAGCGCTGTACATGAGCCACTCCGGCAATACCCTCCAGCCGGTCCGTCAGGTCCTTGTCGGCTACGGTAGGCGTTGCTGCCTGGTACGACTGTATTTCCGCGAGACTGGTAATCAGGATGTCTGCACTCAGTCCCGTAATCTTGTCCTTGACCTGATGCTTGAAACCGATGACCACCGCCACCGAGATAATCATGACCGCCAGTCCGATAGCGATTCCCGCTATGGCGATGCGGACTGCCGGTTTGGATACTTCCTTCCCGCCTTCATTGCTTTTATAAATCCGGCGGGCCATGAAAAACTTCCAGTTCATATCATTCGTCTACACGTCCCGGATAAGCTTCCAGGGCTTTGCGTAACACAAACAGTGCCCGTACCAGGTCTTCCTTCTTCAATACATAGGCCACACGCACTTCGTTCTTTCCGGCTCCGGGTGTGGTGTAGAAACCGGCTGCCGGGGCCATCATGACAGTCTCTCCTTCGTAGTTGAAGTCGGACAGACACCATGCGCAGAATTTTTCCGCATCGTCAACCGGCAGTTTGGCAACGGTATAGAAGGCTCCCATCGGGATCGGTGAGTATACACCGGGGATACGGTTCAGTCCGTCAATCAGGCACTTGCGTCGTTCCACGTACTCGTCGTACATCTCTCTTGAATACTCTTCCGGTTCGTCCAGTGAGGCTTCTGCGGCAATCTGTCCGATCAGTGGAGGACTCAGACGGGCCTGGCAGAATTTCATCACGGCCTTGCGGATTTCCGGGTTTTTGGTAATCAGGGCACCGATGCGGATACCGCATTCGGAATACCGCTTTGAAACAGAGTCAATCAGTACCACGTTCTGCTCGATGCCTTCCAGGTGGCAGGCCGAGATATAGGGAGAACCCGTATAAATGAATTCACGGTACACTTCGTCCGAGAAGAGGAAGAGGTCGTATTTCTTCACCAGGTCTCTGATCTGGTTCATTTCCCTGCGGGTGTACAGGTAGCCGGTAGGGTTGTTAGGGTTACAGATCAGGATACCTTTGGTACGCTCGTTGATGAGTTCTTCGAATTTTTCCACCTTCGGCAGGGAGAATCCCTCTTCGATGGTAGTGGTTACCGTACGGATCACCGCTCCGGCAGAAATGGCAAAGGCCATGTAGTTGGCATAGGCCGGTTCCGGCACGATGATTTCGTCTCCCGGGTTCAGACAACTCATGAACGCGAACAGTACGGCTTCCGAACCGCCGGTCGTGATGATGATGTCGTCGGCAGTCAGGTTGATGTTGTATTTCTTGTAGTAGCCTACCAGCTTTTCCCGATAGCTGCGGTATCCGGCACTCGGACTGTATTCCAGTACGGTACGGTCGATGTGGCGGATGGCATCCAGGGCTGCTTTGGGAGTAGGAAGGTCGGGCTGACCGATATTCAGATGGTATACATGAACTCCTCTCGACTTGGCAGCTTCGGCCAAAGGCGCCAGTTTCCGGATAGGCGATTCCGGCATTTCATTTCCGCGAATAGATATTTGTGGCATAATTTCTTAAATGTTCGTTTATTCTAAACTCCTGTCCTGATGTCGGGTGTTCTCTGCCCGAAAGTGCAGTGCCCTGTCTTTTCCCCGGTCGGGCAGGACAGATTTTCTGCGAAGTTAACAAAACTTTTAGAAAACTCTTAATGATGCCGTAACTTTTATGTGAGAATATATCGTTTTCTGAAAGAACATGTATATCTTTGTGCATGACTTCAGACAGACAGCTCTCCTAGGAGAGGGGTTTTTCGCTGATAATAGGTTTTGAGAATCTGAAATTAACCATAAAATTTGGATGGATCTTATGAAAAAGAAATATCTCCCTTTATTATTGGCCTTTTTTTGTGCCGGAACGGCGACTGCCCAGACGTTGACACAAGCCCGGAGATGGTTTGAGAACGGAGAATTTGAAAAGGCGCGCCCGGTGTTCCGGAAACTGGTGAAACAGGCTCCGTCGAATGCCAACTACAACTTCTGGTACGGGGCATGCTGTTATGAAGGGGGCGACCTGGAGGAGGCACGTCCCTATCTGGAAAAGAGTGCGGCCCGCAAGGTCATCAATGCCTATCTGTATCTGGGACGGCTGTATTGCGATACGTACCGTTTTGACGAGGCGGTAGAGAACATGGAACAGCATATCTACTGGCTGGAGAAGAAGGACCGCAATACGGAGGCTGCCGAGCGAGAACTGGCGCATTGCCGGATGGCTGCCCGCATGTTCCGGGCTACGGAAAAGGTGGTGGTGGTAGACAGTTTTGTGGTGAGCAAGCCTGATTTCCTTTCTGCCTATAAGTTGAGTAAGGATGCCGGAGAGATTGTGGCGGATGAAAGCGGAAAGAACGTGCAGTTTGTCAATGAATTGGGAAATAAGAAAATCTATGTGGTTCCCGGTGAGCAGGGATCCGCGCTGTGGTCGAGCTTCCGCCTGATCGACAAGTGGGGCGATCCGGAAAAACTCCGTGGCATTGAGGGGCAGAATCCGGACTATCCGTTCCTGGCAGCCGACGGTATTACCTTGTATTATGCCGCCGAGGGAGAAGAGAGTCTGGGTAAATACGATATCTTCGTGACCCGCTATGATTCGGATTCTAACGAGTACCTGCGTCCGGACAATATGGGAATGCCTTTCAACTCTCCGTATAATGATTATATGTATGTGGTCGACGATTACAATAACCTGGGATGGTTTGTGTCCGACCGCTATCAGCCCGAAGGAAAGGTCTGCGTGTATGTCTTTGTTCCCAATGCTTCAAAAGAGGTTTATGACTATGAGAATACCGATCCGGAGAAACTGGCTGCGGCGGCAACCTTGAAGGAAATCCGCACGACCTGGACCGACGAGGATAAGGTACGCATTGCCAAGCAGACACTGGCGCAGCTGATGTACGGAGACAATGATGCGAAGCGCAGAAAGGATTTTGTGTTTGTGGTGAATGACAATACGGTTTACGACCAGTTGTCCGACTTCTCTTCGAAGAAGGCGCGTGAACAGTATCAGCAGCTGGCACAGAAAAACAAGGACCTTGAGGATCTGCAGGGAACCTTGCAGCGGTTGCGTGAGAAATACGCAGCGGCCCCCGAAGCAACCCGGCAGCAGATGACTCCCGGCATGCGGGATATGGAACGCAGAATAGAGGGCCTGCGCAAGGAGGTAGCCAGCCTGGAAGTGAAGGTGCGGAATACCGAGATTCAGTCGTGGGGACGCAGTAAGTAAATGCATGAGTAATATTGTGCTTATGGATTTTGAAACCCATAAGCAAGTGTGCAGCAAAAGCTGCCCGTCTTTTCGGAAAAGGCCGCGGTCTTTCTGAAAAAGGCGGGCAGCTTTTCTTTGAAAGACAATGATGCGTTCCGGTACGGACAATGAAGAATCTTTTTCCGCTCGCTGGAATGCCGGAACTGCGCCAATACATGATGGACAGCAGGTGGGCAATGCTTTTTGGAAGAAAATCTTTTCGTTTTCAGAGAATTCCATTATATTTGTATTCAGAGGGGACAGGAATCGGGCCTTTGTTGCCTATCTGTATAGAGGCACTTGTCCGGCAGTAATTTCCTGCTTGCATTTCCGTTCCGCTCAATGTCCGGGACCTGGATTCCCGGAGTGGTATTAACTTTAAATGTGATATGAAGAGATGGAAGTCATTGTAATTGTTGCATTGCTCCTCATTGGTGCAGTCCTGTTTGCCGTAGAGTTTGCGGTGGCTCCGGGTATCAGTGTGTCCGGCGTAGGAGCGGTGGTGAGTCTGTTGGGAGCGGTGGTCTATAGCTTCCTGACACTGGGTACGGAAGTGAGTATTTGGGTACTTCTCATTGCCGTGCTGGAAGTGGTCGGACTGACAGTATGGTTCATGAAATCGAGGACGATTGACCGCCTGTCCTTGAAAAAATCACTCGACTATTGTTACAATCCGCTGGAGAATGCGCAGATAAAGGAAGGTGATAAGGGTACTGCCCTGACACGGCTGGCGCAGATCGGCAACGTGGAGATTAACGGCAAGGTGATTGAAGCACGTTCTGCCGGTGGCTTTATCGAAGAAGGCATGCCGGTCCAGGTTGCCCGGATAGAGCACAGTACGGTGATTGTGATACCGGTGGCCGATGCCCGTTAACCCGAAAATGCCTGCCCTTGAGGAGGAGGGGGTTCTCTTTCTCCGGAGGCAGATAAACTGATAACTTAATGTAAACTATAAAATCTGATAGGTATGATTGATGCTAGTGTTTTACCTTTTGTCCTGACAGGCGGAAGTATCGTGCTGTTGGCGGTGTTTTTCCATTATGTTCCTTTCTTCCTTTGGCTGTCGGCTAAGGTTTCCGGGGTACATATTTCGTTGGTGCAGTTGTTTTTGATGCGTATCCGGAACGTTCCGCCCTATACCATCGTGCCTGCGATGATCGAGGCCCACAAGGCGGGACTGAAGACCATCACCCGTGATGAGCTCGAAGCGCATTACATGGCAGGAGGTCATGTGGAGAAGGTGGTACATGCACTGGTGTCGGCTTCGAAGGCCAATATCGAACTTTCGTTTCAGATGGCTACGGGAATCGACCTGGCCGGACGGGATGTGTTCGAGGCAGTACAGATGTCGGTCAACCCGAAGGTGATTGATACTCCTCCGGTAACGGCGGTGGCCAAGGATGGTATTCAGCTGATTGCCAAGGCCCGTGTGACGGTGCGTGCAAACATCCGCCAGCTGGTGGGTGGTGCCGGTGAGGATACGGTACTGGCACGTGTAGGAGAGGGTATTGTGTCTTCCATCGGTTCGTCGGAAAACCACAAGTCGGTTCTCGAGAATCCGGATTCTATCTCCAAGCTGGTGCTCCGTAAGGGACTGGATGCCGGAACGGCTTTCGAGATCCTGTCCATCGATATCGCGGATATTGACATAGGCCGCAACATCGGAGCTTCTTTACAGATTGATCAGGCAAATGCTGATAAGAATATCGCACAGGCCAAGGCTGAAGAGCGCCGTGCCATGGCAGTGGCCCTCGAACAGGAAATGAAGGCCAAGGCCGAAGAGGCAAGAGCCAACGTGATTCAGGCTGAGGCCGAGGTGCCAAAGGCCATGGCGGATGCCTTCCGTAGCGGCAACCTGGGTATCATGGATTATTACCGTATGAAGAACATTCAGGCCGATACGGTAATGCGCGAGAGCATCGCACATCCCGATCCCAACAAGTCGCTGAATGAACCGCTCAGCAAATAGAACTTTACTTAATTAAACTTAGACATATGAAAAAGTATTTTCCTTCTTCCGAATTGATTATTAATTCGGACGGTTCGGTTTTTCACTTGCATGTAAGACCCGAACAGTTGGCAGATAAGGTGATTCTGGTGGGTGACCCGGGACGGGTAGCGTTGGTGGCTTCGCATTTCGAGACCAAGGAATGTGACATCTCCAGCCGTGAGTTCAATACGGTAACAGGTACCTATAAGGGAAAACGGATTACGGTGACTTCTACCGGTATCGGCTGTGACAACATCGACATTGTGATGAATGAGATGGATGCACTGGCCAATATCGACTTTGATACACGCATGGAGAAAGAGGAATTCCGTCAGCTGGAGGTGGTGCGGATCGGCACTTGCGGCGGACTGCAGCCCTTTACTCCTGTCGGTACGTTTATCTGCTCGGAAAAGTCGGTGGGCTTCGACGGCTTGCTGAATTTCTATGCAGGCAGAAATGCGGTGTGCGACCTGCCGATGGAGCGGGCCTTGCTCAACCATCTGGGATGGAGCGGCAACCTGTGTGCGCCGGCTCCCTACGTGGTGGATGCGGATGCCGAACTGGTGGAACGCATTGCCGGTAAGGATATGGTGAGAGGGGTTACGGTGGCCTGCGGCGGTTTCTTCGGTCCTCAGGGACGTCAGTTGCGTATTCCTCTGGCCGACCCGCATCAGAACGAGAAGATTGAAAGCTTTGAGTATCAGGGACACCGGATTACAAACTTTGAAATGGAAAGTTCAGCATTGGCCGGATTGGCCCGTCTGATGGGACACAAGGCTACTACGGTGTGCATGGTAATTGCCAACCGTGTGGCCAAGGAGGCCAATACGGGTTACAAGTCACAGATTGACGACCTGATCCGGGTGGTACTCGACCGGATTTAACATGCGGAGGATTCCATCGCAGTATAAGAAATGAGACAGAAGGGTGTGTCAGAAACGGCTTCGCTGGAGTTCTGCCACACCTTTGTTGTGCAGGTTTTGTAGAACACGTAACAAAGAATAATAAGTAGAATAACAGATATGGAACAATCATTCAAGCAAGCAGAAGAACTGGGAAAAGAAGCACGTTATGAAGCCTTTCTGCCGCAGTTGCGTACCCTCCTCGAAGGGGAGACCGACTGGGTAAGTATTCTGGCGAATACTTCAGCGGCCTTGAAAGAAGCGTTCGGCTTTTTCTGGGTAGGCTTTTATATCGTACGTCCGGGGGCTTCAGAAGACAATGAACTGGTGCTGGGACCTTTTCAGGGCAGTGTCGCCTGTTTCCGCATCCGGAAGGGCAGAGGGGTATGCGGTACGGCATGGGTCCAGCAGACCACTCAGGTGGTACCCGATGTCGACCAGTTCCCGGGACACATCGCCTGCAGTTCGCTTTCACGTTCGGAGATTGTCGTTCCCATTTGCCGGGACGGTAAGGTACTGGGCGTGCTGGACATCGACAGCGACGAACTGAATACCTTCGACAAGGTGGACCAGCGTTACCTGGAGCAGGTATGTGACTTGCTGGCAGGACTGGCCCGGTAAGGACGCGCATTCAACAGTAACCAAATCACAATAAGAACAACATGATGAAAATTTTATCAAATTCGGAACTGACCATTGGCGTCAAGTCGTTTGGTGCGGAACTGGCCAGTATCAGGGCCAATGGCACAGAGTATTTATGGCAGGCCGATCCGGCTTATTGGAAGCGCCATTCTCCGGTGCTCTTCCCGTTTGTGGGAAGCGTGTGGGAAGGTGCTTACCGCCATCAGGGAGTGAGTTATCAGATGGGACAGCACGGTTTTGCCCGAGACATGGAGTTCGAACTGCTTCATGAGTCGGCTGCCGAGGTCCGTTTCCGCCTGGTATCGAACGAGGAGACGCGGAAGAAATATCCGTTCGATTTTGAACTGGAAATCGGTTATCGTCTGAGAGGACGGAAGATTGATGTCATGTGGAAGGTCAGAAATACCGGACACGAAACCCTGCTTTTCCAGATTGGAGCGCATCCGGCTTTCTATTATCCCGGATTCAAGGCAGAGGAAGCAATGAAAGGTTATTTCGGATTCGACCGCAAGGAAGACCTGGAGTATATTCTGGTGGCAGAAAAGGGTTGTGCCGATCCGGACACCCGTTATCCGCTGACACTGAACGAAGAGGGCTTGCTGCCGATTGACGTGCATACCTTCGACCGCGATGCCCTGATACTGGAAAACAGCCAGTTGAAGGAAGTGGTACTTTATACTCCCGACCGTCGTCCGTGGCTGTCCATGCAGTTTGAGGCTCCGGTAGTGGGACTTTGGTCGCCTCCTTCCAAGAATGCTCCGTTTGTATGTATCGAACCTTGGTACGGCCGTTGCGACCGCGCACATTTCAGCGGGGAACTCAAGGACAAGGAATGGATGCAGCATCTTGAAGCCGGTGAAGTCTTCGAATCGGTATATACCATCGAGATCAAGTAAGTCCGTCATACGGTGAGGTAGGGCTTGCGGTGGGCTGCATGTATTGGCATCGCGTACCGCGGTTCATCCGAATCCAAACAAACTCCCCCGGAATTCCATCGTCAGTAGGCATGGGATTCCGGGGGAATTTGTTAATGCCGGCAGGCAACGGTCCTCTCATTCCGTTTCCAGTTGCCAGCCACAGTCGTTATGATAAACCATCAGCTTGCTCATTCCTCCGTCGATGGTCAGGTTGGTGCCGTTGATGAAACTGTTCCGCTCGTCGCACAGGAACAGTACCGCACGGGCAATGTCTTCCGGTTCTCCGACCCGTCTGGACGGATGCTGCTCCAGGTCGGCCTGAGCATAAGCCGGAACCGCAGTTCCCTCATGGAAACGGGCCGTCTCAATCCATCCGGGAGCGATGGAATTCACACGGGCAATGCCTCCGAGACTGACAGCCAGGGCATGCGTCAGTGCCGTAATGCCTCCTTTCGCAGCGGTATAGCTCTCCGTATCGGGTTGCGACTGGAAAGCACGGGTCGACGAGAGGTTGACGATGCTTGCTCCCTTTCGGAAATACGGCTTGAAGCGCTTCGTCAGCCAGTAGGGAGCTGCTACTCCCACCTGCTGTACATAGAGAAAATCCTCGTATGAACAGTCGGAAAGGATGCCTCCGTTCACCAGGCAGGCGTTGTTGACAAGGATGTCGATGCCGCTTTCCTGCTCCAGTACCCAGTCGGCAAACTCGTCCAGTGTCTGCTGCCGGGCAATGTCTCCCCGGAACCATTTGATTCCGGATGACGGCTGATACAATTCACAGTCGGGTATCTCCTTGTCGATCAGGTATACCCGGGCTCCCTCACGGAGGAAGGTTTCCGCCAGACAGCGTCCGATACCGGCACCTCCACCGGTGAGTACACATACTTTATGTTGCAGTTTCATGATCAAATCTATTAGGGTTGGGTAATGAGGCAATCTTTGTCCAGGCAGGCATCCAACTGGCGGATGATTGTTTCCTTGTCCAGGTCCTTGCCGATGAAGACCAGCTTCTGCATGCGGTCGCCATAGACTTCATCCCATTCCCTGAACATTTCCGGTTCCTGCTGCTTTCTTCTTTCCAGTTCATCGGGTGGAAGCGTGGCATACCATAGTCCCGATTCCGTAAGTTGCTTCTGTCGTCCGGCCTGCTCAAAGATGCAGGTGATGTCGGGCGTTTCACTGAAATAGCAGATTCCTTTGGCCCGGATGACGCCTGCCGGCCACTGTTGGGCGATAAACCGGTCGAATTTCGCTGTCTGAAAGGGCGGACGGGCCGTATAGACAAAGGTCGTAATGCCGTAAGTATCCGCATGACTCTTGTCGTGCGCATGATGGTGTCCGCAACTGCAGTAGCCGTGCTCATCGTAACGGTGCTCATGCGTTTCGTGATTGTGTCCGTGTGCATCATGTTCATGCGCATCATGCTCGTGTGCGTCATGGGTATGTCCGCATTCACAGGTGGTATGGGCCATTTCAACCGCCCAGCCTGCCGAGGCTGCCGTGGCCCCGTAGTGGAACAACCCGGTGTGCAGCAACCGGTCGAGTGCTACGTTTGCATGGTCGCAGGTCAGGATGGCTGCCTGAGGCTGCAGGGCACGGAGTACCTCACGGATGTGTTCCAGGTGTTCCGGACTGACCTTATCTGCCTTGTTCAGGAGGATGAGGTTGCAGAATTCGACTTGCTGGATCAGCAGGTTTCTGATGTCTTCCTCCGTTGCCGGTTTTTCCGCAAGTGCCTCTCCGCAACCGAACTCATCCTGCATCCGCAGGGCATCGACCACCGTTGCGATACAGTCCAGCCGGCATATTCCGTGCTGCGTATAGGCTCCTCCCATGAAAGGGATGGAACAGAGGGTCTGTGCGATGGGTTCCGGTTCACAGATGCCGCTGGCCTCGATGACGATGTAGTCGAAGCAGTTCAGCTGCATCAGTTCCAGCATTTGTGCCACCAGGTCCGACTGGAGGCTGCAGCAGATGCAGCCGTTCTGGAGGGCGACCAGACTCTTGTCTTTATTGCCTACAATGCCTTCCTTGCGGATCAGGCTGGCGTCGATGTTGACCTCTCCGATGTCGTTGACAATCACTGCGAACCGGATGCCCTGCTGGTTCGACAGGATGTGGTTGACCAGGGTGGTCTTTCCGCTTCCCAGATAACCGGTCAGCAGCAGTACAGGAATTTCTTTCTGATTCATATAAATGGGTTTCTTTGTAAGTAACTAAATCTGACGGCAGGGAAATGCTCCCTGCAAAGGATTCTCGCTGGTGGCGGAATCAGGATTCCATGTCTTTCAGATGAATCTCCAGTGCATTGACGGAAATCTGTATTTCCCAGATGGATACTCCCAGGGAAGCAATCAGCAGCAGGAGGGCAAGGCCGAAGACATATACCGACAAGTCGTGGAGGCCGATGTAAATGAGAAACATGGAAATGACGCAGAAGAACAGGCTGGAGATTCCCAGCACCTGCATGCTGCGTGTGAGATAAAGCCGCTTGCGCAGATTGGCGATCTGTGCGGCGGTAACCTCCGAATGCTGCTTTACGTATTGTTCCTTCAGGATACGCACCAGTTGGGCGTAGGAAAGGAAACGGTTGGTATAAGCCAGCAGAATCAGTGAGACTGCCGAGAAGAGGAGGGTGGGGGTACTAAGTGTCAGTTCGTCCATAATGTTTTTGTCTTTTTTTGTTTTGCAAAAATAGCAATTTATTTTCGAATATATAAATAGGTGAAAGGAAAGCCCCGGATGTCGGTCCGGAAGGCAGATGGAAATGTCCGGAAACAAAAAAAGCATTGCCAGAGAACCAGCAATGCCTTTTTACTTTATACACCTTTAAACAAAATGAACGTTATTTGCGCGCTTCAGCAATGTATGCCAACGCTTCTTTACATTTTTCAGTTACATAGTTCCAGTCTTCTGCTGCCACCTTGTCTTTCGGGAACAGCTTAGAACCCATACCTACGCAGAATACACCTGCCTTGATCCATGAAGTCAGGTTTTCCTGAGTCGGTTCTACACCACCGGTAACCATCAGTTTTGACCATGGCATCGGGGCCAGCAGACCTTTTACCAGCTTGGTTCCGAGTACATCGCCCGGGAAGATCTTGCACAGATCGCATCCCATTTCCTGTGCGAAACCTACTTCAGATACACTTCCGCATCCCGGAGTATAAGCTACCAGACGGCGGTTGCAGACCTTTGCGATTTCCGGGTTGAACAACGGACCTACCACGAAGTTGGCACCCAGCTGGATGTACAGGGCAGCAGTAGGAGCGTCAACGATAGAACCTACACCCATTGCCATTTCCGGACATTCCTTGGCTGCGTATTTTACTACTTCAGCGAATACTTCGTGAGCGAAGTCACCGCGGTTGGTGAACTCGAACGCACGGACACCACCGTCGTAGCAAGCCTTTACCACTTTCTTTGCAACTTCTGCGTCTTTATGATAGAATACAGGAACCATTCCTGTTGAACCGATCTTGTTCAATACTGCGATCTTATCGAATTTTGCCATTTTCAATTGGTTTTTTAAGATGAATAGTGAAGTGAATTATCTCTGTACACGGCCACTTGCATCACCGCCAGCCAATGCTTCTACTTCTTCTGCAGAAACAAGGTTGAAGTCACCGTTGATAGTGTGCTTCAAAGCCGATGCAGCTACTGCAAATTCCAGTGCTTCTCCCTGGTTAGGCTTAGTCAGCAAGCCGTGGATGATACCACCAGAGAATGAGTCACCACCACCTACGCGGTCGATGATCGGGTCGATGTCGTAACGTTTTGAAGTATAGAATTCCTCACCGTTGTAAATCATGGCCTTCCATCCGTTGTGAGTAGCCGAGAATGATTCACGCAGCGTTGAGATTACATATTTGAATCCGAATTCCTTAGCCATGGCTGTGAAAATGCCCTTGTAGCCTTCAGCATCAGTCTTTCCGCCTTCTACGTCAGCATCCGGTTTGAAGCCCAGGCAGAGTTCTGCATCTTCTTCGTTACCGATACAAACGTCTACATACTGCATCAGCGGGCGCATGATAGACTGTGCTTTTTCCTTTGTCCACAGTTTCTTGCGGAAGTTCAAGTCTACAGAAACCGTTACACCGTGACGCTTTGCAGCCTCACAAGCCAGCTTGGTCAGTTCGGCAGCCTTGTCAGAAATGGCCGGAGTAATACCTGACCAGTGGAACCAGTCGGCACCTTCCATGATGGCATCAAAGTCGAAGTCACAAGGATCTGCTTCTGCGATGGCAGAGTGAGCACGGTCATAAATCACCTTACTTGGGCGCATTGAAGCACCGGTTTCCAGATAGTAGATACCTACACGGTCACCACCACGGGCAATGTAGTCTGTTTTTACACCGTATTTGCGCAGTGCGTTGACAGCCGACTGGCCGATTTCGTGTTTCGGCAATTTAGTTACGAAGTAAGCTTCGTGACCATAGTTTGCACAGCTGACAGCTACGTTGGCTTCACCACCACCATAAACTACGTTAAAGTTGTCTGACTGAACGAAACGAGTGTTGCCCGGAGTAGAAAGTCTCAGCATGATTTCACCGAGAGTAACAATTTTTCCCATTGCAGATAAATTTTATTATATGTTATCGTTATAAAGTTTAAATATCCCCAAACTGTAATCCCGCAGAAGATTTTGCTTAATGCGTGATATGCCTGCAAATATCCTTTCTGTGTACGCACACAAAGGTACGACAAATTTTTGAATTACCAAAAAAAGTCATATATTTGTGTCGTTTTTTATGAAATAATAGGTATATCTTGTGTTAAAATTAAGGAAATCGAGAAAATGAAGGAAGAAACAAGCAGAATTCGCATCAAGGATATCGCCCAGCTGGCAGGAGTGTCGGTGGGTACGGTAGACCGTGTCCTGCACGGCCGGAGTGGGGTTTCGGAGGAAAGCCGCAAGAAAGTGGAGGATATTTTGGCGCAGCTGAATTATCAGCCCAACATGTATGCCAGTGCCCTGGCTTCGAACAAGCGGTATGTGTTTGCGTGCCTGTTGCCTCTGCATGCTCCCGAAGATTATTGGGCCTTTGTGGTGAACGGCATGAAGCAGGCAGTGGCGGCATTTTCCGATTTCAATGTTTCACTGATGATAGAATATTATGACCAGTACGAGTCGGGCTCGTTTGGAGCAGCTGGAAACAAACTGCTGGAGGCGAATCCTGACGGGTTTATCCTGGCACCGGCACTGAAGGAGGAGACGGCCCTGCTGACTTCGGCACTGAAGGAAAAGTCCATTCCGTATGTGTTCATCGACTTTAATATTCCGGAACTGGCTCCGCTGGCATTCTACGGCCAGCATGCGGGACAAAGCGGATGTTTTGCCGCACGTATGATGCGGATGCTGATGGGAGGGCAGACCGAACTGGTGATTTTCCGTCTGATCAATGAAGGGCGGCTGGGTTCTAACCAGCAGCAGATCCGTGAGGAAGGCTTCTGTTCCTACATGCAGGAACATTGCCCGGAGGTGAAGATGTGGAAACTCGACCTGCATGCGAAGCATCCGGAAGAGGCGGAATCTTTGCTGGATGCCTTTTTTGCAGCCCATCCTCAGGTGACTTGCGGAATTGCCTTCAACTCGAAGGCTTATGTCATCGGAGAATACATGCAGAAGCAGCAGCGTACGGACTTCCGGCTGATGGGATATGACTTGCTGGAACGCAACGAGGTATGCCTGCGCAACGGGTCGGTCGACTTTATCATTGCCCAGCAGCCCACCGTGCAAGGGTACAGCAGTGTGGAATGTCTGTGCAAGCATCTTGTCCTGAGAAAAAAAGTGAAAGAGTCCAATTATATGCCGATCAACCTGCTTACGGTAGAGAATATGGATTTTTATCTGGATGCCCACGGCAATAACGATTGACGGGGATTTTGCCGGATGGAATGATTGTGGAGCCGCCTCTTTGCTGAGTTGCGGCTCTTTTTGTCGGGCTGCGCTTCTTTTTATAATTAGGTGAAAAAAGTATTGATCTGCCAATTTGCTTTCTGTACATTGCAAAATCGACCTTTTTAAATCAGGGCCTGAAAGGATTCCCCTTCATTTTAAAGAATTATTTCCGTAATAAGACGGTCGTTGTTGTGTTTTTCAGCTATTTTTTATTTAATTTTGCACTCAAAATTATAAAACTATTTTTTATAACCCAATATGGCTAATTTAATTAAATTGCGTAAAGGTCTTGACATAAACCTGAAAGGTAAAGCTGCCGCAGAAGTTATGTCTGTAAAGGAACCTGGATTCTATGCATTGATTCCGGACGATTTTACAGGAGTGACTCCTAAAGTTGTGGTTAAGGAACAGGAATATGTAATGGCCGGAGGACCCTTGTTTGTCGACAAGAATCATCCTGAATTGAAATTTGTGTCGCCTGTAAGTGGCGTGGTAACCAGTGTGGAACGTGGAGCTCGTCGTAAGGTGATGAGTATTACCGTAGAGGCTGCTGCAGAGCAGGACTACGAAGAGTTCGGAAAGAAAGACGTTTCAAAAATGTCTGGAGAGCAGGTAAAGGAAGCCTTGCTGAACGGAGGTATGTTTGCTTTCATCAAGCAGCGTCCTTACGATGTAGTGGCTGATCCGACAGTGGCTCCGAGAGCTATTTTTGTTTCGGCATTCGACAGCAACCCGCTGGCTCCTGAATTTGAAATGGCACTGAAGGGAGAAGAAGCGAATTTCCAGACAGGTCTGGATGCTTTGGCTAAGATGGCCAAAACTTATCTGAGTATCAGCGTGAAGCAGAATGCTGCTGCCCTGACTCAAGCGAAGAATGTGGAAATCAATGTGTTTGATGGTCCTCATCCTGCTGGTAACGTAGGTGTGCAGATCAACCACATCGCTCCTGTCAACAAGGGAGAAACGGTATGGACCATTGATCCGCAGGCAGTTATCTTCATCGGACGTCTGTTCAATACCGGTCACGTAGATATGACCCGCACAGTGGCTGTAACCGGTTCTGAAGTCAAGAAGCCGGCATACTGCAAACTGAAAGTAGGTGCGTTGCTGACAAATGTGTTTGCCGGTAATGTAAACACTTCTTGCGAACTCCGTTACATCAGCGGTAACGTGCTGACAGGAAAACAGATCGCTGCAAATGGCTTCCTGGGAGCTTTCCACAGCCAGGTGACTGTAATCCCTGAAGGTAACGACGTACATGAAATGCTGGGATGGATCATGCCTCGTTTCAATGAATTCAGTACAAGCCGTTCTTATTTCAGCTGGCTGATGGGTAAGAAAGAATATCGTCTGGATGCCCGCATCAAGGGAGGTGAACGTCATATGATCATGTCAAATGAATATGACCGTGTACTTCCGATGGACATCATGCCTGAATATCTGATCAAGGCCATTATCGCCGGTGATATTGACCAGATGGAAGCCTTGGGTATTTATGAAGTAGCTCCGGAAGACTTTGCAATCTGCGAATTCGTCTGCTCTTCGAAGATGGAATTGCAGCGTATTGTGCGTGAAGGACTGGATATGCTTCGCCGCGAAATGTGCTAATACTAATTCAAAAGATTTTATAAATAAATGAAAGCGTTAAGAAATTATATCGATAAGATAAAGCCAAACTTTGAAGAGGGAGGCAAATACCAGGCTTTCCGTTCTGTATTCGATGGTTTCGAAACATTCCTGTTTGTTCCGAATACAACTTCAAAGACTGGTACGCATATTCACGATGCGATTGACAGCAAGCGCATCATGTCGCTGGTAGTAATTGCACTGATTCCGGCGCTGCTGTTCGGTATGTATAATGTGGGTTACCAGCATTATCTGGCTGCTGGAGTTGAAGGCAGCTTTATTGAAAAGTTTGTATATGGTTTCCTGGCTGTATTGCCTAAGATCGTAGTATCTTATGTAGTAGGTCTGGGTATTGAGTTCGTAGTGGCTCAGTGGAAGAAGGAAGAAATTCAGGAAGGTTTCCTGGTTTCTGGTATGCTGATTCCGATGATTGTGCCGGTTGACTGTCCGTTGTGGATGCTGGCTGTAGCTACTGCCTTCTCTGTAATTTTTGCAAAAGAAGTATTCGGTGGAACCGGTATGAATATCTTCAACCCGGCATTGATTACTCGTGCATTCCTGTTCTTCGCTTATCCGACAAAGATGTCTGGTGATGCTGTATGGGTATCAGGTGACAGCATCTGTGGTCTGGGCAAGACAGTGGACGGACTGACTGCTGCAACTCCTCTGGGTATTGCAAAGGTGGCTGAATGCCCTGATTTCTCACTGGATATGGTTACCGGATTTATCCCGGGATCAATCGGTGAAACCAGTGTCATTGCCATTGCCATCGGTGCGGTTATTCTGTTGTGGTCTGGTGTTGCCAGCTGGAAGACAATGCTTTCTGTATTCGTAGGTGGTGCATTCATGGGATGGGTATTCAATACTATCGGTCCTGATACTGCCATTGCTCACATGCCTTGGTACCAGCATCTGTGCTTGGGCGGTTTCTGCTTTGGTGCTGTATTCATGGCTACTGACCCTGTTACTTCTTCACGTACAGAAAACGGTAAGTTTGTATATGGTTTCCTGATCGGTGCCATGGCAATCATTATCCGTGTGCTGAACCCGGGTTATCCAGAAGGTATGATGTTGGCTATCCTGCTGATGAATATCTTCGCTCCCCTGATCGACTACGTGGTAGTTCAGGGAAATATTTCTCGTCGTGCAAAACGTGCTATGTCTAACAAATAAAAACCGAATATACAATGAATACTAATAGTAACTCATATACTATCATTTATGCTTCGGTAATGGTTGTTATCGTAGCATTCCTGTTGGCCTTCGTCAATTCTTCTTTGCGTGACCTGCAGGGTAAGAATGTGGAACTTGACACTAAAAAGCAGATCCTTTCTTCTTTGGGAATCAAGAATGTACAGGATGCAGCTGCTGAGTTTGCAAAGGTGGTGAAGGCGGATATGGTGGTTGCCGAAGACGGTACACTGACTCCGTACGAAGGTGCTTTCGTTACTTCTTTCGAAAAAGAATACAAGGAAAATGGCCGTGCTCATCTGTTCGTTTGCGAAATCGATGGTCAGACCAAATACATCATCCCGGTTTACGGTGCGGGTCTTTGGGGCGCTATCTGGGGCTATGTAGCATTGAATGAAGATAAGAATACTGTTTACGGTACTTATTTCTCTCACGCTTCTGAAACTCCGGGTCTGGGTGCTGAAATCGCTTCTGAACATTTCCAGAGCGAGTTCAAGGACAAGAACGTACTGGAAGACGGTGCCATTGCACTGGGCGTTGTGAAAAACGGTAAGGTAGAAAAACCTGAATATCAGGTGGACGGTATCTCTGGTGGTACCATCACTTCTGTAGCTGTGGACGCCATGCTGAAGAGCTGCATGGGACAGTATACCAAATTTTTAACTGCTAACGAATAATTTAAGGAGGAGATAATAAGATGGGAAGTTTATTTTCAGCTAAAAACAGAGAAGTATTTTCTACTCCGTTAGGTTTGAACAACCCGGTTACTGTGCAGGTATTGGGTATCTGTTCTGCATTGGCCGTTACTTCAAAACTGGAGCCGGCTATCGTGATGGGTCTTTCTGTAACAATCATTACTGCTTTCTCAAACGTGGTAATCTCTCTGTTGCGTAAGACAGTGCCTAACCGTATCCGTATCATCGTGCAGCTGGTAGTTGTGGCTGCGCTGGTAACCATTGTAAGTGAACTGCTGAAGGCTTTTGCTTATGACGTAAGTGTACAGCTTTCAGTTTACGTAGGTCTGATCATTACCAATTGTATCCTGATGGGACGTCTGGAAGCCTTTGCCATGGCCAATGGTCCGTGGGAATCTTGTCTGGACGGTATCGGAAACGGTCTGGGATATGCAAAGATTCTGGTAATTGTTGCGTTCTTCCGTGAATTGCTTGGCTCAGGAACCTTGCTGGGATTCAATATCCTGAACTACGATTTCATGAAGGAAATCGGTTATGTGAACAACGGTCTGATGCTGATGCCGCCGATGGCACTGATCATCTGCGCTTGTCTGATTTGGTATCAGCGTGCGAAACATAAAGAATTGCAAGAAAAGTAATCACTAAATAGAACAAAAGAAAATGGAACATTTATTAAGTTTGTTTGTCCGTTCAATTTTTGTGGACAATATGATTTTTGCATTCTTCCTGGGTATGTGTTCATACTTGGCTGTTTCGAAGAATGTGAAGACTGCGCTTGGTCTGGGTATCGCCGTAACGTTCGTATTGGTGGTTACACTGCCTGTAAACTACCTGTTGCAGACAAAGGTGCTGGCTGCCGACGGTATCTTGGGTATTGATTTGAGCTTTTTGAGTTTTATCCTCTTTATTGCCGTAATTGCTGCAATCGTACAGCTGGTGGAAATGATCGTGGAACGATTCAGCCCGTCTCTGTATGCTTCTTTGGGTATTTTCTTGCCGTTGATCGCTGTAAACTGTGCTATCATGGGTGCGTCTCTGTTCATGCAGCAGCGTATCGGACTGAGTGCTTCTGATCCTAAGTTTATCGGAGGTATCGGTGATGCCATTGCATATGCACTGGGTTCTGGTCTTGGCTGGTTGCTGGCTATCGTAGGTCTGGCTGCCATTCGCGAAAAGATGGCTTACTCGGATGTGCCTGCTCCGTTGAAAGGACTGGGTATCACATTTATCACTGTAGGCTTGATGGCAATGGCATTTATGTGTTTCTCTGGTTTGAATATCTAATTAAGAAAGGAATAAGACAATGGATATGAATTTTATTTTAGCAAGCATTGGAGTATTCCTGGTGACTATTCTGGTGCTGGTCGTTATCCTGTTGGTTGCCAAGAATTTCTTGGTAGCATCGGGTAAGGTGAAACTGACTGTAAACGGTGAAAACCAGTTGGAAGTGGAGTCGGGTTCGACACTGCTGAATACATTGGCTGTAAACAACGTGTTCTTGCCTTCTGCTTGTGGTGGTAAGGGTTCTTGCGGTCAGTGTAAATGTCAGGTAGTAGAAGGTGGTGGTGAAATCCTGCCTTCTGAGGTGAGTCATTTCAGCCGTAAGCAGCAGAAAGACCACTGGCGTCTGGGATGTCAGGTGAAAGTGAAAGGAGATATGGCAATCAAGGTTCCTGAATCTGTAATGGGTGTGAAGGAATGGGAATGCGAGGTTATCTCTAACAAGAACGTGGCAACCTTTATCAAGGAGTTCATTGTGGCTCTGCCTAAGGGTGAACACATGGACTTTATCCCGGGATCTTATGCACAGATCAAGATTCCTAAATATGAAATGGATTACAACAAGGATATCGATAAGGATCTGATCGGTCCGGAATATCTGCCGGCATGGGAAAAATTCGGTTTGTTTGGCTTGAAGTGTAAGAACGAAGAGGAAACTATCCGCGCTTACTCTATGGCTAACTATCCTGCAGAAGGTGACCGTATCATGCTGACGGTACGTATCGCTACTCCTCCGTTCAAGCCGAAAGATCAGGGTCCTGGATTTATGGATGTAATGCCGGGTATCGCTTCTTCTTATATCTTTACGCTGAAACCGGGTGACAAGGTAATCATGAGTGGTCCTTATGGAGATTTCCATCCTATCTTCGATTCTAAGAAGGAAATGATGTGGGTAGGTGGTGGTGCCGGTATGGCTCCGTTACGTGCTCAGATCATGCACATGACCAAGACTCTGAAGACTACAGACCGTAAGATGTCTTACTTCTACGGTGCACGTGCGCTGAACGAAGTGTTCTATCTGGAAGACTTCCTGCAGTTGGAAAAAGAATTCCCTAACTTCTCATTCCACTTGGCACTCGACCGTCCGGATCCGGCAGCTGATGCTGCAGGAGTAAAATATACTCCGGGATTCGTTCATCAGGTAATCTATGAAACTTATTTGAAGAATCATGAGGCTCCTGAAGACATTGAATACTACATGTGTGGTCCTGGACCGATGTCTAAAGCTGTAGTAAACATGCTGGATAGTCTGGGTGTTGAACCTTCTTCTATCATGTATGATAACTTCGGTGGATAAGTTTAATACTTAATTATAGTGTAGGTGGGTACATCGTAAGGTGTACCCACCTTTTTTTATATACAAAATGTCGTTTCAATGAGTGTGTTTTTGCGATTCTGATATTGCATTTTGGTTTCTATTTTGTTAAATGTGTAAAAAAATGCTCTTTTTTCTCTCTTAAATAGTTCTTTTGTTTTGCATTTTAAAATAAAAGCAGTATATTTGTACTCGAAATGAAGCTCGAGCTTAATTAAGGTATTTAGATTGAATTAGATTTAGTTTTTAGGTAAAAGTTTTTAGGATTATGAAAAAGATTGTATTTACATTGTTGATGGGATTGGTGTGTGTATCTGCTACGTATGCAAACGGTGAAAAGGAAACTGCCGCAAAGTGGGACGGATCAATCAACAAAACAAAATTGACTAAATATTTGCAGTTGTCGTCTAACCAGCACCAGGAAGTGGCTGATATTTGTGATTACTTCCAGCAGCAGATGAGACTTGCCAACAATGCTAAGAAAGACAATGATGTAAAGGTGCGTAATGCGGTTTACGGAAATTTGAAGCTGATGAAACAGACTTTGAACGAAAAGCAGTATTCTGACTATCTTCGTCTGATGGCATTGACGCTGCGCAACAAAGGAATCAGCGTAGAGAAAATGGACGCTGCAAAATAATTGACGCAAATACTTGCATGAGATTATATGAAAGAGATTTCCCGGCAGGGGAGTCTCTTTTTTTTGTTTCTCTGCCTTCCTTCTGCCCGGTGGGTCTCATTTTTTCTTTGCTTTCATGCAGTGAATGCTTTCTGTGTTCATTTTACTATCAAAGAAGAAACAGTAATAAGATCTGAAATTATGATGAAACATTGGCTTAGATATTGTCTGGCAGGATTGATGGGTATATTTGTCATGTCCTGCAGCGAGGACGAGGGATATTCAATCGGAGATATTGGCATCGACCTGGCTACGGTGCACGTAGAGGGAGATGGGGTCTATACCTTCTCAGGGGATACATGGGGAACGATGTATCCTGCGGTCCCGTTGTTTGTGGGGTATAATCTGGTAGAAGGACAGCGTGCTTTCCTGAGGTTTAATCCTTTGTATGATAATTACGGTGGATATGATGTGGGCATCAAGGTGGAAGCAATCCGTCCGGTGCTGACCAAATCAGTTGAACAGGTAAACGAGGAAAATGAGGAGGAGTTTGGCAACCATCCGGCTTATCTGGATGAATTGTGGATATCCGGAGGCTATCTCAATGTGCAGTTCTATCAGAAGTTGCCGGTAAAAGCAAAACACAGGGTCAGTCTGGTTTATCGGGGAGAGGCTCCTCAGCTGGATGAAGATGGATATATTTGTCTGGAATACCGGTATAATACTTATGGGGATACTTTAAGTAATTCGGTGGCCAAGGAGATGGTTTGCTACAATCTGAATACACTGCCCATGAATGACGCGAAAGGAATCAAATTGCAGGTAGATGACGCGAAGTGCGGAAAAACGACTTTGGTCTTCGAAAAAAAGAATGATTCTCAAGAGGCAGGTACCAAGCTGATTGGGGCATTTGAAAACAAAATCTGGTAATATTTGTGAAGCGATAGCTGCATGCCGCCGGATGGATTGCTGAATCCGTCCGGCGTTTTTTTGTAATGTCACATCTTCTGTACGTTTGCTAAAAGCACCATTTTGCTCCCAGTGCCAGACTCAGGTAGTCTTTGGGAGACAGGTAGCGGTTGGTGAACGCACTTATCAGATACAGGTCGCAGGTATTTAACTCGTAATAGCAGGAGAGTTCTTTCCCGAAACGGATTTTATCGGGTATTTTCCATGATATGCTTTGTCCGAATGAGATGTGAAAACGAATCTTGGTGGAGAATCCATAGTATCCGTTGGGGTATTTCTGGGGCTCTTTCGTCCAGAAATTCTCATTGATGATACTGTTGATGAACAATCCGCAGTGCAGTGGCTGAATACTGAAGTTCTTGGCAAACGGAATTCTCCAGGGAGTATACACTTGTTTGATGGTGGTGGAAAGCATGGCTGGTCGTCCGTAAGCTTTCGGGACAATTCCAAGCAGCAGGTCTGTTTCCCAATGGCGTTTTCCGTATTCCCATCCTATGCCGGCGGAGCAGATTCCTATCGAACCGGCATACTGAAAAATCAGGTTGTCAGGAAGCCAGCGTCTTTCTTCTCTGGAGGGAATCTTCTGTATTTGGGGCAGGGTGTCATTCGGATATTCTTGTGGAAAGGGTGTGAATGTGCTGTCTCTTTCTGCCCGTATGCCGGTGATGCTGAAAAGGCACAGAAAAAGTAGACTAGAAATAAACTTGTTCATATTCATATCCATCTGGGGTTATCGTGAATAAAAAGTAACTTTTCTTTTTAATGTTGTCGCAACCGTAATATAAGATGCCGTCATCGTAAAGATTTGCGATTCTTGCCGTGTGGTTGTGGGCATGCAGGCAACACAGGATGCCTGGAAATCTTCTGACGAAATATCCGAATTCCTGATTGGCATTTGAATTGAATTGCTCTGAGAAGGGGGGAGCATGCATGGCAATAACGGTACGGTCGTAGTTGCATGAGTCTGCCAGCTCGGACTGTATGTAATTGAAATCGGGAATGGGGTGGGAGTAGTCGTATTCCAGGGCGTTGGTGGAGAGACAGAGAAATTTGATCCGGTTAACAATAAAGGAATAGTTCTGGTTTCCGTATAGTTGCTCGAATATCTTATCGCCACATCCCAATATGTCGTGATTGCCAATTATGGCTACGTAGGGAACGTGAAGATCGTCCATGATGTCGTGGATCCATAGAAATTCTTTTTTCATTCCGAAATCTGAAATGTCACCTCCATGGATTACAAAGTCGATGTCATTACGTTGGTTGACATGGTTGACAAAATCCTCGGTTTCGTCGTACCACCTTTGTGTGTCTCCCATCAGGATGAAGCGTATGGTGTCTTTATGGTCGCATAGTGCATGGATTCTTGCGATGTTGGTGGCATTTACTTGTGTGGGGCCATCAATGTTCCCGTCGTAGGGGTGGTATTCGATTAAATCACAGCCTGCGGTTAGCATGCAAAATGTAAAAATCAGCATCGTACTGGTGATGATTTTGTATCCGATTTTTGTGTGTAGTATGTCGATGTATGTCATAACTGTATAAAATATAGTTTGAATATTTCGTTAGATTGTTTTTCAAAAATCAAAATTAGAAAAGTTTTCTTTGAGGGTAAAGGCCTAAATGACTCTTAAAGTGTTCAATTTTATTGTTTATGCAACTTTTACATATTCTGTTTCAGGTGTCGGTAGAATGTCATTTTTTGTATTGGATTGATGTGGCATTAAGCTATCGTGAGTATTTATTTTTCTTTTTTTATATATAATAATGTGTACTTCATTTTTGACGTGGACTTGAAGTTGAAAAAAATGTGTTCCGTAACGCCTTGTTTTACAAGGTATTTTAACCAAAGTGTGAAAAAAATTCAGAAAAAAAGTCTGCATGATACTTGCAGAACCGGAAAAAGTGCGTACCTTTGCAACCGCTTTCGAGAGGGAAAGACGTTAGAAACAGTGACATGCTGAAGCAGAGTGCAAGTGTCGGAGTGACTC
>NZ_JABSOE010000056.1 GCF_013618865.1 Phocaeicola faecicola
TCCCCCGTTTTGGCTGCCAAACCTTATTTTCGGGGGAATATCTAAAGATACAAAAAAGCCAACTAATTCGCAATACATTGTGTATGAATTAGTTGGCTAATTTTATACTATTTACTGAGTGTCCCTGCATCGTATTGAAACTTCCGCAGCCTCCACCAACCTCCGGCTACCTTCCTGCAGACAGTTTCCCCCGTTCCCGCTTACTTACGGCTGAGATACTCGCACAGGCACTGTACCGCACGGGCCCGGTGGCTGATCTGATTCTTTATCTCCGCTCCCAGTTCCGCAAATGTCTGACTGAAACCTTCGGGTACAAATACAGGATCGTATCCAAACCCTGAATTTCCACGTTTTTCTTCGATAATTTCGCCTTTTACCACTCCTTCGAACAAGTGTTCCTCTCCACCCTCAATCAGGCAGATAGCGGTCCGGAATTGCGCTTTCCGGTTGGTCTCTCCCGAGAGTTCCTTCAGGAGTTTCTTCATATTGGCCTCCGAGTCATGTCCCTCGCCGCCGGCATAACGTGCCGAATAGACACCCGGAGCCCCTCCCAGGGCCTCCACTTCGAGACCGGTATCATCGGCAAAACAGTCCAGACCGTAGTGCTTATAGATAAATTCAGCCTTCAGGGCCGCATTTCCCTCCAACGTATCGGCTGTTTCCGGAATGTCTGTATCACAGTGGATGTCCTTCAGACTCAGAATTTCCACTTTTTCACCCAATATCGCCCGGATTTCCTCGAGCTTATGGGCATTGTTCGTCGCAAAAACCAGTTTTCTCATAATACGCTCATGATTGATAATTCAGAGGCAAAGATAGGAAGATATACAGACAAGGACAAGAGCCCTCCGCGGCATTTATCCGGCTGTCTGTCCCAGGTGCCTGATCCGCATGTCGAGTTTTCCTGCCGGAGCCGCTTCAGGAAGCGTGACCGTAATCTTTCGGGTCTCCCCGGGAAGAAGGTCGAAAAAGTTGTCCGAGAAACGGGCCCCCTGCACGGGAATCTCGATGAATACGTCCCGGGCCAACTGGGAAGCAGATAGTTCAATCTCCCAGTTGCAGTCGTCGATTTTCCGGGCCTCAGCACTGATCTCAGTAGCCGGCAGATGCTGGTCCTTGGGATATACGGGATAGAAAAACCGTGTAGCCACGCAGGCTTCCCCATTCCGTTTTTTCAGCGTCAGACGGACAAAAGACGCAGCCGGGTCACATCCTTCAAACACCGCATTCCAGTCGCCCTCATAGAAGAGCGCAGACGCATTTACAGGCAACGTACCCTCCTGCTGCCAGCGCCGGTACACCTTCCCGCTGAAATCCGCCAGCTCCAGCTGCAGTTCCACCTCCTCCGGTGACAGGCAGTCGGACAACACATAACAGCGGAATTTACCGTCTTCCTTCCGGGCATCCAGCACCACCGGCGCAAAGGCCCGCTGCAACTGATACTGCATCGCCTTCCAGTTGCCGTAATAATCAATGGACGACCAGGAAACCACCGGCCAACTGTCGTTCAGCTGCCAGGGAAGCGACCCCATGCAGTACGGACGGTTCCTCCGGTGCGCCTCCACTCCGTGACGCATGCCCCATCCCTGCAAGACCAGTCCCACATACACCAGGTCGTCAAACTGCTCCGGCACCCGGTAGTAACGCTCCATTGTCTGCCGGATCAGTGCATTACCGATGGTACTCTTCTGATGCGCGTTCATCACCGGAGACTCCAGGTCGTAATCTTCGGGAGCCGCAAAGGTCCGCAGGGTCTTCATCTCCGGGAATGCCTGAAAACCGAACTCACTCATAAAGCGCGGGATTTCCGTATCCAAACTCTCAAAAGGCTTCTTTCCGTACCAGGTACCCCAGTTGTGACTGTCGCCCGTCCCCCAGCTCTCCGGTCTGCCCCAGTTGGCCTCATAAGGAGAACCCTCCAGGTAATCCCGTCCCGGGTCGAAACGCGCAATCAGTTCCGGAAGCCGCTTGCGGAACAAGGTATCGTAACCAACTTCCATTTCGCCATATATTTCCGGAGTATATTTGGACCGCCATCCCCAATAACGGATGCCTTCGTAAATCTCATTATTACCGCACCACAAGGCCAGAGAAGGATGATTCCGCAGGCGCCGTGCATTGTATTCCACTTCCTCGGCCACCCGCTTCATGAATGCCGGATCGTGCGGATAAGTGGTGCATGCAAAGACCAGATCCTGCCAGATGAGAATGCCCCGCTTGTCGGCCTCCTCATAAAACCGGTCGTCTTCGTAAATGCCTCCACCCCATACCCGGAGGAGGTTCATGTTCGACCGCTGCACGTCCTCCAGCAGGCGGGCATACCGCTCGGACGTTACCCGTGGCAGCAAGGCATCCGAAGGAATCACATTCGCTCCCTTGGCAAACATCGGTATGCCGTTTACTTCAAAATAGAAACTCATTCCGGCCTCATCTTTCTCTCTCACCAGGCGCACGGTACGTAACCCGATCCGATGCTGTCTGGCAGCGACTACACGACCGCCCACTGATACAGTGGCACGGAACTCATAGCGTACAGGCTCTCCCCAGCCGTTCGGCATCCACAACCGGGGCTGACGGATGTCCATCGGAAGCGTCAGGCAGTTGTTTCCGGGTGTCAGTACCACTGTCCGGGCAGTCTCTCCCGACTGACTGCCGCAGCGATAGGTGACCTTCACTTCGGCCTGCAGGTCTTTTCCTGATACATTTCTGACTTCCAGCTGGTTTTCAACCTTGGCCAGTTCCGAAGACAGGGCTTTCTGACAGACAAAGAAATCTTCGAGCGAAGCCCCCTCCGCAAACTCCAGTCGCACAGGGCGCCAAATGCCGCAGGTCACCATCCGGATACCCCAGTCCCAGCCGTAGGAATAAGGAGCCTTCCGACTGAACACGCTCAGCTTCTGCGGATAATGGTCATTGTCGGCAGGATAGTCAAACCCGTTGCTCGCCCACTGAGGCATCGTTTCACGGATGGGTGAGCGGAAACGTACCACCAGACGGTTTTCGCCCGACCGCAGTACCGGCTTCACCGGAATCCGGTATCCGACAAACATATTGTCGGCCTTGAGGACCAGAGCGCCGTTCAGATACACATCGGCATAGGTATCCAAGCCCTCGAACACCAGGGTAACGTCATCACTGTCCAGCTGCTCCTGCGAAAGGACAAAAGAGGTACGGTACAGCCAGTCCTCCTTCTCCACCCACTGTATTTTCTGTTCATTCATCCCGTAAAAAGGATCGGGCAACCTGTCGTGTGCCATCAGGTCCTGATGCACCGTTCCCGGCACCGTCGCATCCAGCCATTCTTCCGTTCCGTACTGTGAGAACTGCCACTTGTCCAATGCAAGCGAACCGGTTCCGTTACCGGCATACAAGGGCTGCAGGGCCCATGAAATCGTTGTCAATACGCTCATCAAGATAAACCTCCCAACTGTTTGCTTCTTCATAAAATGTAAAATCGGATTATGTCTTCGGTTAATTACATACGGTTACAAAAATAAAATAAGTCGACTACTTTTTACAGTAATCGACTTACTTTATTCCATCGGAGGAGCAGAAAAGCCTGAACTTCCGCCCTTCTTCTTTATTTCACCTTCAGTTTATCAAATCCTTCGCCGTACACTCCCACCACATTGCTCTGCGAAATGAAAGCATCCGGATCGATGTCTTTAATCAGCCGGAAAATATCCAGCGATTCCCGCTTCTTGGCCAGTACGACCACCACTTTTATCTCTTTCTTGCTGTACCATCCCTGTCCGTCGAGCAAGGTCACGCCACGGTCAATCTTCGTCGCTATGCCTTCGGCTATCTCCTCGTATTTCTTGGAGAAAATCAGGAACTGTACCGACTGACGCGTGCTGTTGATGACATAGTCTATCACGATACTCATGACAAACAAGACACAAAAGCCGAACAACACCCTCCGCCAGTCATGGAAGATAAAATAACAGGAAGAAATGATGACGATATCACAGTACATCATCATCCTGCCCAGCGAGACATCCTTATACTTGTTGATAATCCAGGCAATGATATCCGTACCTCCGGTACTTCCGTTGTTACAGAATACCACCCCAATGCCCAGTCCCAGCATTCCGGCCCCTATGACACACGCCATAAAGTCCTGTCCCGGACCCAGCAGTTGCGGCAAATTTCCCTGGTCATCCTTAAACAGCATCTGAAAAAACCAAAGCAGGAACGTCAGCATAAAGATGGCATAAATGGTCTTTATACTGAAACGAGGCCCCAATATCTTCAATGCGAATCCCAGAAAAATGGCATTGATCACAAAATAGGAAATCTGTATTTCCACCCCTGTCGCATAATAGATAATCGCGGCAATACCGGTTACCCCACCCGTGGTTATCTGATATGGAAGCATGAACAATACCCATGCCAGTGAATATACGATTAGCCCGAAAGTAATGGCAAGGTAGTCTTTCGACTCCCTGCCCAACTTCTTTTTCAACACTGCTTCCATGTTTCAGTCGTTCATTGGATTAAAGCACAATATTGACAATCTTCTTCGGAACGATGATGACCTTCTTCGGAGTCTTTCCTTCAATCCATTTCTGCGACTGCTCTTCGTTCATTACCGCCTGCTGGATGGTATCGTTGTCGGCATCGGCCGGGAATTCCATCGTAAAGCGAGCCTTACCGTTGAAAGAAATCGTATATTTCACGGTATCTTCCTTCAGGTATTCTTCGTTGCACAGCGGCCATTGAGCGTCACAAACCGAAGTGGTGTGTCCCAATACCTCCCACAACTCTTCGGCCAGGTGAGGAGCAAACGGTGCAATCAGTACCACCAGGTCGCTCAGCACAGCCTTGTTGCGGCATTTCAGAGCAGTCAGTTCATTGACACAGATCATGAACGCACTGATGGAAGTATTGTAAGAGAAGGCCTCGATATCCGCAGACACCTTCTTGATCAGTTTATGAATGGACTTCAGTTCTTCCTTAGTCGCCTCACCCTCTACCGGCAGGAAGTTGTTCTGACGGTCGTAGAACAGGCTCCACAGTTTCTTCAGGAAGCGGTGTACACCGTCGATACCGTTGGTATCCCAAGGTTTTGACTGCTCTACAGGGCCGAGGAACATCTCGTACATACGCAAGGTATCGGCACCGTATTTCTCCACAATCATATCCGGGTTGACCACGTTGTACATAGACTTACTCATCTTCTCGACAGCCCATCCGCAGACGTATTTGCCGTCTTCCAGAATGAACTCTGCCGTATGATATTCCGGACGCCAGTTCTTGAATGCCTCCACATCGAGGATATCGTTGGATACGATGTTCACATCCACGTGCAGCGGAGTCACTTCGTACTGGTCCTTCAAGCCCAGCGACACGAACGTATTGGTATCCTTGATACGGTATACGAAGTTGCTTCGTCCCTGAATCATACCCTGGTTGACCAGCTTCTGGAACGGTTCTTCCTTCACGCTGACACCCAGGTCGAACAGGAACTTGTTCCAGAAACGAGAATAAATCAAGTGTCCGGTAGCATGTTCCGTACCTCCGACATACAGGTCTACATTCTGCCAGTAATGATCGGCCTTTTCCGATACCAGTGCCTCAGTATTGTGAGGATCCATATAACGCAGGTAGTACGCACTTGAACCGGCAAATCCCGGCATCGTATTCAGTTCGAGCGGGAATACGGTCACGTTGTCAATCTTGGAGTTTTCTACCACTTCGCCCTTTTCCACATCCCAGGCCCAGCGGGTAGCGTGTCCCAATGGAGGCTCACCGCTTTCGGTAGGCAGGAACTTGTCGACTTCCGGCAATTCCAGAGGCAATTTGCTCTCGTCGATCATATACAGCATACCGTCCTTGTAATATACCGGGAACGGCTCGCCCCAGTAACGCTGACGGGAGAAGATGGCATCACGCAGACGGTAGTTCACCTTTACACGTCCCAACTGATGTTCCTTCACGTATTTCTTGGTAGCAGCAATCGCTTCCTTGATGGTCAGGCCGTTCAGATTCAGGTCGCAGTACGGAGTCACTCCAGCCTTCGGAGAATTGCATACAATACCTTCTTTTGCATCAAAGCTTTCTTCACTTACGTCACAGCCTTCTACCAGCGGTATGATCGGCAGACCGAAATGTTTGGCAAAAGCATAGTCACGGCTGTCGTGTGCAGGCACTGCCATGATGGCTCCTGTACCGTAACCGGCCAATACATAGTCGCTGATCCATACAGGTACAGCCTCACCGGTAAACGGATTTACGGCATACGAACCACTGAATACACCGGTCACACGGCGGTCGGCAATACGTTCACGCTCGGTACGCTTCTTCGTACGTTCCAGGTAAGCCTCTACCTCTGCACGCTGTGCGTCGGTAGTCAGCTGAGCCACCAGTTCGCTTTCCGGAGCCAGCACCATGAAGGTTACTCCGAACATGGTATCGGCACGGGTAGTAAAGATAGTGAATTCCAGGTCGCTGTCTTTCACCTTGAAGCGGACTTCAGTACCCTCAGAACGACCGATCCAGTTACGCTGAGTCTCTTTCAGAGAGTCGGTCCAGTCTACGGTTTCCAAACCGTCGAGCAGACGCTGTGCATAGGCAGACACACGCAGACACCACTGACGCATCTTCTTCTGAACCACCGGATGACCCCCACGTTCAGAAACTCCGTCGACTACCTCATCGTTGGCCAGTACCGTACCCAGTGCAGGACACCAGTTTACCATGGTCTCACCCAGGTAAGCAATACGGTAGTTCATCAGGATTTCCTGCTGTTCCTTCTCGCTCTTTGCCTTCCATTCTTCGGCAGTAAATACGAGTTCCTCACTGCAAGCCGCATCCAGACCTTCCGTACCCTTTTCTTCAAAATGCGCGATCAGTTCGCTGATAGGCATTGCTTTCTGACAAGCGTTGCAATAGAAACTGCCGAACATCTTCTGGAAAGCCCACTGTGTCCAGTGATAATAACCCGGTTCACAAGTACGGACTTCACGGTCCCAGTCGAAGCTGAAGCCGATTTTATCCAGCTGCTCACGGTAACGGCTGATGTTGGCCGCTGTAGTCACTGCCGGATGCTGTCCGGTCTGAATGGCATACTGCTCTGCCGGCAGGCCGTACGCATCGTATCCCATCGGGTTCAACACATTGAAGCCCTGCAGACGCTTGTAACGGGCATAAATATCGCTGGCAATGTATCCCAGCGGATGACCCACATGCAAGCCCGCTCCCGATGGATAAGGGAACATGTTCAGCACATAGAATTTCTTCTTGGATTCATCCTCTGCAACTTTATAGGTCTTATTATCCGCCCATTTCTGCTGCCATTTTTTTTCAATCTCTCTGAAATTGTATTCCATAAGTGATAATATGATTTGTTTTCGTTTTTTCGTATTCCGACGCAAAGATAGTCAAAATAAAATTATCAGCGCTCAAATTTATTATATCTCGCCAGCATACATGCTCCGACTACCCCGGCCTTGTCCAGTAATTTCGACAAAACAATCACCGAATCCTTGTTGACCATATTCAGAGAATACTTTCTGACGGCGCTGCGCACCGGCTGCAGCAGGTAGTCTCCGGTCTGTGCCAGAACCCCTCCGATGATCACCATCTCCGGATTCAGCAGGTTGATGACACCGGCCAGATACCTTCCCAGTTTCTGGGCAATCTCTTCCAGGATTTCAATGCACAGCAAATCCTCCTTGTTGGTAGCCGCCACAATATCTTCCAGCGTCAGGGACTTCTCGTCTTTCAGAATCTGTTCCGAGAGGATGGAACGTTTTCCTTCCTTTACGTTCTCTATCAGAATACGGTGAAACGCAGCTCCCGAAACTTCGGTCTCGAGACAACCCCTCTTTCCGCAGTGACAGATAATCTCGTTGTCAAAGACATTGAAATGTCCCAGTTCTCCCGAGAACCCGGATTTGCCCAGATACATCTTCCCGTCGATGATGATTCCGGCTCCCAGTCCCCAGTTCAGGTTGATAAAGATAAAGTTCTTCTCTCCTTTGACCACTCCCTCCATCATCTCTCCGTAGGTCATGGCCCTTGTATCATTGTCGATGCTCACCGGGAATCCCAGCCGTTCGGAAAGGATCTCAGCCAGCGGACGCTCCTCAAAATTAAACAGACTGAAACTGTATCCGGATTCCGGATTCACCCGGCCGGATATGTTGACGCCGATATTGACGATTTTGTTCTTGTCGACCGAAACACTGGAAATAAACCGGCTCACATGTTCACAAAACAAATTCAGCCCTTCGGGAGAATTAGGCAGCGAGCAGTTCACCGACACCGGATTCTCCATCAGTTCGCCCACAAAGTTCATCACTCCCATAGAGAGTCCGAATTTCTTGATGTCTACTCCGATAAAATACCCTGCTTCCGGATTAAGGCCGTATAGAGTGGGAGGTCTGCCTTCACTGGTCTCCATCTTTCCATGCGTAATGATGTACCCTTCATCACACATCTCCGTCACAAACTTAGTGACCGTAGGGACACTCAGGTCCAGTTCCTTCGCCAAGTCCGGAATCGTAGAAAAATGATTGTACATATAATAATTGACAATCCTCTTTTTCGTCAATGCACTTTTCACTCCCCGCTCTATATCATGAAACAGTTTTATTTCCATTTTCGTTATTTTATTGATTCTATGCAAACTTAATTAAAAATAGTCTAATATTAAGGCAATAATTTAAAAAATTTTCACGTGGAACAGAGGGATATCCTAAAGATTGTCAACTAACTGAGACAAATCTCCACAAAATACGACTGTGAAAAAATCCTTTTTTGTTTTCTTTTTAAATTATATCCTTAACTTTACAAGAAAAATGTGATTTATGAAGACACTAACCTTAAGATTTTCCTTATTTATCGGTTGCATCCTGCTTTCCCTTATTAAACTCTCTGCCGGTAACGGAGTGCCTCCCTTGCCGGTCAACCAAGGAGTATCGGCTCCTTTTGCTGGAACTGCCGGACATTGGCTGATAGTGGGAGGAGGATGTAACTTCCCCGACTGTCCTGCTGCCGAAGGAGGAGTCAAGCAGTATTACCAGGAAGTTTACGGACTGAACCTCAACGACCCGCAGGGGGGATGGAAAAGAATAGGGCAACTTCCAGAGCCGGTGGCCTACGGAGCCACGCTGAGCGAAGGTGACAACCTGTATTTCATCGGAGGAGAGAACAGGAACGGCAAACTGAAAACGGCTTATCAGCTGGTATTTGATCCGGATTCCTGCCAGCTTCACCTCTTCCGTCTGCCCGACCTTCCGGAGCGGATGGCACATCTCTCGGGCACAGCCATCGGAAAGCAGTTGTACGTAACCGGAGGCGACCAGGAAACGGGAGGGAACCATCTCTATACCATTGATTTAGAAAAAGAATCAGCACAATGGGAGAAACGGGCTGCCTATCCGGGACCGTCAAGATTACAGAGCATTGTACTCGGAAACGGAAAGGACCGTCTTTTTCTGACTGGGGGATACCAGCCGGCACGCTCCGGTGCGGAAAGTCAGTTGTCATACGATATTTTATGCTATCACCTTACACAGGATAAATGGGAGGTACTGACTTCACTCCCATCGGATTCCGGTCAGATACCCCGTTGCCTGGCAGGAGGAAGTGGAGTATACTGGAACCAGCAGCTGATTCTGACCGGCGGAGTCAATTCCCGTATTTTCAAAAATGCCCTCGACGGGAAAGCCCCCAAGGATTATTTGAAAAAGCCAGTAGACTGGTATCGGTTCAATGACGACGTACTGGTGTACCATCTTGACAAACAAACATGGGAAATCATTCCGCAGGTAAAAGGAATGGCCAAAGCAGGAGGCGTACTGGTCAGCTACCGTAACAGCCTGTATATGATATGTGGAGAAACCAAACCGGGAATACGGTGCAATGACATCATCTGCCTTCCTTTATCCAATCTGCTTAATAAACATTCTTTATGAAGTGTATTTATTAAATAAAAATATTAATAAATTAACCCTTATAAATTGCCTTATATTTATAAATTAATTATTTTTGCCTGAACTAATCACTCATTCAATTTATTATGGAAAAAATTACTGGACTTATCAACGCCCCGTTTACCCCATTCGACAAGAATGGAGAAGTAAACTATGCCCCCATTGAGGCTTATGCAAACATGTTGGTCAAAAACGGCCTGAAAGGTGTCTTCATCAACGGTTCTTCAGGAGAAGGATACATGCTGACAGACGAAGAACGGATGAAACTGGCCGAACGCTGGATGGAAGTATCTCCAAAAGACTTTAAAGTGATTGTCCATGTGGGCAGCTGCTGCGTGAAATCCAGTAAAATGCTTGCCGAACATGCACAGAGTATCGGTGCATGGGGAATCGGCGCCATGGCTCCTCCTTTCCCGAAAATCGGACGGATTGAAGAACTGGTGAAATACTGCGAGGAAATCGCTGCCGGTGCTCCGGAACTGCCTTTCTATTATTACCACATTCCGGCTTTCAACGGTGCATACCTGCCGATGACTGCCCTGCTGGAAAGTGTGGACGGACGCATTCCGAACTTTGCCGGTATTAAATATACGTATGAAAGCATTTATGAATACAACCAGTGCCGCCTGTACAAGAATGGAAAATTCGATATGCTGCACGGACAGGACGAAACCCTTCTGCCGTCACTGGCAATGGGAGGTGCACAAGGAGGTATCGGTGGTACGACCAATTACAACGGCGTGAACCTGGTAGGCATTCTGGATGCCTGGAAGGCAGGCGACCTGAAGAAGGCCAGAGAACTGCAGAATTTCTCACAGGAAGTCATCAACGTAATCTGCCATTACCGCGGAAACATCGTAGGAGGAAAGCGCATCATGAAGCTCATCGGACTGGATCTGGGCAAGAACCGTACGCCGTTCCAGAACATGACCGACGAAGAGGAGAGCCGGATGAAGGCCGAACTTGAAAGCATCCACTTCTTTGAACGTTGTAATCAGTTGTAAGCTATGATGGATAAGAAAAGTTATTTAGGCTATTGGGCCGAATCATACAAGACCGACCTGCAGACCAATATCCTCCCGTTCTGGCTGACGCACGGACTCGATACCGTAAACGGAGGTGTATATACCTGCATCGACCGGGAAGGCAATCTCATGGACCCGACAAAATCGGTCTGGTTTCAGGGAAGATTCGCCTATATCTGCAGCCATGCATACAACCACATTGCCCGGAACCAGGAGTGGCTGGATGCAGCCAAATCCACCCTCGACTTCATCGAAGCGCATTGCTTTGATACCGACGGAAGAATGTTTTTTGAAACGACGGCACAGGGAGTGCCTCTCCGCAAAAGAAGATACGTGTTCAGCGAAAGTTTTGCAGCCATTGCCATGGCCGAATATGCACTGGCAAGCGGCGACAAGTCGTATGCAGAAAAGGCACTGGCACTCTTCAAGGAGATGCGCCGTTTCCTGAGTACTCCGGGAATCCTGGAGCCCAAGTACCTGCCGACCTTGCAGGCCCAGGGACACTCCATCACCATGATCATGATCAACGTGGCTACCTGTATCCGGCAGGTCATCAGCGACCCTGAACTGGACAAGCAGATTGACGAGTCGCTTTTCGCCCTGCGGAATTACTTCATGCACGAGGAATTCCAGGCACTGCTCGAAACGGTCGGACTGAAAGGTGAGTTTCTGGATACGCTGAACGGACGCCTCATCAACCCCGGACACTGTATCGAAACAGCCTGGTTCCTGTTCGATGTGGCGCGCGACCGCCAGATGGACCAAAGCATCATCGACACCGCACTGACCATTCTCGACTGGTCCTGGGAATGGGGATGGGACAAAGAGTACGGAGGCATCATCAACTTCAGGGACTGCAAGCACTTCCCGCCTCAGGACTATTCACAGGACATGAAGTTCTGGTGGCCACAAACGGAAGCCATCATTGCCAACCTGTATGCCTACAAGCTGACCGGAGACGAGAAATACCTCAAGCAGCACCGGATGGTCAGCGAATGGACCTATGCACACTTCCCCGACCACGAGTACGGAGAGTGGTACGGATACCTGCACCGCGACGGAAGTCTTGCACAGCCCGCCAAAGGCAACCTGTTCAAAGGTCCGTTCCACATTCCTAGAATGATGATCAAAGCCTATACATTATGTAACGAGATACTTGCCGGAGAATAATTCCGGCAAGCATCCCAACCTATTAATCCTTATCTAATACCGCATATTCTACATGAAAACTTCTAAACTATATCCATGGTTTGTCGTGGCCCTGCTCTGGGGGGTAGCCTTGCTCAATTACATGGACAGACAAATGCTCAGCACAATGAAAGAGGCCATGCAAGTGGACATAACCGCCTTACAGTCGGCTGTCAACTTCGGACATCTGATGGCAGTATTCCTCTGGATATATGGTTTGATGAGTCCTGTTTCCGGAATCGTCGCCGACCGTATGAACCGGAAATGGCTGATCGTCGGAAGCTTGTTCGTATGGTCTTCCGTAACGTTTCTCATGGGAGAAGCCTCTTCTTTCAGTCAGATTTTCTGGCTGCGCGCACTCATGGGAGTCAGTGAAGCCCTGTATATTCCTGCCGGCCTGTCTCTGATTGCCGATTATCACTCCGAAAAGACACGTTCCCTGGCCGTAGGTATCCACATGACCGGTCTGTACACCGGACAGGCCATCGGCGGATTTGGAGCCACCGTAGCGGCCTCCTTTACGTGGCAGACCACTTTCCACTGGTTCGGCATCATCGGTATCGCCTATGCCTGTCTGCTGATTCTCTGTCTGAAGGAAAAGAAAGCTGTAATCGAAGAAGAAAGAACCGTATGCAATGAAAACGAGAAAGTCATCACGAGTCTCAAATCTCTGATTACCAACACGGCCTTCTGGGTGATTCTTTTCTACTTTGCGGTTTCCAGCCTCCCCGGATGGGCCACCAAGAACTGGCTCCCCACCCTCTTCTCTGAGAACCTGAACATGCCCATGTCAATGGCCGGTCCGATATCTACCATCACCATTGCCGTTTCGGCCTTCGTAGGAGTCGTAATAGGCGGCATGCTGTCCGACAGATGGGTACAGAAGAACATCAAAGGGCGCATTTACACCGGGGCCATCGGACTCGGAATGACGATTCCTTCCCTGCTGCTGCTGGGTATGAGCAGCAACCTGATAACCGTAGTCGGTGCCGGACTGCTGTTCGGAGTAGGCTATGGAATGTTCGACGCAAACAACATGCCCATCCTCTGCCAGTTTGTTTCTCCGCGACAGAAAGCCACTGCTTATGGTGTAATGAACATGACAGGAGTATTCGCAGGTGCATTCATCACCCACCTGATGGGCAGATGGAGCGACGGAGGAAATCTGGGAATGGGATTTGCCGTACTGGCAGCTATCGTAGCCCTGGCCCTCTTTGCACAATTGTATTTCTTACATCCAAAATCCAATCAATAACCGGCATCTTTTTTCAATATGATTATCTCTAACCTGAAACACAGCGAGCGGATTGAACCGCTCCATCCCGCTTTCAAAAAAGCCTTTGACTACATCAAGTCGCACGACCTCCTGCACGAGGCATGCGGACGGATTGAACTGGACGGTGACCGTCTTTTCATCAACAACGTCGCTCCAGCCTGCCTCCCTGCCGAAGCACAAGTGCTGGAAGTCCACCGGGACTATATCGACATCCACGTCCTGCTCGAAGGCAAAGAACGAATCGGATGGAAGGCCCTGGAAGGATTACATGCCGAAAAACAGGCTTATGAGGCTGCATCCGACTGTGCTTTGTATACCGACCAACCCACTTTTTATGTAGATTTGCAACCGGGGGAATTCGCTGTCGTATTCCCCGAGGACCCGCACGCTCCTCTTATCGGAGAAGGCCGCATACGCAAATTAATTGTAAAAGTAAAAATCTAAAAATACAGCAATCATGAAAACCATCTTACTACTTGCCGCAGGACTTGTTTCCTCACTGGCCGCACAAGCCGCGGATACGCTGTTCGTCAAAGAGCCACAGATACCAGTCCTGATTGAACGGAAAGACAATGTCCTGTTCTATATGCGGATGGACGCGCAAGAGACCCAGAAACTGGACCACATTACACTTGAATTCGGTCCCAATGTACCGTTGTCACAAATCCAGTCGGTAAAACTATACTACGGAGGCACAGATGCCCGGCAGGACCGGGAAAAAGAGCGTTTCTTCCCCGTAGAATACATCACTAACTTCACTCCCGGAAAGACCATGGCCGCCAATCCTTCGTATTCGGTAAAGAAGTCGGAAAGCGAGGCCCTTCAAAGAAAGATTACTCTTTCAGGCAACCAGACCTTGTTCCCGGGATACAACTTCTTCTGGGTGAGTCTGGAGATGAAGCCTTCGGCCGATTTACAGACCAAGGTAACCGCACGGATTACCGAGGCGCAGGCAGACGGAAAGGCTACCCCGATCAAGATGACCACTCCCGAACAGGGCCTGGAACACCGTATGGGTATCGGTGTGCGTCATGCCGGTGACGACGGTTCTGCAGCCTTCCGTATCCCCGGACTGGTCACTACCAATAAAGGAACCTTGCTCGGAGTCTATGACGTACGGTATAACAACAGCGTAGACCTGCAGGAACACGTGGATATCGGCCTGAGCCGAAGCACCGACGGAGGAAGAACCTGGGAAAAGATGCGGATTCCAATGTCTTTCAAGGAGTTCGGCGGACTGCCGGCTGCACAGAACGGTGTGGGTGACCCGTCAATTCTGGTGGACACCAAAACGAATACCGTATGGATTGTAGCCGCATGGACGCACGGAATGGGTAACCAGCGCGCCTGGTGGAGCTCACATCCGGGTATGGACCTTCACCAGACGGCCCAGCTGGTAATGTGCAAAAGTACCGACGACGGAAAGACCTGGTCGGAACCCATCAACATTACCGAACAGGTGAAACTGCCGGAATGGTATTTCCTGCTGCAAGGCCCGGGAAGAGGCATCACCATGGAAGACGGTACCCTGGTCTTCCCTATTCAGTTCATCGACAAAGAACGTATTCCGAATGCCGGTATCATGTACAGCAAAGACAGGGGAAAGACCTGGAAACTGCATAACGAAGCCAGAAGCAATACTACCGAAGCACAGGTAGTGGAGGTCGAGCCGGGCGTCCTGATGCTCAACATGAGAGACAACCGTGGAGGCAGCCGTGCCGTGTGCACAACTACCGACCTGGGAAAGACATGGAAAGAACATGAATCGTCACGCAAGGCACTGATTGAACCGGTCTGCATGGCCAGCCTCATCAGCGTAAAGGCCAAGGACAATGTACTGGGCAAAGACCTGCTGATTTTCTCCAACCCCAACTCTACCAAGGAAAGAAAGGACATTACCATCAAAATCAGTCTGGACGGAGGAATAACGTGGCTGAAAGAACATCAGTTGCTGTTGGACGAAGGCTACGGCTGGGGATACACCTGCCTGACCATGATTGACAAGGAGCACATCGGTATCCTGTACGAGAGCAGTGCCGCACAGATGACGTTCCAAAGCATCAAACTGACGGATCTGGTCAAATAACTCAAGGTAATATCCTTCACATGAGACAACAGAAGGGCTTCAGGCGCTGGGAAAGAAAACGCCTGAAGCCCTTCTCTTATTCCATTCAACCGATAAAAAAACTCCCCTGACGTACCAGCTATCTGTCTGTCAGGGGAGTCACTTTATGGAAAATATTAAAGATCCGTTATCTCTGGAAATCAGCCCAGTTGGTCAGACGCATATCGCCCTCCTTCATGAATACCTGATGCATGCCCAGCGCAGCCGACAGGCTGTGAGAAGTCTGTCCCTTGGTAGAAATCTTCAGGTAATCCCAAAGCAGCTGCTTGTAATCCGGGTGCGCACAGTTCTCGATGACAGCCTGTGCCCGTTCCATCGGACTCTTGCCACGCAGGTCGGCAATACCCTGTTCCGTAATGATGACATTCACCGAATGCTCGCTGTGATCCAGGTGAGAAACCATCGGTACAATGGAACTGATGCATCCACCCTTCGCCGTAGAAGGACAAGAGAAAATAGAGATATACGCACTGCGCGTGAAGTCTCCCGAACCACCGATACCGTTCATCATCTTGGTACCACAGATATGTGTAGAGTTCACATTTCCGTAAATATCCGCCTCAATGGCCGTATTCATGGAAATGACACCGATACGCCGTACCACCTCCGGACAGTTCGAGATTTCCGACGGACGAAGTACCAGTTTGTGACGGAAGAAATCCATATTGTCATAAATATCCTGCAGACAGTCGTTGGTTACACTCAGCGAACAGGTACTGCCAAACTTGATGCGTCCTTCCTTCACCAGTTTGATGACCGAGTTCTGTATCACCTCGGTATACATTTCAAACGGAGGAATGCTCGGGTCCTTACCCAGTGCACTCAGTACTGCATTGGCAATGTTTCCCACTCCCGACTGCAACGGCAGGAAGGTAGAAGGAATGATGCCCCTGCGCATATCGGCAGCCAGGAACTCAGCCACGTTCTGACCGATCTTGTCGGTTACCGGGTCGGCTTCGTGGAAACCGCGGGCCTCATCCTGCATGTTCACTTCCACCACTCCCACGATTTTCGACGGGTCCACCTGAATATAAGGCAATCCGATACGGTCGCTCGGCCGCACGATAGGAATCGGACGACGATAAGGAGGCCGTTCCATCTCATACAGGTCGTGCATACCGATCAGGCTCTTGGAGTGAGCCGCATTCAGTTCCACAATGATTTTATCGGCCAGCCGTGCCACCGTCGGTGAGATACCGATTCCCGCAGTCAGGAAAATCCGTCCGTCCTCCGTTAGTTCACAGGCCTCAATGATAGCCGTATTCACATGTCCCAGAAATCCGGAACGCAACCGCTGGGCCACCTGCGACAAATGTATATCTGTATAATTGATTTCACCGTTGTTCACCGCCTTGCGGAAATCCGCATTGGTCGTATAAGGAGCACGGAATTTGATGGCATGCGCCCGGGTCAGCTCCCCGTCACAAGAATCTCCGGTAGATGCACCGGTAATGATTCCAATCTGAAAATGTTCCCCTCTCTCATGCCGTTCCCGAGCCAGTTTTGCCAATTCGGCAGTCACCGCTTTCGGGCTTCCTGCCGGAGTAAAACCACTCAGGCCGACAATCTCTCCGTCTTTGATAAGGCTGGCCGCTTCGGCAGCCGTTATAAAGTTGTAACTCATGGTATTAGTGTTTTATATCGTTAGTATTAAACTTACTATAGTCTTCAATCATCGTATTTGCGGCGGAAAATCTCGGAATAGATAAACGCCCTTCTGGCATCTTCAGGAGTACGGAAGGCAATGCCGTGTCCGGGGGCTGCCGTCTGATGGTCTGCCACCGGGTCCTGCGCAGGCCGGTTCACCGCACAGCTGCCACCTTCTATCTGTGTCTGACTCTTCTGTTTTTTCTTCTTCTTTTTCTTCACACCACTTCCCTGAAGCTTCTCCACAGGCTGAATGACCACTTCCCCTTCTTCCTGCTGCGGGAAATCATAGCGCTTTCCCGTCTGGCGTTTTCTCTCATCCGCACGTCCCGGCCGCTTTCTTCTCTGTTTGCTCCAGGCAGTATAGGTAAACAACAGTACTGCTACAATCAAAGTCAGAATATCCATAGTATGATAAAGTGTTAAGTACTTGCCCAAAGATACTAATAAATATAACATATCATGGATTTTAGGGAAGAAACCCGTATCTTTGCCACCGAATTTATCAAATAATAACATTATGACAAAAGAAATTACAGGAGCGGACTTTAAATCTGCAACTGAATCAGAAAACAAGAAACTGTTTATCGAAACTTACGGATGCCAGATGAACGTGGCAGACAGTGAAGTGATTGCTTCCATCATGCAGATGGCAGGCTACAGCCCTTGTGAAAGCCTGGAAGAGGCCGATGCCGTATTCATGAACACCTGCTCCATCCGCGACAACGCCGAGCAGAAAATCCTGAACCGCCTGGAGTTCTTTCATTCCCTCCGCAAAAAGCGCAAGCACCTGATCGTAGGCGTGCTGGGCTGTATGGCGGAAAGAGTCAAAAACGACCTGATCGAGAACCACCACGTCGACCTGGTGGCCGGACCGGACGCCTATCTGACCCTCCCCGACCTGATCAGTGCCGTAGAAGCCGGCGAGAAAGCCATCAATGTCGAACTGTCTACTACCGAGACCTACCGTGACGTGATTCCGTCACGTATCTGCGGCAACCACATCTCGGGCTTTGTCTCCATCATGCGCGGATGCAACAACTTCTGCCATTACTGCATCGTTCCTTATACCCGGGGACGTGAGAGAAGCCGCGACGTAGAAAGTATCCTGAAGGAAGTAAAAGACCTCGAAAAGAAAGGATACAAGGAAGTGACGCTGCTGGGACAGAATGTCAACTCTTACCATTTCGAGAAGGACGGAGAAACCGTTACCTTCCCCATGCTGCTCCGTCTGGTGGCCGAAACCGTACCGGGCATGCGCGTACGCTTCACGACTTCACACCCGAAGGACATGAGCGACGAAACCCTGCACGTCATCGCCGAGATTCCGAACGTATGCAAGCACATCCACCTGCCGGTGCAGAGCGGAAGCTCACGCATCCTGAAACTGATGAACCGCAAATATACCCGGGAATGGTACATGGAACGGGTGGCTGCCATCCGACGCATCATCCCCGACTGCGGACTGAGCACGGACATCTTCAGCGGCTTCCACAGCGAGACCGAAGAAGACCATCAGATGAGCCTCTCGCTGATGCGCGAATGCGGATACGATTCGGCCTTCATGTTCAAGTATTCGGAACGTCCGGGTACATATGCCTCGAAGCACCTGCCGGATGATGTTCCCGAAGAAGTGAAAATACGCCGTCTGAACGAGATGATTGAACTGCAGAACCAGTTGTCGGCCGAGAGCAACGCCAAAGACGTGGGCAAGACCTTCGAGGTACTGGCAGAAGGCGTATCGAAACGTTCCAAGGAGCAGCTCTTCGGACGTACCGAGCAGAACAAGGTAGTAGTGTTCGACCGCGGCACACACCGCATCGGCGACTTTGTCAAGGTACGCATCACCGAAAGCAGTTCCGCTACCCTGAAAGGTGTGGAAGTGACCGAGTAATTTCGATTACCACATATTGCACAGAGAGCATCCGGTATTGATTTCCCGGATGCTCTTTTTCATTTCCACCTTTATGCATTGCCGCAAGGGCCTCCGTCTTTTCTCCAGCCCGCGGACGGAAGTCGCATAACCCCCGAATCCGGGTCGTATAACCCCGCTATGGAGGCTGCACGACCCCGCACCGGAAGCCGAAGCACATTTGTCCGGGAAAGAGAAAACCCATCAGCACCGGCAAATCTTTAAAGAAACTTAACAGAACAACCTACCTAGCCGATTTATTTGTTATTTTGCAGCAAATTAGGGAATAAAGTGAATATACTAAAAATCAATATATGTCCGCTATGCGGAAAAAGCCATGACGGTACGGTGGCACATACCTGTACCGATCATTATGCGACCGGAGAACACTTCGAAATACACCAGTGTAAAGAATGTGGTTTTCTGTTTACTCAATGTGCGCCTGACGAAAGTGTCATCGGCAGATATTACGAGTCTCCCGAATACATTTCACACACCGACACCCACAAGGGAATCACCAACCGCATCTACCACTGGGTAAGACGGTATATGCTGGGCCGGAAAGCGGCACTGGTGAGAAGGAACAGCGGCCTCAGCCACGGACGACTGCTGGACATCGGCACCGGAACCGGCTATTTCAGCCATTTCATGCAGGAAAAAGGCTGGAAGGTATCGGCCATCGAAAAGAGTCCGCAGGCCCGGGAATTTGCCCTGCAGCATTTCGGACTGCAGGTAGCTCCTCCCGAAGCCCTTGCACAACTTGAGCCCGGCAGTTTCGATGTCATCACCCTCTGGCACGTAATGGAACACCTGCAGCACCTGAACGAAACCTGGGAACAGCTTTACCAGTTGCTCGACAAACAAGGCATACTGATCCTGGCCGTCCCCAATCCGAGTTCGTTCGACGCCCGCCACTACGGGGCCGAATGGGCCGCCTATGACGTCCCCCGCCATCTGTGGCACTTCACCCCTTCGGTGATGCAGCAGTTTGGCGCCAAGCACGGATTCAAGCTGGCAGAACTCCATCCGATGCCCTTCGATGCATTTTACGTCTCCATGCTCTCTGAAAAGAACCGGGGCAGCCGCCTGGCCTTTGTCAAAGGGATGTGGATCGGCTTCAAGGCCTGGCTGGCCTCACTGACCAGAAAGGAAAGAAGCAGTTCCATGATTTATGTATTCAGAAAAAAATAACCAAAGCCATGAGTAAGAAATCTGAATTCTTCCGGGGTATGCAGTTTATCACCTCCAGCATCAGCACCATGTTCGTCCTGCTGCTGCTGGGTATTGTGGTGTTTTTCGTACTGGCAGCCAACAACCTGTCGGTATATGTGCGTGAGAACATTGCCTTCTCCATCATCCTGAACGACGACCTCAAGGAGCCGGAGATTCTTCAGTTCCAGAAGACACTGAATGCGGCACCCTATATCAAGCAGACCACCTACATCTCGAAGGCACAGGCCCTGCAGGAGCAGACCGAAGCCATGGGAACCGACCCTGCCGAATTCCTGGGGTACAACCCTTTCTCAGCCTCAATAGAGGTGAAACTGAATGCCGATTATGCCAATGCCGACAGCGTGGCATGGATCAAGGAAGAAATCGGACAGCATAAACAGGTAATGGAAATCAACTATCCGCAGGACCTGCTCGACTCCGTGAACCAGAACATCCGTAAGGTCAGTTTCGCCCTGCTGGGAATCGCCTCCCTGCTGACGCTGATATCCTTTGTGCTGATCAACAACACCATACGGCTCACCATTTACTCACAGCGGTTCCTGATTCACACCATGAAGCTCGTAGGAGCGAGCTGGAGTTTCATCCGCCGTCCGTTCCTGATACGCAACGTATGGATCGGGGTACTGGCCGGCATACTGGCTGATGCCATCCTGGTGACGGGAGCCTACCTGCTGGTGCACTATGAGCCCGACCTGGTGGTAGTCGTTACCCCGGCCGTCATGCTGATTGTCATGGGAACCGTACTGGTTTTCGGTGTCACCATCACCACCCTCTGTGCACTGATTTCCATCAACAAATACCTGTACATGAAAGTAAGCGAACTATATAAATAACCTAATAACTTTTAGAAGCGAAATGGATAAGAAAAACTTTGCCTTCGACAAAACCAATTTCATACTGCTTGCGGCAGGCATGGTAGTCATTATCATCGGCTTCCTGCTGATGAGCGGTCCGGGCTCTACCGAGACCACATTCGAACCGGACATTTTCAGTGTACGACGCATCAAGATTGCGCCGGTAGTCTGCTTTGCCGGATTCATTTTCATGATATACGGAATTTTACGCAAGCCCAAAGATTTATCAGACAAAGACATCAACAATAATAATTACACTAAAGAAGAAACAGAACAATGAATTGGCTAGAAGCATTAGTATTGGGTATTCTGCAGGGACTGACGGAATACCTGCCGGTAAGCAGCAGCGGACACCTTGCGATAGGTTCTGCCCTGTTTGGAATTGAAGGAGAGGAAAACCTGACTTTCACCATCGTAGTGCATGTGGCTACGGTGCTGAGTACGCTGGTAATACTCTGGAAAGAAATCGACTGGATTTTCCGTGGTCTCTTTAAATGGGAGATGAATAAGGAAACGAAATACGTCATCAACATCCTGATTTCAATGATTCCGATCGGAATTGTCGGCGTCTTTTTCAAGGATTATGTAGAAGAAGTATTCGGTTCGGGACTGCTGATTGTGGGCTGTATGCTGCTGCTCACCGCCGTGCTGCTGATTTACTCCTACTACGCCAAGCCCCGCCAGAAGGAATCCATCAGCATGCGCGATGCCTTCATCATCGGTCTGGCACAGGCATGTGCGGTAATGCCGGGTCTGTCCCGTTCGGGCAGCACCATCGCTACCGGACTCATCCTGGGCAACAAGAAAGAAACACTGGCACAGTTCTCTTTCCTGATGGTCATCCCTCCTATCCTGGGAGAGGCCCTGCTGTCGGGTTTTGAAATCGTCAAAGGCGCAGCTGCCGCCGACGCGGAAATGAGCATCGGTGCCCTGATCACGGGCTTCCTGGCTGCGTTTATCTCGGGATGTGTGGCCTGCAAGTGGATGATCAACATTGTGAAGAAAGGCAAGCTGGTATGGTTCGGTGTGTACTGTGCCATCGCCGGAGCAATTACCATTGTGACCAGCCTGTTGGGATAAATTCCCTCAATTTATTCATTTTATATCATTTGTAATGAACTTTAAGGAAGGAGAAGTGTTATATTTTGACAAGCCGCTGCGATGGACATCGTTTGCGCTTGTCAATAAAATCAGATACCACATCAGCCGGAAGCTGGGAGTAAAGAAAATCAAGGTCGGACATGCCGGTACGCTGGACCCTCTGGCAACTGGTGTCATGATTATCTGTACAGGAAAGGCTACCAAACGGATTGAGGAACTGCAGTATCAGACCAAGGAGTACATCGCTACCCTGCAGTTGGGAGCCACCACCCCGTCGTTCGACCTGGAAAAGGAAATCGATGCCACCTACCCCACCGAACACATCACGCGGGAAATGGTGGAGGAAACCCTGAAAAAGTTTACCGGAACCATCGAGCAGATTCCTCCGGCCTTTTCAGCCTGCAAGGTAGACGGAAAACGCGCCTACGACCTGGCCCGGAAGGGAGACAATGTGGAGTTAAAACCCAAGACACTCGTCATCGATGAAATCGAATTGCTGGAGTGTAATTTACCGGTCATCAAAATCAGAGTGGTATGCAGCAAAGGCACCTACATCCGGGCCCTCGCCCGCGACATCGGAGAAGCCCTGCAGAGCGGTGCCCACCTGACAGGACTGATACGTACCCGTGTAGGGGAAGTGAGACTGGAAGACTGCATGCAGGTCGACCAGTTTGAAGAATGGCTGGAAAAACAAGAAATAGAAGTTACAAACGATTAAGGAAAGGAGATAAAGATGAAACTATCACAATTCAAGTTCAAGTTACCGGAAGAGAAAATCGCCCTGCACCCTACCAAATACAGAGACGAGTCTCGGTTAATGGTGGTACATAAGTCGACAGGAGCCATTGAACATGTCATATTCAAGGATATCCTGAATTATTTTGATGATCAAGATGTATTCATCTTCAACGATACCAAGGTATTTCCTGCCCGTTTGTACGGAAACAAGGAAAAGACAGGTGCGCGGATTGAGGTGTTCCTGCTTCGTGAGCTGAACGAAGAGCTCCGTCTCTGGGACGTACTGGTTGACCCGGCACGTAAGATACGTATCGGCAACAAGCTGTACTTCGGAGAAGACGACTCAATGGTGGCCGAAGTCATCGACAATACCACTTCACGCGGACGTACCCTGCGCTTTTTGTACGACGGACCGCACGACGAGTTCAAGAAGGCCCTCTATGCCCTTGGAGAACCCCCATTGCCACCGTTCATCAAACGGGCTGCGGAACCGGAAGACGAAGAGCGTTTCCAGACCATATTCGCCAAGAACGAGGGAGCGGTTACCGTTCCGGCTTCAGGCCTGCACTTCAGCCGTGAGCTGATGAAGCGCATGGAAATCAAGGGTATCGAACCTGCATTTATCACCATGCACTGCGGACTGGGCAACTTCCGCGACATCGATGTGGAAGACCTGACCAAGCACAAGATGGACTCGGAACAGATGTTTGTGGAAGCCGACGTATGCCGTATTGTCAATGCTGCCAAAGACCGCGGCAACAAGGTATGTGCGGTAGGAACCAGTGTGATGAGAGCCATTGAAACCGCTGTGGGTACCGACGGACACCTGAAAGAGTTTGAAGGATGGACCAACAAGTTCATCTTCCCTCCTTACGAATTCTCGGTAGCCGACGCCATGGTGGCCAACTTCCAGATGCCGCTGTCGACCATGCTGATGCTGGTATGCTCTTACGGAGGATACGAACTGGTAATGGAGGCCTACAATACGGCCCTCAAGGAAGATTACCGCTTCGGTACTTACGGAGACGCCATGCTGATCCTGAACAAATAAACCCGTCAGGCATCATGGCAAAAGTATTTTTAGGCCTGGGAACCAACCTGGGAAACAAAGAAGAAAATTTACGTACTGCCGTCCGATGGATAGAAGAGAAGATAGGGAAATGCCTTTCCCTATCTTCTTTTTATGAGACAGCCCCCTGGGGATTTGAGTCGGAAAACCAGTTCTTGAACGCCGCAGCCTGTGTGGAGACCTCACTGACACCGGAGGAAGTGCTGCGAACCACCCAGATTATTGAACGGGAACTGGGAAGACAGAAAAAATCGGAGGCAGGAGTCTATACCGACCGGCCCATCGACATCGATATTCTGCTCTATGACGGACAGATACTCCAGACAGACGGACTGACGATACCGCATCCGCTGATGCACGAGCGAGACTTCGTCATGAAGCCGCTGGCGGAAATCGCCCCGGATGTCATCCATCCCGTCCTGCAGCGCACGATGAAAGAAATCGCCGCCCATACCGGAAACAAGTAAAGCAATGTTAAATGCGCGGAAAATTGTAATTATTCCAATTTTATCCGTATCTTTGCATCCGAAAACAATTGTGGAAAGATTTGAGTAGCTTGCAACCACGGAAAAAAATGCTAAAAAACCTAGTACGCTTCCCTGATTTTCAATCTCTACTCTCGTCCGTACACGGATAAAAAATCATTTTAACCATTTAATTAATTCAGAAACAATGGGATACTTATTCACATCCGAATCGGTGTCTGAAGGACACCCCGACAAAGTGGCGGATCAGATTTCCGACGCTGTGCTTGACAAACTGTTGGCGTACGACCCCAGTTCAAAAGTAGCTTGCGAAACGTTGGTGACTACCGGTCAGGTGGTACTGGCAGGAGAAGTGAAAACAACGGCCTACATCGATTTACAGCGTGTGGCACGTGAGGTTATCAACAAGATCGGCTACACCAAGAGCGAATATATGTTTGAAGGAAACTCATGTGGAGTTTTCTCGGCAATTCATGAACAGAGTCCTGACATCAACCGTGGAGTAGAACGCGAAGACCCGATGAACCAGGGAGCCGGCGACCAGGGTATGATGTTCGGTTATGCTACCAAGGAAACGGAAAACTACATGCCGCTTTCACTCGACCTGGCTCACAAATTGCTGATGGTATTGGCTGACATCCGCCGCGAGGGAAAAGTCATGACTTACCTCCGTCCGGACTCAAAGAGCCAGGTAACCATCGAATACGATGACAACAGAAAACCGGTGCGTATCGATACCATCGTGGTTTCTACCCAGCACGACGAATTTATCCAGCCTGCAGACGACTCGAAAGAAGCACAGCTGAAGGCCGATGAGGAAATGCTGGCACAGATCCGCAAGGATGTCATCGAAATCCTGATGCCGCGCGTAATTGCTGAAATCCACAATCCGGAAGTACTGGCACTGTTCAACGACCAGATCAAGTATCACGTAAATCCGACCGGTAAATTCGTAATCGGCGGCCCTCACGGTGATACCGGACTGACCGGACGTAAGATCATCGTAGATACTTACGGAGGTGCAGGAGCGCACGGAGGTGGTGCATTCTCTGGAAAAGACCCAAGTAAGGTAGACCGCAGTGCAGCCTATGCCGCACGACACATTGCCAAGAACCTGGTGGCTGCAGGTGTAGCCGACGAGGTACTGGTACAGGTTTCTTATGCCATCGGTGTGGCCCGCCCGATCAATATCTACGTCAATACGTACGGACGCAGCAACGTGGCAATGACCGACGGAGAAATCGCCAAGAAGGTGGACGAGATCTTTGACATGCGTCCGCGTGCCATCGAGGAACGCCTGAAACTGCGTAACCCGATTTACAGCGAGACTGCAGCTTACGGACACATGGGACGTGAACCGCAGGTGGTGACCAAGCATTTTGAATCGGCATACGAAGGCAACAAGACGGTAGAGGTAGAACTCTTTACCTGGGAAAAGCTGGACTATGTAGACCGCGTAAAAGAAGCATTCGGCCTGAAATAACCGGATATAACGGATAATCACATCCCGGATTCTCTCTGTATGGAGCAGAATCCGGGATGTTTGTTTTCAGCCCTGCCGGAAGGATTTCCGCAGGGATTTCTTCATGCACCGGCAAACTCTCCGGTAAATCCCCAGCCTCTTCTCCCACAGAGGGAAAGATAATGAACCGTATGGCAAATAATCATCGGTTTCCCCCAAATATGGCGGATAATTAGGGGTTTATGCGTATATTTGCAGCCAATAAAGACGATAATCATCATGAACCCGATAAAAAACGTATGTGTATACAGTGCCTCAAGCACTAAAATTGAATCTGTGTATTTTGAAGCAGCCGAAGAACTGGGACGGTTGCTTGCCTCCCGACAGATTAACCTGATCAACGGGGCAGGATGCCTGGGACTCATGTGCCGCATCTCGGATGCCGCACTGGCTGCCGGAGGTACGGTAACCGGCGTCATTCCCCGGTTCATGGTAGAACAGGGCTGGCATCACAAAGGACTGACCCGACTCATTCAGACGGAGAGCATGCACGAACGCAAGCAACTGATGGCCAGCATGTCGGACGGAGTCATCGCACTTCCCGGAGGATGCGGAACCCTGGAAGAGCTGATGGAAATCATCACCTGGAAGCAACTGGGACTTTACCTGAATCCGATTGTGATTCTGAATGTCAACGGGTTCTATAATCCCTTGCTGGAAATGCTGCAGTCGGCTATCGACCAGCATTTCATGCGACCCGAACACGGCAAGATATGGCAGGTGGCTACCAGTCCGCAGGAAGCCGTCGAACTGCTGTACCAGACTCCTGTATGGAGCAAGGAAATAAGAAAATTTGCAGCAATATGAGTATTATCCCATCCGTTTCACCGGTTCCCGACAGCACTGTGACACTGTACCCGCAAATGACGGACAGTATTCTTCACGCCAGTGTATCGGATGTCATCCCGCCAGAAGGGATGGCCGGAGACCCTGTGCCCTATCTGGTACGCTCGGAAAACGCAGTGACCCTGCTGCTGATATTCTGCCTGTTCTCTCTCTGCTATGCACTGAAAGACGGAAAGAAATACATTGTCCAGTATCTGAAAGACCTGTTCCGCCATAAAGAACGCGCCAGCCTGTTCGACGAAGCCAGCAAGCCCAACGGACGCTATCTCTTTCTGCTGATTACGGTTACCTGTGTCCTTGGCGGCATTTTCCTGTACGACTTCCTGATCGGCTCGCATCCCGCCCTTTCGGAGGAGCGGTTCCGCCTGCCCGTACTTGCAGTCAGCATCGGAATTCCGCTGATTTATGTCATGGCAAAACAGGGAACATACGCTTTCATAAATTGGATTTTTTTTGACAAAGAACAGAACAGATCATGGATGCAGACCTACCTGGGACTGGTCGGCATGCTCTGTTTTCTACTATTCCCCTTACTCTTGCTGACAGTTTATTCGGGCCTGGATAAGCAGATTAGTTTCTATTTCATCCTATTAATTTTAGTTTTTGCTAAAATATTGTTATTTTATAAGAGTATCAGGAACTTTTTCAATCATTTTTATGGTATTCTTCATTTAATTCTGTATTTTTGTGCCCTCGAAATAATTCCCATTCTTCTGACTTGGAAAGGGATCGTCTATATAAACAATATTTTCATTTAAAAAATTAGTACATTGAAGATAAAGAAAGTTCTCGTTTCTCAGCCAAAACCAACATCAGAGAAGTCGCCATATTTCGACATTGCTGAGAAGTATGGAGTGGAAATAGATTTTCGCCCATTTATAAAAGTTGAGAGTTTGTCGGCAAAGGAATTCAGACAACAGAAAGTTTCGATATTGGATCATACTGCCGTGGTATTTACTTCACGACATGCCATTGACCACTTCTTCAATCTCTGTACAGAGCTCCGGGTTACCATTCCGGAAACCATGAAATATTTCTGTACATCAGAAGCGGTTGCACTGTATATCCAGAAATATGTACAGTACCGGAAACGCAAGGTATTCTTCGGTGCCACCGGTAAATTTGTGGATCTGATGCCAGCCATTATCAAACATAACACAGAGAAGTATCTTATTCCGATGTCGGACGTTCACAACGATGAAGTGAGAGACCTGTTGGACAAAAATAAGATTCAGCATACAGAGGCAGTCATGTACCGCACGGTAAGCAATGACTTCACTCCGGAAGAGAAGTTCGACTATGACATGCTGGTATTTTTCAGTCCTGCGGGAATCCAGTCGCTGATCAAGAATTTCCCTGACTTCAAGCAGAACGAAATTGCAATCGGAAGCTTCGGACCAACTACTGCAAAGGCTGTAAAGGATGCCGGTCTGCGTCTGGACCTGGAAGCTCCGAGTGCCGCAGCACCTTCTATGCCTGCAGCTCTTGATATGTTTATCCGCGAACGCAACAAATAAGAAAAAACATACTTGTTTCAGGCACGGAGGAGATTTCATACCTCCGTGCCTTATTCTTTTTTTTATGGCAGAACAAGAAAAGCATACATTTACCAAAAGTGAACGCCTGAACAGCCTGATACTGATTGAGAAGCTGTTCTCCGGCGGAAGTAAGTCGTTTCCCGCATTTCCCTTGCGCATTGTCTACATGCCGGTAGAGGGAGATCATCTGCCTACGGTCTCACTGCTGATCAGTGTCCCTAAAAAGCGGTTCAAACGGGCAGTAAAACGCAACCGGGTGAAACGTCAGATACGGGAGGCTTACCGCATGCACAAAGCCCTGCTGACGGCTCCGCTGGAACAGGCCGGGAAAAAGGTTGCCGTTGCTTTTATCTGGCTCGACAACGAACTGCACGATTCTTGTGAAGTCACAGAGAAAGTGAAAAAGCTGCTTCAGATTACAGCAGAAAGGATCGTATGAGAAAATTGCTTACCGAACTCCTGCTTTTGCCGGTTTATTTTTACCGGTATTGCATCTCACCTTTTACTCCTCCTTCTTGCCGCTTTACTCCCACGTGCTCACAGTATGCCATAGAAGCACTGAAAAAGCACGGTCCGGTGAAAGGATTGTATCTGACGGTCAGAAGACTGTTGAGATGCCATCCCTGGGGCGGTTCGGGATACGACCCCGTTCCCTGATTCTTTTATTTCTTTATCGCATGCTACTGGATATTCATACTCACCGATTGCCCGAAGAGGCTGCAACGGCCATATTGAGCTGCCATATGTACAGCCTTCCGCCTGCAGCAGCCTGTTTTCTTTCGGCTGGCATCCATCCCTGGTTTCTCTCTCAGGAGGACTTGCCGGCACAGAAGGAATGGTTAAGGCAGATGCTGGAGGACAAGAGAGTCATCGCACTGGGAGAAGCGGGAATCGACAAGCGGTGCAAGACGCCGCTGGAGCTCCAGAAAGAAGCCTTCCGGTATGTCTGTCGGCTTTCGGAACAGCATCGGCTGCCCCTGATAATACATGCGGTAAAAGCCACTCCCGAACTGATGGCTTTCAGGAAAGAAATCCGGCCGCAACAGCCTTGGATCATCCATGGGTTCAGAGGGAACAAAGAGGTGGCACAAAGCCTCATCCGGCACGGATTTTACCTGTCTTTTGGCGAGAAATGCCAGGAAGAAGCACTGGCAGTCACTCCTCCGGAACGGCTGTTGCTGGAAACCGATGAGAGCCCGGTACCTGCCGCCCAACTCTGCCGGCACATGGCCGATGTCCTTCAGACCTCCGTACCCGCTCTGACCGCGCAACTGCAGCAAACCATTAAAAGCCTCTTTTTTAACCCCTAAAAATTGGTTATTCGGATAAAGAGTCGTACTTTTGCCGAGATAGAAATAGATAACAACATGTTAAACTAAGAATTTCATTCGATGAATTTTGTAGAAGAATTAAGATGGCGCGGAATGGTGCACACCATGATGCCGGGTACTGAAGAGTTGTTGGAAAAAGAAATGGTAACAGCTTATCTGGGAATTGACCCTACAGCTGATTCCTTGCACATCGGACACCTTTGCGGAGTAATGATGTTGCGTCATTTCCAACGTTGCGGACACAAGCCGCTGGCTCTGGTAGGAGGTGCTACCGGTATGATTGGAGACCCTTCAGGAAAATCACAGGAACGTAACCTGCTGGATGAAGCGACCTTGCGCCACAATCAGGAATGTATCAAAAAGCAGTTGGGCAAATTCCTCGACTTTGAGTCGGATGCCCCTAACCGTGCAGAACTGGTAAACAACTACGACTGGATGAAAGACTTTTCTTTCCTTGATTTTGCCCGCACTGTAGGAAAACACATCACAGTGAACTACATGATGGCAAAGGAATCTGTTCAGAAACGTCTGAATGGCGAAGCACGTGATGGTCTTTCGTTCACAGAGTTTACCTATCAGCTATTACAAGGATACGACTTCCTGCATCTGTATGAAACCAAAAACTGTAAACTGCAGTTGGGCGGTTCCGACCAGTGGGGAAACATCACTACAGGAGCCGAACTGATCCGCCGTACCAACGGAGGTGAGGTATTTGCCCTGACTTGTCCGCTGATCACAAAGGCTGACGGAGGTAAGTTTGGTAAGACAGAATCAGGAAATATCTGGCTGGATCCGCGATATACATCTCCTTATAAGTTCTATCAATTCTGGCTGAATGTAAGTGATGCGGACGCAGAAAGATATATCAAGATTTTCACTTCACTGACAAAAGAGGAAATCGAAGGACTGATTGCCGAACATAACGAAGCACCGCACCTGCGTGTATTGCAGAAGCGTCTGGCGAAGGAAGTGACTGTCATGGTACACTCGGAAGAGGATTACAATGCGGCAGTAGAGGCTTCTAACATCCTGTTCGGTAACGCGACTTCAGAAGCATTGAAGAAACTGGATGAGGATACGCTGCTTTCTGTATTCGAAGGAGTTCCTCAGTTTGAAGTGGCAAAATCGGACATCGAGGCTGGAATCAAGGCTGTAGACCTGTTCGCTGAAAAGGCTGCTGTATTCGCTTCGAAAGGAGAAATGCGTAAGCTGGTTCAGGGAGGCGGAGTTTCTCTTAACAAAGAAAAACTGGCTGCTTTCGACCAGGAAATTACGACAGCTGACCTGCTGGACGGCAAATACCTGCTGGTACAGCGCGGAAAGAAAAACTATTATCTGATTATTGCCAAATAACGCTTAACCACATCTGATAAATAGGTAGAGGCTGTCTCAAAATAAACTTGAGATGGCCTCTATTGTTTCATCTCAGATTGGATTCATTCGAATTTTTCTAAAGAGAGAAGTTTATAAGCTTAGTTTTGAAGATTTTATCCTTTCAAACTGTTTATTTCGTTGCCATAAGCTCCCTAAGAGGCTACTTTTGCAAGATTATGTGCAATGGCCAGCAGGCCGAACTCAATTTCAACCTTCTTAAGCCCACGAAGATGGAACCTCTTGAAGTGCTTGTTGTTCTTGAGGTTTCCAAATACGGCTTCCACATCCTGCGGTCGCTGACTGCGATATTTCAGACCTTCATCAGAGAGCAGTTTTTCACGTTCCCTTTCCTTGATTTTCCTCAGACGGTGGTTTACCTGTACAATCCTTTCCGACCGGCTTCTGTGACACCGGCATCTTAGCGGGCAACTCTTGCAGTTACGTGCCCTATATCTTGATATGGTCTGCACAAAACCATTGTCTGTTATCCGCCTTGCATCGGAGAGTCTTTCCATTCTCTGTCCCATCGGACAGTACATGCCGTCGGTTTCTTCATTATAATAAAAGTTGGCAGAGAGAAACGAGTCGTTCTGGAAGCTCCTTTTCTGTTCCTTATGAAAATAGTTGTACTTTATAAAGGTTTCAATGCCATGTCTGAAAGCGTACAGATAGTTCTCCTCGCTTCCGTATCCGGCATCACAGACAGATACGTCAGGGTATCTGCC
>NZ_JABSOE010000057.1 GCF_013618865.1 Phocaeicola faecicola
TATCGCAATTTGGCCCAGCCCCTAAGGTAACTGATTCAAATATGCGACAAGCATTTTTTGAAAACAAATATTGTAAATCAAATAATTAACGAGTCTTTTTACAATTATTAAGAGACACTAGTGATAACAATAAAAAAATCAAAGCCCGGTTAAATGGAAAGAGTCCGGTACAATACCGAACTCTTTCTATTACGGGATAATGTTTAACTTGTACAACTTTTTGGGGTCACTTCATTTTGAGACAGCCTCTTTTTCAATTTATAACCTAATCGACCGATACCATAGCCCGTAAATGAATTGTCCATATCATTATCCATCAATAAACCGTCAATAACGGTTTGTCGGTCAGTATAGTCGTTTTCAGCATAATCGTTTTCAGTATCGTCGTTCCCCGGCAGGTCACCTGCCGGAGGGAACCAGTCTTACCAGATTATTTTTTGTGAGGAATGATTTCGAAGAACTCTGCAGCTCCTTCTACCACCATACGTACTACCTTGTCATTCTTGACTTCCACCTTCGCGTAAGGAGCATCAATCATGATTTCAGAAACCACTTTACCTTTGGCATCCAGCTGACTGCATTTTACCGGTGCCGGAAGCGTGTTCATCAACAAGGTATAAGCCTGGATGTCTTTGGATACCTCCCAGGCAATCGACTCACCGCATTTGTAGCTGGTTGTCGGATTGTTGTCGAAGGCAAATACTGCCTGTTGGCTGTCGGCTGTCTGTACCTGGAATGACAGGTCTTCCAGACGCAACGGATTCACTTCGAAAGAACGTACAGATGCATAGTTGCGGCGTGAAGAATCCAGTCTCTTCAAGCGGACGTAACGTGCCTGCTGAGGCTCTCCCTGCCAGTGGATGATGTACTGATTCTTCATTTCTGCAATAAGCGGTTTCCAGGTCTTGCCGTCTTCCGAACACTCCAGTATCGCATGGTCGAAATAATCGACATCGTCTTTGGAGTTACGTCCCTGAAGGATGGATACTTCCGAAACCGGACGCACGCTGCGCAGATCCAGACCGATCCAGTCACCGTCCTGCTGTCCGATGCCCGATGTATAGAATGTAGTGGAATCATTGTCGAGCATCAGTTTGGTCTGTATGGTGGCCGCACTGCTGAATGAACCGATTCCCTTATAATCCGTCGGTACGCTGCCCGAAAGCTGCTTCAGGTATTCGTGAGCCATATCGTCCATGGCATTTTCATAGAAAGGCTGCAGTTTCATGGTTCCCGATTTGTGTGCCGCATAGCTGGCCCGTTCTTCGGGTGTCATGAGATTCTGTACATATTTTTTCCAGAACAAAGCATCGTCCTGTCCCTGACGGTGGATACGTGCCAGTTCCAGGGTACGTACGCCACGGCTTCCCAGTTTGCCGAACTCCTCAAGCCAGGGGAGCAGTTCGTTCAGCAGCTGCTGGTTGGTACATCCGGCTTCCAGCTGTGCCGGAACCTGTTCGATTTTCTTGAATTCCGCTTCAAGTGCATTGGCGGCATCGTCGTTCCAGTTGGCCATACGGAACGTATGGGTTTCCCACGATTCGTCTCTCCGGTATCCGTTCTCTGTATCACAAGAATGGATGGCAAACGTACGGTAAGCCTCTCTGGCCTGCGGCATCAGTTCGGTAAGCCCTCTTTCCCAACTGTCCATGGCATTGTAGTCGGCAAGGTTCCAGGCATAGTCGGCTACTCCGTACAATGCCAGTTTAGAAGCCTCTCCGTGCTCCATCGGGTTGCTCACTACACCGCATACCTCGTTGGAAGTCAGTGAAGTATCGAGTCCGTATACCGGGCCCTGCATCAGGATGTGGCGGACATAGTCGGTTACCGGATAATTCCACCAGTAATAAGCCGGACGCTTGATGCGTGAATTGATGAACTCAAGCGTTTCGGGAGTCAGGTCACTGCATACCACAGCTCCTGTCCAGAATACTTTGATGTCCGGGTTCAGTGCCTTGCCGTAGATAGCCAGACTACCGTTTTCTGTCGGGTTTGCCCAGAGTTGGGAGTAGTCGGTCGGGCAGACGATGAGCGGTGCCACATCGCCCTTTTCTTTCACAAACTCATCCGTCAGGCGGTTCAGCAGTTCCACCTGCTTGTAAGGATTGGTTCCTTCTCCCGAAATATCATCGAAGAAGATGGCGAAATGACGCACTCCCAGATCATACATCCAGTTGAATTTATTTACCAGATTACGATAATCTTCCTCGTTCCATTTGATGTCTTTTCCCGGATGGATGGCCCAGACGAAGTCAACCCGGTTCTTCCGGCTCGCTTCAATCAGTTCACTGATCTGCTTGGCCTCTTTTTCCGGATAAGGCTGGCGCCAGTTGGGCGAACTGTGATAAGGATCGTCCTTCGGGCCGTACAGATATGTATTCATTTTGAATTTTCCGTAGAAGTCGAGCAGTGACAGGCGTACCTCGTGCGACCAGGGATTGCCGTAGAATCCTTCTACCACGCCACGGTCGGGCAGGTCGGGATAATCATTGATTTCTACGAAAGGCAGTGTTCCTTTGGCAGCCACTTCGCTTTCCATCAGCTGACGCAGGGTCTGTATGCCGTAGAAGGCACCTCTTTCGTCGTATCCTGTGATGGTGATGCCCTTCTTTCCGATGCTCAGTGCATAGGCTCCGGATACGGCTTTGACATTCTGGCGGGCGGCTACCTTGGCTCCAAAATCGATGGTCAGGCTGACTCCTTTCTTCTGCTGTTTCAGAAAACTAAGGTCGTTGGCAAATGCCTTTTGCTTGTCTTTCAGAACGATGCCTTCCAGCAGACTGCAGGTCTGGCTACGGTCGACCGATATCTGGTGCGGGGTAGGGTTAATGACGATGCCCTGGTGGTCTATTTTCTTTCCAGGGACAGGCTTCACGTCCTGTTTTTCCGAACGCTGTGACGACAAGTCGAAATCGGCTTCCTGAGCCATCACGTTTCCGGACATCAGTGCGCAGATGATACCGGCAGAGAGCAACTTGGTGCGGTGATTGATTTTCATGTTTAGAATTTAAAATTTTGTTTTGTTTTTAATAGGTTTTCGTGCGGGAGGGAAGTCGTATGCGGTACTGATTGCCGCCGGGGACTTCCATTCCGCCTCATTGATATAACAAATTTAGGAGTTTTTTTCGTTCCGGAATTCTATGAGTATTATAAGAGGCAAGTAGATGAACAGAAAGCTAAGTAATCATTACTTAGCTTTCTGTTGGTATTAATACGCAAAATGGGATTTAATTAGTAGAATCTAATTTGTTTCTTTTGTGTAGCCCAATGATTGATAGCAAAAATAGGAAAGCTATGACAAAACATTTTGTGTAGTATCCTTGTATGAATAAATCAACAAATAGTGGGATGATAATAAATGTTGATATACAAAATATCGTTATCAGAGTGCTTTTTTTCATACTTTTAGCAAAAAGTTGCAACTCCTACTAAAGCACCACTCCACCCACCTAAAGCGGTGCCTGATACAGTACCGATAACAGGTAGTGTGACGGTTCCAACTCCTGCGCCACCAACTGCACCTAATCCAGCAGATCCAGCAGTTCCTGCAATGCATTTTACAACTTTCCATGCCGAGTTCCAAAATCCTCTCGTTTTTGCTTCTGGCGCTTCTAACTCCATAGCATAATAAATAGCTTCAATAGCTATATCAACGGAATATATTAGGATACTGTATTCCGTTGATGCAGGAGACAGTGAGCTGTTTTTTATAACTTCTTTGAGCTGAATTCTTAGTGCTTCCGGGGAAGCTTCTGTATCAGCTTTTATGTTTTTCATGCTTTCTATAACTTCCAATACTTCCGGGGATATGTTTTCAATATAATCATCTTCATTGATAGCTCTAGAGATAGGTTTAATATCTTGTATTAAACTATTTGCATAAACGGAAGCTTCTTTTATAGATTGAAAATCTTTACTCTCAAAAGCGCTTTTAATTTGAGTAATTTCATTAAACTCCGTTGATTCGTTTTTAGAACTGTTTATTACTTCTTCAGAATTGTTACTGCAACTGACAACAAACATTAATAAGAAAAGAGGAAGAAAAAATTTTAAGGTTTTCATACAATAGAAAATTAAGAGTTAAACATCTTGCAAAGATATTATTTCTAGTGAGAAAAGCAATATTTTAAATAAGAATCTAATAGGATAGGAGATTTCGTAGATAACTTCTCGTCTTTATTAGGAGCATTTACTGTAAACTGAAGTCCTAAAGGCATTATATCTTCACTACTACTATAATCAGCCTTATAATGTAAATAAAGCTTATATTTACCATTTTCTGTGTTCTCGCCACCATTTGTAGGTTCATCTTTTGAACAAGAAGCCAAACCAGCTAAAAATGCAAATCCAAATAAAATCTTTTTCATTTCAAATATTGTTTTTGTAATTAGTTACTATTAAAGTTTCTGGCAAGTATCGGAGCTATACTCTCCATCTTTTCAATCTCGTCTCTATGGCAGAAATTACAGCAGAAGAAGATTATTCCGGCTGCAATATCATGATGTCTGCTTTTTATCCGTTCTTTGTCATTTGCAGCCATATTGGAACACCTGTCATTCAGATAACGGTTAATCGTTTCTTTCAGAGCCTCTGAAGGCTCTGTTTCTTCGCTTCGTGCAAACTGCACCATCTGTATAACGGCATCTGCACCTGATTTATGAAGTTTATGCTGTTTGAAGTAGTCATAAACAAGTTTTTCTGAAAATTCTAATTTCTCAGCCATAATGTATTTGTTTTGATTGTGTAACATAATCAAAGTTGTGCGTTTTCTATCTTCTTTTTGAGGTTCTGAATAAACCACCCTATATTTTCCTGTGGTCTGAATCCTTGTTTCGCTATGTATTGGAACGTTTCTTCCAGTTCCTAGATTGTGTCGTTTTGGAAGATACGTTGCAGCTCATCAAAGAGCTGCACATTGCTTCTGATTTGTCCTGTATTGAATCCCATCTTGTTTTTGAGCCAATCCTTTACCTCTGGTCGGACTGCTGCTTGTGGATACTTTGATAGCAATTCTTTGCGTGTTTCTTCTTCCCTTTTGTTTTTTTGTATCTCATAGAAGTAAAAGGTAAAACCCTCAACTTTTCTTTCCACTTTGTGCTGTTCATAAGAGAACGACCAAGGAGCAACCCTATCCAGTTCCTCTTTTGCATTGTCTATGATATATCGTTTCAGGTCATTATGTGCTAAATATTTTTCTTCGTACCCAAAGAACTCCCTAAACTCTTTTGAAACACTCCAAAACTTTGTATCGTGAAATTTTCTTGCTATTTCAAAGAAACGCATTGAATAAGCAGATTTAAGTTCCATAGCTACGGTTAGGTCTAATGGAGACCAGCCGGAAGAAAAATCTAAAGCTGATTGCCATACTGGACCTGCAACAGAGAATGTAATCATTCCATCTTTTAGTTTATAAGCACTATTTACAATGGATGCAACCAACCATGTGCCATTAACACTATTGTAGCCACTTATATCTTTTGCCTTTAAAGCTAAGAAAGCATCATATACTTCTTTGTCTGTATTACCACCTCTATTCTTCTTTTGTTCTCTGTTCATGAAGTCTGTTATGTGCATAGTAAACGTCTTATCTTGATATATAATATCAGCAATAGGGTGTTTCTTTAGGTTTATTTTTTGTTCTTTGACGTATTCCCATGCTTGCTCTACAACACGGTAAAGAATCCTCTTTTCTTGTGCTGTATAGTCGTAGTATGATGTGGTAAGGTAGTTACTTTGTCCTGTTGTTTCAAGAGTCTTACCATTTGTCGTTTTCAAGGGTCTTTGATTTAAGGCAAATTTACAATAAATCTCTGGAATAACCTCGGGAAATTGGAGAAATGACGCTAAATGACTTTGTACCAATGTCGTTACGGTGTCAGATGAGGACAAACCGAAAAAGCGGAAAATGCAAGAAATAGCAGAATATAGCAGGAGAACGGTTTGCAAATCATTACCCAAGAAGATGTAAGATTTAACACATGTAGGACGCTATTTCACCGTTTGTCACCGTTTTGCGTAGCAAGGTTTAACTCGTTGATATTTAACTTTGCAAACAAAAAACGAGTATGGCAAGAAGTACATTCAAAGTGCTGTTCTACGTGAACGGCAGCAAGGAGAAAAACGGTATTGTCCCCATCATGGGGCGAGTGACAATCAACGGTTCTGTGGCGCAGTTCAGTTGCAAGCAGACCATCCCGAAAACGCTTTGGGATGCGAAGGGTAACCGAGCCAAAGGCAAGAGCATTGAGGCGAGGGACATCAACCACGCTTTAGACAACATAAAGGCGCAAATCATCAAGCACTACCAGCGCATTTCAGACAGAGAGGCGTATGTTACGGCAGAAATGGTGCGCAATGCCTATCAAGGAATCGGCAGCGAGTATGAAACATTGCTCGGAGCATTTGACAAGGACAACGCCACGTTTCAAAAGCGTGTAGGTACTGACCGTGTAAAAGGGACTTACATGGCAAGGGTTCGTGCAAGAAACCATGTAGCGGCATTCATCAGGGCGAACTACAAGCGAAGCGACCTGTCTATGCTTGAACTTACTCCCGACTTCATCAAGGAGTTTGCCGTATTCCTTTCCACCGACAGAGGATTGCAGAACGGCAGCATCTGGACTAACTGCATGTGGCTGAAAGGGGTTGTAATGCGTGCACACTTCAACGGACTGATACCGAGAAATCCATTTGCGCAGTTCCATATAAGTCCCAACATAAAGGAACGTGAGTATCTGACGGAAGAAGAACTGAAAACACTGATGACACACGAATTTGCGGATGCCAAACTTTCCTACATCCGTGACATCTTTGTTTTTGCCAGCTTTACCGCACTGTCATTCGTGGATGTCAAGGAACTTACCACTGATGATATAGTGGAGGTGAACGGTGAGAAGTGGATATTATCCAAGCGGCACAAGACCAAAGTCCCGTTCCAAGTGAAACTGCTTGACATCCCTTTGCAGATTATCAAGCGTTACGAAAAGTTCAAAACGAACAAGTCTGTTTTCCCGAATCTGAACTATTGGTCTATATGCAAGCCGTTGAAAAAGATGATAAAAGAGTGCGGAATCACAAAGGACATCTCATTCCATTGTGCAAGGCATGGGTTCGCCACCCTCGCACTGAGTAAGGGTATGCCGATTGAAAGTGTCAGCCGTGTGTTGGGACATACGAACATCGTTACGACCCAACTCTATGCGAAGATAACAACGCAGAAGATAGACCACGACCTTACGATGTTCGGTGACAAACTGAACCAATCTTTTGGAAACACAACAATGGTATAGGACTATGGAAAGAAACATTATAAGAATAGACGAGTTCGGCAATGTTACTTTACCGAATGATATAGCCAATGTATGGATGAACGAAGCCGAGCTGTTGGATTTGTTCGGTGTTAGCGTCCTGACCATTCGGGCAGGGATAAAGGCTCTTTGCAAGAATGGTGTATTGAGGGAGTACGAGATAAAGCGTACCATACGCCTATCCGACAAGTGCAGCATGGAGTTTTACAACCTTGAAACGATAATCGCCCTCGCTTTCCACTTTAGCACATTCGGAGCGAAGCAGATGCGCAATGCAATTATGAAAAGGCTGTACTTGCGAAAAGAGAAACAAGCCATCTTCTTTTCGCTGAACAATGCCGATATAGCCAAGTCCAAATACCTCTCATAGATTGGGATGTGAGACTGACGTAATGCAGTCAGTAAATCTGCAAGTCAGTACAACAACACGACAGATACTCTGATTTTTTCTCCCGAAAAGCGTCATCCGACCATTCGCTTTTCGGGAGTTTTTTCGTCTTTTCAATCCGATTCCATAGCCAAACCATTGAAAGTTTTTGTTTCGAGGGGCTTTTTTCTATATTCTGCTATATTTTGCGTAACAACTTATCCATTAAATGCTTATACTTTTGTGGCTGGTATTTTTCAATCTTAAAACCATTTGATTATGTCAGCTAACAAACAACAAGACAACCACAAACCGCCATCAGATGGCAGCGTGGCAAAAGAAGAGTTCATCCGAGTGGGAACAACGCTCTACAAGATTGTGGAGCAGCCAAGACTGAACGGAGGGTATGTAAGGAAACGTATCGCATGGAACAACGAGACCCTGCGCCAGGACTATGGCAAGGACTACATCGGCAGCGTTCCCAAGTATGACGGTTTCTGCACCGTTCCCGAACACATCGGCTACCGCCCCGTGGTCGGTAAGTTTCTTAACCTCTATGAACCGATAGACCACCAACCAAAGGAAGGGGATTTCTCTCACATCCAATCATTGGTACGGCACATCTTCGGGGAGCAATACGAGTTAGGAATGGACTATCTGCAGTTGCTCTACCTGCAACCCATTCAGAAGTTGCCTATCCTGCTGTTGGTATCGGAAGAACGCAACACGGGCAAGAGTACGTTTCTCAACTTTCTAAAAGCCCTCTTTCAGAACAATGTCACGTTCAACACCAACGAAGATTTCCGCAGTCAGTTCAATTCCGATTGGGCAGGAAAGCTCCTTATCGTGGTGGATGAGGTGCTGCTCAACCGCAGGGAGGACAGTGAGAGGTTAAAGAACCTCAGTACAACCCTATCCTATAAGGTGGAAGCCAAAGGCAAAGACCGTGACGAGATTGCGTTCTTTGCCAAGTTCGTGCTATGCTCCAACAACGAGTACCTGCCCGTAATCATAGATGCAGGAGAAACACGTTATTGGGTACGCAAGATAGACCGCTTGCAGTCCGATGACACCGACTTTCTGCAAAAGCTGAAAGCGGAGATACCCGCCTTTCTCCATTTCCTGCAACACAGACAGCTATCCACCGAAAAGGAAAGCCGTATGTGGTTTGCTCCCTCATTGCTGCATACCGAAGCCTTGCAGAAGATTATCCGCAGCAACCGCAACCGATTAGAGATAGAGATGCAAGAACTTATCCTTGACATTATGGATAGTATCGGCACGGACACATTCTCGTTCTGTTACAACGACCTTCTTCTTTTGTTGGTACACTCGCAGGTAAAGGTGGAGAAGTGCCAAGTCCGAAAGGTATTACAGGAATGTTGGAAACTCACCCCTGCACCGAATACGCTTACTTACACCACCTATCAAGTGGACTATACCCGAGAGTGTCGCTATTCTCCTATACGGAGGATAGGACGGTTCTATACCGTAACAAGAGAACAGTTGACATCACTCTGATTATTTTGATGAAATGATGAATAAGTATATAACCATACTGATATATAAAGGTTTGTATTCTCATCAAACACTCATCAAAAACAACTTACTGATGAAAAGAGAAAAAGGATCAGGCAGACCATGCACTATAAGGCAAATGATGATTTTCTCTTTTGGTAAGTACTTTGATGAAACAATGATGAGAGCGCATAAGGTTGCTATCCAATAGTTTGGCATACACATTCATCAATTTATCGGTTTTACATTCATCATCAAACCATAGAAATATGAACATACAGGAAGTAAAGAACATACGCATTGCAGACTATCTGCAAAGTTTGGGTTATACGCCCGAGAAACAACAAGGCAACAGCCTTTGGTACAAATCGCCGTTGAGAGAGGAAAAGGATGCCTCCTTCAAGGTAAACACCGAACTTAACAGGTGGTATGATTTCGGGCTTGGCAAAGGCGGCAACATCATCGCATTGGCAGAGGAACTATACGCAACCGACTATGTGCCTTACTTGCTCAACAAGATAGCGGAGCGAGTACCGCACATCCGTCCAGTATCTTTTTCTTTTCGCCAGCAAGCATCCGAACCGAGTTTCCAACAGTTGGAGGTGGACGAACTTACCCATCCTGCATTGCTCAGCTATTTGCAGGAACGAGGCATAAACACCGACTTGGCGAGGCTGGAATGTAAAGAACTGCACTTCATCCATAACGTCAAGCCCTATTTCGCCATCGGCTTCCCGAATGTGGCAGGAGGGTATGAAGTGCGCAACCGTTTCTTCAAGGGCTGCATCGCACCGAAGGATATCAGCCATATCTGCCAGCAAGGAGAGCCGAGGGAGAAGTGCCTTGTGTTTGAGGGTATGATGGACTACCTGTCATTCCTCACGTTGCGGATGAGGAACTGCCCGACTATGCCCAACCTTGACGGACAGGATTACGTCATCCTCAATTCGGTTGCCAATGTTTCCAAAGCCATAGACGTGCTGCATAGGTACGAGCGCATCCACTGCCTGCTTGACAATGACGAGGCAGGAAGAAATGCCTACTTGGAATTGGCAAGAGAGTTCAGCGGTCGCATCCGGGACTTCTCCGACAACTACAACGGACACAAAGACCTGAACGATTACCTGTGTGGCAAGCCCGTGTTCCAATCGGAAAAACCGATAACGGAGAGGAAGCAACTCCAATCCGCAAGGCGGATGATACAGCCACCAAAAAAGAAAGGGCTGAAGATGTAAGGGGATGCTTGCAGCGGCACAGGTATTTACCGATGGAAAATACCGTAGCTTATTAGGGAATTTTCCGAGCCGCATTGCAAGCAACGCTGAAAATTCCCCAATAAGCCAAAGAGGTTGCACCTCTCTGGACTCTCCAAGACCAACGGCAACAGCCGTACATAAGCAATAATCAAACGATGTTTCACAAGCAGAATAAAAAGGAATTATATATGGGATTCGTAGTATTACACATGGAAAAGGCGCACGGTTCCGACAGCGGGACGACCGCTCACATCGAGCGTTTCATCATACCGAAGAACGCAGACCCCACACGCACACACCTTAACCGAAAACTCGTCACATACCCCGATGGGATAAAAGACCGCACGGCAGCCATTCAAAAGAGATTGGAGGAAGCAGGACTGACACGCAAAATCGGAAACAACCAAGTTCGAGCTATCCGTATCAACGTGTCGGGAACGCACGAGGATATGAAGCGTATCGAAAGGGAGGGCAGACTTGATGAATGGTGTGGCGACAATATGAAATACTTTGCCGACCTGTTCGGTAGGGAGAATATCGTGGCTGCACATCTGCACAGGGACGAGGAAACGCCACACATACACGTTACCCTCGTCCCGATTGTCAAGGGAGAGCGCAAGCGCAAGAAACGTGAGGAACAGGCAAAGAAACGCTATCGCAAGAAACCAGCCAATGCCGTCCGTTTGTGTGCCGATGACATCATGACGCGCTTGAAGCTGAAATCCTATCAAGACAGTTATGCCGTCGCGATGGCAAAGTACGGTCTGCAACGTGGCATAGACGGCTCGCAAGCTCGCCACAAATCCACGCAGCAGTATTATCGGGACATACAGAAACTTGCCGGCAGCTTGAAATCGGAAGTCGTGGATTTGCAGAAGCTGAAAACCGAAGCGGAGCAGGAACTCAGACGAGCCAAGAAAGAGGTGCAGACCGAGAAACTGAAAGGCGCAGCCACCACAGCAGCGACCCACATTGCAGAAAGTGTCGGTTCTCTTTTCGGCAGTAACAAAGTCAGGACACTGGAACGCAGAAACGAGGACTTGCAAGACCGCATCCTTGAACTTGAAGAAGAAGCACGACAAAGGGAACAGCAACAGGCGAAGCACATACAGGAGATAACGGATGCTTACGAACAGCGACACCGCAAGTTGTCCGAGTTCGTGGATTTTGTCAAATGCTACTTTCCGTATGTGGAGAAGCTGATGCCAACCATCAAGTTCCTGCGTGATACGCTGAACTTTGGCGATGCCCTCATTAGAAAGTTATGCACGTTCAAGGATGTTTCCATCAAAGGCGAGCTCTATTCTCGCGAGTTCAACCAACATTTTAGGGTAGATAAAACGATATGTTCACTTAAAGAGAACAAGGAGGGGAATTTCAACCTCCACATTGACGGAGTTTCACATGTCAGCTGGTTTAGAAGGAAGAAAGAAGAGTTTATGGAGAAGCTGAAACCACAAGCAAGGAGACAAAATCGGGGTATTAACTTGTAAATCATAATAAAATCCGTGATAGTAGAATGTTACATCACGGATTTTTTGTACTTTTGCAGTGGATTGAGGTGACTCTTTCCAAGACATATTGGAAAAAGAAGAAGCGTTATGCTTATCTTGTTAATGGAAACCTGAGAAATTTCTAATTACGAACAAGGATAGCATAGTGGTTCTCACGCTATAGCGTGGGCTGCTATCACTATATCTGTTCGTAAAGGTTTTCTCAGGACCTCCATTAAAGACATAGTTGCATTGCAGTTCACGCTTCGTGCATAAATAAAGGTCTTTGAGGACTGCCAAAGACACAGATGTACGACTATGGCAGATATTAAAATTCCCATTGTGGAACTTGTAGAAGATAAGTTTCAAGTTTCAATAGATACAAGCCTGTATGCTAAAGAAGTAATAACAGCAGCTATCTATAAATTATCCCATTTATTCTATATTCATCAACAGATGGACACTTGTAATCAAACACTTGTAAATGTTATCTTTGAATCAAAAGATAACAGCAAGGTAACTGAGGTGATTCCGAAACAGTTTTGCAATGAATTGATAGACCAACAGATTCGTTATAATACAAATGTTCAGTTTGGCCATATTCGTGATATGATAGTTCAAGAAGCGTTCAAACCCGTAACAAAATGATGAATTATGGCTTATCAATTACTACCATTCCGTTTTGAACGATTCAATGATAATCAGTATCTTCTAACAAATGAAGTAGGAGAATATGTATTCTTGTCAAATGATGATTTTCATACCTTTGTTAATGGCAAGTTAGACGAACATAGCGTATTGTTCTATGACCTTGCTTCCAAACAAATAGCAACAACTGACAAGGTAGAAGATGTGGTGCAGATGCTTGCCACTAAGTTTAGAACGAAGAAAAGTATCTTGCGTGATTTCACTTCGTTGCACATGATTGTGCCAACACTACGTTGTAATTCAAGCTGTATTTATTGTCAGGTTGCCCGTAAAAATATGGATGACCATTCTGCCGACATGTCTAAAAAAACAGCAAAGAATGTGGTGAAAACCATATTCCAATCTCCATCGCCTTGTATCAAAATAGAGTTTCAAGGTGGAGACCCATCAACAGACTTCGATATGGTAAAATATATCATTGAAGAAGCCGAATGGCAAAACTTATTCAAGAAAAGAGAATTGGATTTTGTAATCTGTACGAACCTTACTCTACTTAACGAAGATATGGTAAAGTACTTGAAGAAACATAAATGTACGATTTCCACTTCTCTTGATGGTCCAAAAGATTTGCACGACATGAACCGGCCTTTGCAAAACAAGGATTTAGACCATCATGCCATTTTTGAGAAGAATCTTGCTATGATAAGGAATATATGGGGAGATAACGAGTGTGTTTCTGCATTGATGACCACCTCCAAATATAGTTTGGGACGTTTCAAGGAGATTATAGATGAATATATAAGATTGGGATTCAATAACATATTCCTGCGTTCTCTTAATCCTTATGGATTTGCCAAGAAATACAAGGATAAGATAGCCTATCCGGTTGAAGAGTTTATCGCCAATTATAAAGAGGGGCTGGATTACATCATAGAATTAAATAAGCAGGGAACTTTCTTTGTAGAGGGTTTTGCTGCATTGTTGTTGAAACGAATGCTGACGCCGTTTGCTACCGGTTTTGTGGATTTGCAGTCACCTGCTGGAGTGGGTATAGCTGGAGCAATCTACGACTATGACGGAAATGTGTATGTTTCTGATGAAGCTCGTATGATGGCACGTTTCAAAAACTACTATTTTAGATTGGGCAATGTAAACGAAAACAGCTATCAAGAAATGTTTAATGGGGAATTACTTCATCATATCATTGCTTCTGCTTGTAACGAATGCTTGCCTGTCTGTGCAGAATGTGTATTTCAACCTTATTGCGGTGCAGATCCGGTACGTAATATGTCAGAGCAAGGCGATATGGTAGGTTTCCGACCAACAAACGAAATGTGTAAGAAAACAAAAGCCATTATACACTACTTGTTTGAGTTGTTGCAGAAGCACGACCCTGAGATAAACAGAATATTTTGGTCTTGGTTAAATTGATTGAACGATGAAACAGATTCAAGGAACTTCATATAACATCGAAGATGATATAGTTGGACGTATAACTTTTGGCAAGAATAACTTGTTTGGTCGTTCCAACGATATATTGGTATGCAAAGATGCAAGTAAACCCTCTATCGGATATTTGGCTACCATTACGGAAACAACATCGTTTGTAAGTAAAGGGAAACCGTATTGTGTAGTTGAGAATGTCGGAACTTTCCAAGAAGGAGATGTGGTTGTTATCAATAAGCAAGGAGAAATTATATTCGTGTATGAAATACTCTCCAATCACAATGCTTTAATGGCTACAGAGCGTTGTAACCACCGTTGCATTATGTGTCCGCAACCTCCTATTTTGCAGGAAAAAGATAAGACCCCGTTCAATTTGAAACTTATTTCCTTATTTGACAAAAAAACACAGGAAATAGGTATAACAGGAGGAGAACCAACTCTTATTGGGGATAATCTCTTTACGCTGGTAAACTATATCAAGAAAGAATTACCTCATACAGCAATCAGCATTCTATCTAATGGTGTAAAGTTTGCGGACAAAGAATACGCAATGAAGTTAGCTAAATGCAGACATCAGGATTTGCAAATAGATATACCTTTATTCTCGGATATTGCGGACGAGCACAACCGTATTGTAGGAGCTAAAACATTCTACAAGACAGTTCAAGGACTATATAATTTAGCATTATTCCGTCAGCGTATAGGATTACGTATAGTCGTTCATAAGCAAACTTACAAACGACTTCCTCAATTTGCGGATTTCATCTATCACAATTTCCCTTTTGTCGTCCAAGTCGCTTTTATGCAAATGGAAACAACTGGCTTGGCGAAAGAAAATTTTGAAGAACTATGGATAGACCCGTATGATTACAATAGGGAATTGCGTGAAGCGGTTTTACTGCTTGCAGATAGAGGAATGAAACCCTATATTTATAATGCGCAATTATGTGTATTACCCGAAGATATTCGTTGCTATGCTCAGCAATCTATTTCGGATTGGAAAGACATATATATCCCCGAATGCGATGGTTGTGTGTTGAAAGGGCAATGTGCGGGATTCTTTGAGTCTAATAGACAGGCTCATAGTACGCACATCAAGAAAATAGAACATATATCATCCGATATATCGTGTTAGGTAACTGAATGTTTAATTAAAAAAAGGAGGTATCAATGAAGAAACTCTTGTTCTTTGCGGTCTCTGCAATCCTTGCAGGTGCAAGCTATTGCTCCTCTGTTAGTGAAAAGATTGTCGCTAAGGTAACCAATAGCGACACTCAAATCGAACAGCAGCAGGAACAATCATTGGTGTTGGAACAGTCCTCTGCCGAGTTTAAACTACTCGCCAGCCACAGTTCTCATAGCAGCCATAGCTCGCATAGTTCACACAGTTCTCATCGCTCTCATAGTTCACACTATTCGAGCAGATAAGAAATTAACAATCAACGGACGGGTTAATTAATTAGCTCGTCCGTTTTGTTTCACTTTATTCCATTCACTTACAGTAGTTGTTGTTTTTTGTAGTACCTTTGCTCTAAAATTGGAAATTATGGGAATAACAAAAGATGAATTAACCTTGAGATTGGATAGAGTAAATGGTTGGATTAATAATTGCGACCAGAAATCTAGTATTTTATTGGCTATTGAAGGTGTTGTACTTACTATTTTGTGTACCTCTGATTACATTAGTTTTATACACCAACAACTAATCATGCCAATATACAATTATTATGAAACAGGAAATGGTGTATTTTCAATAATCAACACCGTTCAACTATTTATACTGGCAGCAATGTTTATCCTTATTTTCCTCTCTATTTTTTACTCGCTTCAAGTTATAAAAGGAACAATAGACACTAATTTGTTTAAGCAGCCCGGATTGACTGAAAAATCACTGTTGCATTTCACCACTATATCTAACAGAAGTTTTAATGTATTTAAAAATGATATTGCAAATCAGTCCGAAGAATCAATGTTAAACGATTTGTATTCGCAAGTATATATCAATTCGTCCATTTGTAATAACAAATTCAAATACCATAAAAAATCAGTGAGGTGTTTTTGTTCCTTCCTATTTTTGCTTGTTTTGATTTCATTTATTCAACTTATAACTCTATAATGTATGGGATTAAAAGATTTTATAACAGATGTGAGGAATATGATAGATGATGTTCATACAAAAGGTTTTACGTATAATACATCTTCGAAAGTACCTTCCTTATCTGATTGCGATTTAACATATGAAAGTGGAGATGCTAAAAAAGGCAAGTGTATTGAAACCTGTGTTTTATTTGTTGATATTCGAAATTCAGTAGAATTAACCCGTGAACATGATACAGAAACAATGGGCCGAATTTATACTGCATTCACAAAGGGAGTACTGAATGCTGCAAGAGAACATGATGGATATGTGAGAAACATCATAGGAGACAGAGTTATGGTAGTGTTTCCTGTTAGTAACTGTTTTGTTAATGCAGTAAATTGTGCTATTACAATTAATCACATTTCCCAAATAATTAATGAGATATTTACCTCTGTTGATTTTCATTGTGGTATAGGTGTTGATTATGGAGAAATGCGAGTAATAAAGGTCGGTATTGAACGCAAAGGGAACGAGAATACAGAAAACAAGGGATTGGTATGGGTTGGTAAACCAGCGAACCTTGCTTCGCGGCTTACTGACTTTGCTGGAAAAACAGTTGAAGATGAATTTTATAATGTAACTGGGGATTTCTATTATTACGACCCGTTAGGAATTCCGTCATTTTTGTGCAAACCACGCAATGGTTGGTTTAAAGATAGTAGAAAACTAACTGCGGAGCAGCTTGCACGTGAATTAGATTATTCTCCTGTCAATGGTTTAAATATTCATATTCGTAACATTTCTTCATTTAAGAGAATAACAGAGAAATACGAGTATAGCCCTATATTGATATCTGATGAAGTACACAGAGAGTATATAAAACAAAAATCTCAAGAATCTAAACATTGGAAACAAGAAACAAGAGAGATAAAAGATATAACATATAAAGTTTGGGGAGCAGATTTACATTGGAAACTAACATAGATGCTTTGTGGAAAACATTTGAACTAAGTAGAAACGATAATACGAGTAAATCATTTTCTGTTTTCTATTTTTCTTATGACATGATTGAAAAAACAATAAGATTGATTATTTTTGTCGGCAGAAATGAGTTACTTGAGAAGCAAATCAAGGCAAAACGTTGTAAATGGCACAGTTGCCAAATCATTACCTCAAAATCGGGTAATTCTCCCAAAGTCCTTTGTATAAGGCACAAACAATAGCTTTCCAGATTTACAAAAAGATTTTATTTTTAACGGCTTTTTCCGGGGAGGGTTCTTGCGGGATGTTTTGTAGGTTTTTTCTTTTCGGATGCGGTGCGAAAAACCGCTTTCCGAATTTCCTGGTGGAGAAGAAATGTGTTATTTTTGTGGAAAACCAACCGATTAGCTGTATGAAAATATTAATCGTAGAGGACGACAACGATTTGCGGGAGATTACCGTGCGTTCGCTGGAGAAGGAGCGGTACGTGGTATCGCAGGCACCGGATTACCGGACGGCCCTGCAGAAGATTGAGGATTATGACTATGACTGTATCTTGCTGGATATTATGTTGCCCGATGGTTCGGGGCTGGATTTGCTGGAGGAACTGAGGGCACTTGGAAAGCGAACGAATGTCATCATTCTTTCGGCGAAGGACTCGCTGGAGGATAAGGTGAACGGACTGGAACTGGGGGCGGATGATTACTTGCCGAAGCCTTATCATCTGGCCGAACTGCACGCACGTATCAGAAGTCTGCTCAGACGGAACCAGCGTGACGGGGAGCAGAAAGTGGCGTTTGGAAACATTGAAGTGTATCCGGATACTTTCCGGGTGCTGGTGGAGGGAAAGGAACTGGAACTGAACCGCAAGGAATATGATATCCTGTTTTATTTCATGTCGCGCCCGGGAAGAATGGTCAACAAGAATACCCTGGCCGAGGCGGTATGGGGAGATCACATTGACCAGGTGGATAATTTTGACTTTATTTACGCACAGATCAAGAATCTCAGAAAGCGCCTGAAGGAAGCGGGGGCTACGCCTGAGCTGAAGGCTGTGTATGGTTTTGGCTATAAACTGGTAATCGAATGAAACTGTTTCATCTGGTAATGGGGAGAATGTCGGTGGTGCTGGTACTGGTGCTGACGGCATGGGCGGCCTTGTTTTACATGGCTGTCATGGAGGAGGTGAACGATGAGGTGGATGATTCGCTGGAGGACTATGCGGAGCAGCTGATGATCCGTGCGCTGGCGGGGGAGGAGATGCCTTCGGCCAACAGCGGAACCAATAATCAGTATTACTTGTGTGAGGTTTCGGAGGAATATGCGCGGACCAATCCTCATGTGTCGTATTACGATGAGATGGTGTATATCAAAAAGCGGAATGAGACGGAGCCGGCGCGGGTGCTGGAGTCTATTTTCAGTACGGCGGAAGGGAAGTTCATGAAACTGGTGGTCTATATGCCGACCATTGAGAAGATGGATTTGCAGCGGGCTATTCTGGGCTGGATGGTTTTCCTGTATGTCACCTTGCTGCTGGTGATCCTGGGGGTGAATGTGTGGATTTACCGGACGAACATGAAGCCGCTTTATGTGTTGCTGAAATGGCTGGAGCATTATCGTCTGGGAAGGCAGAACGAGGAGCTGGTGAATGATACGCGGGTGACAGAGTTCCGTCAGTTGAACGAGGCGGCGTTGCTTTCGGTGCGGCGCAGTGAGCAGCTTTACGAGCAGCAGAAACTGTTTATCGGTAATGCTTCGCACGAGATGCAGACTCCTTTGGCAATCTGCCGGAACCGGTTGGAGATGTTGATGGAGGACGATTCCTTGAGCGAGAAACAGCTGGGTGAGTTGTTCAAGACGCATCAGACTCTGGAAAACCTGACGCGGCTGAACCGTTCGCTGTTGCTGTTGTGCAAGATTGATAACGGACAGTTCCTGGATACGCAGGAGGTCTGCTTCAATGATTTTCTGGCAAAATACCTGGATGACTATAAGGAGGTGTATGCGTACCGGAAGGTGGAGGTGAGTGTGGACGAGCAGGGGGTGTTCAAGGCTGTCATGAATGAGGCCCTGGCTTCGGTGCTTTTTACTAATCTGTTGAAAAATGCTTTTGTACATACTGTGGAAGGTGGAAAGGTGTCTGTCGTGCTTACGGGGGACTGTTTTCTGGTGGCGAATTCGGGTACGGCTCCTTTGGACCGTGAGCGGGTGTTCGAGCGTTTCTATCAGCAGGGAGAAAAGAAGGAGGGCTCCAACGGACTGGGACTGGCTTTGGTGAAGTCTGTCTGCATGAGCAGTCACTTGCAGGTATCGTATGATTTTTCGGAGGGTATGCACCGGTTTAGCGTACAGAAGGATTGACTGTCGTTGGGGAAGATAGCGGAAGCGCCTGGGGCTTCATACGGGCTGTTGCGAAGATTTTGCTGATGTGGGCTCTTTTATTGAGAAGTTTAGGCTATCTTTGTCCTGATGGAGGGGTGACCGATATGTGTGGTGGCCTCCCTGAAATTTGTATAAATTATAAGTCTCTTACTGTCAAGACAAAGGGAGCTTATGTCTATGTTGAATGAAACCATGTTAAAGAAAAAATTGTCGACCAACTTGTTTTTGGTGAATCATTATACTTCTCGTCTGGAGAATGTGCTGGAGTGTGCTTCGTTTTTCTGCGGATTGCTTTATTACAGGATTGAGTGGCTGCAGGAGGAGGTGGAAGCGGCGTTGGACAAGCCTATGCAGCGCCGGTTGCTGCAGGAAATGAGAAGGCGCTGGAATGGCGGGGAGAATGAAGAGGGAGTGAAAAATTTCCTGTTGTCGGTGGTGGACCTGCTGCTGGGAGAGATGCTGGATGGGGAAGTGCTGGCGGAAGTCAGGAGGCAGATAGGGGTACGGATGGACCGCATGACGGGTATTCCTGTGCCGGAACTGTCCTTGCTGTATGACGTGATGGAAGACGGGGCCCTGGAGGGTGAAGATTCGGAAGAGGAGGACGTGGAGGCTATCCGGAAGGAAATCGACCGTCTGGACAGTATGGCCTGATACTTTTCGAAGATGAATGTGAATATTGCGAAAAAGACATCTCCGGAAACAAAGCGGTAAGTGAACCGTTTCGTTTCCGGAGATGTCTTTGATATATCCTCAGGTCGGCCTTTGCGGCTTATTCCTTGACTTCACGGATAATGTCCATACCGATGTGGATGGCTTCCTCATTCATTGGAATCAGGTGGTGATGGCGTTCCGGCAATGTCTTGCGCAATGCCTTGATGACGCTTTCGATAGAGACGATAGGACGTATCTTGAGCAGTCCGCCCAATACAATCATGTTGAATGTCTTGGCCATCTTGCGCTCGTTGGCTTCGTCCATGGCATCGATGCGGTATACGTGGATGTCCTTGCGGGTAGGAGGATTGATGATGCCGTAGCCGTCATAAATCAGTACCCCTCCCGGTTTTACCTTGTTCTCGAATTTGGCCAGTGAAGGCTGGTTGAGGATGATTGCTGTGTCGTATTTGCTCAGAATAGGTGACGAAATGCGTTCGTCGCTGACAATTACGGTGACGTTGGCCGTACCTCCGCGCTGTTCGGGTCCGTATGCGGGCATCCAGGTAACTTCCTTGTCTTCCATCAGTCCGGAATATGCAAGAATCTTACCCATGGAGAGTACCCCTTGTCCACCGAATCCGGCTATAATAATTTCTTCTTTCATGACTTGTTTTCTTTTTGTGGTTCTACGATAGGAGAGGGTTATTTATCCTTCAGGTCGCCCAGCGGATAGAATGGGAACATGTGTTCTTCCATCCATTTGTTGGCTGCTTCCGGAGTCATTTTCCATCCCGAATTACAGGTGGATACAATTTCTACCAGGTTGGAGCCTTTTCCCTGCATGGAGTTCTCGAATGCTTTGCGGATGGCTTTCTTGGCCTTGCGGATGGCGGCTACCGTATGTACCGACTGACGGGTCACGTAGCAGGTACCTTCGAGGGTGGCGGCTATCTCGGTCATCTTGAGCGGATATCCGTGGATTTCAGGGATACGTCCGTACGGGCAGGTAGCGGTTTTCATTCCCAGAAGGGTGGTCGGAGCCATCTGTCCGCCTGTCATACCGTAAATGGCATTGTTGATGAAGATGATGGTGATGTTCTCGCCGCGGTTCAGTGCGTGGATGGTTTCGGCAGTACCGATGCAGGCAAGGTCACCGTCGCCCTGATAGGTGAATACAAGGCGGTCGGGCCACAGACGCTTGATGGCACTGGCTACGGCAGGAGCACGTCCGTGAGCGGCTTCCTGACAGTCGATGTCAAGATAGTTGTACATGAATACGGCACATCCTACCGGGCTGATACCGATGGCTTTCTCGGCCATGCCCATTTCTTCGATGACTTCTGCCACCAGTTTATGCACTACGCCATGGCTGCATCCCGGACAGTAGTGCATGGGGTTATCGTTCAACAGTCGAGGTTTCTGGTACACCAGATTCTCGGGTTTCATTATATCTTCTTTTGTCATAGTAAAATCTTCTTAATTGGTTATCGTAACAGGAAGCGGAATACGTATTCCATCATTTTTACGAAAAGCGAACCGCCACAGACATAGAAAAATACGGTCTTGTCGTCGCCAACTGTAAAATACAGGATGAATGAAGCGGCTGCCCCTATCAGAAATATCACATTCAATACGGTTCGGATTCGATCGATGCTGTCCATATGCTTGCGGTTATTTCATTAGTTTCTCTTTCAGGGCTTCAATCACCTCGTCAGGATCTGGAACAATACCTCCCAGACGTCCGAAATGTTCTGTCGGTACGCTGCATTTTACGGCGAGCTGTACGTCTTCGATCATCTGTCCGCTGTTGAGTTCTACTACCAGAATGCCTTTTACCTGTTTGGCTCTTTCACCCAGGGCTTTGCTCGGGAACGGCCATAAGGTGATGGGGCGGAACAGACCGACCTTGATACCTTCTTCGCGTGCGTGTTCCATGGCTTTCTGTGCGATACGGGCACTTGAGCCGAAGGCTACGATCAGGTATTCGGCATCTTCGCAGTCGATTTCTTCGTAGCGTACTTCATTGGCTTCGATTTCGGCATATTTCTGCTGCAGGTGCAGGTTGCGCTGCTCCATGATGGCCGGATCGAGCTCCAGGGAAGTGATGATATTGGGCTTGCGTCCTTTGCAGCCGGTGCTTGCCCACGGACACTGTTTCAGGATTTCTTCTTCAGTACGACGGGGACGTGGAGCAGGAAGTACCACTTTCTCCATCATCTGTCCGATTACGCCGTCGGCCAGAATCATGGCCGGATTGCGGTATTTGAAGGCCAGATCGAACGCCAGTCCTACAAAGTCTGCCATTTCCTGTACAGAAGCAGGGGCCAGTGCAATCAGACGGTAGTCACCGTGACCGCCTCCCTTGGTAGTCTGGAAATAATCTGCCTGGCTGGGCTGGATGGTTCCGAGTCCGGGGCCGCCACGCATGACATTGACAATCAGACAGGGAAGTTCGGCTCCTGCGATGTAGGAGATACCTTCCTGTTTCAGACTTACGCCCGGGCTGGAAGAGGAGGTCATTACCATCTTACCGCTTCCGGCACCGCCATATACCATGTTGATTGCTGCAACTTCACTTTCTGCCTGAAGCACTACCATACCCGTTGTTTCCCACGGTTTTTCTTCAGCCAGTGTTTCCAAAACCTCCGATTGTGGAGTGATGGGATAACCGAAATAACCATCCACGCCTAAACGTATGGCGGCATGGGCGATTGCTTCGTTACCTTTCATAAGAACGACTTCTTCTGCCATAATCTTTTCTCTTTAAAATATGCTGACTAGCATTCGTTTTTATTATTCTTCACTTTTTGCTCTGTATACGGTCAGACAGCCGTCCGGGCACACAATGGCACACGATGAGCAACCGTTGCAGGTGTCTTCTACTACCTGCTGCACGTAATTATATCCTTTCTGATTCACTTTGGCGCCGAGCGACAACACGTGCAGGGGACATGCTACCACGCATAGGTTGCATCCCTTACAGCGTTCCGTGTTCACTACAACCACACCTTTCATTTTAGCCATAAGTCAATTACCTTATTGATTAAACATATCTTTATTATAGAAATTGAGGATGTCCATCACCATGTTCCGGGCTTCGGCTGCCGGACTCTCTGGGTCGAGGGAAATCGCCTCCTGATAGCTGTTCAACGCTCCTTGCCAGTCTCCCAGCTTGCGATAGGCATTCCCTCTCAGATAGTAGGCATCGGCGGCTGTTTCAGGGTGTTGAGTTATTAGTTGGTTCAATTGGTCGATGGCAGTTTCGGTATCTCCGTTACCGATCAATTTTTTTATCTCTCTTAATTGCTCTGTCATGGTGATAGAATCTTTAGTCCATCCACAAAGATAGAATTTATTTTTAATCGAATTGTTTTTTTGTCGCTTAAAATGTCTGATTTTGGAGAACTTTTTTTTTGAATTATAGTGTAATATTCTGGTTTGCACGGATTTATTGGGAGGGCAAAAACGTTTCGGATGAAAAAGTTGTGTAAATAACTATATGTTGTTTTTCCTCGTATTACATGTGGAAAAATGGGAATCTGCATGAAAAGTTTTTCTGGCTGCATCTGCTTGGGAAGGGCGAAGAAGATGGATTTAAAGTGGAAAATGTAGAATTTTTCAGCTAAAAAGATTATTTTTATCCCCAATTTGCCGATGGAAGGGGCCGGAGAACCTTGAGGGGGACCGGGGAGGGATTTTATCGGTCTGTGAATCTTGGACTGAACGGGTGTGCCGGGAGTAACGGGAGATACAGTAAGGTAAAATCGGGAGTTGAAATGAACAATCAGGAATTTGGTGGGGTTATATATGTATGACCGCTGATTTATATAAGTATAACTATTAAATAATAATACGATGAAAAAATTTTATTTCTCGGCATTGGGACTGTGTATGGCCTTGAGTCTTTTTGCACAGCGCAATGAACTTTCGCTTGAAAAGGGCTGGAAATTTACGAAGGGAGAAATGGAGGGGGCTGCGCAGCCCGGTTATAACGACGCTGGTTGGGAACGGGTGACGGTTCCGCATGACTGGGCTATTTACGGGCCTTTCGACCGGAACAATGACTTGCAGAATGTTGCGGTAACCCAGAATATGGAAAAGGAGGCCAGTCTGAAGACGGGGCGTACCGGAGGATTGCCTTATGTGGGAATCGGTTGGTATCGTACGTCTTTTGATGCGGATCCGGAGAAGTGTACGACACTGGTCTTCGACGGAGCGATGAGCGAGGCCCGTGTGTATGTAAACGGTAAGGAGGCCTGTTTCTGGCCATGTGGATACAATTCGTTTTATTGTGAGGTGACTGGTCTGCTGACGGAAGACGGAAAGAATAATGTGCTGGCGGTGCGTCTGGAAAACCGTCCGCAGTCTTCCCGCTGGTATCCGGGGGCAGGGTTGTACCGGAATGTGCATGTGGTGACTACCAACCTGATTCATGTGCCGGTGTGGGGAACGCAGTTGACGACGCCTCATGTAAAGGAGGATTTTGCTTCTGTCTGCCTGAAGACGACGGTGGTGAATGCGGATACTACGGAGCTGACTGTGGTGACGGATATTGTATCGCCTGAGGGAAAGACGGTTGCTTCGAAGACTAATAAGGGTTTCATTTATCACGGGCAGCCGTTCATGCAGAATCTGACGGTTCCGAACCCGGAACTTTGGTCGCCGGAGTCACCGGTGCTGTATAAGGCGGTGACGAAGGTTTATGCCGGAGGGGAACTGCAGGATACGTATATTACCCGCTTCGGTATCCGGACCATTGAATATATTGCCGACAAAGGTTTCTTCCTGAACGGAAAACGGCGTAAGTTCCAGGGGGTATGTAATCACCACGACTTGGGCCCGCTGGGGGCGGCTGTGAATGTATCGGCTTTGCGCCATCAGTTGGAATTGTTGAAGGACATGGGTTGTGACGCCATCCGTACGGCTCATAACATGCCTACTCCGGAACTCGTAGAGCTTTGTGATGAGATGGGATTCATGATGATGCTGGAGCCCTTTGATGAATGGGATATCGCGAAGTGCGACAACGGCTATCACCGTTTCTTCCAGGAATGGGCGGAAAAGGATATGGTAAACATGCTCAGACAGTACCGCAACCATCCGTGTGTGGTGATGTGGAGTATCGGTAATGAAGTCCCGTCACAGTGGAGCCCTGAAGGGTATAAGGTGGCTAAGTTCTTGCAGGATATCTGCCATCGTGAGGACCCGACACGTCCGGTAACCTGTGGCATGGACCAGGTGCAGAGTGTATTGGGGAACGGATTTGCGGCCTTGCTGGATATTCCGGGCTTCAATTATCGGGCTCATATGTACGATGAGGCGTATGAACGTCTTCCGCAGAATATCATACTGGGGTCTGAGACATCTTCTACGGTAAGTTCGCGTGGGGTTTATAAATTCCCGGCAGTCCGTAAGGCGGGTGCGCTTTATGAGGACCATCAGTCTTCTTCTTATGATTTGGAATATTGTACCTGGTCGAACATTCCGGATATTGATTTTGCCCGTGCTGATGATCATGAATGGACAATCGGACAGTTTGTCTGGACCGGATTCGACTATCTGGGTGAACCGAGTCCGTATGATACCAATGCCTGGCCGAACCACAGTTCCATGTTCGGTATCATTGATTTGGCTTCTATTCCGAAAGACCGTTATTATTTGTACCGCAGTGTGTGGAACAAGGAGGCTGAGACTTTGCATGTATTGCCTCACTGGAACTGGGAGGGAAGAGAAGGAGAGAAGGTGCCTGTATTTGTTTACACCAGTTATCCTTCGGCAGAGCTCTTTATCAATGGAAAGAGTTATGGTAAGCAGAGCAAGCATCAGGGAGGTACGGTGGAGAACCGTTACCGGCTGATGTGGCACGATGCGGTTTATGAACCGGGAGAAGTCAAGGTCGTTGCTTATGATAAGGACGGTAAGGCGGCTGCGGAAAAGGTGGTACGCACGGCGGGCAAACCTCATCACATCGAACTCGTAACAAAGAAGAAGGTGCTGCAGGCCGACGGCAAGGATCTGGCGTATGTGACGCTGCGCATTGTGGACAAGGATGGCAATCTCTGTCCGAACGAAGGTACTCTGGTGAAATTTAAGGTGAACGGAGCGGGTACTTACCGTGCTTCTGCCAACGGTGATCCGACTTGTCTGGATTTGTTCCACCTGCCTCGGATGCATGCCTTCAACGGTATGCTGACGGTTATTGTACAGGCTGGTGAACAGGCGGGAACGCTGGAACTGCAGGCTTCGGCCGGGGGACTGAAGACGGCTCGTCTGAAAATTGCGGTAGAGAAGTAATTCCGGGCGGGTAGTGGCCGGTGTACTCAGCAATAAGGCTGGTTTACGGATGGCTATCCTTGGCTTTTGGATAAATTTTGACCGGGTAGTTTTAATTTTCTTTGCAATTCTGTTTTTTAGTGATAACTTTGCGGGATTGAAAGATAAAGGAAATAAAATCGATAAAATAACTAACTTATAGTACGTGAAAATGAATAAAATTATTTCAAAAGAACATTTCTCTGAAAAGGTGTTTAAGTTGGTCATTGAAGCACCCTTGATCGCCAAATCGCGCAAAGCGGGACATTTCGTCATTGTGCGTGTAGGAGAAAAGGGAGAGCGTATGCCGCTTACCATTGCTGCAGCCGATCCGGTAAAGGGAACGATTACGCTGGTGGTGCAGGAAGTCGGTCTTTCTTCTACCCGCCTGTGTGAATTGAACGAGGGCGATTACATTACAGACGTAGTGGGTCCGCTGGGAAAAGCTACTCACATTGAAAATTTCGGAACGGTTGTGTGTGCCGGAGGTGGAGTAGGTGTGGCACCTATGTTGCCTATCGTGCAGGCTCTGAAGGCTGCAGGTAACCGGGTGATTACCGTACTGGCCGGTCGTACCAAGGACTTGATCATTCTGGAAAAGGAAATGCGGGAAAGTTCGGATGAAGTAATTATCATGACTGATGACGGTTCGTATGGCAAGAAGGGTCTGGTGACTGAAGGAGTGGAAGAAGTCATCAAGCGTGAGAAGGTGGATAAGTGTTTTGCCATCGGTCCTGCCATCATGATGAAGTTTGTCTGTCTGCTGACACAGAAATATCAGATTCCGACAGATGTGTCTTTGAATACCATCATGGTCGACGGAACCGGTATGTGCGGTGCCTGTCGTATCACTGTGGGTGGAAAGACGAAGTTCGTTTGTGTAGACGGCCCTGAGTTCGACGGTCATCAGGTGGACTTTGATGAGATGCTGAAGCGTATGGGCGCGTTCAAGGACATCGAACGTGAAGAAATGCATAAGTTGGATGAAGTACAGAACGAGGAGATTTGCGAAGCCATGAAACTGTCTGACGATGACCGTAAGGCACCGTGGCGTGAGGAACTTCGCAAGTCGATGAAGCCGAAGGAACGTACTGCCATCCCGCGTGTACATATGAACGAGCTGGAACCGGAATACCGTTCTCACAGCCGTAAAGAAGAGGTGAACCTGGGACTGAATGCAGAACAGGCGGTGGTTGAGGCCAAGCGTTGTCTCGACTGTGCGAATCCGTCGTGTATGCAGGGATGTCCGGTGGGTATCAACATTCCGACCTTTATCAAGAACATTGAGCGGGGTGAGTTCCTGGAAGCGGCACGTGTCTTGAAACAGACCAGTGCATTGCCGGCTGTGTGCGGTCGTGTATGTCCTCAGGAAAAGCAGTGTGAATCGCAGTGTATCCATCTTAAGATGGGACATGAGGCGGTTGCCATCGGTTACCTGGAACGCTTTGCGGCCGACTATGAACGTGAAAGCGGTCAGATTTCTATTCCGGAAGTGGCTGAAAAGAACGGTATCAAGGTGGCCGTAGTAGGTTCTGGACCTGCCGGATTGTCTTTTGCCGGCGATATGGCCAAATTGGGATATGACGTGACCGTATTCGAGGCTTTGCATGAAATCGGAGGTGTACTGAAATATGGTATTCCTGAATTCCGTCTTCCGAACAAGATTGTGGATGTGGAAATCGACAACCTTTCGAAGATGGGTGTGCAGTTTGTAAAAGACTGTATCGTGGGTAAGACCATCAGTGTAGAAGAACTGGAAGCGGAAGGCTATAAGGGAGTATTTGTGGCTTCTGGTGCCGGTCTGCCTAACTTCATGAACATTCCGGGTGAAAACTCCATCAATATCATGTCATCCAATGAATACTTGACTCGTGTCAACCTGATGGATGCTGCCAGCGAAGATTCGGATACTCCGGTAACCTTCGGTAAGTGTGTGGCTGTAATCGGTGGCGGTAATACGGCTATGGACTCTGTACGTACAGCCCGTCGTCTGGGTGCGGAGAGAGCAATGATTATCTATCGCCGTTCGGAAGCGGAAATGCCGGCACGTCTGGAAGAAGTGAAGCATGCCAAGGAAGAAGGCGTGGAATTCCTGACGCTGCATAACCCGATTGAATACATTGCCGATGAGCGTGGCCGTGTGAAACAGGTGGTATTGCAGAAGATGGAACTGGGTGAACCGGATGCTTCAGGCCGTCGCAGTCCGGTGGCTATTCCGGGTGCCATTGAAACCATCGATATCGACATGGCGATTGTGAGTGTCGGAGTGTCTCCTAATCCGATTGTTCCTAATTCGATTCCGGGTCTGGAACTGGGACGTAAGGGTACCATCGCCGTAAATGAAAACATGCAGTCGTCTATCCCGACGATTTATGCAGGTGGTGATATCGTACGTGGTGGAGCTACGGTAATCCTGGCCATGGGTGACGGACGCCGTGCGGCAGCAGCTATGCACAAACAGCTGCAGGGATAATCCTTGGCGGATATAAGAAGATGAATGGGAAGGGATGAATATTGGCAGGGAGGTCTGACTGTCGCTGCCATATGGTCTCCCTGATAACTGATAAGGCGCTGTCTGATTCGTAACAACAGGTTAATGAATCGGACGGCGCTTTTTGTGTGCTTGTGTGTCCGTTGTATGGGACAGGGAACATTGAGGCAGGGGGGTACCAGAGCAAAGCCCAACAATGTGGTACGTGCATATTCACCGGTATACTGGTGTTGTTTTCTCATTTTATGTCGTATTCACGTTATTTTTTATGTATTTTTGTCTGAGACAAAAGGCATCGGTCCCCCATCGTGATGAACACGAAAAATCTTTAACCGGATGTGTGATGGGAATTTTGCAAAATGATGCAGTCTGAAAGCGTAATCATTTAATGGGGTTTATTATACTATGAAAAATTTTTTATTGGCATGCATCTGCATCTTATTGCTTTTGCCTGCCACTTTATGGGGAAAACGGATTGTAAAAGTGGCCTGCGTGGGCAACAGCATTGCGTATGGGGCCGGGATTTCCAACAGGGATAAAAACTCTTATCCGGCTCAGTTGCAGTATTATTTAGGCGACGGGTATGAAGTCCGTAACTTCGGTTCCAATGGAGCGACGGCCCAGGCGGACGGTGATTATACATATATCCGTACGGCTGTATATAACGAGTCGAAAGCTTTTTTTCCTTCGGGAAAAGAGCCGGCGAGCGTCATTCGCAGGCAGTGTGACCGGATTCATGAATTGCTGGGAAGCCATGCTTTTGACAAGCGGGTGACTTATACGAACCCTACCGGATGGTTCCTGGATGAGCGGGGCGTGATCCGGGACGGACTTTATGGAGGCGACTACATTCACTTGACGGAAAACGGGTATGCATGCGTGGCCTCACATTTGATTGAGCTGATGAAATAACACTATAAAATAACGATTATGAATACTACCTTAAAAATTGCAGGCGTAGCTGCCTGGTTCTTCGGGCAGTCGCTGGTACTGCCTGCACAAACGGCCTGGTACAATCCGGTTGCCGATTCTTTGTTGCCTGTTCAGGGACGTGCCTGGAATGCTGAAACCGGTAAGGTCTACCGGCGCTTGCCGCAGCGGGCACAGCAATTGGTCCGCAAGCCGGTATGGGACCTGTCGCTACAGACGGCAGGACTCTATGTGAAGTTTTATACCAATGCACCGCAGATTCAGGTAAAGTACCAGGTGACGGGCGGATTTTCGATGCCTCACATGCCGGCTACCGGCGTCAGTGGAGTCGACCTTTATACGATGGATTGCAACGGACAGCAGTACTGGTGTGCCGGCAATTATCAGTTTGGGGATACTGTCCGCTATACGTATCACGACCTGACTTATCGCAATACTCACGATAAGGGGAATGAATTTACCCTGTATCTGCCTTTATACAATGGAGTGAAGTCGCTGCAGATCGGGGTACCGGAAGGCAGTTGCTTTGATTTTGTGCGTCCGTCGGCTGAGAAGCCTGTGGTGATATACGGTACTTCCATTGCGCAGGGGGCGTGTGCTTCCCGTCCCGGCATGGCATGGACCAATATCCTGCAGCGTCAACTGGATATGCCGGTGGTCAACCTGGGTTTTTCGGGTAACGGGCAGTTGGATGAGGACTTTTTCAAGCTTTTGTCTGAGATCGATGCGGCCATGTATGTGATCGACTGTATGCCCAATATGACCAACGATCGTGCAGCACTCATCCGTCCGCGCCTGGAGAAAGGTATCCGCTTGTTGCGCAGCAAGAGTGAGGCCCCCATTTTACTGGTGGAGCACGACGGTTATATGGGCTTTTATGCTTCGGATAGAAAAGGAGAAGACTTCCGGAAAACCAACGAAGAATTGCGTGCCGTGTATGAATCAATGAAGGACGAGGCCGGTGGGCTGTACTATCTGCCCTTCGACGAACTGGGTCTGTCCATGGACAGTCAGGTAGACGGTGTGCATGCTACCGACCTGGGCATGCAGCAGTATGCCGATGCGTATTACCGGAAAATTACGGATATCCTTTTTCCGGAGCGGAAGACTTTATCCTTTACTCCCATCCGCCAGCATCGTGATTCTTTCACATACCAGTGGGTAAAACGGCATGAGGAAATCCTGGAATACAATGCGGCTGTGCAGCCGGAGATTGTGATGCTGGGCAATTCCATTACTCATTTCTGGGGAGGGCTGCCTTATGAGCCCCGCAGAGTGGCCGATGAGGTATGGCAGAAGCTGTTTAAAGGAAAGTCTGTGGTCAACTTGGGATACGGATGGGACCGGATTGAGAACGTACAGTGGCGCATATTGCACGGCGAACTGGATGGCTTTTCTGCACAGAAAATTTTTATGATGCTGGGTACCAATAATCTGGACATCAATTCTGATGAGGAAATCATCCGGGGCATCAAGGAAACGGTGGCACTGATTGCCGGGAAGCAGCCGCAGGCAGAGTTGTATGTGGTGAAGATTCTCCCTCGTCGCGACCGTGAAGAGCGGTTGGCCGTCTTGAACGCCCAACTGGAAAAGGCTTTTGCCGGGAATGCTTCCGTGCGGGTACTGGATGTATCGGATGTGCTTGTGGGTAAGGATGGAAAGATAGACGAGCGACTGTTCTCGGACGGTCTTCATCCGAATCGTGACGGTTACAAGCGGATAGCCGGCCGGTTGAAGCCCTATGTGAAATAAAGATACTTCCCAAAAGTAATATTGCGGTCCGGTGATGCCCATTCCGCATGAAAAGACACTGTCCAAAATTTTGTGTAAATGGAAACAGGATTCAGTTGTAAGTTTGTTCTTATATCTGGATTCTGTTTTCAAACATAAGCATAAATTGATTCATAATCAAGCCCCAGTTATGAATCGGCT
>NZ_JABSOE010000058.1 GCF_013618865.1 Phocaeicola faecicola
TTGCTGAATCATTCAATGCTAAAATCAAACTCTTTAGAGCGAATCTCAGGGGAGTTGTTGACAAGAAGTTTTTCTTATTCCGCATTGCGAACTTATATGCATATCCCCACTAAAAAGCTACTGACCCTGTTTCATACCCTCTTATCAATGCCTAAAATGTATTATACTTTTTCCTTTTCTTTCCATAATGTCACACGAAGTTTTAATATCCGGTTTAGTAGAAGTGCATGCCACCACCCGATTCAGCTTCAACGGCCAAAATAAAACTAACAAGACAATGATTCCTTTAAGAATTTGATTGGAACAATTCATCCCAATATCAATAAAAAGCCGGATTCTTCCCCACAAAAAATTTATCAATAACAGTTTATTTTTCATAGCTTTGATATAATTTTATGCTCCAACCAAGTACATGCAAGTATCCCTGGCTGGTCATCCATATATCGTACAAGGACCGCGCAAGGACGGGTAATAAAAACAAACAAGTTCAGAACAAACCGTTCAGGGATACCCCGTGTTCCTTTCATGCTGGATATATTGTTCCCTTCCAATCTGTAAAGATAGCGTTTCTTTCTGAAAAATCAGTATCAGGTGATGACAATCACATAAAAGCCATACTGTCCTCACGTCGGTTACCGGCATGCATAATGAAATAAAAGGAAACGCACCTTTATGCGCGGGAGAAAAGACCGCCATCTTTTTCAAAAAGGCCGCGAGTTTCTGGTCAGAAGCTCGCGGCCTTTTCCTTATCCCATAATGAAAGGTTGCCTCAAACACCGAAAGGGAACGGATTACCTTCCGTTACAGGATAGACTCGTACATTTTCCGGATGCCTTCTTCGAGCGAATGCGGACAGTATCCCAGTTCGTGCCGGGCCTTCCCGATACTGAGCCCGCTGAAACAGGGACGTGGTGTCTTCTCCTGCATTTCCTCCGTCGTCACCGGAAGAATCAGGGAACGGTCCAGCTGCAGCACATCCGCTACCCGGTAAGCCAGGTCGGCAATACTGACACACTCTCCTCCGCAAAGATGGTAGATGCCGTTAGCGGGATGCGCCATCAATCTCTCGACACCCCAGGCCACATCTTCCACAAACGTAGGTGTCCGCCACTGGTCGCTCACCACCTTTACGGTTTCTCCTTTCTGCAGACGGCCGGCCACCAGTTGCACGATGTTCCCGTGCTGTCCGGGGAAGGAATTGCCGTATACCACCACTATCCGGGCAATGGCATAACTGGGGCACAAGGCGGCCACCACCCGTTCGCTCTCCAGTTTGGTACACCCGTAGTAGTTGACCGGAGCCGGAATATCCTCTTCGGTATACAACTGCCGGGAGGTGCCTCCGAAGACAAAATCGGTAGACAGATGGATGAGACGGCTTTCATAGCGGTTGCAGTTTTCGGCCAGCGCCGCCACTGCCTGCACATTCAGTCGGTCGGCTTCCCCGGGATGAAGTTCACAATAATCCGGAGCCGACAGGGCTGCCGTATTGATGACACAATCCGGACGCACCTCCTCAAATACCTGTGTCAAGGTTTCCGGACAGGTCATGTCCATTTCCACAAACCGGTAATCTCCCGAAGCGGGAAGAATGTCCGGATGAAGAGAAACTCCCGTTACCTGATAAGATTCCTTGCCGGCGAGGGCACGGAGAATGTAGCGCCCGGTAAACCCGTTGGCACCGACAACTAATATGCTGGATGGATGCGCATTTTTCATAGACATGCTGTTTGATGAATGGATATGCAATGAATTATATATACACGAAAATTCCGGAACCGCGCCTTAACCGGCCGGTCTGTGAGACAAAGATACGATTTTTCAGAGCGATTCCGAACCCTGGCTTCCGTTTTTTATTTCCCCAATTCCCCCGGACAGCCACAGAAGACACAAAAAAATGGCATACAAAGAAACCTCTCTGTATGCCATTCTTCATACGGCAGTTATACCCGTCCCGGAACTCAAGCCTTCTTTTCTTCCGGTTCTTCCAGATCGTTCTCCAGATCCATGCCATCCAGGATAGGCGGCAGATCCTGAGCTGCAGAAGTTCCCAGATCGATAGTAGCCAAATCCACACATTCTTCCAGGTTGATTTCAGTACCTTCCGGAACCTCTACCAGGTAGTCTGTATCGGTCGACTTATCCACCTTGTTCTGATGAATCTGCTTCATGGTACGCATCTGCTGCTTGGTACGGTTCACAATCTCGCGTACTTCCTGATAAGCCAATGCCACAATCTTCGGACCGGCTTTCAGGTACTTGCCATAAGAGAATGCCAGCAACGGATTTTCGGTAAGAGAAGCACCGGCAGTAACGGTCATCAATGAAATGTTGGCCACATCCAATACGATATCCGTACCGGTGAAGATCATGTCGGCACCCTGCTGGATAGACTGTGCCCAACTTCTCTTGGTTCCGTTCTCGTCGCGGATCTGAATATCATAATATACCACACCGGTTTCCTTGTCCTGTACCAGCACACTGTCAATCTTGAAGAAATGAATCGAGTCACGGTAAGTCGTAATACGGTTCCACAACGAATCACAAGTCAGCAGGTATTCATCAAAATCCTTGATGTCCGTCATCTTTTCCGGCAGCTGCCATACAAACTCTTTCTTTTCTTTCTTTCTTTTTCTTCTTCTCCTTTGCCTGAGCAATTGAGCCAAAACAGAACATGGCCACGAGAGCCAGCAACACTGCACTTACAAAATTTCTTTTCATAATTTAAGATTTAAATGTTTAATAAATATATAAGCATGATCAATTCCGGTTAATACTCCGGTGAGGGACGAAATATACTACCACTCCCTGCTGGATGTCGGCATTTGTAGGTATGTAACGGGCCGATTTCAGTCCGGTGATTCCCACTTCACTCTCATCAGCTACGAAATGCAGGCCATAGAAGGCATAGTCCGTATTCCGGGGTACGAATACCTCAAACCGTCCGTCGGCATCGGTCTTTGCCAGTGTCTTGGTATCAACGATCTTACCCATATCCGGTTCGTACACCTGTACTTTCATCACCTTCTTGTCTTTTATCGCATATTTGCACAAAACCACGTAGACGTTGGCCATCGGAAGATTCTTCTTGTTCAAGTCAAGTTTCGCACGGTCGACCACCTTACCGGAAACCACACGCGGCAAATCCTGACGGATGCGTGAGAAATCACGGCGCAGCTTCGTACAATACGAGTCGTTGGAGTTCATTTTCAGAATGGCAGCCGCATACTGGTTGGCATCCTGGTAGTAGAACATACAACTGTCCATCTGACCTGACTGACGGAAGGTCTCCGCCTTTTCCACGTGTTCCATGACACGCTTCTTGGCATTGGCCAGAATGGCTGAGTTTCTCATCTTCTTCTCGATTATCGCCACATCCTGCTTGTCCTTGCATTCCAAGGCATCCTTGTAGGCAAAGTAAGCATCGCGGTACAAACCGTTGATGAACGCATTCTCGGCCAAACTCTCACTGTGCTGGAAACAAGATGCTTCCTGCTTCACACTGACCGTAAGTTCCATTCCGTCTTTCTGGGCCAGTGTACCGATGGCAAAGGCCTTGACTTCCGGATTGTCGCCAACCGACAGGTTCATTGAATAGGAAGCCGTAGCCGGTACCCCGTTCAGGTCTACATGAAACAGGTATTCGAACGAACCGTCCTGTTTCTGCAGCACATTGTCCATCTTGGCATTCGTTGCCTTCGCCCCGTCCTTCAGAAGTTCCAGGTGCAGTCCGTCATTGTTACTTACCACCGAAACCAGCGCCATCTGTGCCGTAGCATGTGTCATGTGCGGAGCAGTCACTTCAATGCTTTCAATCTTCAGCGGAAGTTCTGTCACCTCTACGTTGAAAGAAGCCCACATATTCTCTTCCAGCGACACATCCAGCTGCTTCTTGTCGACACTTCCCCTTCTCCAGACCATGAAGCTCAGGCTACCGCCGTCGGCCACATCCAGGGTAGCCGAGTACACGTACTTGCCATTAATCTTCTGAGGCGCCGACATCGTTACTCCCGTATTTTCGCTGAACTCCAGTTTGTCACAGTCTGAAACAAACTCAATCTTGGCCATATACTGTTCCGCATACGTCTTGTCCGCCCCGCGGGTAATGCGGATATCCTGAGCCGCTGCCGGTACTGCCCAGGCACCTGCGCCGGCCAGCAACAACAGAGCGATTCCTTTCCTGATTACGTTTCTCATAACTTAGACACATTAAATGAATTCAACCCAAACACTTCCTTTTCCGGAGTGGCTTCATACGGCTGCCAGGTACGTACGTGAATCTTCGGATTTGCCTCATCCTTGAAATCCCACAGCAGGAACAGGTAACCCTTGTCGCTGTAGCTGTCGGCATTCCAGTGCTGCACCAGTTTGACTCCGTAGATATAATCCTTCTGACGGTGCTTCATGACCTTTACATCATCGAACACCACGTTGATGCGGGCATTCCGCCGGAACACTCCTGCAAGGTTGCTCAGGTAAGTCCGCTTGTCCTGTACCTTATAGGAAACGCCCGATACAAACTGTACCCCGTCGTTGCTCACACGCTTTCTTACCGAACCGGTAATGATCAGCGCATCGTCACTGAAGATATCTTCCAGGAAAGCCATATCCTTCCGGTTGTATGCCGTACGGAACTGCTCCACAAAATCCAGCACCAGCGAACGGCGGCGCAGGTCGGTCACCTCCAGGTTGCTTCTCATCACCTGACTGTACAGGTTCTGTGCGATAGAAAAACAAAGGTTGGTAATCTGTCCGCTATTGTCAAAATTCAGTACAATTTCCTGATACTGGTCTTCCTCGAAACGCTCCCCGGCACGCGGTTCCATGATAACCGGAATATTACGTACCTGCAGTCCCTGATTGTTGCCGATGTGCAGACAACGCTCGATGATTTCCACTTCGTCACAACGGAAAGGACATACCTCCCACATAATCATCAGCGACTCCGCTGCCTGATTGTTGATGTTGATTCCGGCCAGCGACAACGTCCGGTTCTCACCCTGGGCATTGTTCAGCTCTGTCAGAAGTTTCGTACCATTCTGTTCCATGCTTGCCTTGACCGCCGCACTCGGAGCATCTGTCACTTCCAGTGTCGTTTCATACTGAGCATGCGCCCAGACCGTCATGAACAAGCCAATTCCTAAAGCAATAAATTTCTTCATATTCGTGTTATTTTTATTCGTATAAAATAAACCAGACCTTATTATCCGCAGCATACTGGGAAAGACTTTCCGACTTTCCGTTCAGCAGGTTCACCCTTGCTCCGTTCTTCTCCTTGTCGAACACCGCCTTGATGGCCGTATCCGAAAAGACAACCACATACCAGGCAGGGTTCACCGAAGACTTCACGTTTCCCCACATCAGTTTATGCTCATCTTTGCGGGCACGCATGAACCGCTCCAGTTCCGCACTGCCTTTCAAGGCCAGCAGTTCCTTCAGCAAAGGAGAGTCTACGGCCACCGGACTGCCCAGTGAGGGTACCTGTCCGGAAACAGGAGTAAAGACATTCGACTGTTTGGGAGCCGGAGCTTCAACCGGTTCCGCAGCCATGGCCTCCAGGTTGACCTCATCCGTAACCGTCGAAGCCTTCTGAGTTGTATTTTTCTTTACACTTTTCTTCGGTTCCACCGGTTTGGCAGCCACTTCCTGCTTCACCTCAGGTGCTGGGGCAACCGCCGGTTGTACAGCTGCGGTAGACGAAGCCACATCCAGTACCACTACCTTCTCGGAGGAAAGCAGATTCTTTTTCTCCACGAAGAGGAAGACACGCTCCATCGCTCCCCGTTTCAACTGAATCTTCTCGGAATGCTTCTTGATGGAATTAATCAGAATCTGGTCGGCTCCCTGCAGTTCCTTGTTGTCGCCCATCTCGGCAAGAATGGCATTCTTCAGACTCGTCTCGGCCATTGCGGTAGCCTCTTCCACCGTGGCAGCAACCCCTTCTCCGTACAGGTACTGCGAACTTCGCTTAATTTTATTTACCTTGGCCTTTTCTTCCATATAAGCCACCTGAGCGGTGAGACTTACCGGAAGCAGGCATCCCAGCAGACAACATAAAATCAGTTTTTTCATGATTCACCCCGTTTAATGTGAAAATTTCACCGACTGAATGACTGCGGAAGGAGACTCGTCGGCGTATAAATTAGAAAGATTATTCAATGGAATATAAGGATACAACACCGCTTTCACCCCTTTTCCTCCCTTCTCGAGGGCCTTCCGCGGAAGTTGAAAATAAAGAAGATGCTGATACATCAGATCACGGTTCAGATAAATTACGGTTCCCGTAATCTGTTCCTTATCAACCGTTTCCATTCCCACGTAAGGACGACAGCCTTCTCCGGTCATCTGAGCGACGAGAGCCGCCAGTGATACGTCCTTTCCGGAATAGGAACGGTATCCCTTAACCGCCAGTGAAAACGTCCACGAAGCATCCATATGAGGCGCATGCGAGAAAAGATTCAGTACGGACTCTTCCGGGAAACGGTCGTCGAGCAAGTACTTCCACCCCTCTTTCCGACGGGTCAGATAAGCCCCGCTCTTCATCTGCGGAATCAGGAATGTACCTTCCTTATCGTAATACACGTTGCTCCTTACCCGCTGCAACGACTTTTCATTGAATTTCGGCATTTTCCGGACAGGCACCTCTTTCCGCAGTTCATCCAGTCCGGCAATCCATGCCTGAGTCAGCTCGTACTTGTCCTTTCCCAAAAGCAAATCATACTGTTTCGGAAATACCAGATCGATCTTCATGCCCACTCCCTGCCAGGAAGCACGGAAACGGGATGAATCGGCACTCAAAGAAAACGGATACTTCAGGTCGACAGCCTCCAGCACACTGCAGAAGTCCACCTTCGCCTTCCCGTAGTCCACCCCGTTTACCGACAAAGTCAAGCGGTCCTGCCTCAGCAGGTCTTCCTTTTTCGACGGTTCGGTCAGCAAAGCCAGGTGCAGAAAAATCCGTTCGATAAAATCGTATACCGCAGGATGAAAATCCCGGCTCATCTCCTCCGGAAAAATCTTCAGTCCGGCTTTCTTCACCCCTTTCTGCTCATCCGGTACCACGTACATTTTCTTCTGAGGACATCCTTTCAGAGGCTGCAGCGTATCGGAGAGCACAATGCGCTGTTTCTCCAACTGCTGCCGCAACAAACTCAGATGCCCAGAATCTGTCGCCTGCTGTGCGCAGACAAAACTGCCCGCACACCAGGCGACAACCATTCCTATACTGCGGAAAGGAAACATAAGAGCGGTTTTTAAAGTCCGTTAGAACCGATCATCACAGCGCCTTTCAGCTTCTTGTCGGCTCCGTACCATTTAACGGTTACCGGCTCGTTGTCCTTGAAGCTTCCTTCGATATAATCACCCGGAGCAGCTACACGGTCTTTGGTATCTCTCTTGCTGATACGGCGGCTCTGAGTATAGGTAAGGGTTCCCAGACCATTGGCCTTTCCGCCAGAGATACTTCCTTCGTACTTCGCATATCCGAAATCGATGGTACCCTGTCCGTCCTGCACACTGGCAACCGGAGTCTTGGGAGCCGGTACATCGTTGTAATCCACCGTTGTTTCTTCGGCACCTGCCGTTTCGGTTCCTTCTTCCGGATTCACTCCGTCGACTACTTCAACAGGTGTTTCGCCATCGACCTTTTCAGGACCTACCTGTTCATCATTACCTGACAACATACCCGGTAAGAAATAGATACCTGCAGCTACCACTGCCGCACCGACTACACCTGCCACGTAAGGCCATACAGGACCTTTTCCAGCTACTTCCACCAACTGTCCGCCACATTCCGGACAAACAAAGTCTTCTCCCAAACCGACTTCAATTACCTCTTTTGTATTTGCTTTGTTACAGTTGCCGATATTCATGCAACGTCCTTTTTTATTCAAGCTATTCTTTGCCATAACCCTAAATTTTAAGGAATCTGTCCCATGCAACCCCTGGCTGCACGGACAGATTCATTTAATAAAATTCAAAATATTACCCTTTTTCTATTCTCTTATTTCACCATTTCCAATGCCTTCAAACCAGCTTCGCGGAAGAAGAGGAAGGATTCAGCTCCCGTATTGCCTCCACATTCCGGCAGAATCACATCCTTCACCAGGTGCTGGATAGCCGTAACCAGTTCCTTACGCTTGTCTACATGCAGGTAGTCGGTACGCAAGGCAGTCTGCAGCTGTTCTTCCCAAGCCTTACCCAGTTCTTCAGTGAAAGAAGCGGCATAAGGAATTTCCGTAAACTTGTCGGCCATCGGCTTCAAGGTTTCGATACCGAAGTCATCCACCTCAACGGTTCCGTAAGCCTTCAGACCTGTACCGTCGTTGCGGTCGCCATACTTGATGATTCCCAAGGCATAAGCCGTCATCAGATACGGAGTATATTCCTTGCGGACCTCAGAAGGCAGTTTTTCCTTGGCCACATACAGATCCGGGAAGTTTTCGCCGGTTCCTTCCGTATGCAGGATAGTCCGGTTCTGGCGGGCCTCATTCGGATCTCTCAGCAGATAGTCGTATTTCATCTTCAACGCATCCAGTCCCTTCATGGCACGGATCGGGAAGCAATAATCCATGGAAACGATGGTCATTTCGTTCTTACGCAAACCGTTCATGTCCACTTTCACCAGTACACCACCCGTTACGGCGTTCATCAACGCATCTCTCAACTTAATGGCAAAGCGCTGTACCTGGTCATTGCCTTCCACCTTCGGCAAGTTGATCAGCACAATCTTACGGTCGATATTGTGACGTACCTGCGGCAACGGATTGTTCTTGACCGCACGGTTCAGTTCAGTCGGATTCAGAGTAAGGAAGACGCCACTCTGCTCAATCAGTTCCTTGGCGAACAACTTCAGTTCATCGTCTGAACGGTACTGTTCATTCAACTGTTCCAGGATGTTACGGTTGATCAGTTTATCGGTATTCTCAATCAGCACCTCATCGTGGATGGTAATCACTTTCTTGCGGACTACAGTATCCAACAGGTTGGAAATGCTGTCCTGTGAAATGGCCGAGCTGGCACGGGCAAAACTGCGTTCAGTACCGATCAGTTTGATAATCTCTCCACGGAATTCATCGGCAATGGATTTCTGACGAGCCTTGTCGCGGATGATGTTCTTGGTAAATTTCTGTACTCCCTGATTGTCATAGAAACGGATAATGGTTTCCTTCAGGTTGGAAATACCGGCTTCGTCCTGGCAGCGTACGCCAATCTGCTTGTCTGCATTCTCGAGCGCCTCATTGATAATATACACGAAACGTTCGATATGACCGCGCAGCCCGTTCACCTTGTTCAGCAATACAGAAAGCATGCTCACTGCAAAGTGCATTCCTTCCAGTTCAGTCTTCTTTACATAAAGCTGCTGCATGATGGTAGCATGTGCCTGAATCAGTTTATTCTTTGAAAGCAGTCCCATGATGATACCCTTGCTTGACCAGTCGAGCTGATTCAACGCCTTGGCTTTTTCGAGCTGTTCCAACTGCTGGTTGCAAGTGGTAATCCGTCCTTCAAATTCCTTGCGCTTGATATCTACCGCATCCACGATACGGTCAATCAGCTGCAGGAGGTTGTACAATGACAAGTCGCCGGAGCTCCACTTGTCGTACATGTATTCTTCAATCAATGTGCAGATCTCGCTGGCATGTTCATCCCGGGCCTGTGTCTTGCCTTCAAAGAAATTCTTCACACCCACTTTGCGGAAGAACTTCTCATAACCATCGGCACACAATTTTTCGAGGTCATTCAACGGCATCTTCTGCTTGCTGGCTTCCTGTGTCCATACCGGAATGACACTGCCCCAGTATTCTGCGAAACTGGTCCATTTCTTCTGGTCGGAATCCAGAATCGGCTTATCCAGCATCAGGTGCTTGTCGGTCATGCGCCAGCGTTCCAGATTTTCGGCTTCGCTTACAAACGAATGGAAGTCGATATTGGCCGGTGTATCGCGGAAGCCCATGTCATCGTTCCAGTTGTTGTAACGGAGCTGGAGCAATGCCTGACGTCCGAACGAGAATGTAAAATATTCAATGATTTCTTCTTCCGGAATCACAACGCGCTTGATACCGAATGAACTGTATTTCTTGGAGCGGACAGGATCCACAACGCCTTCCTTCGCCTTTTCATTCAATTCCTGTCTCCAGTCATCGATATTTTCCAGCGAATAAGTACGGATGAATTCTTCCGTATTATCGTTCTGTTCCAGGAATACGTAATTATAAAGAAAGTCGGCCACCACCAAAGGCAACTGCTTGTGCGAGTCGATGGTCAGTCCGTTTTCGTTTTCATTAGTATACAGGATACAGTTGTCTACCACAGCCTTCACATTTTCCAGCGGCACACGGTCATAACGTCCGGTTACATCCACCGGCATGTATTTTTTGGCCATTAAGGCATTCAGTTCCACCAGTGCGGCATAACCGTTGGCCTGATAACGTCCGGCATCACATCCCATAGGAACGGTCGGTTCCGGAACCATGGCATACAACACAATATGAGCTTCCGGATATTCCGCACGGGTCTGAGCCAGTACGTCGATGACAGAACCGGAACCGGTACCTCCTGCCAGTCCGGCAAAGATGTGTACGTTCAAAGGTACCTTACCGCTGATTGACTGTGCCTTCCGGTACTGTGCACGCAAAGTACTCAGGTAATTCTGGATAGAAGAACCGAACAGGATACGTCCTGCACGACGCTTCTGACCGGCAGCTGTCTCTACACTACCGATGGTTTTCTGCATCACTTCCGGATCACCGATAAATCCTTTCAGACCGGGGAAACCGCTGGGGTTTGCAAATACACTGCTCAGTTCTACTCCGCGCACATATACAAATTCGCTCTCACCGAAGGATGCGTCCTGTCCCAACACACGGAAGGTAACATCATTAGGCTGCATCATCTCTCGGGTAGAGTCGACATATACATAACCAATGGATAACTTTGAACGTTCTTCAGAAGAATATTCCTGGAACAGACGTTTACGAAATGCTTTCAGTACTTTTCCACCTGTTCCTCCCAACCCTACCAGGATATGGTTTTCTTGTCCTTTTACACTCATACTTTTAAAATTTATAAGATTACATATTCATCATATTCCGATAACGCAAACGGTCCATGCGCTGCTGCTCCTGATAGGCCTTAAAGCCCAATACAGCCGCAACCGACAGCCAGACTACAATTCCCCAGATCCAGCGCCGTACGATATAGCCCGAAAGGTATGACTTGATTCCGGCTGCCAGGACTTCCGGCTGCCGGCTCACTTGCTCCACATCCAACTGGTCGATGTATTTTTTCACCAGTTTTCTTCCCCCCAGAGGGACTTCCTTTTCCAAGATATTCTGTATTGCTGTCTGCCGCTCTTGCGGATCTTTTGTCTGCTGTATGACTTGTGCCACCGTCATCAGGGATTGCTCGGCGGATACCACGTACTCTTTTACTTTAGATGCACCCAGACCTAAAAACGCCTGTACCCCGATTACTGCCATCAGTACGATGGACAAAAAAGCACTGAACAGGATTGAGCCGGCCAGATAATCCGGGAACAGCCAATGAATAATCAGCAACAATACAATTACTGCTACTACAGATATCAACAAAGCCTCTAATAGAGATGTAATAATATTTCCAACCAGTACAAACATAAAAATATTAACGATATTCTAATATCTGTCAAATTAAAAGAAAAAAAATCCAAATATGACAAACTCCTCAAATATTTAACTAAAAGGAATTATTGTTTTCAATATTTAACTATAAAAGATGTTTTATAATATATTTTAAGTCTATAAAAATTGCTATTAACGTGTATTTATCTTTTAAATCACCTATTCAACTCCAAATATATAAAGAATATTCAAATAATATTTGTTTATATACAATATAATTTATGAAAAAATATATGCAGACTTCAATGGAGCGATATAAAAAACAGAAAGGGCTGTACCGGAAAACCGGTACAGCCCCTTCTGAAATACTCCAAAAATCAAATTACTCCTTGAGCGATGTACGCAAGGCCTTGCATAGCTGATCTGGACAAGAAGTCGGACGCGCTCCGCAATGGATTCCTTCCAGGCGTTCGAGCACCTCTTCTACCTTCATTCCCTTTACCAGGGCGGAAATACCCTGCAGATTACCGTTGCATCCGCCATAGAAAGTAACCTCCTTTACGATTCCATCTTCCACTTCTGCCTCTATCAATTTGCTGCAAGTACCCTGAGTCGTATACGTAATCTTCATATCTAAATTTCTTCTTTATAGTTAGCCATTCAATTACCTGTTCTGGTACAACCGATTAAAAAAGTGCCATTCCACATCGTTCCGTTGCAGAATGGCACTTTCTATATTACACTCCTATGCTTCCGGATATCATTCTTCCGGCTTCATGTTGGTATAAACAGTCTGTACATCATCAAACTCTTCCAGACGTTCAATCATCTTTTCGATGGTTTCACGCTGTTCAGGAGTTACCTCCTTCAGGTCGTTCGGTACATAAGTGAACTCACCACCGACATCCTCGAAGCCACATTCTTCCAGGTGTTTCTGGATCAGTGAATAGCTCTTCGGATCACCGTAGATTGTAATAGTTCCTTCTTCCGGATCTTCGTCGTATTCATCTTCTACGTTGTAGTCGATCAGGTCCAGAATCAGTTCTTCCATGTCTACTCCCTCTTTCTTCTTGAAAGTGAACACACATTTATGATCGAACAAGAAAGCCAGAGAACCTGTAGTACCCAAGTTTCCAGAGAACTTGTTGAATACCGAACGAACATCCGCTACTGTACGTGTAGTATTGTCAGTCAGTGTATCTACAAATACAGCAACTCCGTGAGGACCGTATCCTTCGTACGTCATGCTCTTGTAGTCGCTCTGGTCTTTACCCATTGCATTCTTGATAGCACGCTCGATATTGTCCTTCGGCATGTTCTCACGCTTACAAACTGCGATGATAGAACGCAAAGACGGGTTATTTTCAGGTTCAGGACCACCTGCTTTTACTGCAATAGCAATTTGTTTACCCAGACGTGTAAATGTCTTGGCCATGTGGCCCCATCTCTTCAATTTGGTTGCTTTTCTATATTCAAACGCTCTTCCCATTGGATTATTGTTTTAATATGTTGTTTTAAAATATATCTATCTGTTTCATACGACACAAGCCGGATACAGTCTCGTATCCGGCCAAGTCATACTGTATTATCTCAATTTTGCTTCCAGTTTGGTTTCAAGATTCTTGATCAGTTTCTGCATGAACTTATCAATCTGCTTGTCGTTCAAGGTCGCATTTTCATCCTGCAGCATGAAGCTGACCGCATAGCTCTTCTTGCCCGGTTCCAGGTTCTTGCCCTCGTATACGTCGAACAGTTCTACAGACTTCAGCAGTTTCTTGTCGGTTTCGAAAGCAATCTTCTCGATTTCCACAAACTGTACCTTCTTGTCAAGCAGCAAGGCAAGGTCGCGTTTCACAGCCGGATACTTGGAAATTTCACGGTAAGTCACCGCATTGCCCTTGATGGCCTTCATCAGTTCCTTCCAGTTCAGATCGGCATAATATACCTCATTATCCAGGTCGAAAGCCTTCTGAATCTTCTTGCTGATGACACCGAAAGTAGCCAGCAGTTTACCGCCACGAGTGTGAACAGACACTGCTACCGAATAAATGTCATCTGCCAGATTGCCGAATACCAGACCACCGAAGTTCACTCCCAGACGACGGAAGATGTTCAGCACATAAGCCTTCAGTTCATATACCGATGCATTTTCATCTGCATGTGCCCATGAATTGCTTACCCGCTTACCGGTAATCCACATACCCAGGTGCAGTTCTTCAGAATAAGCTGCCAATACCTTTTCAGGGTTCTTCTTTTCTGCATGGAAATGATAGCAGTTACCGAACTCGAAGAAGCGCAGATCGGCATTCTTACGGTTGGCATTGTGCTGGATGCTTTCCAATCCACCGAACAGCAGCGTACCGCGCATTACATTCAGGTCGTTGCTCAACGGGTTCATCAGGTGTACCAGATTCTCCGGCTTATAGCTTTCAAGTCCTTCGTAGTAAGCAGCCGCAGTCAGTGAATTGTTCAAGATTTCATTGAAGCCGCAGCCTACCAGTTGTTCAGACACCAGGTTCTGCAGTTTGACAGACTTGTCTACATCCCCTTTCACACTCAGACAAGACTTGACAGAAGTCGGAATCTCTACATTATTATATCCGTAAATACGGAGAATATCCTCTACCACATCACAAGGACGCTGTACATCTACACGATATGGAGGAACCTGCAGTGACAAAGCCTCATCTGTTTCTTCCACGATCTTCATTTCCAGGCTGGAAACAATGTTCTTGACCGTTTCTCTAGGAATTTCCTTACCGATCAGCGAGTTTACATAAGCAAACGGCAGTTCCACGTTGAAGTCTGCAATCGGAGAGGGATACACATCCTTGATTTCAGAAGCGATTTCTCCACCTGCCAGTTCTTTGACCAGTAAAGCCGCAGCCTTCAGGGCATAGATGACACCATTCGGATCAATACCGCGTTCGAAACGGAAAGAAGAGTCTGTGCTCAGACCGTGACGGCGTGCAGTCTTACGCACCCATGTCGGATGGAAGTAAGCACTTTCCAGGAACACATCCTTGGTAGACTCAGTAGTACCTGAATCCAGACCACCGAACACACCTGCGATACACATCGGTTCTTCGGCATTACAGATCATCAGGTCGCGTTCCGACAACGTACGCTCAGCCTCATCCAGTGTCACGAACTTGGTACCTTCGGCACAGGTTCTCACTACGATTTTGCCACCCTTGATCTTATCTGCATCAAAGCAGTGCATCGGCTGGCCATATGCATGAAGAATGTAATTGGTGATATCGACAATGTTGTTAATCGGACGTACCCCGATCAGGTGCAACTTATTCTGCAACCATTCCGGACTTTCCTTTACGGTTACTCCCTTGATGGTTACACCGGCATAACGAGGACAAGCTTCTGCATTTTCCACAGCCACCTCGATATCCATATCATGATTGTCTACATGGAAATCTTCCACTGACGGACGCTTCAGAGTAGCCTTGCGACCGTTCTGTACCAACCATGCATAGAGGTCGCGAGCCACACCATAGTGTGAGCAGGCATCCGCACGGTTCGGAGTGATGTCCACTTCGAGCACATATTCGCTCTTGATGTCGTAATAATCCTTTGCCAGCGTACCCGGAACCACATCATCCGGCAATACGATGATACCGTCGTGGCTGGTACCGACACCAATTTCATCCTCGGCACAAATCATACCGTTGGATTCCACTCCACGCAGTTTTGACTTCTTGATGGTAAAGCACTCATCCCCGTCATACAGTTTAGTACCCAGCGTAGCCACAATCACCTTCTGTCCGGCAGCCACATTAGCGGCTCCACAAACAATCTGTACCGGTTCGCCCTGTCCCAGATTAACGGTTGTGATATGCATATGGTCAGAATTAGGATGCGGTTCACAAGTCAGCACCTCACCGACAACCAGTCCTTCAAGTCCTCCTTTAATAGTCTGAACTTCCTCTACCCCACCTGTTTCCAGTCCGATAGAGGTAAGTGCGGCTGCCACCTCTTTAGGTGTCAAGTCGAAATCGACATATTCTTTCAGCCAGTTATACGAAATATTCATATAGTGTAAGTTTTATAATTTTCCAGTTCCAATACGCAAAGTTAATACAAATATTTTGTAAAGAAGAAGTACATCACAGGATTTTTACAGAATCCCCTCTCTCCCATCTCCTTCCTACTTAGAACGGCACATCCGGAATCGGTGCCCCCAACGGATTATCGGCAGGCGCCATATCACTTGGAGGTGGTGGAGGAGGTACATATCCCTGTCCGCCCCCGTTGTTAATCTTAGACCGCAACACCGGAGCCGCACTCTCTTCTCCCGGTCCCGGAACAATCATCTCGTCATCCGGATTCTGGAAGCGTGCGTATTCGCCGCGGAAACGCAGCAGGACATCCCCTACCGCACCGTTACGATGCTTGGCAATAATGATTTCGGCCATGCCGTGCAGGTCATTTCCCTTTTCATCCTGATAAATCTTATAATACTCCGGACGATGGATGAAACATACCATATCGGCATCCTGCTCAATGGCACCCGATTCACGCAGGTCACTCAGCTGCGGCCGCTTACCGTCGATACCTTCACGGTTCTCCACACCACGGTTCAACTGACTCAGGGCAATGATCGGAATATTCAGTTCCTTGGCAAGTCCCTTCAACGAACGGGAAATGGTACTGACCTCTTCCTGACGGCTACCGAAGGACATACCGCTCGCATTCATCAGCTGGAGGTAGTCGATGATAATGATCTTCACATCATGCTCCCTCACCAGACGGCGGGCCTTGGTACGCAGTTCAAAGACCGACAAGGAAGGCGTATCATCCACATAAAGCGGGGCATCGTACAGTTCCTTGATCTTGTAGTCCAACTGTCCCCACTCATACGGTGCCAGCTGACCGCTCTTGATTTTCTCACCCGGGATCTCACAGACGTTCACAATCAGACGGTTGACCAGCTGCACGTTACTCATTTCCAGCGAGAACAACGCTACCGGTACCTTATTGGTAACCGCCATGTTCTTCGCCATCGACAAGACAAAAGCCGTTTTACCCATCGCCGGACGGGCTGCAATGATGATCAGGTCCGAATTCTGCCATCCCGAAGTCATCTTATCCAACTGATGGAAACCACTCTCCAGTCCGCTCAGACCATCGGCACGCGCCGCAGCCTTCTGAAGCATCTCATAAGCCTCCTGAATCACCGGATTGATCTGCGTATAATCCTTCTTCAGGTTCTGCTGCGAAATCTCGAACAGACGGCCTTCCGCCTCCTGCATCAGGTCATCCACATCCTGCGTTTCATCAAACGCCTTGGTCTGTATGTTACTGGTAAACGAAATCAATTCACGAGCCAGGAATTTCTGTGCGATAATCCGGGCATGATATTCAATATGCGCAGACGAAGCCACCTTTCCACTCAGCTGAGTAATATAAAAAGGTCCGCCGGCCTCCTCCAGTTCCCCCCTCAGGCGCAACTGCTCAGCCACCGTAAGAATGTCTATCGGTTTCTGCTGAATGGCCAGGTCGGTAATCGCCGCATATATCAACTGGTGGCGATGCTCGTAAAACGACTCAGGCCGGAGAATCTCACTCACCTGAGGATAAGCATCCTTTTCTATCATCAAGGCGCCCAAAACCACTTCCTCCAGTTCCGGAGCCTGAGGCTGCAGATGTCCGTACTCATCTACAGGCTTCACTTTCGTCGTTTTGGCGACGCGCGTCATTCTTTTCGGTTCTGCCATTTCATTTCATTTTAGTGGGACAAAGATAATGTTTTTATATCATGTAAGTATCCCGTTTGACAAATAAAAGTATGCTTGCCGCCCATAAAACAAGCGGTGACACGCCCTCTGAACGGCAAAAGGGCCGTGTCAAAACCCATCGGCTTTCACACGGCCCTTCCTGTCAAGGAGTAATAAATCCTTATCCGCCCGTCCAGGAACCATACCGGACTACAGACCCTCGTTCTTCAATATCTCCCACATGCGGGCAGAGCCCTCATCCGTATCCTTCACCTCTTTCCGCAGGCGCATCATTTCCTTTTTCATCTCCTTGATGATGGGAGCATACCGCTTTTCACCATAAGCATTGTGATTCTCCTTCGGATCTTCCTGCAAGTCATAAAACTCCCACGAAGGCACCGACTTATAATCCGATGAGCCCGTCATATTCAGGCGGTCCCCATAAAGGAAAATCAATTTATAGCGTTCGTTGCGTACACCGATATGCGCCGGACGGATATCATGCTGCGTCCAATAGCGGTAATAAATACTCTTCCGCCAGTCGTCCGGAGCCAGTCCTTCGAGCAACGGCCGGAAACTTTTTCCCTGAGTTCCCTCCGGAGCCTTCACCCCCGCAAAGTCAGTCAGCGTAGCCGCAAAGTCGACATTCAGCACCAGTTCCTTTACCCGCTTCCCTGCCGGAATCCGTTTCGGATAGCGGATTACAAAAGGCATTCTCGCAGATTCCTCATAAAACATCCGCTTATCATAAAAGCCATGCTCACCCAAGAAATACCCCTGATCGGCCACGTAAACCACTATCGTATTCTCCGCAATGCCCATCTCATCCAGAGCCGCCAGTAATTTTCCGATATTATCATCCACCGTAGCCGCACAACGCAAGTAATCCCGGATCAGTTTCTGATAGATTGCCTTACGCTTTGCCACCCGGCTCATGCCCTGCGTACTGAAAGGCAATTCCGGATAACGGCACCACCATTTGTCAGGATCGGCAGAAGCCACCTCCCAGTTGCGGCCGATGGTTTCCAATTTCTGTCCGGCAAAAGTACGTCCGTTCGTCTCAGGCCCCCAGTCCAACAGATTCTCCGGTTCCGGAAAAGTCACCCCGTCATACAGATGGCGCATCCGCTCCGGAAAATCATACGGCTCGTGTGTAGCCTTAAAATGACAGCACATCAGAAACGGCTTGCTCTTATCCTGCGCCTTCATCCACCGGATGGCCTTTTCTGTCACAATATCCGTAGAAAAACCATGCACCCGCTCGCCGAAATTCCGCTGACCCGGCCAAGGATCCTCACTGTTTTTGAAAGTCGGATCCCGATATTCCCCCTGGTCATGAAAAACCGAATAATAACCGAATCCCTGCGGCTGCGATTTCAGGTGCCACTTGCCTACCAGTCCGGTATGATACCCTGCTTTCTGAAGTTCCTTGGCAAACGTCGGCAACGCCACATCCAGCGTATCGTCCAGCGTATACACCCCATTACAATGGCTGTACCGTCCCGTCAGAATCGCCGCACGGCTCGGCGTAGAAATGGAATTCGTACAAAAACAATTGTCCAGTACGGCCCCCTCTGCCGCTATCCGACGGATATTCTCCGTCTGCGCATACTCCGACAATATTCCCCCATACACTCCCCACGTTTGAGAAGTATGGTCATCACTCAGAATAAACAAAATATTCGGGCGGTTATCCCCGGCATCCTCTGCCACAGCCTGCAACGGAAAGACTCCGCCAGCCAACAGACCTGCCCCTATCAGTTTCCAGTTCATAGTATAAAAGATTTGAGCGTAAATTCAATATTCTGTTCCATTCCTTCCGGAGCACCCAACCGCCCCGGAAGGAATCCGGAACTATTCAAACACATACAAGTTAATCAGTTCATCCCAAGTCAGCTTATGGCCGTCCTTCCACCACAAAGGCTGCGACAAGTCACAGAAGTCATGATTCTCCTTCATCTGCTGCTGCAACAGTTTGTGCAGTTCCTCCTTCTTTTCCACCTCCACAGCTGCGAGGTTCACCAACTCACCCGGATCCTGCTTCAGGTTAAACAACTGTTCCGTAATCTTACCCTCCACATTATAAATAATGTATTTATAGTCGCCCGATACCACGGCCCGCTGCTGATTGGAATAAGCCAGGAACACACAATCGCGCACGTCCTTCTCCTTTCCCTCCAATACCGGGACCAGCGACTTTCCGGTCACCGATGCAGGAGTCTCCACCTGCACCAGCTCACACAAAGTCGGATACAAATCGTACAGATAACACAACGCTTCCGAACGCTTTCCTGCCGACAAACCCTCCGGCGTAACAATCGCCATCGGTACCCCCACACTGTGCTCATACAGGCTCTGCTTGCCGATCAGTCCATTCTGCCCCATTGCCAGTCCGTTATCCGAAGCAAACACCACAATGGTATGATCCAGGTTGCCGCTTTCTTCCAACGCATCCAGCACCCGGCCAATCTGCAGGTCGACCTCACTGACCATTCCATAATACAAAGATAATTCTTTTTTCAATTGCTCCGGTGTGCGAGGAGTCGGCAACAACTGTTCATCACGGATATTCAGTTCCCCGTTGTCAAACGGATGTTCCGGCAAGAAATTATCAGGCACCGACAAATCGGCCGGACTATACTTCTTTCCATAATCCGGCAACGCATTGCGCGGATCGTGCGGAGAAGTAAACGAAACAAACGCCATGAACGGACGTTCATCTTCCTCCTTCGATTTCAGAAAGTCGACAGCCGCGTCCGCATACATCTCAGACGAGAAGTTCTGACCGACAAAAGCCTCCTCCTCATACTTTCCCGAGGGATCAAAATGATACAGGCGAGGCGCACAATGCCCGTTCTGCTCATACGGATGCATTCCCCCGAAAAAGATATTCTCCCCCTCGCTGAAAGAACGTGCGAACGACGCCCGGTCGGCATGCCATTTTCCCGTAGCAAACGTCCGGTAACCGTTCTTCCGGAGATGCTCCGGCAGTGTCACCTGCGAAGACGGAATTTTCATGCCGTCACTCTGTACTTCGAACACCCCACGTCCCGTCATCAGCATGGCCCGGCTGGGCATTGACAACGCTCCGCACAGCGCCCCGTTCGTATAAGTACGTGTAAAAGCCATTCCCCCGTTAATCAACCGGTCGATATTCGGCGTATAAGTATCCCTATTCCCCAGTGCCGCAATGGCATCACTCTGCATGTCATCGACCAGAATAAACAGAATATTCGTCTTTTCCGGTTGTTCTTTCTGGCACCCGCTCAGCGTTGCAGCCGCCAAAGAAGCAGAAACAAATGTTTTAAAATAATTCATAGTATATTTTCTGTTTTAATACACACTAACCTCATCCACAAAGACAAAAGGCGTCTCTCCCGCCCCGGAATGCCAGGACGGCAATGCCGGGAATCCCTGACCGATAACCCTCACATAGCGGGCCTCAACCGGTGTGAAATCCACCTTCAGGCAATCGGTCCGTTTTCCTTCCATCTGTACCGGCGGCTCCGGAAACTCCCGTTCGCCCACCTTCACAAAATCCTTTCCATCTGCAGAGACCTGCACTTCCAGACGCTGGATGCCCATGATATAAGCCCCCATATCCGTCAGTGAAGAAACCACCACCTGTGCACATTGCTGCGAAGTTCCCAGATCGACCACCACATCCATCGGTTCGCCGAAATATCCTACCCACATACCGGTAGTATGGAAAGCCTTGCTGCGGGCACCGTCAACCAGCACCCTGCCACCTTCGCCCGGATATCTTTCCGAAGGAGACGTACGCAATTCAATCGGGCAGAAGCTTGCCTTGCTGATCTTAATTTCCGTACGGAACGTATCCGAAACCAGTCCGCACGGCAAATAAGCCACCGCCGTGAGACGCGCATCTTCCGACAGTCCGACCGGCTGCACATACTTCAGCGAAGCCTTCGACGGCGCCGTACCGTCTAAGGTATAATAAATCTCCGCATCCTTCAGACTCTTCAGTTCAATTTCCAGCTGCTTCTTTTCCATACTGGAAGAATAACCTGCCTCCACCTTAAAATAATGGGGAGCCACGTTCCAGCCCATTTTCTGATACAGACGCAACATCTGCGGCAGACGGTTCAAGAAGTCCGTATAATCCCCACGGCGGTCACCGGTCCAGGCCACCTCCGCAAAGGCTGCCAGACGAGGCAACATCATGTATTCCAAAATCTCCTCATTATCCACGTAAGACGTCCAAAGACAAGCCTCAGCACCCAATATGCGTTCCCGTTCATCGGCCGGCAGTGCCGCCGCATTCCAGTCGGCCTCGTACACTTTCTGCATTTCCACCAGACTTCCGGTAGCCACCGGCTCATTCGTCACATCCTCCACCTGATAATTATTGAAGTAGAAATGTCCGTTTGAAGAGAAAATCACCGGATGCCCAGCCTTCAGGGCCTTAATTCCCCGTTCCAAACCTCTCCAGGACATCACCACCGTCTCCCGGTCGATGTTATCCGACAACACCTCGTCCCATCCGACCATCTTCTTCCCCAACGTCTTCAGGTATCCGGCCATCTGACGGTTGAACTCTCCCTGCAACAGATCTTCGGCTGAATGTCCCTCCGTATCCTTCAAACCGTAACGGGCAATGGCCTTCTGGCATTTCGGACAGGCCTCCCAACGCGTACGAGGCACCTCATCACCTCCGATATGCACATAAGGCGAAGGAAACAAAGCAGCCACCTCCTTCAGTACCTCCCGGGCAAACTGATAGGCTTTTTCATTTCCCAGACAGAGCACATCCTTGTGTACTCCTCCCGATTCCATGGCTACCCGATAAGGACCGCCCGTACAGCCCAGTTCCGGATAAGCAGCCAGTACCGCCGACGAGTGTCCCGGCAAGTCAATCTCCGGCACTACCGTAATTCCCTGTGCAGCCGCATAACGTACCACTTCCCGGATTTCATCCTGCGTATAGAATCCGCCTGTCTTCTGACTGCCCTCTCCACGCCAGGCTCCGATTTCCGTCAGCCGGGGATATTCCGAAATCTCGATTCTCCATCCCTGATCGTCTGTCAGGTGCCAGTGGAAATAGTTCAGACGATGTACAGCAAGCATATCGATAAAGCGCTTCACCTCTTCCACCGAGAAGAAGTTGCGGCTGACATCCAGCATAGCCCCGCGGTACTGCAGTTGCGGAAAGTCCTTTACCGTACAGGCCGGCCAAGCATAACCGGCGTCCTGCAAAGCCAAAGACTGCAACAGCCACTGGCCGCCATAAAACAATCCGGACGCATCGGCAGCCTCAATCCGCACCCGGTTTTCTTCCACTTTCACCTGGAAACCTTCCGATGGCAAGTCCTTGGAATAAGCCAGACAGATCAGTCCGTCTTCCTGTCCGCCGGTTTCCACCAACGGCAACCGCAAACCGGTACTGGCCGTAATTTCTGAAGCCAGCCATTCCGCTTTTGCCACCAGCAGACTGTCTTTCCGGTCGCAGGCAATCCCTTTGCAATGCTCCAGCACAAAACCCTTACCCGAAGCAGCCTGTTCAAAGCTGACTGCCTCCGGCAAATTGATATATCCTGCATCCGAAGTATTCTCCGTACAGGACGTCTGCCACAATGCCGTACTGCAGAACAGCCCTGCCAATAACCAAGAAGTATATGTTTTCATGATATTCTCCTTTTCCATTTATTCTTTTTCATTCATTATTCATCGATTTTACCCGGTTCGCGGCGATTCTTGCCCGGCTGGCCCGTCAGATCATCCCCCAAATCCTCCCGGCATGCATCCGCAATCTTCTTCAGTCGCTCTGCCACATCCGGATGCTGACTGATGACATTCACCCGTTCACCCGGATCACGCCGCAAGTCGTACAGTTCACATTCCTTCACCTCACGACTGCCCAGTTCACCCGGCTGACCGTCGTTTCCCGGCACCTGCGATTCATACGACACATACTTGTGCGGGAAAATCAACTTATACATTCCGTCCGTAACTGCCTCCAATGAATTCTTGTGGTAATAAATGCACAGCGACTTACGGACAGGCTCCTTGTTTTCCCCGTTCAAGACCGGAACCATGCTCAGACCGTCAATCGGCAGTTCAGGCATCTTCGCACCCGCCAGTTCCACAAAAGTAGGCAGCAGGTCGATATTCGACATCAGGTCATTACATACACTGCCTGCCGCAATCTTTCCCTTCCAGTAGAACACACAAGGCACCCGCATTCCCCCGTTGAAGGTAGTTGCCTTCGCCTCACGCAATCCCCCCGAAGAACCCGCATGATTACCATAGTTGGCCCACGGACCATTGTCGGAAGTCAGCACCACCAGCGTGTTTTCCTCAACACCCTGCTCTCTCAGCGTCTTCATCACCTCACCCACACTCCAGTCGAGTTCCATCATCACATCGCCATACAGCCCCTGCTTGCTCTTGCCCTTAAACTTATCAGACACAGCCAGCGGCACATGCGGCATGGAATGAGCCAGATACAGGAAGAACGGTTGCCCAGCCTCCGTCTTACGTCGGATAAAGTCCACTGCATGAGTCGTATAATCCGTTGTCAACCGAGTCTGGTCCGTATTGTATCCAATGATTTCATTTCCCTCAATCAAAGGCAGATCCGGGAACTCATACTGCGGATGATACGGCCACATATCGTTCGAATACGGCAGACCGTAGTACTCATCAAACCCATGCTGCAACGGCAGGAACTTACGGGCGTCCCCCAGGTGCCACTTTCCGAAAATGGCCGTTCCATACCCCTTAGCCTTCAACAGTTCCGCAATGGTTTCCTCCTTGTCGGAAATACCCGTCTTTGCATTCGGGTTCGGCGCATAAGCAAATCCGATACGGTTCGGGTAGCACCCCGTCATCAGTCCCGCACGCGAAGCCCCGCTGATAGGCTGCACCGCATAAAAATTAGTCATCGACATTCCCTCTGCTGCCAGACAGTCGATATTCGGAGTCTCATAACCCACTGCCCCCTTGAAAGAAAAATCACCGTTACCGGCATCATCCAGGTTGATCAGTACGATATTCAGGGGCTTATCTGTTACCTTATCGCCATCCGAAGTACAAGCCGTCAAGGCCATACCTCCCAAAGCTGCAAGCCAATTCAATTTCATCCTATTTTCAATTTAATATTTTTCCGATTATTTGATTTTTTCTGCATTTATTTTTATCTGTACATTAAACGATCCTCCGTCTATTCTGGGATTCACATCATCAATGGCACAGGCCGCATACAGCACTTCCGGATTCCCCTCTTCGTCCAGCAGCAATTGCGGTCGTTCCAATCGCTTCACCTCTACTGGGGTTCCATCCTGAAGTATCAGCTGTTTCTTCATAAACATTGAATGTTCCGGAAGATTCCAGTGGATACCATCCTGCGATGCCATAATCGCCAGACAAGGTTCCCCCTTTGTAAACTGACCGTTAAAGTCCTTGAATATGGCATAAAAACACCGGTCACCCTGATGATACCACACATACGGATCCTCTGCCGAGAGTTTCCCGGAAGCCCCTTCTATGTGAAACACCGGTTCGTCTAAAGCAGTAAACGGTCCGGTAGGACTGTCACTCAGAGCCACCCCGTGCACTCCTCTCCAATGAGGATCATACACATTACCTTTAAAATACAACAGATATTTCCCGTCCGACGGGCGGTAAACCACCGAAGGATTCACCACGATCAGATTATCCGGCTTCGCCACAGTTCCTTCCGGTGAAGGGTTAACCACATTGTCCGGTTTCACCCGCGTGCGAGGACTCAGCAACGGCTGTTCAAAATGCGTAAACTCCCCTTTCAGCAAATCCCGGAATGATTTGAAAACAATTACCCCAATCTGCTGGTTCTGCTGAATCCGGTCTCTTCTGGGTAAAGTATCCCCCTCCGCTTTTACATGTGCATTCCCCGGATCTACCGTAGCTGCATAATACAGATAATAACGGTCACCAAACTTGCGGACATGAGGATTAGAGGTACTCTGCGCATCCCAGGAGGACTTATCTTCGGCAAATCCATCCTGATTGAGGAAAAAGCCCAGTTGCCGGAATCCTCCATCCGGACGGTCCGACACAGCCAGACCCATTTTAGAGCCAAAGATCCAGGCATTATTAAACGGATATACCCCGGTTTCCGGTGCCGAATAAATCATATAATATTTTCCATCTTCTGCCTGCGTCACAGAGGCTCCCCAGACAAAATGGTCTGAAAGCTGAAAGGCTGAGAACCCTTCTGCCATTCGCCCCTTTTCTGATGATCTGACAGAAAGCTGTACAGGTTCTGCCTTAAAAATATATTCACCGATAATAGCCTTCTGCTGTTTGCATGAAGCACATAAAAATATAGCCATAGCACCTGCCAGAAACCAATTCTTTGATTTATTGTTTCTCATAGATTTAATATATTAGGTTTTATTTATCCGGATAATCAGTTTCTTTCCTAAATGTACAAAACCAAACATTTACTTTCCCTCAAAGTACATCAATTAATTATAAGTTTCCCCATGAACATTTGCACTCTTGAATATACAGGAAATGATTACCGTATTTTACGTCTCATATATATGACAACTAACCCCCAGCGTACACTCAACAAAAATATAAAAATATTCGTTATTAAATTATAAATTGACTGTTTGAATATCCTCCATAAAAAATGGGATTAAATTCTAAATCATCTTTTTAATCATATATAATCAACGAAAAGATCAAATTGCTCCATAATTGAAAATATTCCGCCTAAAGGATGTAACTTTCTTGAATTTTATTTATACTTTAGTCATGTCTGATGAAGATTTATGAACTTTTATTAGCAACACTAAGTTAAGTGAATCTTTCGGTATAACAAATCATTATATAAAATACTATTAATCAAAGTTTTAAATTACTTTTTTTTCAGAAGAGTGTTCAGAATTAAAGTTTATTATTCTAACCTATTATTTAGTTATTTGGATGCATCAAGTTATATTCTTCACTCCATGTGATAATTTGATTCAAGACAATGCATTAGTGTTCCGTTAAAATCGGGAGAAATTAATAATAATCAAACAATCATGGAAAAAGCACGACTACATCGCGTAAACTTTCACGATTACTAACCCGACCTAACATCAGTGCAAAAAGTTGGTTCCAAAATGAATCATAAAAGGTTGCTCATTTTTTTCTTTACCAGAAACTCGCCTCACCTACTAAAAACACAATTCGTGCACTCCCCACAAATTTTTCAGGATACAACAGCAATGTTCCGGAATTCAACGAAAATATCATCTTTAAAAAAATATTTTTCCTTTTTCGAGGCTTCTAATAAAAGAAATAAATTACACATAATCAACCGGTTACAAATCACAAAAACGACTTCTATAAATGCAAACAATTATATCGCATTTCAAATATTACATGAAAAGAATAATAATCAGCTACGTAAATCATATAAATTCAAACGCAGTTTATATAATCCACGCCGCTGATTATTAAAACATCGGAGACAACTGCAAAACAGATATATACATATTACCGTTATTAAAACGGAAACATACATTATTCAACTACAAATAATTGAGAATATTTAATCCGGCAATCTTCTCTCACATCCCAGCCTTACAGCAGATACCGCAAAGTGTCCTGAGCATGTTCCAACAGCCATTAATATGTAGCTGTTGCGCGTTTCCGGATTCTCCCACGCTTGAGGATAGTTCAGCAACTTGACAAAGACATCCTGGGCAATATCCTCAGCATCGTCCTCCGACTGCAGTATGCCTTGCGCAAAAGCCTTTACCTCCGGATACATGGAACGGAAAAGAGCTTCAAATTCTTTATTTTCCCCACGAGAATACCCCATAATCTCATAAAAATTACCAAAATATTGTGGCGAATATATAATAAATAATCAAATCATACAAATTGATGCTACAAAAAACCGCCGTATAAGGAAATGAATTCCCTATACGGCGGTCTGAAATTAAAGGTCTGACAAACAGACGGACGGACCGGTCTTTGCCTCAGCAATCCGGTTTACCGCTTCTCACTCAAAGACTCCGGATGAGAGGTATCTTTCTCCGGTATCCGGCAGTAGGACAACCAGTTTCTTTCCCCGGAAATGAGGCTCACGGGCCAAGGAAACAGCAGCAGCCACCGCAGCTCCCGAAGAGATTCCCACCAGCAAACCCTCCTTCCGTGCCAGCTGACGCATCATCTCGAACGCCTCTTCATTGGTAATCCGCACGATACGGTCCACCACACGGGCATCGTAATTTTCCGGAACAAATCCGGCACCGATACCCTGAATCTTATGCGGTCCGGGACTGCCTCCTGACAGCACTGGAGAAGCATCCGGCTCAACAGCAACCACCTCTATTCCCGGTTTCAGCGACTTCAGTTTCCGACCCGTACCCGATACCGTACCTCCCGTACCGACACAAGCCACAAACACATCCAGTTGCCCGTCCGTATCGTCCATAATCTCTACGACCGTCGTCTGTTCGTGCGCCATCGGATTGGCCGCATTGGCAAACTGCTGTAAAATAATTGCCCCCGGTATCGAAGCACACAGTTCCTCTGCACGCGCAATAGCCCCTTTCATACCCAAGGCCCCCGGAGTCAGTTCCAGTTGGGCACCATAAGCCTTCAACAAGGACCGCCGCTCCACGCTCATGGTTTCCGGCATGGTCAATATCACCCGGTAACCCTTGATGGCAGCAATCCACGACATGCCAATCCCCGTATTTCCGCTGGTCGGCTCAATGATCGTTCCACCCGGTTTCAGTGCACCCCGGCGCTCTGCCTCCTCAATCATATAGCGTGCAGCCCTGTCCTTCACGCTGCCTCCCGGATTGAAGGCTTCCACCTTGGCAATGACCTGTGTTCCATAATCATCCTGGAATACTTTTGCCAGACGTACCAGTGGCGTACGTCCTATCAGCTGCAACAAATTATCGTTTATTCGGTCCATATCAGTTTTTGTTTTTAATGTTGATCACTTCATATTATATTTATCATTCCATACAACCTTAATCTTACCTGCACACAAAGCTGGCTTATCTTTTCTGTATTCTCCGTCCATAAGGCTCCACATCCTCTGTCACCCAGATATTACCGCCGATGACGGCCCCCTTTCCGATGGTAATGCGCCCCAGAATCGTGGCATTCGAATAGACCGTCACCTCATCTTCCAGGATAGGATGACGTGGAATTCCCTTGATCGGATTTCCGTCGGCATCTGTCGGAAAACTTTTGGCACCGAGGGTCACTCCCTGGTACAAGCTTACGTGATTACCGATGATACAAGTCTGCCCGATGACGATACCCGTACCGTGGTCAATAGAGAAATACTCCCCGATTTCGGCTCCGGGATGAATGTCAATTCCCGTCTCGGAATGTGCCATTTCGGTAATGATACGCGGAATGAGCGGAATATCCAGTTTATAAAGTTCATGCGCTATGCGGTAGTTGGAAATGGCCCGGATGGCCGGATAGCAGGAGATAATCTCGCCGATACAGGTAGCAGCCGGATCACTGTTGTAAGTAGCCTGAATATCCGTGGCCAGCACCCGCCTCAGTTCGGGCAAAGTCTCAATGAACTTCACCGCCTTTTCCTTGGCAGCCTCCCCTTGCGGATGACGCCCGCTCTGTCGTTCCAGGTTCTCACAGCCAAAAAGCAAGCCCGCCTGAATCTGCTTGATCAGCAAATGCAGAAGCCGCTCTATGGTGACACCCAGATGATAGCTGAGGGTCTGATTGTTGATCGTCGGATTACCGAAATATCCGGGGAACAATACCGAACGGCATAATTCTATAATCTCATACAATACCTTTCCCGAAGGAATCGGGTCACCGTCTTCATATTTGCTGAACAGTTCGGGGAAAGAAGACTGGTCCGCCAGTTCATCTACCACTCCTTTAATCGCATACAAATGTTTAGTTGCACTCATCGCTAAAATCTCCCATCAATATCCTATATTCAAAAAAGCCCGGAATCGTGTCCAAGCTGCCCATCGGCATCTCAAAAGCAGATGATTCTGAGGCATGTCAGTCATTCAACCGGTTATTAAAGATAGCTGATTTCATCTGAAATCTTATTCATTATTTCTTTAAATAACAAAATATATGAACAATTTGTTGAAGAACGCATATATATTCTTTCTATACTCAGAGATTTTATGCGAAATATCCGACAATAAGGCAAAGAACTATGCGGCACAAAAAAAAGAGCCGTGACATCCTTTCAAGATATCATGGCTCTCTATATCGAACGGTTACCGGCTGATACTCAATGGGGAACGCTTCTCTGCAACAGGCGTACCCGGCGCACCTTGAGCCGCCGCTTACCGGAAAAGCTTACGACAAGCCCTCAATTTCTCCGTTGACGATATCGATGTGCATTGCCTGAGGCACTTTAGGCAGACCAGGCATACGCATGATTTCACCGGCAATCACTACCAGCATTTCTGCTCCTGCGTTCAGCACGATGTCACGCACATGGAATTCAAAGTCCTTGGCTACCCCGTACAGTTTCGCATCGGTAGAGAATGAATATTGGGTCTTGGCAATACAGATCGGGAAGTGAGTATATCCCAGTTCCTGTGCCAGTTTGATTTTCTTCTTCGCCGTAGCACTGTAAGTAATCATGCTCGCGCCATACTGTCCGCAAGCCACTTTCGAAATCTTGTCCTCGATACTGTCTGTATCGTCATAAGCAAAGTGCAAAGGCTGAGAAGGCTGTTTCTCGATAGTATCCACTACCAGGTTAGCCAGTTCAACCGCTCCGGCTCCACCTTCCACAAATGCGTTGTTGACAGCAAAGCCGATGCCCATCTCCTGGCAGTGCGTACGTACCAGGTCAATCTCTTCCTGGGTATCATTGGCATACTTGTTGAAAGCCACCACCACCGTCTGTCCAAACGAACGGAGGTTCTGGATATGCTTGTCCAAATTGGCAAGTCCCGCACGCAAGCCTTCCAGATCCGGTTCCTTGATCTTATCCAGACTCACGCCCCCGTGCATCTTCAGTCCCTGTGCAGTAGCCACAATAATAGTCAGCTTAGGCTGCAGTCCCGACTTGCGGCACTTGATATCATAGAATTTTTCAGCTCCCAGGTCGGCACCGAAACCGGCTTCGGTGATGACATAATCACCAAATGTCATCGCCAGTTTGGTAGCCAGTACAGAGTTACATCCGTGAGCAATGTTCGCGAACGGACCTCCGTGTACAAAGGCAGCCGTATGCTCGGTAGTCTGTACCAGGTTCGGAGAAATGGCATCCTTCAGCAACACGGTAATGGCTCCGGCCACTCCCAGGTCTTTCACCGTAAACGGTTTGTTGTCTACCGTAAATCCCAGCAGGATGTTCTCAATGCGGCGACGCAGGTCGGCCTCATCCTTGGCCAGACACAAAATGGCCATGATTTCAGAAGCCGGAGTAATGTCGAAGCCTGATTCACGGGTAATACCGTTGGTCTTTCCTCCCAGACCGGTAATGATATAACGCAATCCACGGTCATTTACGTCCAGCACACGGTTCCACAGCACTTCTTTCAGTGCAAAACCGTTGTCCTGGTTCTGATACATGTAATTGTCCAGCAAGGCAGCAATCATGTTATGCGCAGAAGTGATGGCATGGAAGTCGCCGGTAAAATGAAGATTGATTTTCTCCATCGGCAATACCTGTGCATATCCACCTCCGGCAGCTCCTCCCTTCATACCGAAGCAAGGGCCCAGTGACGGTTCACGCAACGCACAAATCGCCTTCTTGCCGATACGGTTCAATCCCAGTGCCAGACCGATAGATACCGTGGTCTTACCGATACCTGCCTTGGTAGGCGTGATGGCGGTAACCAGAATCAGATTACTCTGCTTTACTTTCTCTTCATCGATCAGTGTTTCGGGAACTTTGGCTATATAACGACCATAATTGTGAATTTCTTCAACGGGAATATCATAATCACGTGCAACCTGCTTAATCTTGGTCAATTCAATACTGCGAGCTATTTCTATGTCCGATTTCATAAATATTTTAAATTTTTAGGCGCACAAAGATACTAAAAAATCTATAACTTTGCAGTATGTTACAAAGGTTTCTAACATTTTGGCAGAAGCATTCCAATTAATAACCCTATATCACTAAATCATAATTAGACATTATATAGATTAATTTGTTATATGACTCATTTTGTGGCTGATTCTGAAGTTGTGTAATCCACAAGCAATAAGAATCACCATATCTTCGAAACCGAATTTATGGCATCTGAATCGTTCTT